>NZ_PTPY01000036.1:0-822184 GCF_022696215.1 Pandoraea sp. LA3 | reverse complement strand
CGCACGCTCGGGCTGTCATCGCGGCATGGCGTCAGGACTACAACGAGCAAAGGCCGCACAGCGCACTGAACTACCTTGCGCCGTCAGAGTTTGCGGCGAAACATCGAGCAACCGCGGATGCTCCTGCCGCTTTCCAGGAGCAGGTTTAAAGGGACTTTGCTAGAAGCCCATTGGCCCTATTGAAGGGGGCAGGTCATCTTGACCAGACGGCTTTGCGGGTTTCACCCATTCCACAAACAAAACTACAAAGAGCGGTAAGGCCGGTGCACACGTACTGGTCGGTCATGGTGGGAGATGTCTAGACATACGTAGATACAGTACCACCGCAACGCGCAAGCGTTGCATGGCTGTCCGAGGTTCTATAGCGACTCGGGACAAACGGCTAGGGGCGAAGAAGGGGTAAGAGGCGTGAACGTTGCAGCTTACTTGCTGGTATTGCTATAGCGGTACAGATGGGTTGATCTTCCCAGATAACGTTAGAAGAGGGTGTCTCAGGGCCACAAGTAAAACCAATTTCCATGGCGGAAGAGGGTTTTGCGAAGCCTTTACTAAAAATTCTGGATGCTGCCCCTTACACACAAACACATAACCCGACACCTGAGCTACTACGCAGCTCAGGGGCATTTAGTTCTCGCACCTGCTTGCTACGCAGCGCCGTTGCTTACGAACTAAATGCTGTTTGCCCAGATATGTTGTTCTGCAAGCACGCGATGCAAGTAGCTGAGTTTCGCCAGAAACGAAGACGCAGCAGAGCAGTTTGTTGCAGCAAGCGACAGCGCAGCGAAAACAAACTCATAGAAGTACGCCGTGAACCTGGTCTTGTGGCCCAAATTACGCCTGAAATCCGGCTACTTCTTCACCTTATCAAGCTGATACTTCAGGGCGGCTCCAATGATGCCGCCCAGCATGGGACCCACCACTGGCATTAATCCAAGCGCAATCGCACTAGCAGCCGCAGTCCATTGCGCATCGCCAACAGGCTCGCGCTTCACCCCCTTCTCAGCAGCAGCCTTCTCCGCTACGTCAACCATCTCCAGAATCTTGGATGGGGAAATACCCAACTTGTCAGAGGCCAACTTCAATTGGTCTGTCGATAGCGAGCTTTCGCCCTTTTCGATACGCGACCAAGTCGAAGGGCCAACACCGGCGGCCTCGGCAAGATCGCTTTGCTTCAACCCCGCAGCCGATCTAATCTGCGCCAGCACGGCACCCAGAATCGCGCCGTATGTAGTCACCGTTTTCATTTCAGACATAGCAAGCCTCGACCATACACATTCGAGAATCATACTGGAATTTTGCGCCAAATACCAATATTCATAAAACGCACATTTGCATACAATACACATTTGCAGTAAATTTCATCTGCCGGTGCGATAGCCGACACCCATGTCCAAGATGTCAGACCATATTGATCACGAAGGAAGCGAAGATGTCCACAAACGAAGATATCGAACAACAAGCACAGGCTGTCATGACGAAGTATGTGCTGGCTGCTTGCGCGACGGGAGCCGTACCTGTGCCTGCAGTGTCGGTCGCGATCATTGCCGAGAACACCCTGATGATCAACCACATCGCGTCCATCTATGGACTCGAAATCAGCTTGCAGACGATTGCTGCATCGTTCGGCACCCTCGGAACCGTCAACATGATTGGTCGTCAGGTTTTTGTCGAGGCGGCACGCTTGCTTAGTTGGGGGGCTGCATTTACTGGCGCTCCGTTGCTCGTCTCCGCATTGGGCGCAGGGACGGCAGGTCTGCAAACCTACTTGCTCGGACTCATTGCCATTGAGATTGCGAAGCGAGGCGGGAAGAAGCTCTCGCAAGACACTACGGTGAATATTGTCCGCAACGGAAAGAAGAGCTTTGAGAGCTTTCGCAAGGCTGCCGCCGCCGCATAAATAGAAATGCAGCGGGCGAGGTTGCAACGCATTTTCTCCTCCTAAGACTACGGCTCGAAAGAGCCCTTGGAAAGCCTGATACGTCACTCGCCCTGCGTATCAGGCTTTTTCCATTTTTGAAGACCAACCATGACAGAACAGTTTCGACGTCATGGCCACCGGCCCGTTCACGCTGCTGGGACGACGTCATGAACTGACCTTCGGCGCGATGATGTCCGACCAGAAGGCCGATGACCGCGAGACGGGCTTCGTCTTCACGCCGACGTCGATCGGTGACTTTTATCGGTGGACCGGCGCGTACCCCGAGCCCGACTGGGCCTCGACACCTTACGCACTCACCAAGACCCACGTGAAGCAGAGCGGCGCTTACGGGGCCGTGCGATGGAACCTTGCCACACCGCTGAAGTTGATCGTGGGTGCACGTCTGAGCAACTACGAAGTTGATCAGGGAACATTCCATTTCAAGCAGACGGCCAAGTTCCTGCCGTACGCGGGCGTGGTCTACGACATTGACGACACCTACTCCGCATACGCCAGCTATACGACGATCTTCAATCCACAGACCTACCGCGACCGAAACGGCAACGTACTCGCGCCGACCTCGGGCAAGAACGCCGAGATCGGCCTGAAAGGGGCGTTTCTCGACGGTCGTCTGAACGCGTCGGTGGCGCTCTTCGACGCGTGGCTCGATAACGTTGCACAGACCGACACCGGCCACTACCTGCCCGACGGCTCACTCGCTTACTACGCGGCAAGCGACACGCGCTCGAAAGGCATCGAACTGGACATCCAGGGCGAGTGGCTTCCCGGATGGAACGTGTATGCCGGGGCGTCGCAATTCACGGCATCGAATGGAGACGGATCGCGACTCAACAGCCAGATTCCGCGTGCGACGGTACGCCTGTTCACGACCTACCGCCTGCCGGGCGCGTGGCACCGCCTGACCGTGGGCGGTGGCGTGAACTGGCAGAGCCGCTTCTCGCAATCGGCACTCGGTCCCAACGGACCGGTGCAGGTCGGACAGGGTGCATACGCCATCGCATCGCTGATGGCCCGCTACGACGTGACATCGAACGCGAGCGTAGCCATCAACGTCAACAACCTCTTCGACAAGCGCTATTACACGATGACGGGCTTCTACAATCAGGCGCTCTATGGCGAGCCGCGCAACGTCATGGTGACGCTGAGCTACAGGATGTGACGGGCGAGGCCACCCGCATGGCGAACCTGTGTCAGGGCACTTGCCGGGTCGGACGAAAGAGAATTTCGTTCACGTCCATATCGTCGGGCTGTGCGATCGCGAACGCGACAGCCCGAGCGAACGAATCGGCCGGAATCGCGGTAGCCCGGTAGAAGTCGTGCATGCCTTGCCGAATATCGGACTCGGTGACGCTGTCTTTCAGTTCGCTATCGACGGCACCCGGGGATACGACGGTCGTCCGGAGATTCCACGGTTTTGTCTCTTGCCGCAATCCTTCGGACAGTGCTCGTACAGCATGCTTCGTGGCGCTGTACACGGTACCGTTGTTCATGACTTTGTGGCCGGCCACGGACGACACGTTCACGAAATGTCCGGACATCTGACGCTGCATATGGGGCAGCGCCGCCGCGATACCGTACATCACCCCTTTGAGGTTCACGTCGACCATGCGATCCCAATCGTCGACGTTCAGACGCGCGAGCGGTGCGAGCGGCATGAGCCCTGCGTTGTTCAGCATGACGTCGATGCGACCGAAGGTTTCGACGGCCGTATCGACGAGACGCGCGACGTCGCTTCGCACGGTGACGTCCGTAGCGACAGCAATCGCGCGATGCTCGGTACGGTTCAACTCGTCCACCAGTACCCCGAGACGGTCCAGTCGACGCGCGCCGAGCACGACATGCGCGCCGCTGGCGCTCAGCAGCCGGGCGGCGGCTTCGCCGAGGCCACTGCTGGCGCCCGTGATAACGACGATCTTGCCCTGAATGTTGGGGTTCATGAGGTTCTCCTGACGTTGTGAGAACCCATTGTAGAAATGGCATTATCAATTCACTAGATACCTATCTATTGATTCGGTAGCAAGTTCAGATTGATACTGGCGCGCAATCACCCTCAGGAGCGTCAGATGAACACCATCGACTTTCGTGCGATCGAGACCTTTGCAAAGGCCATCGAGCTTGGCAGCATTCGTCGCGCGGCGGCCGCGCAGGGGGTCAGTCCGCAGGCCGCGAGTCAGGCACTTGCCGCATTCGAGCTGCGGCTGGGCGTGCGGCTGTTGCATCGGACAACGCGGAGCATCGCACTCACGCACGAGGGACAGGAGTTTCTCGAAGCGGCACAACCGGCACTCGCGGCATTGGAGCGCGTCGTCAATCGGGTTCGTACGGCGAAAGACGAGATTGCCGGGCCGCTGCGTATCGTTGCGCCCAAATACTCGTTTGTGCCGGTGCTCTGGCCACTGATCGATGCCTTTTGCCTGCGCCATCCCGGCATCCAACCGGACGTCAAACTTGATGACCGAATCGGCAACTGGGTAGAGGATCGCGTGGATGTCGGCTTCCGGATCGGCTCTGCCCCGGAAGATGGTGTCGCTGTCCGGCGCCTGTTCGACATGCAATTGATCGCCTGTGCTGCGCCGGCCTATATCGCGAGACATGGCGCACCAAATTCGATCGAGCAGTTAGGCGCGCATCGATGCAGCGTGTTCCGGCACCCCGGTAGCGGTCGCGTGCTGCCCTGGCTGCTGAAGGTTCGGGGCGAAGTCGTCTCGCTAGATGTCTCGCCCTCGTTGTCGACCAACGATGCGCAACTCGAAACCGAAGCGGTCCTCTCGGGGCAGGTGATCGGACTGCTGTCGGGTCTGTCGGCAACGCCATTGATTCGCGCTGGACGACTGGTCCCCATTCTCACCGAACACGTCACCGACCATATGGGCGTACATGTCTATTACGGGAGCCGCACGGCGCAACCGACGCGCGTGCGAGCTTTCATCGATCTGGTCGTGGAACGTCTCGCTGGCGCCACCGACTACGTCATGGACCGGCGCGAACTGACATCGGCCGAGGCGAAGGGGCGCAAGATTCCGCACAAGCCGTGATCCGAGCGCGTGGAACGCAACGCGTGGTCCGTGGCGCGCGGTCGGCATGGGGGACACTCCGGCGCGCGGGCTGATACGCGCGCAAGGCAAATCCACATCGACCGTTGTTACAGTATCCATGCACCGGTTCGTTCTCGCACGGTTCGTCTTGGTGCATGAAGCGCGCGGCTTCGTGCAGCGCTTACGTCCGGCATCGTCAATCCAGCGCAGCGCTCCCTTGCCCCTTATCGCGTCCGACCTCCTCCAGCCGCCTCCTCCCAACCGGCGCGCTCTGCGCCTGCTTTCCTGCCGCGACTCGCCGACCGTCCTCTTACGGCGGGCGTTCGCCCGACGTGTCCAACCGGCTGGCACGTTTAGTGCTTTGTATTCGACGCAACTGGTCGTACCAGTACGACCGGAATTGTCTGCGCCCCACTTGGGAACGCAAGCCCCCTTTTCGTTTTTCGTTGTTGCCTTAGCCAAGGAGTTTGATCGATGCGTGCGTTCCTTCATCAAGCCGGCCGTCGCCGGATGCTGCAAGCGGTGGTCGTTGCGTCGCTGGGAAGTCTGGTGGGCGTCGCCCATGCCGACGTGTTGCAAACCATCGCGAAGACCGGCGTCATCCGCATTGCCATCCCGCAGGATTTCCCGCCGTTCGGCGCGATCGGTACGGACCTCAAGGTTCACGGCTACGACATCGACATGGCAGAGCTGATCGGCAAGGAGATCGGTGCGAAAGTCGAACTCGTGCCGGTCATCAGCACGAACCGGATCGCGTATCTGACCACCGGCAAGGTCGACGTCGTCATTTCGTCGCTCGGGAAGAATGCCGAGCGTGAGAAGGCCATCGATTTCACGAAGGCTTACGCGCCGTTCCCCAAGAGCGTGTACGGCCCGCTGGACATCGTCATCAAGACATCCGCCGACCTCGCGAACAAGACCATCGCCGTGACGCGTGGCTCGACCGAGGATCTGGCGCTCACGGCCGTTGCGCCGCAAAGCGCCAGCATCAAGCGCTATGAGGACAACAACGCTACGGCGGCGTCGTATCTGGCCGGTCAGGTGCAACTGGTCACGCTGGGCAACATCGTCGCGAACGCCGTGCGCGAGAAGAGCAAGCAGCGCGCCTTCGATCTGAAATTCCCGGTCGAGGAAACGCCCTGCTACATCGGCGTCGGCAAGGGAGAGACGGCAATGGTGGCGAAGCTGAACGCGATCATCGACAAGGCGAAGGCAGATGGTCGTCTGAACGCCATGTCGGTCAAATGGATGCAGGCACCGTTGCCGACGGGCTTCTGATGCTTGCGACGCTCGCAACGCGTTAGGTAATCGAACTTAAGTAATTGCGCTTAAACGCGCGCGCAACAAAAAACCCCGCAATGTGGCAACACGCTGCGGGGTTTTGTCCTTGCGTCGCAACGAACGACGCATGGCGAACGACGTGGGATCAGGGCTTCGCTGCCATATCGCCGACCTTCGTGACCAGCCACTTCTCGACCGAAGGGAAGACGAACTTGCTGACGTCGCCGCCCAGTTGGGCAATCTCGCGCACGATCGTGCCCGAGATGAACTGGTATTGATCGGACGGCGTCATGAACATCGTCTCGACGTCGGGCAGCAGGTAGCGGTTCATGCCCGCCATCTGAAACTCGTACTCGAAGTCGGAAACGGCGCGCAGACCGCGCACGATCACGCGCGCCTGATGCTTGCGCACGAAGTCCTTCAGCAAGCCGGAAAACCCTTCGACGCTCACGTTGGGATAGTGCCCCAGCACTTCACGCGCGATGTCGATGCGCTCTTCCAGCGTGAAGAACGGTTTCTTGTTTCGGCTATCGGCCACCCCGACCACGAGCTTGTCGAAAATGCCCGCCGCACGGCGGACCAGATCCTCGTGTCCTCGGGTCAACGGGTCGAACGTCCCCGGATAGATCGCCACTACCATGCCAACGTCTCCTCGCGGCTGGGGACCGATACTGCGTACTTGTTCATTGTGGTCTCTAGGTTTTCGGAATCGATTCAAGCAAATGATAATGCACCGCTCCGGCTTTCGCGCGGCGCACGCATGAGAGATCGAGCGCGGCGAGCGCATCGTCTTCGAGCGGGATGTCGGATTCGGCGTAGATCACACCGTTCGGCGTCAGCAGGCGCGCAGCAGGCGCAAGCAGATCGTTCAGCCAGCCACTCGCGAAGGGCGGATCCAGAAAAACCACATCGAAAACCCCGGGCGAGAGTGTGGTTATCAGACGCCTCGCGTCGGCCTGCACGATCTCGATCTGATTCGCCCCGAGCTTCGCCTGATTGGCACGCAGTTGACGAACGGCGGGCGCGGCGGCCTCGACCATCAACACGCGCTGCGCGCCGCGCGATGCGGCTTCGAAGCCGAGCGCTCCGCTGCCCGCGAAGGCATCCAGACATTGCATGCCCGTCAGGTCCTGCCCGAGCCAGTTGAACAGCGTCTCACGCACGCGGTCGGGCGTGGGGCGCAGGCCGTCGCCTGACGGCACCGGGAGCGGCGTGCGCTTCCACTGGCCGCCGATGATGCGGACCTGTTGCGGCGCGCCGCGTGCGACGTTACCCGGACCGGACTTCATGCCGGACTCCGCAATACCGCCGGATCAGCGGAATCGGACACGCCACAGACGGCGGAAAAATGGGGACGCGCGCGTCGTTGCGCACGCTGAAAATCCAAAATCATGGCAATTCACGCTACATTGTTGAGGCGAAACATACCACATCGCAGGAGACAGCCCGCCCCACCATGACCGATGCCGCCATCGAGGTAACCGAGCTATGCAAGGCCTATGACGGCCGCCCCGTGGTCGATCACCTGTCGCTGCGTGTCGCGCCCGGCGAATGCTTCGGCCTGCTGGGACCGAACGGCGCAGGCAAGACCACCACGTTACGTATGTTGCTCGGGCTGGTCACGCCCGACAGCGGCGAGATCCGTCTCGGCGGCCTACCCGTGCCGCAACAGGCACCGCAAGCCCGCCGGCGCGTCGGTGTCGTCCCCCAGTTCGACAATCTCGACCCCGACTTCACCGTACGCGAGAATCTGGCCGTCTTCGGACGCTATTTCGGACTCTCCTCTGCCGACATCAAGGAGCGCGTCCCCGCGCTGCTGGCCTTCGCGCGCCTCGAATCGAAGGCCGATGCCCGCGTGGGACAACTCTCGGGCGGCATGAAGCGACGCCTCACATTGGCCCGCGCCCTCATCAACAACCCCGATGTGCTGGTGCTCGACGAGCCGACCACCGGGCTCGATCCGCAAGCCCGCCATCTGATCTGGGAGCGGCTCAAATCGCTGATGAACGAGGGCAAGACGATTCTGCTGACGACACATTTCATGGAGGAAGCCGAGCGCCTGTGCCACCGGCTCTGTGTCATCGATGCCGGACGTAAGATCGCCGAAGGCACGCCACCGGAACTGGTCGCGCGCGAGATCGGTTGCGATGTCGTGGAAGTGTTCGGCGATGTGCCGCAGCCGCTGCTCGCAAGCCTGGCGCCGTTCGCCGAGCGCATCGAAACCAGCGGCGAGACGCACTTCTGCTACGTTCGCGACGCCACGCCTGTCGTGAACGCGTTACGCGACCAGCCCGGCGTTCGTTATCTGCACCGTCACGCCAATCTGGAAGACGTCTTCCTCAAGCTCACCGGACGGGAGATGCGCGATGACTGAGCACGATCGACGCGAGACCACGGCGAGCCCCGATACGTCGGCCATGACCTCGACCGAAGCGCCGCCGCGCACGACAGCACCACGCGGCATGCGGCCCGACGCACCGCGCTATCTGCCGGGCGTTACGCCCTGGATGGGCGTGTGGCGGCGTAACTTCCTCGTCTGGCGCAAGCTCGCCATTGCCTCGATGTTCGGCAATCTGGCGGACCCCATGATCTATCTGTTCGGGCTGGGGTTCGGGCTGGGCATGATGGTCGGCGACGTCGACGGCACGTCGTACATCGCGTTTCTGGCCGCAGGCACCGTGGGGTCCAGCGTGATGTTTTCCGCGAGCTTCGAGTCGATGTATTCGGGCTTCTCGCGCATGCACGTGCAGCGCACCTGGGAAGCCCTGATGCACACGCCGCTCACGCTCGGCGACGTTGTGCTCGGCGAGGTGGTCTGGGCGGCGAGCAAGGCGGTACTCTCGGGCGTGGCGATTCTGTTCGTGGCGAGTGTGCTCGGCTATGCGCGCGTCGAGAGTCTGGCGGTCGTACTGCCCGCAGTGCTGCTGGCCGGTCTGGCGTTCGCCAGTCTGGCGATGGTGATGACGGCACTCGCGCCAAGCTACGATTTCTTCATGTTCTATCAAACGCTCGTGATGACACCGATGCTGCTGCTCTCGGGCGTGTTCTTCCCCTTGTCGCAACTGCCGGCCGCAGCACGTCACATCACCGAGTGGCTGCCGCTCGCGCACGCCGTGGCGCTGATTCGCCCTGCAATGCTCGGACGCGCCATCGACCAGCCGTGGCTGCACGCCGGTGCCCTGGCGATCTACGCCGTGGTCGGCTTCGCGGTGGCGCTGGTATTGCTGCGGCGGCGGATTCTTCGATGAGGGGAGCAATGAGGAAACCATCGGGGAGCGACCGGGAGCGATGGCGCGCGATCGCCTGCAACCGCGCGTCATCCTCACCTGCTCATTTAGCGGCTCACTTAGCGGCTCACTGACCTGGTCACTTCGCCGCCTTGTTCGCGACGGGCGTAGCGCTCGGTGCGGCAGCACCGGCGCTCGCCGCGCCGAAGACATTGCTCGGCCCCACCACGACAGTCGCAAGACGATCCGGCTGCACGTGACGTGCGAAGGCTTCCTTCACCTGCGCAGCAGTCACGGCCTCGACCTTGCTCGTCCACGTATCGAGATAGTCCAGCGGCAGGTTGTAGAAGCCGATGGCCGCCACGTTCGCCAACAGCTTGCGGTTGCTGTCGAGTCGCAGCGGGAACCCGTTGGTCAGGTTGTCCTTCGCGGCCTTCATCTCCTCGTCGGTCGGTCCGTTCTGCACGAACTCGGCCAGCGTCTCACGCACGACTTTGAGGGCTTCCGGCGCCTGCTCGCGACGCGTCTGCAAGTTGATCTCGAACGGCCCTTCCTGCAACTGCGGAACGAACCCGCTCGACACGCCATACGTCAGACCGCGCTTTTCTCGCACTTCGGCCGTCAGACGCGACACGAACCCGCCACCGCCCAGCACGTAATTCCCCACGAGCAACGGGAAGTAGTCGGGGTCGCTGCGCGCCATCGACGCCTGTCCCGTCGCAATATGGGCCTGCTCGGCCGGATGCGGCAAGTCGATCTGCACAGCACTGCGCAATGCGGCGACCGGCGGCATCTTCGGCGGCACGACGCCGGCAGGCATCGCATCGGTCAGTTGCGCGACGAGCTTCTCCGCCTGCGCACGATCGATGTCCCCGACGATGGAGACGACGGCCCGCTTCGGGCTGTACATGTCGCGATAGAAGCGCAGCAGATCGTCACGCTTGACTGCGTTCACGCTGGCGACCGTCGGCGTCACGCCGTACGGATGGCTGCCATAGATCGCGCTGCGGAACGCCTTCTCGGCGATGGCTTCCGGCTTCGTGTCCGCTTCGGCAATCGCCGACGACAGCCGTGCGGTCTCGCGCTTGAGCACCGCATCAGGGAACGTGGGATGTTGCAGGAACTGCGCCAGCGTACTCACGGCGGCATCACGCTCGGCCGCCGAAGACAGCGTGCGGATGGTGATGGTCGCGGCGTCGCGTCCGGCGCTCGTTCCCTCCATGGCCCCCACGTCGGCGAAACGGTCGGCAATCTGCGCCTCGCTCAGCGCGGGACGTCCGCCCGTGGCCGCAGCGCCCGAGTCGAGCAACCCGGCCGTGAGCAACGCCAGCCCCGACTTGCCCGGCGGGTCGTAACGGCTACCGGCGTCAAAGTCGATGTTCAGGTCGATCATCGGAATGGAGCGGCTCTCCACGAGCATCACCTTGGCGCCGGACGGCGCGATCCAGCTCTGGATCGGCAACGCGGCACTCGCCGTGAGCGGCACAAGGCCCACCAGCGCACCCGCAGCCACAGACGCCACGGAAGCCGTCAATCCCGTTCGCGCGGGCACGGAGAACGCACGCAACAGTGCGGAAATTTTCATCATTGTGTGGCCCTCTCAGCGCATGTTCTTCAGGTCTTCCGCCCCTTGGGCGCGGCGCTTGCGTGTCGCCTCGTCGATGGGCTGCGGCACCAGCGTCGCTACCGTCAACGATTCGTCGCCGAAGTACTTGCCGGCCACGGCCTGCACTTGCGCGGGCGTTACCGCCTTCACCTTCTCCAGCATGCGGTCGATCTGACGCCACGAAATCCCCGACATCTCGTTAAGACCGATTTCCATCGCCTGCCCGAAGACCGAATCGCGCTTGTAGATCTGCGACGCAATCACCTGCGCCTTCACGCGCTTGAGTTCGGCTTCCGTCACGCCATGCGCTGCGATGTCGGCCACTTGTGCGCGCAAAGCCTTCTCGATCTGCTCGGGGGTTTTGCCCTGCGCAGGCGTGGCATCCATGATGAAGAACTGCGGGCCGCGACCCACGCCGTCATAGCTCGCCCCGACATCGTTCGCAATGCGCTGCTCGCGCACCAGACGACTCGTCAGACGCGCATTGCCGTAACCGTCGAGCACGGCGGAGAGCACTTGCAGCGCATAGACGTCGTCATCCTTCTCGACATCGTTCAGGCGCGGTGCGCGCCACGCGAGCATCACGTTCGGGTTCTCCGCGGGCGCCTTCACGAACACACGACGCACCCCGATCTGTGCCGGCTCGTTCTGCGGCCGACGCTCGGGTAGCGTGTGCGACTTGATCGGACCGTAATACTTTTCCGCGAGCGCCTTGACCTGTGCCGGGTCCACATCCCCGCTCACGACGACCACGGCGTTGTTCGGGGCGTACCAGCGTTCATACCAGTCGCGGGTGTCCTGCACGGTCATGTGCTGAAGATCGTCCATCCAGCCGACGATCGGGCGACGGTACGGATTCGCAACGAGCGCGGTGGCCATCAGTTGCTCGTAGAGCAGCGCGCGCGGCTGGTCGTCCGTGCGAAGACGGCGTTCCTCCATCACGACCTGGATCTCTTTGGCGAACTCGTCGGCGGACAGCGTCAGATTGGCCATACGATCGGCTTCGAGACGCATCATCTCCGGCAGACGCGACTTCTCCGTCTGCTCGAAGTACCCGGTGTAGTCCTTGCTGGTGAAGGCGTTCTCCCGGCCGCCGAGCGCGGCGACCTGTCGCGAGAACTGGCCCGCACCGACGGTCTTGGTGCCCTTGAACATCATGTGTTCGAGCGCGTGCGCAACGCCGGTGGTGCCATTGAACTCGTCGAGCGACCCGGCGCGATACCAGACCACGTGGGCGACCGTCGGTGCCCGGTGATCTTCGCGCACGATCAGCCGCAGGCCGTTCGAGAGCGTGAATTCCGAAGTGTTGTCCGTCGTCTTGCTGCCGCCATTGCCAACGGTGTCGGCGGCGTAGCCCAGGCTCATCACACCCGCCAGAGCCAGTCCGGCAAAGGCGTGTCGCCAGCGCATGGTTCCCGTCATGGATCCCCTTTCGCCCGTCATGGACGTCGATTCGCGTCTGATAAAATACGTCGCATTTCCCGCGTCGGAAACAACGACCCGCCCATTGTAGGGCGTTTTGTGCGACGCGAATGGCACGACAATTCTTAGCCGCACGCCGATAGCGCGCCCCCACGTCGAGTTCTTCACCCCATGTTCAGTTTCTTCAAGCGCTTCAAGTCGGGCGGTAACAAGGCCGCCGAGACGAGCCCGGCACCGACCGAATCGCAAGCCTCCCCCGACGCCGAAACGCCCGTCGCGTCGCCCGCTGCCCCCTCTGCGCCGTCAGCGCCGCCCGCACAGCCGCCGCAGGCAAGCACGCCCCCGGCCGTGGAAACGGCGCCGGTCCAGCCTGCCGCGCCGACACCGGCCACGCGCGCCGTCGAGGCCGCACCGGCCGCTCAGCCCGTGCCGCCCGTTGCAGAGCCCACGCCTGCTGCCCCCGTGGCTCCCGTAGCGGCGCCCGTGGAAAATGCGGCGCCGTCCGAGCCGGCTCAGGCTAATTTCCCAACGCCTGCCGCGCCGGTCGAAGCCGTACCCGCCGTGACGCCGCACATCGCGGAAACACGGGCGCCTGAACCTGTGCCTACACCGGCACCGGCCGAAGCGGCTGAGGCGGCTGAGGCGGTTCAAGCCGCCGCCCCGATCGAAGCGGCCGAAGCCATCGATCCTCCCGCCCCCGCGCCGGCCCCTGTGGTCGTCAAGGATTCTCAGGGCGAAGCCATCGGCGAAATCGTCGCCGCACCTGCCCCGGCACCGGCCGCCAAGCGTTCGTGGCTCACCCGCCTGAAAGCCGGTCTGTCGAAGACGAGCGCCGGCCTTACCGGCATCTTCGTCGGCGTGAAGGTCGACGAGAATCTGTTCGAAGAACTCGAAGGCGCGCTGCTGATGAGCGATGCGGGCGTGGAAGCCACCACGTTCCTGCTCGACGCCCTGCGCAAGAAGGTCAAGACCGAGCGTCTGACGGAAGGCGAACAGGTCAAGCGCGCGCTGCACGACCTCCTGGTCGAGCTGCTGCGCCCGCTGGAGCAAAGCCTCGTGCTGGGCCGCGAGGCCCCCATGGTCGTGATGATTGCGGGCGTGAACGGCGCGGGCAAGACGACCAGCATCGGCAAGCTCGCCAAGCATTTCCAGCACTACGGCCAGTCCGTGCTGCTCGCCGCCGGGGACACGTTCCGTGCCGCCGCTCGCGAGCAACTGGCGATCTGGGGCGAGCGTAACAACGTGGCCGTGGTCGCACAGGAAAGCGGCGATCCGGCCGCCGTCGTGTTCGACGCCGTAAGCGCTGCGCGCGCCCGCAAGATCGACATCGTGATGGCGGACACGGCAGGCCGTCTGCCCACGCAGTTGCATCTGATGGAAGAGCTCAAGAAGATCAAGCGCGTGCTGGGCAAGGCCGCCGACGGCGCGCCGCACGAAGTGCTGCTCGTGATCGACGCGAATACCGGCCAGAACGCACTCGCGCAGGTCAAGGCGTTCGACGACGCGCTGACGCTCACCGGCCTCATCGTGACGAAGCTCGACGGCACCGCCAAGGGCGGCATTCTGGCGGCCATTGCACGTCAGCGTCCGGTGCCGGTGTACTTCATCGGCGTGGGCGAGAAGGTCGAAGACCTGCAACCGTTCTCGGCACGCGAATTCGCCGACGCGTTGCTCGGATAAGTGTCGTCAGCGTCATAAGCATCCCCGGCGCGCACAAGCGCCTGCAAAAAACGAACGGCCCGCACACTTTCGTGGCGGGCCGTTCGTTTTTCATCCCTCAACCGTCGTTACATCTGCTGCGCGACGAGCCCTGCGCATAGCCCCCACATCATCAGGCCGACGAAGCCGTCGAGGATCTGCCACGCGCGAGCGCGCGAGAACAGCGGCGCCAGCAACCGCGCGCCGTAGCCCAGCGTCGTGAACCAGAGCACGGACGCGATCATCGCACCGCCGGCAAACCACACGTTGGCGGGCGCCGTCTCACGCGCCCCGATGCCGCCGAGCAGAATCACCGTGTCAAGGTACACGTGCGGATTAAGCAGCGAGAGCATCAGCACGAGCACGACTGCGCGCTGCCACGTCATGTTCTGCGTGGCAGCCTTGCTGCCGTCCGCCTGCAACGCCCCCACGCCACGAAACGCTGCACGCCACGCGCGCAAGCCGTAGAGAAACAGGAACGCCGCACCGCCCCACGTCACGATCGTGATGAAGCTCGGATACGCGGCGATGATGCCGCCCATGCCGGCCACGCCCGCTGCGATCAGCACCATGTCGCAGATCGCGCAGACCGTCACCACCACGCCTACGTGACGCTTCAGAATCCCCTGACGCAATACGAATGCATTCTGTGCACCGATTGCCATGATGAGGCTGGCGCCGAGCGCCATGCCCCGCCAGAAAGCCGGATCGATCATCGAGTTGCGTACTCTCTCACTCTGCGTCGGGTTGGGCTTCAGGCGCCGCGCGCTGGAACGCTTCGAGCGTGGCGCAGTGTGCGTCGATGGCCGCAATGCGCGGGTACGGCGTGAGGTCCACCTTGAAGCGTCTGGCGTTGTAGATCTGCGGGATGAGGCAGCAGTCCGCAAGCGTCGGCGTGTCGCCGAGCACGAACTTGCCCGGTGCCTTCTGCGCCGCGAGGCGCGCTTCGAGTGCCGTGAAGCCTTCCACGATCCAGTGCACGTACCAGGCGTTCTTCTGCTCCTCCGTCACGCCCATGTCGTGCTTGAGGAAACGCAGCACGCGCAGGTTGTCGATCGGATGGATGTCGGCCGCGATGTCCAGCGCCAGCGCACGCACCTGTGCACGTGCGACAGGGTCTGCCGGCAAGAGGGCGGGCGTGGGATGCACGTCTTCCAGATACTCGATGATGGCGAGCGACTGGTGGATGTTCACGTCGCCGTCGACGAACGTCGGCACCAGCGCATTGACGTTGAGCGCGCGGTAGGCCGGCTTGAGCTGTTCACCGCCGTCGCGTACCAGATGCACCGGTACGGTGTCGTAGTCGAGCCCCTTCAGGTTCAGAGCGATACGCACCCGATACGCGGCGGAACTGCGGAAATAGCTGTACAGCGTGGACATGGCAGACCTCGAAAGCGGAAATGGGGGAGATGCGTGGGCCGTACCCGGCGTCAGACGTCGCATCCGAACCCGAGATGGTACTGCAAGCGCTCGCCCCGATGACACATGATTGCGTATGATGGATGCATCCTCGCATCCGTCCACGAACGTCGACAGAAACGTCATGACCTCCGCTGCCCCATTTGCCTGCGCCCCGCTGCTCAAGATCATCGCCCGTGGCGCCAAGGGTGCCCGCGCACTGAGCGCCGACGAAACCCGCACGCTGTTCGACGCCATCCTCGCCGGACGCGTGTCGCCCGCCGAGCTGGGCGGCGTGCTGATCGCGTATCGCATCAAGGGCGAGACCCCCGTCGAACTGCGCGCCATGCTCGACGCGGCGCATGCCACCTTCACGCCGCTCGTCGCACCGACCGACGCGCCGCCTCCCGTGCTCCTGCCCAGCTACAACGGCGCGCGAAAACAGCCGAATCTGACGCCCCTGCTGGCATTGTTGCTCGCACGCGAGGGCATCCCGGTGCTGGTCCACGGGCAACATCACAGCGGGGTGAATCGCGTCGGCACGCAAGCGATTTTTGCGGAACTGGGACATCACGCGTGCGGCTCGGCCGCCGAAGCCGAAGCGGCGCTGCGCGCCCGGCGCGTCGCCTATCTGCCGATCGCCGCGCTCTCGCCCGCGCTGGAACGCCTGCTGGAGATGCGCGCACCGCTGGGCGTACGCAATTCTGGGCATACGGTCGTGAAGCTGTTGCAACCGTTCGCCGGACCGGCGCTGCGTCTGGTGAACTACACCCATCCGGAGTATCGGGAGACGTTGGGCGAGATGTTCGCCGACGCTGCCAACAGCGCCGCCCCGGGCGTGCTGCTCGCTCGCGGCACCGAAGGCGAACCTGTCGCCGACGCCCGGCGTCAGACCGCCATCGAGGGCTTCTCGGACGGCACCTACCGTCTGTGGCAATCGGCCGAGGAAGGCGCCACCGGCACGCCGCCGTCACTCCCTGCCGCCGGCGCGCCGGCCACCGCCCGGTGGATCGAGGCCGTGCTCGCGGACGACGTTCCGGTGCCCGCCCCGATCGCCCGTCAAGTCGAAGTGATTTGTCAGGCACTCGGGACTACAGGGTGATCGGCGGCGCCGCGGCGCGATCTGGCGCCCGGCATCGACGATACCGACGATACCGACCGTCGTAGCGGCTTGGCGTCGCTACGTGAGACAGGTTTCCTACCGCGCCCCTGCATTACGCCCGCAACGTCGGCTATTCGCTCGAATTCCGACGCAAACGCGAAATACCTAAGAAAAATCCGATTTTTTCGGAACAATTCATCCCGAAAGCCATCAAATCTTCTGTTTTGGAGAGGACGCCCGATCCGTGTCGGGCGAGAGGCGGGTGACGCAGCAACCCATGGGAAGCATGGAAAAGCGCCGCCGGAGATGTCAGTCCGACGGCGCCATGCGGGTCGCCTGCCACGAGATCAGATGCCAGACACCGGCTTCGAGCACATGCACGGCGGTGTAGACCATCTGAGAGTTGAGTGAGCCGGTCGCGGTTTCCAGCTCGACGTCGAGTTTGCCAGTCACGACGACCGTGTCGCCGAATTCGCGTAGCTCCTGGGAAGTGACATCGATGGCGGCGTATTTCCGGCGGCCCGAGCTGAGGGCGTTGAGAAATTCGCCTTTCGACTCGCGTTTGCCGTTCGAATGGACGTAGAACAGACCATCCGCAAGGTGCGTTTCGAGCACGTCGATATTGCCGTCGATCATCGCCTCGAAGCGCGCCGATTCGCGTCGCCGCACCTCGTCAATGTGCTTGCCAGCCATGCTGATCCTCCCGTCTTCGCCATCACTATTCGCTCGCGGCTTGGGTTGCAATTTACACCATCCGAGTCACGTTTGCGCCAGTGACTTCTCCCGTTTGACGGGGGGTGCTGGAAAACCCCGAGACACCGGAAACTTCCCGCCCGGTAAGGGTTCTAACGTCTTTAGCACTCATCGAAAGAGAGTGCTAAAATGCTTTCCCAGAGGCTAACCAGGAGTCCACCACTTGAGTACTGCCGCCAACAAGCATCCGACGACGCCGGCCACCGGCACGGCGCCGAATTCGCGTGCCCTCGCTCTTGCCCCGTCGGCGTTGATGCTGCCGGGCAGTCTGGGCAATATCGACAGCTATATTCAGGCTGTCCATCGCATTCCCATGCTTTCCGCCGAGGAAGAGCAGTCGCTCGCCAAGCGTCTGCGTGAAAAAGACGACCTCGAAGCCGCTCGTCAGCTCGTGCTCTCGCACCTGCGTCTGGTGGTCTCGATCGCGCGTAACTACCTCGGTTACGGCCTGCCGCATGCGGACCTGATTCAGGAAGGCAATATCGGCCTGATGAAGGCCGTCAAGCGCTTCGACCCGACGCAGGGTGTCCGGCTCGTGTCGTACGCCATGCACTGGATCAAGGCCGAGATTCACGAATACGTGTTGAAGAACTGGCGCACGGTCAAGGTCGCCACGACCAAGGCGCAGCGCAAGCTGTTCTTCAACCTGCGCAGCCAGAAGCAGGGCCTTCAGGCCTTCACGCCGGAAGAGATCGATCAGGTCGCCCGCGATCTGAACGTCAAGCGTGAAGACGTCATCGAGATGGAAACCCGCATGTCGGGCGGCGATATCGCGCTCGAAGGTCATAGCGACGACGGCGACAGCGCAAGCTTCGCCCCGATCGCCTATCTGGCCGACTCCCATCAGGAGCCGACCGCCGTGATCGCAGCGCGCGAGCGCGACCATCTGCAAAGCGATGGTCTGCAAACGGCGCTCGGCCGTCTCGACCCGCGTAGCCGCCGCATCATCGAAGCGCGCTGGCTGTCGGTCGCCGACGACGGCAGCGGTGGCGCCACGTTGCACGAGCTGGCTGACGAATTCGGCGTGTCCGCCGAGCGCATCCGCCAGATCGAAGTGGCCGCGATGAAGAAGATGAAGGGTGCACTGCAAGCGTACGCCTGATGGCGGCGCGCCTGACGATGTGACGATGCACGCGTAACACCCGAGTCGGGGACGTCCCAGGCAACACGCGACAAATTGCCACACGACACCCGGCTCCGCGCCGGCAGAAAACCGCCGGCAGCCAAGCCCCATAAAGGCCGACAAAGCCCCGTGACATTCACGGGGCTTTTTTTGTCCATCGAAAGTTCACCCGCCATCTGCGCGAGACTTGATGCATCGCAAGGTCGTGCCCCAGGCCCGTCGATAGAATCGGCTCGTACGTGGCCATGCTACGTGCGAAGGACGGCCCGGGGGCCGTTCGCCGCGCCGGACCCTTGTCTCGAATCCGCTTCTCATCTGCCACGCTCGTGGCGGCAGATCCGCATCGAACCAGCGTCATCTGCGTGTCATCCGCCCCCGTGCGCTGCGGTTTGACATTTTCAAGCGATAAGGCAAAATGCGCCGAAAGTCGACGCTGTTCCCAACACACGACTTTCGACGCCAGGAGCCGTCACGGATGGACACCCACTCTCCTAGCAGTCCGAAGCCTCTCGCCGCGACCGCCGCCGCTGTCGTGTCGTCAGGCAACGCACCAGGCGGCGCACCGACATCGACGTCAGCCACCGCATCCGCCGCCCCACCGGCATCCGGCGCACTAGCCTGGATAATCCGGCGCTGGCGCACCCGCCCTTCCCGCTTTGCCCTCGAAATCCTGATCGTACTCGCGATCAAGGTAGTACTCCTTTTCATTCTGAAGCACGCGTTCTTCGACGCTCCGATGGCCAAGCACATGCAGTTGCCGCCGGACGTCGTGGCCCGCGCCCTCATCGGGCCGCAGGCCGTCGAAGCGCAGTCCCCCACCAAAAATCAAGGTGTCCGCCATGATCAGTAGCGAAGTCGTCGACCTCTCGCGCTTGCAGTTCGCCATAACGGCGCTGTATCACTTCCTGTTCGTCCCGCTCACACTGGGCCTGTCGTGGCTGCTCGTCATCATGGAGTCGGTCTACGTGATGACCGGCAAGCAGATCTACAAGGACATGACCCAGTTCTGGGGCAAGCTCTTCCTGATCAACTTTGCGATGGGCGTGACCACCGGTCTCACGCTCGAATTCCAGTTCGGGACCAACTGGGCGTACTACTCCCATTACGTTGGCGACATCTTCGGTGTGCCACTCGCCATCGAAGGGTTGATGGCGTTCTTCCTCGAAGCGACGTTCGTCGGCCTGTTCTTCTTCGGATGGAACAAGCTCTCGCGCATCGGCCACCTGGCGACGACGTTCGCGGTGGCCCTCGGCTCGAACCTCTCCGCGCTGTGGATTCTCGTGGCGAACGGCTGGATGAACAATCCGGTCGGCGCGCACTTCAATTACGAGACCATGCGCATGGAGCTCAACAGCATCTGGGAAGTAGTCTTCAACCCGGTGGCGCAGGTGAAGTTCGTGCATACGCTCTCGGCCGGTTACGTGACCGCCGCCATGTTCGTGCTCGGCATCTCCGCGTGGTACCTGCTCAAGCGTCGCGACGTGCCGTTCGCGTTGCGCTCCTTCGCGGTCGCTGCGGGCTTCGGGCTGGCCTCGACCCTCTCCGTCATCGTGCTGGGCGACGAGTCGGGCTACACCACGGGTGAAGTGCAGAAGGTCAAGCTCGCCGCCATCGAGGCGGAATGGGAGACGGCCAAACCGCCCGCATCGTTCACGCTGTTCGGCTTCCCGAATCAGAAGGAAGAGCGCACCGACTACGCGGTGAAGATTCCCTGGGCGATGGGTCTGATCGCCACGCGCTCGGTCGACACACCGGTGATCGGTCTCACGCAATTGCGCGACGAGCACAAGGACAACATTAAGCGCGGCATGCTGGCGTTCGCGGCGCTCGAAAAGCTGCGTAGCGGCGATACGTCGCCCGCGGTGCGTGCCGAGTTCGACAAGTACAAAGACGATCTCGGTTACGGCCTGCTGCTCAAGAAGTACACACCGAACGTCGTCGACGCCACGCCCGAACAGATCCACATGGCGGCCAACGACACGATTCCGCCGGTCGCGCCCGTGTTCTGGTCGTTCCGCATCATGGTCGGCCTCGGCTTCCTGTTCCTGTTCACGTTCCTGTGGGCGTTCTGGCTGTGCGCGCGACGCCGTCTGCTCAAGCCGCGCTCGGCATGGTTCCTGCGCTGGTGCGTGTGGGCGATTCCGCTGCCGTGGCTCGCGGCCGAGTTCGGCTGGATCGTCGCCGAAGTGGGGCGTCAGCCGTGGACCATCGCCGGCATTCTGCCGACGCATCTCTCCACATCGTCGCTCTCGGCTACCGATCTGTACATGAGCCTCGCGGGATTCATCATCTTCTACACCGCGCTGCTCATCATTGAAATGTTCCTGATGGTGAAGTACGTCAAGCTCGGCCCGTCGTCGCTGCACACCGGCCGCTATCACTTCGAGACGCAAGGATCCGGCGGGTCTGCCATCGCAAGCGACCGTCCGGCCACTTCGGTCTGATCGTCAGGGAGAAACCACATCATGATGATCGATTACACCGTACTCAAGCTGATCTGGTGGGTGCTCATCGGCGTGCTGCTGATCGGCTTCGCCTTCTTCGACGGCTTCGACATGGGCACCGGCACGCTGCTGCCCTTCCTCGGCAAGAACGACGCGGAGCGACGCGTCATCATCAACACCGTCGCCCCCACGTGGGAGGGCAATCAGGTCTGGTTCGTGACGGCCGGCGGCGCGATGTTCGCCGCGTGGCCGCTCGTCTACGCGGCGGCGTTCTCCGGCCTGTACTGGGCGCTGCTGCTGGTGCTGTTCGCGCTGTTCCTGCGGCCGGTCGGCTTCGACTATCGCAACAAGCTGCCGAGCGCACGCTGGCGTACGTCATGGGACTGGGCGCTGTTCGTCGGCAGCACGGTGCCGTCGCTGGTGTTCGGTGTGGCCTTCGGCAACCTGCTGCTCGGCCTGCCGTTCTCGTTCGACAACACTCTGCGCTCCACGTACACCGGATCGTTCTGGGCGCTGCTCAACCCGTTCGCGCTGCTGTGCGGGCTGGTGAGCCTGCTGATGCTGCTCACGCACGGCGCGGCACACCTGCGCATGAAGGCCGACCCGATCGTGGCGGCGCGCGCCGGACGCATCATGCGCTTCACCGCGCTCGGCACGCTGCTGCTGTTCCTCGTGGCGGGGGTGCTGGTCGCGACGCACGTCGACGGCTTCGCCATCACGCAGATGGGCCCGACCGATTCGCCGGCCAACCCGCTGCTCAAGCAGGTCACCACGGGGCCGGGGCTGTGGCTCACGAACTATCACACCTATCCGTGGATGATCGCGGCGCCGGTCGTGGCCTGCCTGTGCGCCCTGCTCGCGGCGTTGCTCGCCACGAGCCGCGCCTATGCCTGGACGTTCGTCGTGACCGGGCTGATGATGGCCGGGATCATCCTCACCGCCGGCTTCTCGATGTTCCCGTTCGTCATGCCGTCCGCCACCGCGCCGGGCAGCAGCCTAACGGTCTGGGACGCCACGTCGAGCCAGCTCACGCTGCAAATCATGCTGATCGCCGTGATCGTCTTCCTGCCCATCATCCTGCTCTACACCGGCTGGGTGTATCGCGTGATCCGTGGCCGCGTGACGATCGAGACGGTCAACGACAACCCGCACACGATGTACTGATCAAGGAGTCGCGACATGTGGTACTTCTCTTGGATTCTCGGCCTTGGCCTCGCGCTCGCGTTCGGCATCATCAACGTGATGTGGTTCGAAGCGCACGACGATCTGGAGCGTCGGAGTCAGGAAGGTAGTTGAGACTGACGATACGCGTCGGGCGCTGCGGTGCTCGGGGCGTAGCAAACATGACGCCGGAAATGAAAAATCGCGCCTCAAGGGGCGCGATTTTTTTGGGCCGGTGAGGCTCGCCCCTGTTCGCGCACGGGTCGAAACCTCTCAGTTCAACTCAGCTCAGCAATGTCTTCAGATCCTTCGCCATCGCGTCGACGGGTTCGTCCGGACGCATGAATAGGCGCAGTTGTCCGTTCGGATCAAAGACGTAGATGCCAGCGGTGTGATCGATGGTGTAGTTGTTCGGCGTCGAGCCTTCGACCTTGTTCACGACCACACGGAACGACTTGGTGACTTCCTTGAGCGCCGCATCGTCCGCCGGACGCAATCCGACGAAGGCCGGGTTGAACGCCGGCACGTACTGGCCCATCAACTCCGGCGTGTCACGTTGCGGATCGACCGTCACGAAGAGCACCTGCACGCGCTGTGCGTCGTCGGCGCCGAGCTTCTGCATAACCTGATTGAGTTCGGCCATCGTGGTCGGGCAAACGTCAGGGCAATGCGTGTAACCGAAGAACATCACCACCGCCTTACCCTTGTAGTCGGCCAGCGTGCGCGTCTTGCCCTGCGGGTCCTGCAACGAGAAGTTCTGCGCGAATTCCTTGTTGCCGGTGATATCGAGACTCGTGAACGTCGGGCCGTCCTTGCCGCACGCGGCGAGAAGCACAGTGAGCCCCATGAGCAACATCGCGCGGCGCAACCAGATGACAGCAAGATTCATGAACGAATGACCCCAGAACGTATGGAAAAAACGCCTTCCGAAAAACCAACAGGCGCGCCGGCAGAGAATACCGTAACGCGCCTGTCGTCGTGATGCAGCGTGGGCGGATCGAAAAGCCGGCGCCGCCCGGTTCTTGCTAAAGCCTGATCAGCCGAGCAGATAGATCTGCACGTAGTGATCGACCAGCAGCGCTGCGAACAGCAGCGAGAGATAGACGATCGAGTAGCGGAACATCGAACGCGAGAGCTCGTCGGAATACTTGCGCCACAGCTTGATGGCGTAACCGAGGAAGATGCCCGAGAGCACGACCGCAGACGCGAGATACAGATAACCGCTCATGCGATGCGCAAACGGCAGCAGCGACACGGCGAACAGCACCACGCTGTACAGCAGGATCTGCAGGCGCGTGTACTTCTCGCCATGCGTGATCGGCAGCATCGGCAAACCGGAGTTCACGTAGTCCTGACGGCGATACAGCGCGAGCGCCCAGAAGTGCGGCGGCGTCCAGACGAAGATGATGAGCACCAGAATCCACGCATCGGCCGGCACGGCACCGGTCGCGGCCGCCCAGCCGAGCGCCGGGGGCATTGCACCGGCAGCACCGCCGATCACGATGTTCTGCGGCGTGGAGGGCTTGAGGATGATGGTGTAGATCAGGGCATAACCGACGAACGTGCCCAGTGTGAGCCACATCGTCAGCGCATTGGTGAACGTGTAGAGCACCACCATGCCGGCGGCGCCCAGGATCGTCGAGAAGACGATGATCTGCCACGGGGCGATCTCGCCGCGCGCGGACGGACGCCACGCGGTGCGGCGCATGAGCGCGTCCACACGTTGCTCGATCAGACAGTTCACGGCAAAGGCCGATCCGGCGAGCAGCCAGATACCGATGGTGCCGCCGATCAGCACCTGCCACGGCACCATGCCGCGCGTGGACAGGAACATGCCGATCACGGCACAGAAGACGGCGAGCTGCGTCACGCGGGGCTTGGTCAGCGCCCAGTACTGCGCGATACGGCTAGCCGGCGGATGGGGAAGGGTCGTGCTTTTCATACACTCTGAAGGCAATGCGCTACGCCGGGCCAGACGGCGCAGAAGGAGCGCCGAGCGGTGCGGCGGCCGGTTCCGCGGAGAGAGACTGCTGGCGGGCCGGAAGGTCTGCCTGATTCATCAGGCCGGACGCAACACGCGCCGCTTCGATATGGCGGGCGGCGCGAATGCGGTAGTTTAACATGACGAGCAAAAGCAGCAGGACCGCCGCCCCGCCGTTATGCGCGATGGCGTTGAGCAACGGCCACTGGAAAACGATGTTCGACAGTCCCGTGGCAAATTGCACGAGCACCAGTATCAATACCAGAATTGAGAGCTTTCTGAGCGCGGCATGACGTCGCAGCACGCTCGCCAGCCACGCCAGATACAGCACCACGACGACGGCAAACGTGCGGTGCGCCCAATGAATCGCCACGAGCGCGTCCATCGGAATCACCTCGCCCCCGGCGGTTTTGCCCAGTTCTCGCCATAGCCTGAAGCCGTTATGGAAGTCCATCGACGGTATCCACTGACCCTGACACGTTGGGAAGTCGGTACATGCCAATACAGCGTAGTTGGTACTTACCCATCCGCCAAGGGCAATCTGGAAGACGAGCAGCGCCAGACCGATCAACGCCGCCCAGCGCCAGCGCAACGCCCCGGCATCGGCCGCCACGCTCGCCAGCGGCATCTGTCGCGATGCCAGCCACGCCAGCGACCCCAGCAATGTGAGCGCCAACATCAGGTGAATGGAGACGATCACGGGTTGCAGCTTCATCGTGACGGTCCAGGCACCGAACGCCCCTTGCACACACATGAGCACCAGCAGCCACGTGGCGAGCCACGGCGATTGCTTCAGTTCGCGGCGCTTGACCCACGCCATCACCATCAGCGTGATGATGAGCACGCCGACCGCCATGGCGAAATAGCGATGGATCATCTCGATCCATGCCTTCACGAAGGTCACCGGGCCCGTGGGCAGCAGCATCTGCGCCTCGTGGATGTCGGCGTGTGCGGCGAACGGCGACGAGGTGCCGTAGCACCCCGGCCAGTCGGGACACCCCAGCCCCGAGTCCGTCAGGCGCGTGAAACCGCCGAACATGATCAGGTCGAGCGTGAGAAAGGTCGTCACCCAGGCCAGTTTGCGGTACTTGTTGGCGTCGCGGCGCAGCAGCACCCAGCCCAGCGGCAGCACCGCGATACACAGGCCGATGAAGCCCAGTTCCAGAAGGTAAAGCATCGGTATTACGTCAGTTCCGCATCAATTCTTCGTCGTATCCGGCGCGCCCTCGCGCACGGACTGTCTTGTGAGATGGCAGTGTGTCGTCGCCACGTCGGCGAGCGCTCACCCCGCCCCTCAACCCGTACCCGACCACTTCAGCAGTCGCGACAGATCGCTTTTGATCTTGCCCGGGTCCGCATTCTTGGGAAACGCCATCATCAGGTTGCCCAGCGGGTCGACCAGATAGATGTGATCGCGCAGGCCTGTGCCGTCCTGCGTCGGTAGCCACGAGGCGAGTGCGATCGGATCGGCGCGCAGGCGGCGGGTATCTTCATAGGCGCCGTCGATCTGCTTCGATACCGGCGCGCCGTCCGTCACCAGCCAGAGCGTTTCCACGCGTGTGCGTTCGTTGCCCTGCAACACGCGGATCTGCCGCATATAGAAGAGCTTGCTCACGCAATTCTCGTCACAGGTGGCCGTGTCCGCGCTGATCATCAGCCACTTGCCGCGCAACGACGATAACGGGAGGTCTTCGCCCGTCTCGTCGTCGTGCACCACCAGCGCAGGCAGCGGACGCTGCGGTTCGATCAGCTTGCCGTAGGCAGACGTACCGCCCTGCGGCTTGAAAACGTAATACATCAGATACGCGGCCACTGCCGGCGCCGCGCACACGGCGAACAGCAACACGAGCATGCGACGCGCGCGGCGTCGCTGCACCGGGTCGATGGCGGGGGTGCCGGTGCGTCCGGCGCTTGCATCGGCACTCATGTCGGTCCTCACGTCTGCACTCATCTTTGCCCTGTATCCCTATGCCGTCATGCCCGCTTGAAATCGTCGGTGGCCGTAGCCATCCGGCGTCCACGCCGATACGCCAGACGCAGTCCCAGCAGCGCCAGAATCAGCGACATGCCGAACCACTGCGCCATATAACCATAGTTGCGATCCGCGCCGGTCGCCGGCGCCGGCCAGTCGCGCAGCAAATGGTCGCCCGTGTCGTTCGTCTGCATGATGACGAACGGTTGCAGCGGCAGCGAGGTCTCGCGCGCGTAATCCGCCACATCGAGATTCTGACGAATCGACATTCCCGCCGCCGAGCCGCCATGTCCCAGTTCGAAGGCGCGCGACGGATCGGGCGCAGCAATGCCTTCGATGGTGACGTCTCCGGCCGGCGTGGCGTACGGCATGATCGACGTGCGATCACGCAAGTCGCGCGGCAACCACCCGCGATTGACGAGCACCACGTGATCCGGCGACACCTGCAACGCCATCACCACGTAGAAACCGGGCAGCTCGTTGCGCGGGCGGTTATCCAGATACACCACGCGGTTGCGCAGAAAGCGCCCCGTCACACGAACGCGACGATGCGTGACGTCGTCTATCGCATACGTCTGCGCGCCGAGCGCCACCACCGGCGCGTGTTCGGCCTGCTCGATCTGCGCCTGACGCGCCAGACGCATCTGCGCGCGCTGGTATTGCCACACGCCGAGCGCTGCGGTGAGGATCACGCCCAGCAGAATCAGCACCGCCGGCACCGGTCGCATACCGCGCAAAAGGGTTTTCAACACGTACGTTCCTTGTCCGGCTGTCGTTCGATGAAGTGCAACGCCGGGGCGCCACACTGCATTGCAGCGTGCCAGCGCGGATGCGTTGCCCGATAATGACGAATTCCCGTCATCGGACAGATCATGCGCATCATCGTTGCCATCGCCTTCGTCCTGATTCTCGGCAGTCTGGCGTCCGCATTGTTTTTCATGATGCGGGACAAGGGCCGATCGAATCGCACCGTGCAATCGCTTGCGGTGCGTGTCGGCCTGTCGGTGACGCTGTTCCTGCTCATCCTGTTTGCCAACTGGATGGGCTGGATTCACAGCACGGGCATACGATACTGAGTCCCGCGCCACACTCCTGCGGCAAATCGCCGCACCCAACCCCACCTTCGTCCTTTCTCGCGCTGGCGTCCCGCGTTCTCCCTGCTTTCTGCCGGATTCTGCCGCTCGACGCTCGCAAGGCATCGCACAACAGGGCACAACGTCGCCACGTTCGGGGCATCCAGCCTCGTGCGACATAAGGCCGCATTGCGCCTACTTTGCGCCGATATCGCCCTGAAAGCCCCTACTGGCCTATCCGGCAATGTCTCCCGTTTCAGCACATCAACCGGCCGCCCGGCAATCCGTCGGACAACCGTCGCGGAAATACAAACGCCGCCGGAAACCGGCGGCGTCCCAGAGCGAGATCGGTATCGACGTCAGAGCCAGTAGACCACGACGTACAACCCGAGCCACACCACGTCCACGAAGTGCCAGTACCATGCGGCGCCTTCGAAGCCGAAGTGATGATCCGGCGTGAAGTGCCCCTTCATCAGACGGATCAGCATCACGGAGAGCATGATCGCGCCCAACATCACGTGGAACCCGTGGAAACCCGTGAGCAGGAAGAACGTCGAGCCATACACGCCCGAGGTCAGCTTCAGGTTCAGTTCGGTGTAGGCGTGGTGATATTCGTACGCCTGGAAGCCGAGGAAGACGAAGCCGAGCACGACGGTGGCGAACAGCCAGAAGATCGCGCTGCCACGATGGTTCGCACGCAGCGCGTGGTGCGAGATCGTGAGCGTGACGCCCGAGGTCAGCAGCAGTGCCGTGTTGAGCGTCGGGATCGGCCACGGGCCCATCGTCTCGAACGCATCGACCACGCCTGCCGGACCGGCATTCGGCCACACGGCGGTGAAGTCGGGCCACAGCAGCTTGTTATCGAGGTCGCCGAGCCACGGCATTGCCAGCGTGCGTGCGTAGAACAGCGCACCGAAGAACGCCGCGAAGAACATCACCTCGGAGAAGATGAACCAGCTCATGCCCCAGCGGTAGGACACGTCGATGCGTCGCCCGTACAGACCGCCCTCCGACTCCGCGATGGAGTCGCCGAACCAGGCACGCAGTACCCACAGCACCCACAGCAGGCCGAGCAACGCTGTCCACGGCGCCCACGATTGGCCGTTGACCCACGCGGCGGCCGAACCGAGCACCACCAGCAGGCCGACGCTGCAACTCACCGGATGGCGCGAGGGCGCCGGTACGAAGTAGTAAGGCGCCGTTTGGTGTTGACCACTCATTCTTATCTCTCCAGGCTTGGTTCTCTTTGTCTATGCCATTCACGTCGCGAGCCGAATGGCGAGCTTCGCCAACAGCACCAGCGCCACGACAAACAGGATGCCCCCGATCAACCCCGCCACAATCAGATGCACAGGGTTGAGCTGTGCCATGTCGCGATCGTGATCGCGCCCCTTGCGCACGCCGAAAAACGACCAGAACACCGCACCGATGGTCTGGACGAACGACAGCTTGCGCTGGGTCGCCTCCTTCAGGTCATCCATTGCCGCCCTTGCCTCCTCCTGTCGCTCCTGCGTTCACCTCGCCAACCTGCGAACCCGTCGGGGCGTCCGCGCGCTGATCGCGCTGATTGGCATCGTTCTTGCCGAGATCAAAAAAAGTATAGGACAGCGTGATCGTATTCACATCCTTGGGCAGCTTCGTGTCCACCACGAACACCACCGGAAACTCCTTGGCCTCGCCGGCCCTGAGCGTCTGCTGCGTGAAGCAGAAACACTCGATCTTCTTGAAGTAGCTCGCCGCCTGTGCCGGGGCGTAACTCGGAATCGCCTGCGCGCGAACTTCGTGCGGCTGCTGATTCGCCACTTCGTACTCGATGGTCGCGATCTGCCCCGGGTGCACCGTCAGACTGCTCTTCGCCGGCTTGAAGCGCAGCGGTCCCTGCGCGTTGGCGTCGAACTCGACGGTAATCGTGCGGCTCTCGTCGACCTGCGAATTGCGCGCGCTGATTTCGGTCGTGCGATCGCCCAGCTGGTTGATGCCCACGAGATCGCAGAACGCGCGGTAGAACGGCACCATCGCGTATCCGAAGCCGAACATCACCGCGACCAGCAGCAACAACTTGCTGAAGGTGCGCACGTTGATGCGTCGCAGGCCGCCCATTCAGATACCGCCCAGAAGTTTGGTCTTGATCATCACACCGACGAAGAACACCAGCACCACCGAGCCGAGAATCAGCCCGGTGCGCAGGTTCCTCGCGCGCTGTTCAGGACTGAGCGCCATGATCAATGCACCTTCGGCGGCGTCTCGAACGTATGGAACGGCGCCGGACTCGGCACGGTCCACTCCAGCCCTTCCGCACCGTCCCACGGCTTGGCTTCCGCCGCCTTGCCGCCGCGCCACGTCGGCAGCGCCACCCAGAACAGGAAGTACACCTGCATCAGACCGAAGCCGAAGGCGCCGATGGTCGCCAACTGGTTGAAGTCCGTGAACTGCGCCGGATAGTCGGCGTAGCGACGCGGCATGCCGGCCAGCCCCAGGAAGTGCATCGGGAAGAACGTCACGTTGAACGTGATGAGCGAGCCCCAGAAGTGGAATTTGCCACGCCACTCGTTGTACATGTGGCCGGTCCACTTCGGTACCCAGTAATAGAACCCTGAGAACAACGCGAAGAGTGACCCGGCCACTAGCACGTAGTGGAAGTGCGCCACCACGTAGTAAGTGCCGTGCATCTGAATGTCGAGCGGGGCGAGCGAGAGGATCAGCCCCGTGAAGCCGCCCATCGTGAACACGAAGAGGAAGCCGACGGAGAAGAGCATCGGCGTCTCGAACGTGAGCGCGCCCTTCCACATCGTGGCGACCCAGTTGAAGACCTTCACGCCCGTGGGCACCGAGATCAGCATCGTCGCGTACATGAAGAACAACTGGCCCGTGACCGGCATACCCGTCACGAACATGTGGTGCGCCCACACCATGAACGACAGAATCGCGATCGATGCCGTGGCGTACACCATCGAGCTATAGCCGAACAGCGGCTTGCGCGAGAACGCCGGAATCACCTGCGACACGATCCCGAACGCCGGCAGAATCATGATGTACACCTCCGGGTGTCCGAAGAACCAGAAGATGTGCTGGTACATGACCGGGTCGCCGCCGCCCGCTGCGTTGAAGAACGACGTGCCGAAGTGGCGGTCGGTCAGCAGCATGGTGATCGCACCGGCGAGCACCGGCATCACGGCGATGAGCAGATAGGCGGTGATCAGCCACGTCCACACGAACATCGGCATCTTCATGAGCGTCATGCCCGGTGCGCGCATGTTCAGGATCGTGACGATGATGTTGATCGCGCCCATGATCGACGACGCGCCGAGAATGTGCGCACCGAAGATCGCCAGATCCTGGCCCGGTCCCATCTGCACCGACAGCGGTGCGTACATCGTCCAGCCGGCAGCCGTGGCGCCGCCCGGCACGAGGAACGACGAGATGAGCAGCAGACCGCCGACCGGCAGCAACCAGAAGCTGAAGTTGTTCATGCGCGCAAACGCCATGTCCGACGCGCCGATCTGCAACGGGATCATCCAGTTCGCGAAGCCCACGAACGCCGGCATGATCGCGCCGAAAATCATCACCAGCCCGTGCATCGTGGTGAGCTGATTGAAGAACTCCGGACGAATGAACTGCAGGCCCGGTTCGAACAATTCCGCACGGATCATCAGCGCCATCACGCCGCCCGAGAGCAGCATGACGAACGAGAAGATCATGTACATCGTGCCGATGTCCTTGTGATTCGTCGCGAACAGCCAGCGACGCCATCCGTGCGGATGGTCGTGCGCGTGATCGTCGTGACCCGCCACGTGATCGTGAGCGATGGAACTCATACCCAATCTCCTTGCTTCGAACTGGTCGAACGACTTAGCTGTTCTTCGCTGCACTGACGGCAGCATCGGCGGCACCGGCCGCATTGGCCGACTTGTTGCCGCGCGCTTCGCGCACCTGCGCCGGCTGAATGACGTCGCCGGTCTTGTTGCTCCACGAATTGCGCTCGTACGTGATGACGGCCGCAAGCTCCACGTCATTCAGATGCGACCAGTTCGGCATCGCATTCTTGCCATGCAGCACGATGCTGATGTGGTCAGCCACCGGACCCGTCACGATCTTGCCGCCATCGAGCGCCGGGAACGCACCGCCGCCCTTGCCGTTCGGCTGGTGGCACACCGCGCAATTCGACGCGTAGACTTTCTGGCCGCGCTCCATCAATTCCTGCACGGTGTAGGTCTTGTTCGGATCGTCGGCCGACGCCGCCATCGCCTTCTTCTGCGTGTCGACCCACTTGTTGTAGTCGTCTTCCGAAACCACCTTCACGACGACCGGCATGAACGCGTGTTCCTTGCCGCACAGCTCCGTACAGAAGCCGCGATACTCGCCGACCTTTTCCGCCTTGAACCAGGTATCGCGCACGAAGCCCGGAATAGCATCCTGCTTGATACCGAACGCCGGCACGTAGAACGAGTGAATGACGTCGTTGGCCGTGGTGATCAGACGCACCTTCTTGTTGACCGGCACGACCATCGGGTTGTCGACTTCCTGGAGATACGTGTTGCTCTTGGGCTCCGTGCCGTCGATCTGATTGCGCGGCGTGGAAAGCGTGGAGAGGAACTTGATGCCCTCGCCGTCGCCCTTCAGGTAGTCGTAGCCCCATTTCCACTGGTAGCCGGTCACCTTGATCGTGATGTCGGCGTTGGTGGTGTCTTTCATGGCGACAACGGTCTTCGTGGCGGGCAGCGCCATGAGAATCACGATGATGAACGGTACGACCGTCCAGATCACCTCGACCGTGGTGCTTTCATGGAAATTCGCGGGCTGATGGCCTTTGGATTTGCGGTGCTTGATGATCGAGTAGAACATCACGCCGAACACCGCGAGGAAGATCACCAGACAGATGATCAACATCATGGTGTGAAGGCTGTGAAGCTCTTCCGCGAGTTTCGTGACCGGCGGCTGGAAGTTGAGTTCGTTGACGGCCGGCCCCCCCGGCATATCCGTGACCGCCGCCAGTGCCGGAGCGCCGGCGAGCAGTGAGGCGCCCGCAAGGAAAGCCGCCAAGGCGTGTTTCGTTTTTTTCATAGCTTCCTTACCCAAAATTACCATCCAAATCCTCCCTGGCGGTCGCCCGAGATCGTCTCCATCTCTCTCAGGCCTGTTGGGCAAGACAACGGCGCAGCTCGCGCGCAAACGTTTCGCGGCGATGCGGCGCAAGATAGGCACCGACGGTGACCGAGCGGCTGCCCGAGCGCAAGACAATGCGCGTACGCGGCGGCTTCTCGATGTCGATGCGCACCCAGCGGGGATTGAACTCGAATTGCGTCAACCTCTGTGCTGAACGTTGCTCGACCACTAGGCTCACGGGCGACAACCGAATGACCTCGTAATCTGTGGCATGCCGGGCATGAATGACGAACGCAACGCCCACCACGAGCAAGTCCAGGCCTGTGAACGGCAAGACCAACCACCCACCGCGCCACGCCGCAATCAAGGCAACACCCAATGAAACGGCGGCCAACGACAGGTAGAACAGGACAAACTGGCGCGGCGATATCGCGCAGTTACGCTTGTGCGTCCATTCCTTCGTCACCGATCCGGCATCGGAAGAAGAGGCTGCGAGCATCGCCGTCACCCGTGGGGCATTTTGGGTCTTTCATGTCCGACGGCCGGGAACTTGATGCGTCCGGGCCGCGACAAACTGCCGCATTATAGAACGCGCATTCTCCAAGCGACAACATTGATACCGAGTATTTGGCGCGCCATAGCATCCTCCTGAACCCATTGATGCAAAAGGGAAATCCGGTAATTCCCCTAGCGAAAAATCCCAGCGGCCGGGCAACTACGGGATACTCCCTATGCGTCGCCGGTTTGACACATTGCAACACGACGGCACTCGTTGCGGTGTCCTGAATACCCTGATCGACAACTTCGGAAATCGATGCTCCGCACTCGCTCCCGACGTCTGCCCTCGCATCGCCCTACCCATCCATCGCACGATGCACTTCGCTGCGATGCGGGATTCGTCCGATATCCATCAACAGTAGACGGTGCAGCAGAATTCGCATGCGACGTTATGTCGCGCCCTGCGTTATCGGCGAGTTCGCGGCGTTGCCGTTGTGCACACGTGATGCCAGGGCATGCGATGACGTGCGATAGCGACAGCACGGCGACGCCTCGCACACCGACTCAGCAACCGACGATGCGCGCGCTCATGAGACGCATGCTACAAGCGAAACATGTTCCCTACATCGTCATGCCATGCAAGCCACGCGCCGTCTCCCTCATCGCTCGTTTGCCGATGGCCTGAACGCGTTATCGGCAGCCACCGATTTCGACACGCTGTGCACGTTGTTGTCGTCGCTGTGCGGCGCGTTGCGGCAGCGCTACTTCTGCTATCTCGGTCAATTTCCGTTGCCGGATGGCACCACGTCGACGCCACGTCTCGCGAATCTGCCGCCGGCCTGGCAAACGCACTACGACACGCAACACTTCGCTGCCATCGATCCGGCACTTGCCCTGGCCGCACGTCAACTGACGCCAGTGGAGTGGAAGCCGTCGCTGTATGCGTCCCCCGAAACCCGGCGACTGCTCGATGAACAACGCAAGGCGGGATTGCGCTTCGGCGTGACGTATCCGGTCTACACGCCATCCGGCGCCTTGGGAACGTTGAGCCTGTCTTCGCCCTGGCGCACACCGTCGCTGCCGCCTGCCACGCCCACGCCGCTTTCGCGTCTGCGTCAGCCTCACGCGCATGCAACGACGCACGACTGCATGCAGACGTGGATGCAGCACGCCGGCGTCGCGCTGGCCACGCACGTCCACGAAGCGGTGTGGCGCCTCGTGCAACGCGAGGCCGCACGTCGCAGTGCGCCCGTCCTCACGCCGCGCGAGCGCGAGTGCCTGAGATGGGTGGCGCGAGGCAAGACGTCATGGGAGATCGGACGCATTCTCACCCTCTCCGAGCACGGCGTCGTCTTCCATCTGCGCAGCGTCATGCGCAAGTTCGACGTATCGAGCCGGCACCATGCCGCAAAGCTGGCAAGCGATTACGGGCTGCTCGACGACGACGTCGCCCCCGCATCCCGGCCCATCACTTGCGAGCCGCCAGATCGGCCAGCGTCTTGTAGCGTGTCAACGTGAATGTGTCGCTGGCCGCGTTCACAAAGGCCCCGCCGCCGAGACGTCCCACGGGACGCAGCGCATGCAGATCCACATGGCAGGTGACGGGATCGAGCAGCGCATCGTCGACATGTGCCGCGACGACCGTACCGAGCACCACCCATCCCCCACCCGGCGCAGCACTGATCTCGATGATGTCGCGCACGCGGCATTCATATGCGACGGCGGCCTCCTTCACGCGCGGCGGACGCACACGCGAGGACGGCACCGGCGTCACCCCCGTCAGGTCGAACTCCGACTCCCCCGCAGGCAAGGGCGCCGCCGACAGATTGACCGCGTCGATACATGAAGCGCTGGCCACGTTCACGACGAACTCCGGCACCGCTTCGATGTTGCGCAACGTGTCCTTTTTACGCTTCGGCGGCGGCGGCACGACTGGACAGAACAGCACGGTCATCGGCACACAGCACACGCCCATGAAGTAGGCATATGGGGCGAGATTCGATTGCCCCTGAGCATCGACGGTACTCACCCACGCAATCGGGCGCGGCAGGATCGTGCTCATCATGAAGTTGTAGATGCTCGCTTCGTCGAGTGTCGACGGGTCCAGTTCCATCGGTTCTCCCTGTGTTCCTGCGTCTGGTTTCCTGCGTCTGCTTATGGCCGTGCCCCGTCGCTGCCTGCGGATGCTCGTGGCGCATCGGCAGACGTCATACCGGCCAGCCGCAGGACATCGTTCGCACACCCCCACGACAACGTGAAGCCACCGCCGCCATGACCGTAGTTGTGGAACAGCCCCGGATGCTGATCGTCACGCGCGACACGCGGCACATGACGCATCGGACGAAATCCGATACGCGCGTCGATCACCTGCAACGCCGCAACGCCCTCGCATAGCCGGGTGCAGCGCAGCACGATGTCTTCGATCTGATGCGCCCCGATCACCGTGGACGTCAGCCCCGGATCGGCCGTACCGCCCAACACGATGTCGTCGCATCGCGGCACGACGTACGTCGGTGCCGCAGGATCCGAGTCATCGATGAAGCATTCACGCACGGCATCGTCACGGCGGGCGCGCAGGACAATGGCGCGCGACAACGACAACGCGTCGTCACCGAACTGACGGCTGCCGTAGCCGCAGCAGTTCACGACGACGTCCGCCTCGCCGAGTAGCCGCGTCACATCGTCGACGCGACGCTGGACGTAATTGCCGCCCAGCTCGAGGAACATGTGCATCAGGTATCGAAGGTAAGTCCCGGTGTCGGCCACCGGTACGTCCATCCGGTAAGCGCAGGCGAAGCGCGTCGGCACGTCGTCATCCGGCAACCGCTCGAGATCCCTCGCGCAATCGGCCCACCACGGCGCGCCGGCGTCGTGACGGAAATACTCGGTCAGCGATCGCATGCGGACGCCCGACGCCTTATCCGTCGACAGCCGCTGCATCTTCGCGTAGGTATGTCGAGCTCGGGCCAGATAGACAAGATCGGGCGCTTGATAGAACGGATGCCAGATCGCGGCCGCCAACGCCGATGTCGTCTGCGCTGGGCCCTCCGCCGCGTGAATGGTGACGCGACACCCCGCGAGGGACATGGCGACGGCGGTCGTCAATCCGCTGACGCCCGCACCGACGACGATGACGTGCTCACGTCTGTCCGGCACGACGTGTCTCATGTGCGCTCCCTCGGGTCGTTGGCATGTCGTTCAGCAGGCGGACGCTCCGGCACCCGCGCGACGCCCCCCGTCACCGGCTGCGCGCTAACGCTGTCGAAGCCCTGCGGCGATTTCATCCCGCTCCCCGTACCGAGCAACACGACACGTGCCCCGACCTTGATGCGACCCGTTGCGAGGCACGCATGCAGCGCTGCATATCCCGCGGCGGTCGAGGGTTCGAACCATAGACCGAAGCGTTGCGCGAGCGAACGCGACGCCTCGACGATGCGGGCATCCTCCAGCGCGATGCATGCGCCACGTGTGACGCGCAACGCCTGCAGCGCCGCAAAGTGGTCTCTGGGACGGCTCACCGACAAACTGTCCGCCACGGTATCGGGCGTCACGGCCGTCGGCGCTTCAGGCAGCGCGCACGTCTCATCGTTCTCCCGCCAGTCTTGCGAGATGCTGTTCGAGCTGCTGGCCTGCGCGGCCAGCAATCGCGGCACCGCGGACGTGATGCCCAACGCGTAGAGATCGAGAAAACCCGCAGCGATGCCGGACAGGATGTTGCCGTCACCCGTTGGCACGACGACCCAATCGGGGACGTGCCAGTCGAAAGCCTCGGCAATCTCGAACGCACAGGTTTTCTTGCCTTCCCGCGTGAACGGATTGAATCCGGTGTTGCGGCAACACACGCGAGCATCGGCGGCCAGCCGCTCGGCGACTTCCACGGCATCGTCGTAAGTGCCATCGACCTCAAGCAGCCGGGCGCCATAAGCACGGATCTGTGCCAGTTTGATTCGCGGCGTATTGAACGGCACGACTACCGTCGCCTCCATGCCTTGCGACGCCGCGATGCACGCCAGCGAGGCCCCCGCGTTGCCGGTGGACGCCGTCACGGCTTGCGCGCACCCCGCCCGTCTCGCCACGGCGAGCACCAGTTCGGTGGCTCGATCCTTGAGCGAACCGCTTGGGTTTCGCGAGTCGTCCTTGACCCAGAGCCGAACCCCACCGCCGGCATGGCTGCTGCCACCTCTGCCCCCGTCATCCTCGCCGCAGTCGACCATCGGCGTTCCGCCGACCCGCAAACGGCTTCCCCAACTCGCTTCGACCGGCAGGAGCGCGGCGTATCGCCACATCCCGTGCGTTTGACTCGCACGAAATGCGTCGACGATGTCGGCAGCAGACATCGAGTTCGTATCCGTCTTGCGTTCCACGCGAAGGTTCTGCCCGCAGACTTCGCAGCGATAACGAATCGCTCCCCAGGCCTGCGGCGTGGCACAGCGCACGCAGGCGTACCGATACGAGAACGGCGGCGTCACGCGAGACACCCCGGATTCAATAGATGCGCCATCACGGCGTTTTGGGCGTGGAGTCGATTCGCCGCCTGCTGGAACACCCATGACGACGCCCCCTCCACCACATCGTCGGACACCTCCTGCCCGCGATCCACCGGCAGACAATGAAGATATCCGGCACCCGGTGCGGCAAGGCGCATCACGTCTGCATCGATGCACCAGTCCCGATGCCGCTCGAACGCATCACACATCGCGGCTTCGTCAACGGCGTCACCGTGACGTTTCGGCAAATGATCGAGACTGCACCACGACTTGGCATAGACGGCATGCGCATCGGCGACTCCATCGCGCAAATCATGTGTCACCCGAATACGGGCGCCAGTCTGCGCAGCAAATTGTTCCGCCGCCATCATCACCTGCGGGTCGAGCGCAAACGACGTGGGATGCGCCAGCGTCACATCCATGCCGGTTTTGACAGCCGCCAGCAACAGACTCTGCGGCACGGCCACGGGCTTATGCCAACTCCCCGAATAGGCCCAACTGATGCACAGACGCCGCCCCGTCAGCCCCCCTAATTGCTCCCGTAACGTCATCGCATCGGCAAGCGCCTGACATGGGTGAAAGCGATCGCACTCCATGTTGATGACCGGCACCTGACTCGATTCGGCGAAAGCTTCGAGGTGTCGATGCGCCGCACCGTAAACCCATCCGGCAGGCGCGCCGTACATACGGATGGCTATCGCATCGCCGTATGACGACAACACGCGCGCCACGTCGGCCACCCGTTCCGTCGTGTACGGAATTTCCGCGTCCGGGAGTGCGGGCGTGTAGATGCCATTGTGCGGATCGAGCACGATGGCATTTCCGCCCAGTCTGGCCAACCCCGTCTGAAAGCTGCTGCGTGTGCGCAGCGATGCGTTATGGAAAAGGAAGTAGATCGTCCTGTTCCGAAGCGCGCCCTCGGTATGAAGCGGATATCGACGCTTGAAAGCGAGCGCCGCGCCGAGCAATGCACGGTAGTCCGGCGCGCTCATCGTCAAATCGGGGGCAAGCCAATGGCAAGTCACACATCCCTCCTGATCGTTTGCATCGATACACTGGCGACGACGTCCCGCTCACGGCGCCGCCTCTCGTGCCGCGTTGCGTCGTCTGCGATGTCGTCTCGCCCGCGAGTGGGCACTTTCCAAAGCGTGTCTCCAGGCGATATCCACGAGCATCGCGACGCGACGAAAGAACACGCCGCGTCCTCAAGGCGGCCGCCAGCGACTCGCGTGCTGCGCAAACCGTTCGGCACACGACAGTCCCAGGCGCTCGAACAGTCGTCGAGGCACCAGCGCCGCCTCCATCATCTGGACCCCGACTGCCAGCGGGTCGATGCTTTCGCGTAACACCTGATCGGCATCGGACGCGCTCAGACCCACCTCGCACAAATGCGCTTGCCATGCTGGCAGCTCGGGCGAAAGAAAGGCCAACAACAACTCGGGGATCAGTTCGTCGAACACCCTCCGTTCGTCACGAGATAGCGACGGCACCCACGCCTCGCCGAACCGCACGAACGCCGCCTGATGACGCATCTCATCTGCACCATGCTCGGCGAGCAACGTACGCACCGGGGGATAGATCGCGTTGCCCGCACCGGCCTGACGCAACGTGCCGGTAATCAACGTCTCCGTCACCATGGCTGCGGCCACGAGGGCGACGCCACGATGCTCGGACGGCACCGCCTCACACAGCGCCAGCACCTGCATCACGCTCCGCGATGGCCGAAGCATGAGCGCGCAGCCCGTCGCGCGAAGCAACTGCGCCCGAAACCGCGCCATCATCCAGGTGTGAAAACCTTCATCGGTATAGATCGCCAGCAAATCGTCGCGGCTTACCGACGCCATTCCCGGCACATCAAGCATCCGCTCGATGGCCCGGTTGACGATATGCAACTCGACACGCTCCGTCTTGTTCAGATAGTCCTCGAGACGCAACGCGCTCAGCCGCTGCCGCGTTGCCTGTCCTCGCTCACAGACCTTTGGATGCGTGGCATAGGGCATGAGCGACACGTTGAAGAACAGATGCCCCGGCAGCAATGGCGGAAACGGCGCCTCGGCCGTAGCGCGCGTGACGGCCGCGACCTCCCGCCACGACCTGCGTGTCTCGTGCGCGCCGACACGATCCGGAACATGGGGAGACGCGTCCCTGTTGATCGGCATGTCAGTCATGGGGGCTGAGCGCCGCGACTGGCATCGGTGAATGCTCCGCCAGCGATACGAGACTCGCTCGCTCCGGACCGAGCCCCAGCCCTGCCAATGGCGCGCCGATGTGTCGTTCGATAAAGTCGATGAAGCTGTTCATCGCGGCATCCACCTTCCCCTCACGCCCGAGGGTCAGCGACTGCTCGGTCAAACCCGGATAAATCAGGATGTCCGGCATGACGTCGCCGGAGACGACATTACGATGCAAGCGCATCGGCACCCCCTGGTAGGCGGAGTGCAGGTAATGGGCCAGGCAATCCACCTTGTTGAGGTAAACACAATCGACGGCATGCATCTTGATGACGTCTCTCAACTGCGCAAGATCCAGCATGCCGATACGACGCGGCCGACCGGTTCCTGTACCGTATTCACCGGTCAGCATTCGCAATGCGGTTCCCACCTCGAACGGATCATTCGAACGCAGCAGTTTGTCCGGCGAGAAGCGCGACGCCTCCTCGGACTTGCCGGTCTTCGACTGCGAAGCGTCGTGACAGTACTGCGCCGAACGTTCCCCTCCAAGCTCCGACGGAAACGGCCCACGTCCCACGCGCGACATGATGGCTTTGGCCACACCGATGGTTCGCCGGTGGTACTTGGGCGAGAGATCTCCGCCGACATACGCGTAGGCCGGTACCGTGTGACTCGACGTGACGAAGGGCTGACTGCCATCGACCACATCGAGCAGCACGGACTGCGCACCTTCGAACAACACCTTTGCTCCCGCCTTGACACGCGTCGTGAGCCACCCGCGGTCCGGTTCGACGTAAGCCCGCAGTTGTTTTGCCACGCCAGGCAAACCCAGCAGCAGGTCCGACATCTCGGCGACCCACGGCGACGTGCCGCCATCCGCATTGATCATGCGAGTGAATATTTCCCGCATCGCCACCACGGTATCCGCCTCGTTGCCCAGCAGGTCACCGAGCATCAGGTTGACGCGCGTGTCGTTGCGCACGCGCAAGGCGCGATCTGCATAGCAAGGTCCGATACCGTTTCCCGTCGTACCGATCGTCTCACTGCCACGCCGGTCCATCGCAATGTGATGTGGCTGCACCAGCGCTGCACGCGCACTGATTCGCAGACGCCCCTCGAGCGAGATGCCCATCTGCCGCAATTGCTCGATCTCATCGGCCAGCTTCCACGGATTGATAGCGCATCCCGAGCCGATGTACAGCATGGCGTGCGGATGAAAGACCCCCGACGGGAGTTGCTTGAGCGCAATGCGCCCCTGCGGCGTGTCGATGGTGTGTCCGGCGTTTGCCCCGCCGTTAAAGCGAGCGATCACGTCATACCCCGGGGCCAGGGTATCGATGATCTTCGCCTTGCCTTCATCGCCGTATTGCAGCCCGACGAGAACGTCGGCGAAGCCATCGGTGACAGGCGAATTCGAATCGCAGGAAGACGTCGAGGAGCAGGAAGGGGGAAGGAAAGCTGTGGTCATGCGCGTTGCAAATCAAAGTAAAAACGAGGAACAGGTGCCTGCCGGTCGGCGAGGCGTTCATAGACCCAACGCCCGACGGCGATGTCGAGAATGCCGAGTCCAAAGGGTGAAAAGACAATGGGCCGATCACGGGTGGGCAGTTCTCCTCCGCACAGCAGATGCGGCAGCGAGGTCGTGACGAAGCGCCGGTGCCCGGTGGCGACTTCCGTGAGATGCAGCGATGTCATCGCCCGCAGGCAGTGGTCGATGTCGTCGACGATGTTGCAGGACGCCTGCACGATCGACGGCGCGAGATCGCGCAACGACAAATGCAACACGACCGGGCAGTGCGAGAACCACTCGGGGTCGTGCAGATGGGGAGACGCCGCCGTGGTGGCGAACACGATCACGTCCGATTGCCGGATGGCATGCTCCAACGACGTTTCGGTACGCGTTTCGAGACCGACCTGCGTTGCGATCCGGGTGGCAAGTGCTTGCGCGTACCCGGCATTCAGGTCGTGGACCACAACCTCTGCGATCGGCAGTTCGGCTAGCGGCAAACATGCGGCGACGTGACGTGCAATCACGCCGGCGCCGATAAACGCCACACGGCGCTCGCGAGCCGCGTCGCCTCGCGTGAGACACCTCAGCGCGCTAACAGCGCTGGCGGCAGTGCGTGCCGCACTGATGATGCTCGCTTCCATACACGCCATCGGATAACCGGTGGCGACATCGTTAAGAATCAGCACAGCGGAAGCGCGCGGCACACCCCGGTCGATGTTCCCGGGGAAACTCGATATCCACTTGATGCCCGTGATCGCTTCGCTTTCATCGCCGTCGTCGCTCTTATCGCCTTGAATATGTGCAGGCAAGGCGATGATGCGGTTGCGCTGCGCCTGCGGGAATCGCAGAAACTGACTCTCCGGATTGACGGTTCGTCCGGCGTGGTGCGCGCGATACGCGGCTTCGACGGTAGCGAGGATGGCACGCTTGCCGTCGCGAACGGCTGCGTCGATCTGCTCACCCGTAAATACGCGGAATTGCGGTGTCGGAAGTGCGTTCATGTCAGCGCGGGCGAAACCGTTTCAACGTCGTACGATGGCACGTCGGGTGACGCCGACGCCTTGTCGAATCCCTCGACACAGGAAGCTACCCAGTCCGGGTCGTAGATCGTGTCGAGGTATTTGTCTCCCATATCCGGTGCGATGGCCACGACCGTGTCGCTCGCGGCAATCTCTGCCGAAGACACCTGTACCGCGCGCAACACGCTGCCTGTGGACCCGCCGATAAGCAACCCGCGTTGTGCCAGCGTGCGGCACATCCGCACCGTGTCGGCCTCGGGGACATAGACGATCGCATCGGGAGATTCGGCGTCCGGCGGCTCACACAGCGGCGGACGGCAACTGGTGCCGAGACCGGGAATACGACGCGGCCCCGGCGAGCCACCAAAGGTGACCGAGCCTTGCGCATCCACGGCGACGACCCGGGTCGGCAAGCGATGCGCGCGTACGTAATGCAGACATCCCAGCAAGGTGCCCGTCGTGCCGGCGCCGACGAAAAGATGATCGACGTCGGGATATGCCGAGAAGATCTCCGGCGCCGTCCATCGAAAATGCGCGCGCCAATTGGCCGGATTCGCGTATTGATTGACCCAGACACAACGCGGGTCTCGCGCGACCTGCTCCCGAATCCATGCGATGCGCGTCGCGAGATATCCGCCCTGTGCATCACGGCGATCGACGCGTACGACACGAGCCCCTGCAGCCTGCATGGTTCGCACCGCCTGTCGCGATGTATTCGGGTCGGTCACACAAGTAAAGCGATAGCCGCGATTGGCACATACCAACGCGAGCGCCACGCCGAGATTTCCCGACGACGATTCGAGAATGCAGGTGTCCGCACGAATCCGATGCGTCGCTTCGAGATCGTCGATCAGTTGAAGCGCCGTCTTGAGCTTGATCGACCCCGCCGCGTTCAGCCCCTCCATCTTGAGAGACACCGATGCGGCGCAAAGACCTTCGATCGTGGTGAATACCGGGACCGTCGGGCGCAGGAACTCTGCATCGACACGCAGGTTCGGTAAGTCGCGCAGACGATCGCTTCGCGCAACTTCGATTGACTGCGGCACGGCCGACGTTTCGTGCTGATTACCCACTCCCCACCTCCCGAGAATTCGCCCAGCGGCGACACGATGACGTGGATGATGTGGATTGCGCGGACCTTGCGATGAGAGGCATCCCCCTTCGCATCGCTACTGCATCGATACCGCATCGATCTCACATTCGTCCCGCGTTCATGCACGCCGTGAAGCCATATTTAAGCGAAGCAGCGGCGCGCGGAATACCTGCATGGTCGTGTAGGACGCAGGCTGCGGCTATGCGACAACAGGCATCGGACAGCCATGTCCAGCCGCCGTACGGCGGCTGACATGTGGGGAAAACGGGCAACAGGAAAGCGGGCGTAGAAAAAGAAATCGGCGGAAATTCCGCCGATTTCGTCACCGTCATCCTTGCGACGACGGGGGTTCCGGGGGGCTGATGCGCGGCTTAGCGAGGCCTGCCGCCGCGACCGATGTCCTGAAGACGCACGACGGCATTACCGGCGGCATCGGTCTTTTCGGGAATCTTCCAGGCGTGGCCGTAGACCAGTTCAAACGTCAGCGCGATGGTGCCATCGCTGCCACGCTGACGCTCCAACGCCTCACGCAGCGCCGCAATTCGCGCCCGCCCGGTGAGGCCCTGGCGACGTTCCGGCTGGGGATTCACGCCCAGCAGCCGCACGTCACGCAGCAGGGTGTCAGGCGATTCGAACGTGAGCGTGAGCCGTTCCATGTCGGTCACCGGGGTATCGAATCCGCTCGCCACCATCATGTCGCCCAGATCGTGCATATCCGTGGGCTCAAGCGCATGCGCAACGTCATCGACTTCCGCCCAGGCAGCACGCAACTCACGCAGCGTATCGGGACCGTAGGCCGAAAACATCAATAGACCATCGGTACTTAATACGCGGTGCCACTCGGGAATGACGCGATGCGGTTCGCGGTACCAGTGCAATGCGAGGTTCGACCAGACGAGATCAAACGAGCGTGAGGCAAACGGCAGCGCCGAGAAATCAGCCTGCACCACGCCGTAGGGCGGCGTGCTGCGTAACAGGCGTCGCCAGCCGGTGGTCGCGCCCGCCGATGCGGCGGCCTTCGCCATGGCATAGGAGGCGTCCAGCCCTACGCGATACGCGTCGGGATAGCGCTCGCCGAAGTTCAACAGATCGCCGCCCGTGCCACAACCGGCATCCAGCACCCGCCGAGGCTTGAGCTTGATGTAATCGAGTCGGCTCGCCAGTCGCGACGCCACCTCGCGCATCAGGAAATCGGCGTCCTGCCAGTTCGGGGCGCGACGATCGAATGCGGTGCGCAAAAAGCGTGCGGAGAACGCAGAGGACGGGTTTTGGGGAGCGTCGGAAGGCTTCATGGGACAGGCGAAAAGGCGAGTCGGCAGTATACTCGCTGCTGTCGGAATGCATCGGACACGGCCAAACGGCCACCCCACGTGCCTCGACGCCATATGAACGCGACCGATGGGGTTCACGAGGCAGAGGGAATCATTCCCCGTCCGCCCGTCCTCCGGTCACCTCTCAGCCAAGCCCTTACGCTCACCGCCGTGCCCATGCCCACTTTCCCCTTCATGACGCCAGCCAGGCTCGCGAGCGGATTGTTGCGCATCGCGCTGCCGGATCACTGCGCCATTTGTCGGCGACGGGCGTCGAGGCAAATCTGCGTGGCGTGCGCGGTTGCCTTCGACGCTGCGCGTCCCGGTGCGTCGACGCGTTGCTACCGGTGCGCCATTGCATTGCCGCGGCCGACGTTGTGCCCGGAGGGAACGGTCGGGCTCGACCCGGAAAGTGCGACAATTTGTCGCACCCCGACCGCGATCCTGTGCGGCCCCTGTCTGCGACACCCGCCAGCGTTCGATGCAACGCTGACGCTCGCAGACTACGTGCCACCGCTCGATACTTTGATGATTCGTCTGAAATACCGCGGCGCTCTGCCGTTAGCGCGCGAATTCGGCGAACGCCTTGGCGACGTTCTGGCGAGCCACGATCACGGCGGCGAGGCACCATTGTTGGTGCCCGTACCACTGGCACCTTCCCGGCTCGCGTCGCGCGGCTTCAATCAGGCGTGGGAGCTCGCGCGCGTGGCCTCACGCCGGGTGCGTCTGCCTGCGAGTACGCAAATGCTGCACAGAGACCGTACGACTGCCGCTCAGCGACGTCTTTCCCGCGACGAACGGCGGCGCAATCTACGTGACGTATTCGTCGCTGACGCGCGTGTTCACGCCCGCCGTATCGTCCTGATCGACGACGTCATGACCACCGGGGCGACCTGCGATGCCGCCGCGGCCGCCCTCAAGCGTGCAGGCGCGGCCCACGTCCTCGCTGCGGTCGTACTGCGCACGCCGCCCACTCCTTAACTTGCCCAACGCTCATGTTCAACGTCGTTCTCGTCAGCCCCGAAATTCCACCGAACACCGGCAACGTGATTCGCCTGTGCGCCAACACGGGCGCACGCCTGCACCTGATCGAGCCGCTCGGCTTTCCGCTCGACGACGCACGCATGCGCCGCGCCGGCCTCGACTATCACGAGTACGCCGAGATGAAGGTGCATCGGGACTGGGCCGCGTTTCTGGCGGCGGAGTCGCCCGATCCCACACGCATGTTCGCGTTGACCACGCGCGGTTCGCGTCCGTTCGGTCAGTTGTCGTTCGCACCCGGGGACTGGTTCGTCTTCGGCTCGGAGACGCGAGGCCTCGACCCGGCATTGCTCGACACGTTCGAAACGACACAGCGCGTGCGACTGCCGATGCGTCCCGGCAACCGCAGTCTCAACCTCTCGAATACGGTCGCCGTGGTGGTGTTCGAGGCATGGCGTCAGCAAGACTACGCCGGCGGGTCCTGACTCGCGAGTTCGCGTTGGTATGCCGCGTACATCGCCGCATCGAAACATACGAACTCCACGTGGTCGATGCCAGGGAAATGCGGTAGCGCGTCGCGCACGGTAAATACGGCAAGCGGTACGGCGAGCTCTGCCGGATAACCATAAACGCCGCAGCTGATGGCCGGAAACGCGACACGTCGGCATCCATTCGCTGCGGCCAGACGCAGGCTCTCCCGGTAGCAACTGGCAAGCAATGCCGGCTCGTCATGCGCGCCGCCGTGCCAGACTGGGCCGACCGTGTGAATGACGAATTTGGCTTTCAGGCGAAATCCGGGCGTGATCTTCGCCTGCCCGGTGCGGCAACCCTGGAGTTTTCGGCAGGCTTCGAGGAGTTCGGGGCCGGCAGCCCGATGGATCGCACCGTCGACGCCGCCACCGCCGAGCAGCGATTCGTTCGCGGCGTTGACGATGGCATCGACCGTGGATTGCGTGATATCGCCCTGGGAGGCGTGAAGACGGACAACTTGCGACATGGGTAGGCCTCCCTTGTTGCGAGTGTCGACGGCAGGACGCCGTCGTCTGAGAAAGATCAGCCCTGAGTCGAGTCGTCCTCGCGCTCGGCGCGGGCATCGCGTCGCAGCAGCGCCTCGACGGCCGCACGGGCCGGCAGCCCGTCGAACAGCGTCGCGCATACGGCATCGGTAATCGGCATCTCGACGCCATGGGCGCGCGCCAGATCGCGTACCGCACGAGCACATCTTACGCCCTCGGCAACGTGGCCCAGCGATGCGAGCACTTCGTCGAGCGACTTGCCCGACGCCAACTGCAACCCGACCGTCCGGTTACGCGACAGATCGCCGGTCGCCGTCAGAATCAGATCACCCAGACCGGCCAGACCCATGAACGTCTCAGGCTTGCCACCCAAGGCCACGCCCAGACGCGTCATCTCGGCCAGACCGCGCGTCACCAGCGCGGCACGCGCATTCAACCCGAGACCCAGGCCGTCGCTCACACCGGTGGCAATCGCCAGTACGTTCTTTACGGCGCCACCGACTTCGACGCCAACGAGATCGTCGCTCGAATAGATGCGTAGCGCGCCGAAGTGACAAGCCGCAATCGTCAGATCGCACAGGGACGGTACTGCGCTCGCAATCGTCAATGCCGCAGGCAGACCCTGCGCCACTTCGCGCGCGAAGCTCGGCCCGGACAACGAACCGCCGGCCACCGCCGGGAAGACCTCGGCAACGATCTGATGCGGCAACAGGCCGGTATCGGCCTCGAAACCCTTGCAAAGCCAGATCAGGTTCTGCGGCGCATTGGGCGCCTGCGCCATGTGCCCTGCCAGCGCACGCAGACCCGCAACGGGTACGGCAGCCACGCACAATGCGTGCTCGCCCGAGCCGTGCGCCATCGCCGTCGCGAAGTCGGATTCGAATCGCAGACGGGGGGACAACGGGGAGCCGGGGAGATAAGCGGAATTCTCGTGAGAGGCGGTCAATTGCGCCACGAGCGCAGCATCGCGCGCCCACAGGACAACGTCATGGCGTGCGGCCATGTGACTCGCCATCGCGGTGCCCCAGGCACCTGCGCCGAATACGGCAATCTTCATGACGGGGACCTCGACGCCATCGCCGGCTCGGAGCCGGCCACGGCGTCGATGAAGCGCAAGCGCTTAGTGAGTCTGAGCGGACGAGCCGTCGGGCATCACGATGCCCGGGGCCGGCGTCTCGCCGTTGGCGGCTTGTTGCTCGGCCAATTGTGCCAGACGTTGCTCGTAGAGCGCCTGGAAATTCACTTCCGCCAGATGGATCGGCTGGAAGCCGGCACGGCTGATCGTGTCGGCCACGTTCGCACGCAGATACGGGTAGACGATCGTCGGGCAGGCAATGCCGATGAGCGGGTCGAGCTGCTCGACCGGCACGTTACGGATTTCGAAGATGCCAGCCTGCTTGCCTTCGACCAGGAAAGCGACCTTGTCCTTGATCTTGGCCGTCACGGTGGCGATCACGGCGACTTCGAAGATTTCTTCCGCCAGGCGCTCTGCCGCCACGTCCAACTGCACTTCAACGGTCGGCATCTCCTGCTCGAGGAAGATCGCGGGCGAATTCGGCTGCTCGAGCGACAGATCTTTCAGGTAAGCGCGCTGGATGCTGAAAAACGGCTGATTCTGGTCGGACATTTCGTTTCCTTGGAATGAAGACAGCCACGCAGTCACGCGGCTGGGCGCCTATTTTGCAGGCGGTATCAGGCGGCTTGCAAGAGCGGCACGAGACCACCGGCACGATCGAGCGCCGAAAGATCGTCGTAACCGCCAATATGACGTTCGTCGATGTAAATTTGCGGTACGGTGCGACGCCCCGTGCGCGTCATCATTTCTTCGCGACGGGCGGGTTCCTTGTCGATCAGGATCTTCTCGATTTCCTGAACCCCGCGCTGGCGCAGCAGACGTTCCGCCATCTGGCAGTACGGGCACACTTGCGTGCTATACATCACGATCTTCGGCATGACTTGCAACTCCTGGATTACTTGACGACCGGCAGGCCGGCTTCCTGCCAGGCGGCGACACCGCCCTGGAGGCTGAACGACTCAGCATAACCAAGATTGCGAAGCAGCGTCTGAGCGCGCGCCGAACGCTGACCGCTCTTGCACACGATAAGTACCGGGGCAGCCTTATTCTTGATGATGCCCGCGACCTTTTGTTCGACGTCGTCGAGCGGCACGTTGCGCGCGGATGGCAGGTGGCCGGTGGCAAATTCCTCTGCCGTACGGACATCGAGCACCACGGCGCCCTTGCGGTTAATGAGCTGGGTCGCTTCCATGGTCGACAGACCGCGACCGCCGCGCTTGAATACCGGCCAGGCCAGCATGCCGCCCGAAACGAGGGCGATGGCGATCAGCGCAAGGTTGGTGTAATCGGCAAAGAACTTCACAAACCACCTGAAAATAATCAAAAGAATCCGATCATTATAAAATATTCCGTGATTGCGCCGACGGGTGTCGTTGCCAATCGTTGCGCCGGACGTCGGCTGCGGCTTTTTTCGAGCGCCGAACGTCTCCGGGAACGCCATGCCAAACCCTTGCCGGGCTTGGCGGCGGCCGGTGCGACGATCCGCCCCCGCCCCCTGTCGGCTGCCCCCGCTTTCCTACTCTGACTGAAGTTTGCTCATGTACAAGCTCGTTCTTATTCGCCACGGCGAATCGACGTGGAACAAAGAAAACCGGTTCACCGGCTGGGTCGACGTCGACCTGACCGAAAAGGGCGTTGCCGAAGCCGCTCAGGCCGGCAAGCTGCTCTCCGACGCCGGTTTCAAATTCGATCTCGCCTACACCTCGGTGCTCAAGCGGGCCATCCGCACGCTGTGGCACGTGCAGGACGCCATGGACCAGATGTGGATCCCGGTGGTGCATAGCTGGCGTCTCAACGAGCGTCACTACGGTGCGCTCGCCGGCCTGAACAAGGCCGAGACGGCCGCGAAGTATGGCGACGATCAGGTCCACGTGTGGCGTCGCAGCTACGATACGCCGCCGCCCCCGCTGGCCGAGAACGACGAACGCAGCTCGTTCAACGACCCGCGCTACGCCAAGCTCAAGCGCGAAGAAATCCCGCTCACCGAGTGCCTGAAGGACACGGTGGCGCGCGTGCTGCCGCTGTGGAACGAGTCGATCGCACCGGCCGTGCGTGCCGGCAAGCAAGTGCTCGTGGCCGCCCACGGCAACTCGCTGCGTGCGCTCATCAAGCACCTCGACAATATTTCGGACGACGATATCGCCGGCCTGAACATCCCGAACGGCACGCCGCTCGTGTATGAACTGGACGCCGAGCTGAAGCCGATCCGTCACTACTACCTCGGCGATCAGGAAAAGATTGCCGGCGCACTGGCCGCTGTCGCCGCGCAAGGCAAGTCGAAGTAAGCATCGTGCAAGGTCCGCGACGACGGCGCCCCGAGCGGGTCGTCGCACCTGACAGCCACGCCATCTTCCCGCCATCCACGTCGAGCGCCCCGGGAAACTCCCTAGGCGCCGCCACGTCAGCTCCGCACGGCGTAATGCGCGGTAACACGATCCCGGCCCTGCCAGCGGCTTTCGCCTGAGACTTTCCAAAACCTCGCAGGCCGCGTCCCGACGGCCAATGCCGTGCACTATCGGGCGATGTTCGCCGAAGTTCGCGTCACAACGTCGCATTGAATGGAACTTTTCGTAGAACCACTCAGGAAAACTACCTGTCGAATGGGCAATGTCCCGCCTGCGGGCAAACGGTTATACTTCGCCAAAGTGCGCGCGCCCATTGGGGTGCGCCCCAAAATTCCGGGAAATTCCACGCCTATATGCGCCAAACCCTCAAACACATCGGCCTGATCGTGCTGGGCCTTGCGACCGGTGCGGCAGCCACCCTCGCGTTCTCTCAGGCTTCCGCACAAAGCGCTACCACACCGTTGCCGCTCGAACAGCTTCGTCTGCTCGCCGAAGTGTTCGGTCAGATCAAGCGCGAATACGTGCAGCCGGTCGACGACAAGAAGTTGCTGACCGCAGCCATCAAGGGCATGGTGTCGAGCCTCGATCCGCACTCGTCGTACCTCGACAAGGACGAATACAAGGAACTGCAGGAGCAGACGCGCGGCCGCTTCGCAGGTCTGGGCATCGAGATCTCGCAGGAAGACGGTCTCGTGAAGGTGATCTCCCCCATCGAAGACAGCCCGGCTTTCAAGGCCGGCCTGAAGCCGGGCGACCTGATCACCCGCATCGACGACAAGCCCGTACGCGGCATGACGCTCGACCAGGCGGTCAAGCGCATGCGTGGCGCCCCGGGCAGCAAGGTCACGCTGACGATCTTCCGCAAGTCGGAAGAACGCACGTTCCCGGTCTCCATCGTGCGTGCCGAGATTCGCGTGCAGAGCATCAAGGGCAAGATCCTCGAACCGGGTATCGCCTACGTCCGTATCACGAGCTTCCAGGAACGCACCGTGCCGGATCTGGCCAAGAAGCTCCAGGAACTGGCCAAGGACCAGCCGCTCAAGGGCCTGATCCTCGACCTGCGTAACAACGGCGGCGGCATTCTCCAGTCGGCCGTCGGCGTGTCCGCCGCATTCCTGAAGGAAGGCGCAGTGGTCGTGTCGACCAACGGTCAGATCGAAGACGCCAAGAAAACGTACGATGCCACCTTCGACAACTACCGTCTGTCGGCCAGCCCGGAAGATCCGCTCAAGGGTGAAGCGCCGTTCTGGAAGACGGTGCCGATGGTCGTGCTGGTGAACGCTTACTCGGCGTCGGCTTCGGAAATCGTGGCAGGCGCACTGCAAGACTCGAAGCGCGCCACGATCATGGGCAAGACGACGTTCGGCAAGGGCTCGGTGCAGACCGTGCGCCAACTGTCGCCGGATACCGCGCTGCGTCTGACCACGGCTTACTACTACACGCCGAGCGGTCGCTCGATCCAGTCCATCGGTATCAAGCCGGACGTGCCGGTCGACCAGAATCCGAAGGGCGATCCGGACGACGTGCTGGTGACGCGCGAAATCGATTACCAGAACCACCTGCACAACACGCAAACGCCTGACGAGCAGAAGGAAATCGACGCCCGCGAAGCCCGCCGCCTGGAAGAACTGCGCCGCCTCGAAGAAGAGAACGCGAAGAAGACGCCGGAAGAGCGCAAGAAGGAACGCGAAGAACGCCTGCCGGATCTGGGCAGCGCCGACGACTTCATGCTCCAGCAGGCTGTTCACCAGATCAAGGGCGAGCCGGTCCAGCGCACGAAGTCGCGCCTGGAAGCGAACGCCGGCCCGTTGCCGAAGGACGCTGCCAAGGCCGCTACGCCTGCCGCTGGCGCCAAGACGGATCCGAAGACGGACACCGTCGTACCGGCCAAGCCGACGGACAAGAAGTAAGCATCCGCTTTACACTACAAACCGTGCCCGCGAAAGCCGGCACGGTTTTTTTATCCCTTTGCGTGTTGCGATGAACGACGATCAGTTGCTGCGTTACTCCCGCCATATCCTGCTCGACGAACTCGGTATCGAGGGGCAGGAGCGTCTGCTCGCCGCGCATGCGGTCATCGTCGGCGCCGGCGGTCTCGGCTCACCGGCAGCGCTTTATCTGGCGGCGTCCGGCGTCGGACGCCTCACGCTGATCGATGACGATGTCGTCGATCTGACCAACCTGCAACGCCAGATCCTTCACGACACACAAAGTGTGGGCCAGCCCAAGGTGGAATCCGGGCGGGCGCGCATTGCACAGATCAATCCGGGCGTGGTTGTCAACGTCATCAACGAGCGCGTGGACGAAGCCCGGCTCACGGCGATCGCGCGCGACGCCACGGTTGTGCTCGACGGCTCGGATAACTTCGCCACACGTCACGCGGTCAATCGCGCCTGCGTGGCGGCAGGCGTGCCGCTCGTCTCCGGCGCCGCCCTGCGCTTCGACGGACAGATCAGCGTGTTCGACGTGCGTAACGACGCGTCGCCCTGCTATGAATGCATCTTCCCCGCCGACGAGCCGTTCCCCGAACAGGCATGTGCCACGATGGGCGTTCTGGCGCCGCTCGTGGGTATCATCGGCAGCATGCAGGCCGCCGAGGCGATCAAGCTGATTACCGGCGTCGGCACGCCGCTCGTGGGGCGTCTCCAGATGCTCGACGGACGCAAGATGAGTTGGCACACCATGCACTGTGCCCGCAATCCGGAGTGCAAAGTCTGCGGACAGCGCCCCTGACGGCATGGGAAATGGCCGACGATGCACTCGGCGGCCCCCCAAATTTCGAACACAAAAAAGCGGACGGCCCTGTAAAGGACCGTCCGCTTCTCGTTTCGCGTAACGCGAAAGCCAGCTTGCCGCTTCTCGGTCAGGCCACCGCCAAACGAGCCAGCGCCGCCTGCATTTCTTCCGGTTCGGTCGCCGCGAGCAGCTCCTGCACCGGGCGCTCCAGATCCGGCAGGTGCGCCCGCAGGATCTCCTGCTTGACCTGAAGCAACTGGCTCGGGTGCATCGAAAACTCGCGCAGCCCCATGCCGAGCAGCAGACGGGTTGCCGTCGGATCCCCCGCCATCTCTCCGCAAACCGCGACCGGCACACCGAATGCGTGCGCCTCGCGAATCGTCATGGCGATCAGACGAAGGACCGCCGGATGCAGCGGGTCGTACAGATGCGCCACGGCGTTATCCGCACGATCGATCGCCAGCGTGTACTGAATCAGGTCGTTCGTGCCGATGGACAGGAAGTCGAGCCGTTTGAGGAACATCGGCACCGTGAGCGCAGCGGCGGGCACTTCGATCATCGCCCCGAGCTTGACGTTCGGATCATAGAGCAGACCCGCAGCATCGAGCTGCGCCTTGGCCTCGCGCACGAGTTCGAGCGTCTGATCGATTTCCTGCGCATGCGCGATCATCGGGAACAGAATCTGCACCTTGCCGAACGCCGACGCCCGCAGAATCGCCCGCAGTTGCGTCAGGAACATACGCGGCTCGGACAGGCTCCAGCGAATGGCACGCAGTCCCAACGCCGGATTCGGTGCGGTCTCGTACGTCTCGTGACTGTCGAGCGGCTTGTCGGCCCCCACGTCGATGGTCCGGATCGTGAGCGGCAAGCCCTGCATCGATTCGACCGCGCGCTTGTAGGCCTCGAACTGGGCCTCTTCCTCGGGCGCTTCCTCCTCGTTCATGAAGAGGAATTCCGTGCGGAACAGTCCAACGCCGACAGCGCCGGCTGCCACCGCGGTCTTGGCGTCTTCCGGCAGTTCGATGTTGGCGAGCAACTCGATGTGCGTACCGTCAATGGTCTGCGCAGGCGAATGCTTCAGGCGCTGCAAACGACGCTCTTCCAGCGCACGCTCGCTTTGCCGGTAGCTGTACTCTTCGAGCACGATCGGCGCGGGATCGACGATGACGATGCCGTGATCGCCGTCGATGATGATCACGTCGTCCTGCTTGATGAGCAGGCTGGCCTGCGCGACGCCGACCGCGGCCGGAATACCCAGGCTGCGGGCGACGATGGCCGTGTGCGACGTCTTGCCGCCGAGGTCCGTGACGAAGCCCTTGAACGTCTGCGACTTGAATTGCAGCATGTCGGCGGGCGCGATGTCGCGGGCCACGACGATCATGTCGTCGCGCGGCGTCTCGTCCACCACATGACGGATACCGGGGGCACCGGCGAGCGCCTTGAGCACGCGCTCGGTCACCTGTTCGATGTCCGCACGGCGCTCGCGCAGGTATTCGTCTTCGATGTCTTCGAAACGCGCAACGAGAACGTCGAGCTGCGTCGTGAGCGCCCATTCCGCGTTGTAGCGACGCTCGCGAATGAGCTTGACCACGGCATCGACGAGCAGCGTGTCGTTGAGGATCAGGGAGTGAACGTCGAGAAACGCGCCCATCTCGCCCGGGGCGTCGTCCGGCAACTCCGCTTTGAGCGTGTCGAGTTCTTGCTGGACGGTTGCCTGAGCGCTTTCGAAGCGCGCGACCTCATCGTCGATCTGGCTGGGATCGAGCAGATAGTGCGGGACATCGAGCGTGGCGGGCGCGAGCAGATACGCGCGTCCGATCGCGATGCCCCGGGAAACGGGAATGCCGTGCAGGGTGAAAGACAAGGAAGTCTCCCCAGTTCAGAGGCGGGTGATTCGACCGAAATCTGTGTGTTCTGTCTTCGGCGACAGTGCGCGGTGGTGCGGCGAAAACACGGCCGGGCGTTACTCTCCTTCGCCGAACTTGTTCGCGATCAGGTCGAGAATTTCCTGCATGGCCTGCGCTTCGTCAGTACCTTCGGTTTCGACTTCGACCTTCGAGCCGATCCCCGCCGCCAGCATCATGACGCCCATGATGCTCTTCGCATTGATACGCCGACCGTTACGGGTCAGCCAGACCTCACTCTGAAATTTCGCCGCCAGTTGCGTCAGCTTTGCGGATGCCCGGGCGTGCAAGCCCAATTTATTTACGATCGTCGTTTCTTGTCGAAGCATGTTTCAGTGTGACGTAGTGTGTGTGGCCGGCGCACCCGCGCCGACTTCCAGAATACCTTTAGATCCGCCCGAAAGCACCTTCTCCGCCAGCGTGTCGAGCGGCACCGAGCGATAGCACACCGCCTTGATGAGCATCGACAGGTTCACCCCTGCGAGCACACGCACTTTCGGTCCTACCAGCTGCGCCGCCACGTTCGATGGCGTCGCCCCGAACAGATCGGTGAGGACCAGCACGCCGTTCTCTTCGCGCAGTTGCGCGAGGCGTTCTTTGGCGACGTCTACGAGCGCCGCGGTGTCCTGGTCAGGGACAACGTCGATCGCGCTGATGCGCGAAGGACAACCGCCGTAGATATGCGAAACGCACTCGCGAAGTGCCGAAGCCAGCGGTGCGTGGGCAATGATCAGAATTCCAGCCATGATGCTAGGCGCGCCGGGCGCCGCGAGTGTTCGGGATACAAACACAACGACGAACGCGAACCTGTCGATTTTGGGATTCTTATTTTAGCAGGCGTGCCAAAATCCCGAATTAATCCTGAAATTTCATCAGGTTAGGGGCCGCTACCAACGGGATTACCGCCGCGCGACCCCAATGTCCGTCAGACGGCCAGTTCCAGCGCGTCGATGAACATCTTCGGCACGTCGAAACCGGTTTGATCCGTGATTTCCTGGAAGCACGTCGGACTCGTGACGTTCACTTCCGTGAGGTAATCGCCAATCACGTCCAACCCCACAAGCAGCAAGCCGCGTTGCCAGAGGACCGGCGCCAGCGACTCTGCGATCTCACGATCGCGCGCCGACAGATCGCGCGCCTCGCCGAGGCCACCTGCTGCGAGGTTGCCGCGCACTTCGTTGCCCTGCGGGATACGCGCGAGCGAATGCGGCACCACTTTGCCGCCGATCACGAGCACGCGCTTGTCACCCAGCTTGATGTCGGGAATGAAGCGTTGCGCCATCACCGAACGGGCACCGTTCTCGCCGAGCATCTCGATAACGGCGCCGAGGTTGCGGCCGTCCGGGCCGATGCGGAACACACCCGTACCGCCCATGCCGTCGAGCGGCTTGTAGATCACGTCGCCATGTTCGGCGTGGAAGGCGCGCAGACGCCCCGCATCGCGCGTCACCAGCGTCGGCGCCACGAACTGCCGGAATTCGGCGATCGCCAGCTTTTCGGAATGGTCACGAATCGCGCTCGGTTTGTTGAACACGCGCGCGCCGGCACGTTCGGCGATCTCCAGCAGCCACGTGGAGTTGATGTACTCCATGTCGAACGGCGGGTCCTTGCGCATGAGCACGGCGTCGAATTCGGTCAGCGCGGCAACGCGCGTCTCCACGACTTCGTACCAGGCGTCGGCATCGCCCGTCAGACGAATTTCCTTCACACGCGCATCGACCGTCGCGCCTTGCCACGCCATCTCGTGCGGCTCGCATGCAAAGATGCGGTGCCCGCGACGCGCACCTTCGCGCATCATCGAGAACGTGGTGTCCTTGTAGATCTTGAATTGGTCGAGCGGGTCGGCGATAAAGAGAATCTGCATCGATCGGCGGGAGTCTTGGGGGTTCGGATGCACACACCGCAAGCTGCGGCGACAGGCATCTATTCTAGCCGAGCCGTCGTTTTGTCGCTGCGCAGTGCGTCGACGCACAAATCACGTCGGCCGGCGTTTACGGCCGCTGTCGGCCCATCAAACCGCTGCCACCCACCGACTGCGCCCTGCCCGCCCAGTCCGAGCAACAGCGACGCATCGCGCACCGGATCCAGGCGCGCGCGCATGAGCGACAGGTGTGTCTTGAGGGTCTGGACGCCGATGGCGCACGCCTCGCGCGTTTGCGTGCGCGACTGGCCCGCGAGCAGGCGCATGGCAATCTCCCGCTGCACAGGCGTGAGCGCTGTCTCCCATAGCCGCTGTAACAACCGGACGGCCGGCGGCACGGCAAGATGTAGCGCGATGCGCACGCGTTCGGTCGCACCGCCCCCCATCCCGCACAAATGGGTGGCGTGCAGATGCAGCGTTCCCCCTGGCACCGGCACCGAGGCGCACACCTGCGCGCCGGCAGGCGGGGCGTCGCACGGGTGGAGCATGAGCTCGTCGGCCAGACGCTGGCATGCCTGCACCACGACGCAGGCATCGGGCCATGCACGCCCCGGCACGAGACGCCAGACCCGGCGCATGAGCGCCAGTGCCGCAGGATCGGCCCACTCCGGCTGGCGGCGATGCCAGACCAGCGTGCCCGTAATGTCGGCCCCGATGGCGTCCGACACTTCCGGACCAGGGTCCGGTACGGCGGAGGTCATCACGGCATGCGGTGGAAATGTTGGAAATGCCGGGAATGGCGCACGCTCCGGCACCGTAGCGAACCCGGCGGCGGCCGTCTCGAACGCGGCGATTTCTCGCGACGTGAATCGCGGATGCTCACGCCGCCTCGACACCAGCAGCCGCAATGCCCCGATGGGGGCGACATCCTGGTACGACGGGGGCGTGTCCGGAATTCGTTGTGCAGGCAGCAGACAGACGTCGAGCAAATCGCCGTCTGGCAGGCACGCGGCCAGCGCCGCCGGACGCGGCAATAAGGCCGCCCCGGCCTCTCCGGCCCCCACGGCGCCCGCCCGGCCCCGGCGCTGGTGAGTGGACATCACTCGCCCCTGCGGGAGCGCGTGTTGCAGTTCGGCCACAGACGGCATGGTCCACCCGCTGGCCGCCAACCGCTCGCACGCGGCCAGCGGCGCCTGCGGGGCGTACCAGCAAGTGGCATCCGTCGATCCGTCCTCACTCACCGCTCTGGTGCCCTCCTGCGCATGGCACCAGAGCGCCGCCACGCCGTCGGCATCGAGCCAAAGACGCAGCGTTTCCAGCCACAGCGGCAGATAGCCGATGACGGGCATCGGCAATTGATGGATTTGACGAAGGCGTGTGCGCAAGTCGCCCTGCATTCGCAAGTCGCTCCTGGCCAAAGGCAATTTCGAGGAAATTTCTTATTCCACTTCAACACTGACGGACATCCCCCGTTCGGGGGATGTCGAGGGCGTCGATCGGTCGCATCATCGCTTCATTGCTGATGCGAACCGGACGACGGACCGGCACAGTACACCGATCCGAAGCGTGAAGGGGATGCGCAGGGAGCCAGTTTGCGGGGGGGACCGCCCAGGAAAGCCCCGATTTCCGGTCGTTGCATGAGGCGACCGGTAAATGTGACGCCCGGCTAGTCGGGGGGCCAGCCGGGCGTCTTTTTCTTTTCGCCTCTCGGGACGAGACGCGCATGAGGCCGCCGCCACGCGGACACAGCCTCGCATCAAATTCAGAAACTTCTCAAAGAGACGCCGAAACCGAAAGAACGCGGCCAGTTGTCACTCGCCGCGCCCGGTTCAATGCGTCATGACGCTATCGAGCCATGACGCCATCACGCGATCAGTAGGTTTCCGGGTCCGGATCGGTGCGTTCGAGTTCGACCGACGCCGCCAGCAGCGCGAGACGCGCCACCACGCCATACATATAGAAGCGGTTCGGCGGCGCGGCACCCGGCTTGGCGTGCACGTCGGGCAGCGCCGTGTGCTCGAACGCGAGCGGCACGAAGTGCATGCCGGGGGCGTTCAGGTTCTCGTCGGTACCGCGTCCGGTGTGTACACGATAAAAGCCACCGACCACATAGCGATCGATCATGTAGACGACGGGTTCGGCCACGGCTTCGTTGATGCGCTCGAATGTGTAGACCCCTTCCTGCACGATGAAATCGTGCATTTCGAGGCCCTCCTTCACCACGCTCATCTTGGTGCGCTCGCGGCGGTTCAGGTTTTTGATCTCGGCGGCGTCGTGCACCATCATCACGCCCATGCCGTAGGTCCCGGCATCGGCCTTGATCACGACGAACGGCTTCTCGGTGATGCCGTACTCGCGATACTTCTTGTTGATCTTCTTGAGCACCGCATCGACCGTATCGGCAAGCTTCTCCTCACCGACACGCTCGTCGAAGTCGATCCCTTCGCACTTCGCGAAGTAGGGATTGAGCATCCATTGGTCGACGTCGATCATCTTGGCGAACTTCTTGACGATGTCGTCGTACGCCGAGAAGTGCTGGCTCTTGCGACGCATCGCCCAGCCCGCGTGCAGCGGCGGCAGCAGATATTGCTCGTGCAGCCCCTCGAGAATCGGCGGGATGCCGGCCGACAGGTCGTTATTGAGCAGAATCGAGCACGGATCGAAGTTCTTGAGCCCCAGACGGCGCGGCGTGCGTTCCAGCGGCTCGATGACGACGTGCTGACCGTCCGGCAACTCGATGGTCGTCGGCTCGGTAATGTCGTCCGACAGACTGCCCAGACGCACATTCAGCCCGGCGTGACGCATGATCGTCGACAGACGCGCGATGTTCTGCAAATAGAACGAGTTACGCGTATGTCGTTCGGGAATCAGCAGCAGATTCTTCGCGTCGGGGCAAATCTTCTCGATCGCGGCCATTGCGGCCTGCACGGCGAGCGGCAGCACCTCGGGCGCGAGATTGTTGAAGCCACCGGGGAAGAGATTGGTGTCGACGGGAGCGAGCTTGAAGCCGGCATTTCGCAGGTCGACCGAGCAGTAGAACGGCGGCGTGTGCTCCTGCCACTCGAGCCGGAACCAGCGCTCGATGGCGGGCGTCGCATCGAGAATCTTCTTTTCCAGGTCGAGCAAGGGGCCTTTCAGGGCCGTGACGAGATGCGGAACCATGCTTCTCTCATATCCAGATGGAATATCGATTGTAGAGCATCCGCCAGACGCCCCCGCCGTTTGCCATGCCCCTGGAAGGGGCACCGGCCGGGGAGGTCCGATGCAATGCTGCGATGAGAGGACATGGGGGCGGGATCGCGAATCACAAGCGCGGAAGGTGTGGAAAGCGGGGAAGCCCCCGCACCGCCATCACGTGCGCAAAGACCGCAGACAAAAAAACGGGCACCCCAACGGGTGCCCGCGCAATGCCGGTGCCGGCTGTCCGACCGGCCACCAGCGACTCCTTCTTGTCGCCCCGGCCGAAACCGGGGCAAAGCCTGACTGACCGACGATTGCCGTCGATAAGCGGTGATCCGTCGTCTTAGTTGTGGTACGCCGATTCGCCGTGCGAGGTGATGTCCAGACCTTCGCGTTCTTCGTCTTCCGGCACACGCAGACCCAGCACGATGTCGGCGATCTTGAAGGCGATGAAGGCCACGACACCCGACCACACGAGCGTGGTCACCACGCCCTGGAACTGAATCCAGACCTGACCGGCAATCGAGTAATCCGGTGCCACGGCGTTGGCGACGTAGTCGTAGATCCCCGTGCCGCCGAGCGACGGTGCTGCGAACACGCCCGTCAGAATCGCGCCGAGCATACCGCCCACACCGTGCACGCCGAACACGTCGAGTGCGTCGTCGGCCTTGAGCAGGCGCTTCAGACCGTTCACGCCCCACAGGCAGATCACACCGGCGAGCAGGCCGAGCACGATCGAGCCCATCGGACCGACGAAACCGGCTGCCGGGGTCACGGCCACCAGACCGGCCACCGCGCCCGATGCGCCACCGAGCATCGACGGCTTGCCCTTGCCGATCCACTCACCGGCCGTCCACGACAGCGTGGCAGCGGCCGTTGCGAGCAGCGTGTTGACGAAGGCGAGTGCTGCGCCGCCGTTGGCTTCCAGGCCCGAGCCGGCGTTGAAGCCGAACCAGCCGAACCAGAGCAGCGAGGCGCCGATCATCGTCATGGTGAGCGAGTGCGGCTTGAACGCTTCCTTGCCGAAGCCAACGCGCTTGCCAACCATGTACGAACCCACGAGACCTGCGATAGCGGCGTTGATGTGAACCACCGTGCCGCCTGCGTAGTCGAGCGCGCCCTTCTGGAACAGCCAGCCGGCATGTGCGGTGGCAGCGTCAGCGGCGGCCGCGTCGGTGTAGGCATCCGGGCCCGCCCAGAACCAGACCATGTGCGCCATCGGCAGGTACGAGAACGTGAACCAGATGACGGTGAAGAGCAGCACGGCCGAGAACTTGGCGCGTTCGGCGAAGGCACCGACGATCAGCGCGCAGGTAATCGCGGCGAACGCTGCCTGGAAGGCCATATAGGCGTACTCCGGCACGTTCACGCCCTTGCTGAAGGTGGCCGCCACCGAATCCGGTGTCATGCCCTTCAGGAACAGGCGATCGAAGCCACCGAAGAAGGCCCCGCCCTCGGTGAACGCGATGCTATAGCCGTAGATCGCCCACAGCACGACCACGAGCGAGAAGATGATGAAACACTGCATCAGCACGGAGAGCATGTTCTTCGAGCGAACGAGACCGCCGTAGAACAGGCCCAGGCCGGGCAGCGTCATGAGAATCACAAGTGCGGTACAGGTCAGCAGCCACGCGGTGTCGCCCTTGTTCGCGGGGACAGGGGTCGCGGCGGCCGGCGCGGCCGGTGCAGCGGCCTGAGCGGCAGATGCCGGTGCGGCAGCGGGTACAGCAGCGGCAGGCGCAGACGCTTCCGAAGCGGCGGCAGGCGCCGAGGCGTCCTGCGCGAACGCCGCGGTCGAGCCGAGGCCCATGGTGCCCGCAACGCCAGCAAAGGCGGCGGCGAGCAGGAGTTTGGCAAGCAGTTTTTTCATGATTGTTGTCTCTTGTTTAGGACCTTTACAGCGCGTCTTCGCCGGTCTCTCCAGTGCGGATACGGACCACGTGCTCGACGTTGGACACGAAAATCTTGCCGTCCCCGATCTTGCCGGTGCGGGCCGCCTGCTCGATGGCGTCGATCGCCTGATCGAGCAGCGCGTCGCCGATTACCGCCTCGATCTTTACCTTCGGCAGAAAGTCGACGACATATTCTGCACCCCGATACAGCTCGGTATGGCCTTTCTGGCGGCCGAAGCCCTTGACTTCGGTCACCGTAATGCCCGCCACGCCGATGTTCGAGAGCGCTTCACGCACCTCGTCGAGCTTGAAGGGTTTCACAATTGCGGTAATCAGCTTCATGATGAGTCGCTCCTTAGAATGTCTTCGACAACCCTACGACCACGGTAGCTTTGGAGAGCACTTTGCCGGAGTTCGCGGCGGTGTAGTACTTCTCGTCGGCATTCGTATCGACGTAGGAGACCGACACGGTGAAGTTCTTGCCCAGGTCTTTCGACAGGCCGATCTTCCAGTCGGTATAGCTTGCTGCACCGAAGTTATGCACCCACTGGTGACCCACGTGGCCCACGGCCGACAGGCCCCAGAAGCCGATGTCGTAGGTACCCGTCAAATCCAGGTAGCCACTGTTGGTCGTGTCCTGACCGTCCGGGCTCACCAGACCGAACAGACGGGTCAGTGCGTGCGAATACTTCAGCGTGATGGTTTTCCAACCCACGGCGGCATACAGTTCGAACGTATGCGGGCGCGGGAAAAACTGGCCCGTCGGATACGAGCCCGGGTAGTAGTACTGCAGACCACCGACGTCGATGGTCCAGTCAGGGATGATTTCCTTCTTCCAGCCCCCATAAAAATCCATCTCGATGGGCGCGCTGACGGCGGAATTCCCATCCGAGATCCAACTGATGTTCGACGCCCACACGCCGGCGTACAAGCCGGATTCATGTGCAATATCGAAACCGCCCTGAATTGCCGGACGCTTGGCCGTTTGCGAAATACCGCGGAAGCGATAGTCCGAGAACAGACCGACGTTAGCGGTAATGGTCAGCGGCTCGGCTGCCGCGGCGGCGGCGTCGGCCGGCGCTGCTGCCGGTGCGGCGCCATCAGTGGCAGCCTGCGCAAATGCGCCTGCCGACATCGACATAGCACCGAAGAACACAAAGCCAGCCATTGCAGTGGTTACCGCTGTTGACACTTTTTTCATCACTTTCCCCTAAGTTGAATTTTCAACGTCTTGGTACAGCGTGTGGCAGGTTCTGAACTTGGGTAGAGCAACTCCCGTGCCAGCTCCTTCGACCACATGCGCTGCGACGCGCACAATACGAATTTCGGGATAAAAAATTGGCAAAATTGCGGGGACGGTGATGCGGGGGTACGACACCCCGGGAACAACGAATCCCGGCAGACGGTGTCAAATGCTCATCTCCGGGCCGATGGGCCGGGGCGCTTGGCTGGCTGGGCGCAAAAAACGGTGTTAGAGTTGCGCCAACATTGAAAGCCACGCCGGATGCACCACGTTGCACCGGTCTGGCCGGCACGGGGAAGCACACTGACGGTGCAAGCACCAGATCGGTGCAAAGAAACGACGAGAGGAAGGCTTATGAAACCGAACGAGATCCTGCAAGACATGCAAGCCAAGGTGAGCGAGATGCTCAAGCAATCGCCCGCCAAGGATATCGAGCGCAACGTCAAGAGCCTGCTCAACCAGGGCTTCACCAAGCTCGATCTGGTCACGCGCGAGGAATTCGACGTGCAGGCGCAGGTGCTCGCCCGCACGCGCGAGAAGCTCGAAGCGCTGGAAAAGCGCGTGGCCGAACTCGAAGGCCTGCGCAGCGAAGCGCAAGACTAAGGACTCACGGGGGCGCGAAAGCGCCCCTTGTTACATTCGGGCTCGCGCGCCTGCGCGATGCCATGCGCTGCGCCCCTCTCCGATCTCGGTGCTCTCGTCTCCGCCCCCTGCCTATCACCCTGTCACCCTCTCGCCCCATCACTGGCGCCCCACCGCCGATTGACTCCTGACTTCCGAATAAGTAATCGGAATCCTCCTATTCGCATCGCAGACGATTCCGGACACGCCACACCCTGAGTCCGAAAACCCCCGCCCCACCGCGTATTTGCGCCGATAAGACGTTGCGCTGTGCCGCAGGCTTGCATGACTATCAACAGCAACGCGGCAGAACACCTCCTGTTGCGACGACATCGTGTGAACAGGGCGGTTGGGAACAGACGGGGATTACCGGAGATGAAAAAGGAGGAAGGTCATGTCACTGGCGGTTGTCAGCAGCCGGGCGATTACGGGAATGGCGGCGCGGCCGGTTACGGTCGAGGTGCATCTGGCGAATGGACTGCCCGGACTGTCGCTCGTCGGTCTGCCGGATACGGAGGTCAAGGAAAGCCGGGAACGGGTGCGCTCAGCGTTGCAGAACAGCCGTTTCGAGTTTCCGGCACGGCGTATCACGATCAACCTGGCGCCGGCCGACTTGCCCAAGGCATCCGGCTGCTTCGATCTGCCGATCGCGCTGGGCATTCTGGCAGCGAGCGGCCAACTGCCTGAGGCGGGTCTGCGCACACATGAGTTTGCGGGGGAGCTGTCGCTGACGGGTGAACTACGCCCCGTGCGCGGCGCACTGGCGATGGCAAGCGCGATGGCAGCGCAACCGTCGGCGCGCGCACTGGTGTTGCCGGTGAGCAGTGCACAGGAAGCGGCACTCGTCGAAGAAGCGACGGTCTACGGCGCCCGGACCTTGCTGGACGTCTGCGCCCATCTCGCCGAACCGGATGTCGCCACGCCGCTCCCCCGCGCTGTCGTCCCGCGAGCCTCCGGCGATAACGAGGGCCTGACCGGCACACCGACAGGTGACATGGCCGACATGCTCGACATCAAGGGGCAGGAGCACGCCAAGCGCGCGTTGGAAGTGGCGGCAGCGGGCGGCCATCACATTCTGTTCTACGGGCCGCCGGGTACCGGCAAGTCGATGCTGGCGACACGCCTCGCAGGACTGCTGCCGCCGTTGACCAAGGCGCAGGCGGTAGAAGCCGCGACGCTCGCCAGTCTGAGCGCGCGGGGGTTCGACATGCGGCATTGGGGACGTCGTCCGTTTCGTGCGCCGCATCACACGGCATCGTCTGCGGCGCTGGTCGGGGGCGGCAGCGTGCCACGCCCGGGGGAGATCAGTCTCGCCCATCGCGGCATATTGTTCCTCGACGAATTGCCCGAGTTTCAGCGTCGTGTGCTGGAGGTGCTGCGCGAACCGCTGGAGCTGGGACACGTCACGATTTCGCGGGCGGGCGGTCACGCGACGTTTCCCGCGACGTTCCAACTGGTGGCGGCGATGAATCCGTGTCCCTGCGGCGATCTGGGACATCCCGCGCGAACTTGCCGTTGCACGAGCGAGGCAGTGGCGCGCTATCGCAACCGCCTGTCGGGGCCGTTGCTCGATCGCATCGATCTGCATGTCGAAGTCCCAGCACTGAGCGCCGAAACGTTTGCCGCACCCGCCACAGGTGAGTGCAGTGAAGCGGTGGCCGAGCGCGTGCGGCAGGCACAAGCGCGTCAGTTATCGCGTCAGGGGCAATTGAATTGCAGCCTGTCCAATCGTGCGCTGGAAGCGCAATGCGCGTTGGCGTCGCCCGCGCAGGACGTGCTGCACCGGGCGGTGACGCAGCATCACTGGTCTGCCCGTACCTACCACCGGGTGTTGCGCGTGGCGCGCACCATTGCCGATCTGGCGGAGCGCGATGCGATCGACGCCCACCACATCGCCGAAGCCGTGCAGTACCGGGAGGCGCCCACTTGAGCCAACGAACTCGCCGGCATCACCGAACGGCATTTCGCCTGCGCTTCGGGCGATGTTGTCCAAGGAAGGTGACGAAAAGCGGGCACGACGCCTCAAACGGCAGCGCAGGCGCTTATCGCCAGTCGCGGCAAAGCGGCAACGCCCGCGAGAAAGCGTTACTCCAACGTGAACGAGTCGAGAAACTGATCGACCTGTTCCTGGCTCGGGGCTTTCGTCGCCATCACGACAACCTGATAGACGTGAGTGCCGCGTCCGACGAAGCGGGCGGAGACGAAGCGCTCGGCCTTGTCGCTCCCCACGCTGGCGACACCCTTCGCCGAGACGGCCATGCCGGGCAATGCGGGAGCGTCGCCCGCCTGACGCACCATCACCTGCGAAGGTGCCGCCGTGCTTTCGTTCACGTTGGCGAGCAATCCGTGCCGCAGTTCGTCAACGACCGTCTGGCGCAGCGTGGCATCGTCGCTGGGCAGCGTGACGACACCCACCGCGAAGAGTGCTGCATCCACGCGCGCGGCTTGCATGCGCATCGGCAACGGCCCGGAGGCGAACTTGACCTCACGTTCGTCCTGCGTCGGCTTGGCGGGATAGGCGACGGCGTACGCGCCATCCTTGTCGTGGACTTCGCGCCAATCGTAGCGCGGGGAACAGGCGGCAAGCACGGCAGTCGCGGCAAACATCACGCAGACACGGACAACGCGATTCATAACGGTGGAGTGTGGAGGTGGATCGGAAGCCGCCATTATCCATCAGGCGTTGCGGCAGGAAGAACGCCGCATGAACATCGCGTCAACGGCATTCAACGGGATATCCCCGCGATATCCCCCCATGTCCTCGCCTCACCGGCGCGCCACGAACGAGCCGAGACGGATCCCGGTATGATCGACGCCATGACATCCCTCCTCGTCCGCAACGCCCTCGTCTGGATCGCCGGTGCTTTCACCGCAGGCATGGTGGCCGCTGCACCGTCGTCCGGCGAAGCGCAACCCAGGCTCGAACTGGCGCAGGCCACCGGCGTCACGTATCCGCGCGAAGGCGCTGCCGCACCGGCACCGCTCGACAGCAAGGTGGCGGCGCAGCAACAGGCCGCTGTCCCGCTGGCGACGGACTTCTCGGCGCACGCGCGCCGGGCGGCGTCGCTCGACATGCCGCTGATCGTGCTGGTGTCGTTGCGCGACTGCGTCTATTGCGGCCCGATCCGTCAGCGCGAACTCGCACCGCTGGTGCGCAGCGGCAAGTACGAAGTGCGCGAGATCGGCATGGACAGTACAACGCCGGTGCGCGATTTCGATGGGTCGACGACGACGGGCGTCGTCTGGGCGCGTGCCCACGGCGTCAAGGTATCGCCGACGGTTTTGTTCCTCGATACGAGCGGCCGCCCCGTTGCCGACCCGTTGATCGGTGCCGGCTTGCCGGACTTTTACGGCGCTTATCTCGACGACGCCATCGCCCGTGGCCGCGCCCGTTTGCCCCCGGGGAACGGCACCACGACGCGCTGAGATTCAGAGTAGAATCGACGTCGACTCGTCCCCCAAAATCACCCACTCGGCTGTGTCATGAGCGCTACGACCTCCCGCAAGTCTCCTCTCGGCAAGATCATCGCCATCGCGATCATCGCCGCCGTGGCTATCGCCGCCTACTTCACCTTCGCCGGACAGAAGCGCGCGCCCGAAGCCACGTTCACGTTGCTCTCCGGCCAGAAGCTCGCGACCGACCAGCTCAAGGGCAAGGTCTATCTGGTCAACTTCTGGGCGACGAGCTGCGTCACGTGCATGAAGGAAATGCCGACGATGGTGAAAACGTACGAGAAGTACAAGGGTCAGGGACTGGAATTCGTCGCCGTGGCGATGAGCTACGATCCGCCGATGTACGTGATGAATTACGCGCAGACGCGTCAGTTGCCCTTCAAGGTGGCGATGGACTCGGACGGCAGCGTCGCCAAGCAATACGGCAACGTGCAACTCACGCCGACGACGTTCGTCGTGGACCGTAACGGCAAGGTGCTCAAGCAGTACGTCGGCGAGCCGGAATATGCCGAACTGAACAAGCTCATCGAGACGGCACTCGCAAAGCAGGCCTGACGCACGTCGACGCGAAGCCGTAAGTCTCTAGCCTCAAGCGTCGACCAGTAACGAACGAAAAAGCGCCCCAAGGGGCGCTTTTTGTTTGGCCTCGATGAAACCGGGGACACCAGCGGCCCGCCACAAACCGTGAGCCGCCCCCCATCATCGACCATCACCACCCGTCCCGCCCTCGCCGTGTCCACGCGTATGCAAGCCATAGCGCTTGAGCTTTTCGTACAGCGTGGCTTTGGGAACGTGCAGCGCCTCGGCCGTCGCGGCCACGTTGCCCTTGCTGTGCTCCAGCGCTTCTTGCAGCACGGCGCGCTCGAAACGCTCCACCTGTTCCTTGAGCGGCAGCGGCGCGAGCGTGCCATCGCTTTCCGGCGCACTCGCCACCCCCAGCACAAGGCGGTCAGCAGCGTTACGCAGTTCGCGCACGTTACCGGGCCAATCCGATTGCAGCAGTTCCTGACGCATCCGATCCGACACCACCGGTGCGGGCCGTCCATACCGCACGGCGGCATCGAGCATGAAGTGTTCAAACAGCGGCAGGATGTCTTCGCGCCGCTCGCGCAACGGCGGCAGCGCCAGCGTCACCACATTCAGCCGGTAATACAGATCGCGACGGAACGTGCCCTCGCGCACGAGCGCTTCCATGTCGCCCTTCGCCGCAGCCACGACACGGCAGTCCACACGAATCGACTGATTCGAGCCGAGCCGCTCCAGCACACCGTCCTGCAACACGCGCAGCAACTTGACCTGCAACGCCGCCGGCATGCTCTCGATCTCGTCGAGAAACAGCGTGCCGCCCGACGCGTGTTCAAGCTTGCCGATGCGACGCTTGGCCGCGCCGGTGAACGCCCCGACTTCGTGACCGAACATCTCGCTCTCGAAAATCGCTTCGGGTAACGCCCCGCAGTTCAGCGCGACGAACGGCGCATCGCTACGGCGCGACAGTTCGTGCAGGCTGCGCGCGACCAGTTCCTTGCCGGTGCCGGTGTCGCCGTTGATGAGGACAGGGGCATCCGTCATGGCCACATTGGCGATGAGCGTGCGCAGCGTCTCCATCGACGGACTGCGTCCGATGATGCGCGAGGCACGGCCGCCCTGCTCCGCCAGTTCGCGGCGCAGCGCCTGATTCTCCAGCATGAGCTTGCGCGTCTCGAGCGCACGCTTGGCCGACTCGATCAGACGATCCGGCGCAAAGGGTTTCTCGATGAAATCGTAAGCGCCGTCGCGAATGGCCTGCACCGCCATCGAGATATCGCCGTGACCGGTAACGAGAATCACCGGCACTTCCGGCGCGTGCTGACGCAAATGCGCGAGCAGTTCGAGTCCACTCATGCCGATCAGGCGAATGTCGGATACGACAATGCCGGCGAAGTCCGGCGTAATACGTTCGCGCGCAGCTTCGGCCGAGGCGAGTCCGAAGGCATCGAGCCCGGCGAGTTGCAGGCTCTGCAGCGTGGCACGCCGCACGAGTTCGTCGTCTTCGACAAATAGGATCTGGAGGTTCTTGTACATCATGCGATTGTCGCGCCGGTGCGTTGCACGCGGCGCAGCGTCACGAGAAATTCTGCGCCACCGCCCGGAACATTGCGCGCGACCAACTGGCCGCCGTTCTCTTGTGCGATGGACGACGAAATTGCGAGTCCGAGCCCCATGCCCTGACCGCCCTCCTTGGTACTGAAAAACGGCTCGAACAGACGCGGCATATGTGCCTCCGCGATCCCCGGCCCGTTGTCACGCACGTAAATGCGCACCCACAGGTCGTCCGCGTCGACATCGATCCAGATCGACGGCGAGGCTTGCGGGCTCGCGGCCCCCACCACGGCGTCGATGGCATTTCCCACCAGGTTGATCAGCACTTGTTCGAGCCGCAACCCTTCGCACGCCACCTGAACGTCTTCGAGTCCGTTGGCAAACGTTGTCGTTACCTGGATGCCGGCGAGACGTCCGCGCAACAGCATCAGCGTGTTATCCAATGCGCGCGCCACCGAGGCTTCCATGTCGCCGCGACGCGCGCGTCCGGCGAAAAGCCGCAACTGCCCCGTGATCTTGCCCATGCGATCGGTGAGCGACGCAATGGCTTCGAGGTTTTCCTGCGCGGCGTCGTACTCGCGACGCTCGATCAGTACGCGCGTGTTGTCCGAGAAGCTGCGCAGCGCGGAGAGCGGCTGATTCAGTTCATGCGTGATGCCCGCCGCCATCTGGCCCAGCGCCACGAGTTTCGACGCCTGCACGAGTTCGCTCTGCGCCTCGCGCAATTCATGTTCGGTGCGTGAACGCTCCTGCACTTCGGTTTGCAGACGTTCGTTCGCGGATTGCAGATCGGCGGTGCGCTCAGCCACGCGTTCGCCCAGCTCGGCATACGCCGATTGCAGCAACTCGCGGCTCTTGAGCATATCGCGCACACGTTGACGACGCTGATTCCACGCCACGCCCAACAGACATGTGAACGCCGCAAGACACGCTGCCGCCACCGCCGCGATGCGTGCGTTGGCGATCACCTGATCGAGCGGCGCGAAGTACATGAGCGTCCAGTCGGGCTCCCCCAGCTTGCGCTGCACCGCGAGAAAGCGGCGGGTCTTGCCCGAGCCTCGACCGTCGCGAACGGTCACGACTTCACCATCGGCATCGAGTCGCTCGTCTTCGCTCCACGCGAGCGGCGTGACGTTCTGGTTGTAGTACTGACGCGTGCTGTCGAGCGCCGCCTTGACATCCGGTGCGAGCGGCGTGAGCGAACGATACTGCCAGCGCGGCTCGGACGACAGGAAGATCACGCCATGATCGTCGGCGACGACCACAGGCTCCGAGGCATCGGCTCCCGCACGCTGGAACCACTCCAGGTTGAGCTTCACCACGACCACGCCGTGGATCTGTCCGTCGACCAGAATCGGCTGGGAGACGAAATACCCCGGCTCGCCGGAGGTCGTGCCCACGCCATAGAAGCGACCGAAGGCGCCTTTGATGGCGTCGATGAAATACGGACGGAACCGATACTCCTGCCCGACGAACGTCGCCTTCTCGCGCCAGTTGCTGGCCGCGAGCGCGAGGCCATTGGCATCGATGACATACGCCGCCGACGCCTTGGCGCGCTGGTTCACGTCGAACAGATAGTCGTTGGCGCGCTGCACGACGGCCTTGTTCTTGGGGTCGAGCAGCAGGTCGTGCACGTACGGATGCAGCGAGAGCAGGTACGGCAGGAACTCGTAGCGGTCGACGGTGCTGCGCAGGCTGCCCGCGTAGCGCTCCACGCGCGCGCCGGCGTTCACGCGCAGGTCGGCCACGCCGCGCTGCCAGCTCAGGGCGTACGTCAACCAGCAGAACAGGACACTCGCCAGCAACATGACGACGATCCACGACCAACGGCGCATCGGTACAGTCCTCTCGAAATCGATGGGGACTTCGTCGCGCCGGGGGGTCGCTGCGCTTGCGGGCGACGCGGCACCTTGCGAGGTGTCGCTCGAACGGGCGCGGCTCATGTTGTCGTGCAGGGTAGCCATTAGGGCGTGAGTGAAGAAATACGCCTTGTTGACGTCGGTTGCCGGTTCGTACGATGGCGACAGAAGGCGCGTGGGCACCCCCTGTCGGCATCGCCAGACCCGTGCATATTCACGAGCATCAAGGACCACCGGGCGGCGAAGCTCAGGCGCTATTGTGCCTGTGCCGCGCCGCCCGGTGGCAAACGTTACGAACGTTACTCTGGCGGGACGGCGGCGGCGTCATGAGAGACCGCTCCGCCGCCCCTGCCACCGGCCGTCAGGCCAGCTCAGGACCTTGCTTGCCCGACATGGCCTCGGCCAGCTTCTTGCGGTCCAGTTCCTTTTCCCAGGCCGACACGACGATCGTCGCGACACCGTTGCCGACGATGTTCGTCAGCGCACGGCATTCGCTCATGAAGCGGTCGATACCGAGAATCAGCACCATCCCGGCGACCGGGATCGTCGGGATCACGGCCAGCGTAGCGGCCAGCGTGATGAAGCCGGCGCCGGTCACGCCCGACGCGCCCTTCGAGGTCAGCATCGCCACGGCGAGCAGCGTGAGCTGCTGGCCCCAGGTCAGGTCGATGTTCGTCGCTTGTGCAATGAACAGCACGGCCATCGTCATGTAGATGTTGGTGCCGTCGAGGTTGAACGAGTAACCGGTCGGGATCACCAGACCCACCACCGACTTCGAGCAACCGGCCTTTTCCATCTTTTCCATCAGGTGCGGCAGTGCGGCTTCCGACGAGCTGGTACCCAGCACGATCAGCAGCTCTTCCTTGATGTAGGCGAGGAAGCGGAAGATCGAGAAGCCCGTGAACTTGGCGATCAGACCCAGCACGACGATCACGAACAGGAACGACGTCAGGTAGAACGTGCCCATGAGCTTGGCCAGCGGCACCAGCGAGGCGATACCGTACTTGCCGATGGTGAAGGCCATGGCACCGAAGGCGCCCAGCGGAGCGACCTTGGTGATGATGTGCACCACGCGGAAGAGCACGCCCGACACGCTGTCGATCCAGTTCGTCACCACGCGGCCACGCTCGCCGATCGCGCCAAGCGCGGCGCCGAACAGGATAGCGATCACGAGGATCTGGAGGATTTCACCCTTGGCGAACGCATCGGTGATCGTGTTCGGGATCAGGTGCAGCAGGAAGTCGGTGAACGTGTCGCCGTGCGCGGCCTTCGCGGCGTAGCCGGCGATCGCCTTCGGATCGAGCGAGTTGATATCGACGTTGAAGCCAGCGCCCGGCTTGAGCACGTGCGTGGCGACCAGGCCGATCACCAGTGCCAGCGTCGACACGACTTCGAAGTAGATCAGCGCCTTGCCGCCAACGCGGCCGACCTTCTTCATGTCTTCCATGCCGGCGATACCGGTCACGACCGTACAGAAGATCACCGGACCGATGATCATCTTGATGAGCTTGATGAACGCGTCGCCAAGCGGCTTCATCTCAACGGCGAGATCGGGCTTGAAGTGCCCGAGCAGAATGCCGATGACGATGGCAAACAGCACCTGCACGTACAGGATGCGGTAAAAGGGTTTTTTGGTCTGGGTTTGCATGTTGTTTCCTCTTCAGGCAGTGGGGCAAGCCACCGCCCTTGTTATCAATCCGCGGTGACCCCGCGAATCTCGCTTTGCGCAAAGCGCATTTGCTCCTCCATCACCATCTGGGCCAGCTCCTTCTTCAATTCATTGAATTCGCTGCCTGCCGTGTCGCGCGGACGGGGCAGGTCGATGACCACGTCCCGCTTGACCGTGCCCGGCCGGTACGTCATGACGACGACCCGGTCGGCCAGATAGATCGACTCCTCGATGCTGTGTGTGACGAAAATGATCGTCTTCTTGAATTCCTCCCAAATGCGCAGCAGCTCGTCCTGCAACGTGCGACGCGTCAACGCGTCGAGCGCGCCGAACGGCTCGTCCATGAGCATGATCGGGCTGTCGAGCGCCAGCACGCGGGCAATCGCCACGCGCTGACGCATGCCACCCGACAGATCGCGCGGAAAGCGCTCGCGAAATTCGCGCAGATTGAGCTTGCCGAGCAGCAGGTCCACGCGCTCGTTGATCTCGGCGCGTTTCATTCCCTTGATTTCGAGCCCGAAGGCGATGTTCTGCGCCACCGTCATCCACGGAAACAGCGCGTACTCCTGGAACACCATGCCGCGGTCCGGGCCAGGTTCGGCTGCCGCGTCGGCGCGGCCGTCGATACGGATCGCGCCCGACGTCGGTTGCACGAAGCCCGCGAGCGCGTTGAGCAACGTCGACTTGCCGCAGCCCGAGGGCCCGAGCAGGCAGACGAACTCCCCCGCGTTGATGCTCAGGTCGATGTCCTTGAGGGCATCGACGACACCGCCGGGCACCGGGAACTGTTTGTTGACGTGATCGATTTGAATCAGCATGTCGGTCGTCTCCCTTGCCTTACTTGGTTTCCAGACCACGATGCCACTTGAGCAGGTGGTTGTTGAGACGATCCATGCCGAGGTCGATCACCAGACCGAGCAGGCCGATGGTCAGCATGCCGGCGATGATCTTGTCGGACCACATGTACTCGCGCGCTTCCAGAATGCGATAGCCCAGACCGTTGTTCACGGCGATCATCTCGGCCACGATCACCACGATGAACGCCGTGCCGATACCGATCCGCACGCCCGACAGAATGTACGGCGTGGCCGCCGGCAGAATCACGCGGCGGAAGATGGTCAACTGGCCGGCGCCGAGGTTGCGCGCCGCACGCAGGTAGATGCCGTCGACGTGACGCACACCGGCGATCGTGTTCATCAGCACCGGGAAGAACGCCCCCAGCGCGATGAGGAAGAACGCGGGCGGGTTGCCCAGACCAAACCACAGGATGGCCAGCGGGATGTACGCGATCGGGGGAATCGGACGCACCACTTGCACCAGCGGATTGAACAGGCCGTAGACGCGCGTGCTCGTGCCCATGAGCAGACCGAGCGGCAAGGCGATGCCCGCCCCGACGAGGAAGCCCATCACCACGCGATACAGGCTGTGCGTGGCGTCCATGAGCAGTTCGCTCGACTGAAGCCACGCGTTGAAGCCGTCGGCCATCGCGACGGTCGGCTTGAGGTATTGCCACCACTTGATCACGACGGCGAGCGGTGACGGGAGAATGATCGGGTTGATCCAGCCGAGGCCGGTGACGATCTGCCAGATCACCACGACCGCGACCGGAATCAGCACACCACGCAACAGACGCGTGGTGCGCGAGGCCCCCGAATTGGGAAGAACTGCGGACATCCGTTCGCCTCGCCTTACTTGATGTTCAGCTTGGTCTTCGCCTTGGCGAGCAGGTCGAGCTTGACCCAGTCTTCAGCCTTCGGCACCGGATCCTGCAACTTGCCCACGCCGTATTTCTTCATCAGGTCGGTGGTGAGTTGCACGTGCGAGAGGCTCAGGTCGTAGCTGTACGGCGAGTTGCCGATGGCGTCCGTGAAATCCTGCTCGGTGATCTGGTTCTTGAACATGTCCTCGCGAACGAACTTCTCGGCGGCCTTCGGGTTCTTGATGAAGTAATCGGTCGCTTCGACGAACGCGTACATCAGACGCTGCGCGACGTCCGGCTTTTCCTTGTAGAGCTTCTCGGTGATCACGAGCGCGCGGACCGGCTCGCCGATCGGCGTGTCGTACGGCTTGAGAACTTCGACACCGAAGCCCTTGTTGATGGATTGCGACGCTTGCGGTTCGGACTGGCACATCGCATCGATGCTGCCGGCGGCGAGCGCCTGATTCAGATCGGCGAACGCCATGAACATGATCTGCACGTCCTTGCCCGGCTGATCCGACCACGTCAGACCGGCCTTCGCCAGTTCTGCGTACAGAATCAGTTCCTGAGCGCCGCCACGAGCCACGCCGACTTTCTTTCCCTTGAGATCGGCCACCTTGGTGATCGGCAGGCCCTTCTTCGCCACGAGACGCACACCGCCCTTGGCAAAACCGGCGACCGCATAGATCGGCGCGCCCTGCGCACGACCTGCGATCGCGGCATCAAGCGCGCTTGCCGACACGTCGATCTGACCGGCCACGATGGCCGGCATGATGTCCACGCCCTTGGCGAACATCCGTTCCTCGATCTTCAGGCCGTACTTCGGTCCGATCACCTTCATGTACGACACGGCGCCGTAGTGGGCGAACTTCAGATTCCCCAAACGCACCAGATCGTCGGCAAACGCGTGAAGCGAAGCCGCGCACAGCGCTGCGGCGGCAAGACATTGCTTGAACATAAGGTCTCCTCTCTCTTATTAGAACGGCTTGCTCTGGGTTTCCGGATTCCGGATGGGAATTCGGACGCCCCGGCAGCACGCGCGTTAGAAAGCAATACTTATGCCAGCGATGCAAGTCGTTGATTTTACTGTGGGAAGCTGTGGAAAACCCGATGTCCGGTTATACGAAAAACCAGAAACCAGGCAGATAAACTTTCTGGATTTCCAGAAAATCCGGTGAAATTGGGAAATTTCACGCGATATGACGGCGACGGTGCGGGCATTCCCCGAGCGGGATACGCCACAACGGTCCGTTGAAAAAATCGAAAGCCGCCTTGAACCGCTATCCTGACGAAGTCACGCATCGAAGATAGCGCAGACGACGGCAGGCGCGATCGCCCACCATCGTCCTGACGGCTTTGTCAGACGGTGTCGCTCAGGCGGACAGCGCCTCGGGCATCGGCGTCTGGTAGCCGAGTGCGGCGGAAATTTCCGCTGCGCACGCCGACAGACGCGACGAGATGTCCGGCAGCAGCGCGCGCGTCATGCGCGAGGACGGGCCCGACGCCGAGAGCGATGCAATCACTTCACCGGAGGCATCACGTACCGGCACCGCCACCGACACAGCTTCCGGTGCGAGTTCGCCAAAGCTCACGGCACAGTCCTGACGTCGCACGTTGAGCAGTTCCGCCGCCAGTTCGTCGCGCTCGATGAGCGTGCCTGCCGTGAAGCGCTTGCGCGGACGGCCCAGCACTTGCGCGCGAACGTCGTCCGAGGCAAACGCCAGCAGCACACGGCCCGAAGCGCCCACGTACAGCGGACGGCGATTGCCGACCACGCCGTGCACGCGCAGCTCGTGCGTCGATTCCACGCGGGCGACGCACAGCGATTCGAGACCGTCGCGCACACGCAGTTGAATATTCTCGTTAAGCGCGCGGTTGAGCGCCTGAAGGTGACGATGCGCCACCTTCACGAGATTGACCTGCTCGTGCCCCGCCACGCCGAGCACCAGCGCCTGCGCGCCGAGCACGTAAGTGACCGGGCTGCCCTCGCGGACCACCCAGCGGTGCTGTTCGAGCGTCGCCAATAGACGAAATGCCCGCGACTTGTTCAGGCCGGCACGCTGCGCCAGTTCCGTCACACCCAGGCCGGGACATTCCCCGACCAGCGACAGCAGCGAAAGCGCCGTGTCGACTGAAGCGACTGTGTAGTCCATCAAACTTCCTCGCTATGTTGTTCGGCATAGGCGGCGAGCGACGCCGCGAATTGGCCAAGTTGCGCTTGCAGCGCCGAGAAGCCGTCATGCTTCTCGCCGCAAGATTCGTCCAGGTAGAGCGCCCGGTTCAGTTCGATCTGCACGCTGTGACGTCGCGCAGCCGGGCGCCCGAAGTGGCGCACCAGATCACCGCCGCGATAGGGCACGTTGTAGGCCACACGAAAGCCCAGACGCGTGAATTCCGCCATCACCCAACGCGAGAAAGCCGGATCGGCCGTGGTGCCGTCGCCATCGCTCACGAGCACATCGGGGCGCGACATGCCCGCATCGGGGTCGAGCGCCCCGCCGCGCGAGCCCATCGAATGGCAATCGAGATGCCAGACCGCGCCGTGGCGTTCCCAGGCGGCATCGAGCGCATCGCGCAGCGCGTGGCGATAAGGCCGGTAGTAGTCGTGGATGCGGCGCTCAACTTCGGCCACCGTCAGACGGCGGTCGTAAAGTGGGACATTGGGAGCAGCGAAGCGGTGCAGCAGTCCGACACCGCGCTCGCTATAGGCTTGCGGGCGCGCGTCGTGCGGCCACAGGCTCGCGAGCAGTTCGGGGTCGAGGTCGTGCTCGGCACGGTTCGGATCGATGTACGCGCGCGGGAACAGCGCCGCCACGAGTGTCGCGCCATGATGTGTCGCGACCGACCAGAGTTCGTCGACATGGGCATCGCCGCAGTCGTGAATGGCCCGCGTCGGCGCGATCGTGTCGAAGTCCGCCGGAAACACGACGCCGCTGTGTGGCGAGTCCAGCACGAGGGCAATGCTTTGCCCTGGCGGCGTCTCCACGAAATAGCGGCCTTCGATGACCTGGCGCGACATGCAATCTCCTCACGTGCGGGCATCCTGTTTTGAGGTGCAAAACAGGACTTCAATATTCTGGAACAGCCCACCGCAAGGAACAAGATGACGGTTGTTACAACATATTTCGCCCGCTGGAACGGGCGGAGAGGGGAAATTCGGCGGCGTTCGCAGCAAATAGGCGGGAGAACCAGACGGGACGGGGACTTGCGGACGATGCGGCGGCAGAAATGCCGATGGCGGCTGTGACGGCTCGTAATGGAAATGCGAGGCGGCGCGACGTACATGTCATTTTCACGCCATCTTCATGCCATCTTTTGTGGCAAATGGGGGACGTAGTGCGCTTCTCAGTGAGGCGTCCGGGCAGGCGACGTCAGCATCTCAGGTCGCAAAGGCCGCGCCATGCCGCGCGATTGGCACGCCTCCTGTCAACGTTGACAGCTGCCTGCGGGGACCGCCGGGCGTAAAGTCGGTGGCATTCCGGGCAGGGTCTTTGCCCGCTCACTGCGAGGTTTACCATGACGACGCCGAAAAATAGCAGCGGTCTCGAATGGGTGTTATTGCCCGTCGACCAACCGGATGCCGAGCCTATCCGGACGCCCATCACCGAAGACAATACGCAGTTGGTTCATGACCCGCGACTCTCAGCACATTTCCTCGATGGCGTGATACGACCTGCCGAAGTGCCACCCGGCCTATGGAGCGCCGCTATTGAGTTATCGATGGTGGTCGCCAGTGCGCAGAGTGCCATCGACATCGCCAAAGACATCATGGCGCGGCACCCCGACTACACCGCAGGCGGGGACCATACCGTGGTATTCGTGTACGAGCGGCTAGGGCTGGGCATTCCGGCAGGCGACGTGCTCGACGAAGTCCTGTCGGGCCCGCCAGGCTATCGCAATTGGATCAACCTGTTGTGGGTCACAGGTTACCGCGTGGGTCTGGGAGCGCACTTTCAACTGGCATCTGTCGGCCCGATCGTTCAAACGGACGCTGCGGAGGCCGTGCCGACCTGGAGATTCTCGCCAACGTTTGCCGGCGCAGATATGGAGCGCTTGATCGAGGCCGTGCACATGCGCCAGTATCTGCTGCTACATCAGGGCATCGGCCTGACCGCGCCGGGCAAACCGATGATCCTGCACACCAATGGCGGAGAGCACTTTACCGATCACCCTGACTTTGGCGTTGTGCCCGGTGCCCTGCGATACATCGATTTGCGGAAATGGGAAGGCGAGACGCGCAACTTCGGAGAGTCCGATATGGGCGATATCGCCTGAGACCGGCCCGTGCTTCGTACGATGCGGCGGGCCGATCCGTAAGGCGAATCAGATCGCGTCGGCCACGCCCGCTTCGTGCGCCTGCACGTCGGCGTGGTAGCTGGAGCGCACCATCGCGCCGACAGCGGCGTGGGTGAAGCCCATCTTGTAGGCCTCTTCCTCGAACATCTTGAACGTGTCCGGCGTCACGTAGCGGCGCACCGGCAGATGGTGCTCCGACGGTTGCAGGTACTGACCGATCGTGAGCATGTCGACGTTGTGTGCGCGCATGTCGCGCATCACTTCGAGGATTTCGTCGTCCGTCTCGCCCAGACCGACCATCAGGCCCGACTTCGTCGAGACATCCGGATGCGCGGCCTTGAACTCCTTCAGGAGATTGAGCGAGTGCTGGTAGTCCGAGCCCGGGCGCGCTTCCTTGTACAGGCGCGGCACCGTTTCGAGGTTGTGGTTCATCACATCGGGCGGTGCGGCATTGAGAATGCCCAGCGCACGATCCAGACGCGCACGGAAGTCCGGCGTCAGGATTTCGATACGGGTTTGCGGCGACAGCTCGCGCACGTGACGAATGCAGTCGACGAAGTGCTGGGCGCCGCCGTCGCGCAGGTCGTCGCGGTCCACGCTGGTGATCACCACGTACTTCAGACGCATTGCCGCGATGGTCTTCGCGAGATTGAGCGGCTCGTCGGCGTCGAGCGGATCGGGGCGACCGTGGCCGACGTCGCAGAACGGGCAGCGGCGCGTGCACTTGTCGCCCATGATCATGAACGTGGCCGTGCCCTTGCCGAAGCATTCACCGATGTTCGGGCAGCTCGCTTCTTCACACACGGTGTGCAGGTTGTGCTCGCGCAGGATCTGCTTGATCTCGTAGAAGCGGGACGTGTGCGTGGCAGCCTTCACACGAATCCAGTCCGGCTTCTTCAGTCGCTCGATCGGCACGATCTTGATCGGGATGCGTGCGGTCTTGGCCTGGGATTTCTGCTTGGCGGTGGCGTCGTATTCGCCGTCGATCGTGCGAACTTCCTTGTTCGCGGCGTCGTTCTCGATAACGTTCTGAGTCACGGTGGTCATGGTGGGGGCTTTCCAAACGTCCAATCAGGCGGCGGCGTTTGCGCCCGTGGCCGTTACTTGATCGGCCTTCGGCGCGACATCGGTCGTCGCGGGGTGCTGTTCGAGGTGATGACCGAGTTGCTGCGCCAGTCGCGCGGCCACTTCGTCCCAGCGGGGAGCCACGCCTAGCGTGGCCATGTCTACGGTTTGCAAACCGGCGTAACCGCACGGATTGATCCAGTCGAACGGACGCAGATCCATGGCGACGTTCAGCGATACGCCGTGATAACTGCATCCATTGCGGATTTTCAACCCGAGCGCAGCGATCTTCGCGCCGGCGTGAGCTGCGGTGCCGTCGCCCCGGCTCACGTAGATGCCTGGCGCGCCGGCCTGGCGCTCAACGTCGAGATTATACGCTCCAAGGGTGTCGATCACCGCCTGCTCGATCAGCCGCACCATTTCCCGCACGCCAAGCTTGCGGCGACGCAGGTCGACGAGCAGGTAGATCACCACCTGACCGGGGCCGTGATACGTGATCTGGCCGCCACGGTCGACTTTGACCAGTGGGATGCCGGTGTTGGCGACAAGCAGGTGAGCGGGATCGCCGGCGAGTCCGAGCGTGTAGACGGGCGGATGCTGGACGATCCAGAGCTGGTCGGGGCTGTTCGGACCACGCGCGTCGGTGTACGCGCGCATGGCATCGAACGATGTGGCGTAGTCTTCCGTGCCACGCCAGCAAACTTCGATCGGGGAGGTCATGGACGCAATTTTAGCGAAACCCCGCCGGTCTTGCTCGATGTCCCGCGGGCGAGGTCCCCAACCCACGGGCGTACCAGCCGGCCGCCAGCAGAATCATCACGCCGCCAAGCCATTGGGTCGGGTGCAGCACGATCCCGAACGCCAGAAAGTCGACCGCCACGGCCACGACCGGATAGACGAAACCGAACACCGCGAGGCTGGACGTCGACGCCTTCTGGAACGCGCCGTACAGCAGCAGATACATGAACGTCGTATGGAAAAGCCCCAGCGTGACGATGGCGCCGATTTCGCGCGGGGCCGACGGCAGGTGCCGGAAATCGGCCATCCACACGAAAACGACCGCACCGATCGTCATATGCAGGGCGGCGATGACCTCCGGCCGGATCGTCCCGGCAAGCTTCTTGGTGAATAGCGTGGTCGCGGCGTAGAGCGACGCAGCGGCCAGTGCACTCGCCACGCCCAGCAGATAGTTCGCGCCATGCACACCGCCCGGCTCGGCCAGAATCACAAGCCCCGCAAACGCTACGCCAAGGCAGGCCAGCGTAGCGAGCGACGGCCGCTCGCGCGTGACGATCACGCTGGCGAGCACCAACAGGAACGGCTGAACGTTGTAGACGACGGTCGTGATGCCCACCGACGTCATGCGGTAGGCCGTGAACAGGAAGTACCAGTTGGAGACGAGCGTGATGGCGCCGAGCGTCACATTCACGATCTGCCAGCGCGTCATGCGCAGGCCGCGCCAGTAGCCGCGCCACGCGCACCATGCGCAAAGGCTGACGGCGCCGATCAGGCAACGGAAGAAAACCACGTTCAGCGCCGGTTGTCCCGACATCAGCACGAAATAACCGATCGTGCCCGAGATCACCATGGCGGCGATCATCAGCAAACGGCCGAGGCGTTCATCGGCCTGGGGGTTCGGCGCAGCGGAGGATGTCAGGGGCGCGGGGGGCGGCACTTGGCTCATCGGGGAACGACTTCTCTTGTTTTGAGCGCTATCGAGGGATTTTCTCCCCGATTGTTGCGCATCTTGTTGTGAATTCGATTGACACATGCAGGGCGCTGGCCGCTTCGCCGAAGCGTCTCGCCAGCGCCGTCTTAAACGAAACACGCGCTCTCTGGCGAATGTCGCCACAGAGCGCGCGGGAGATTCCCTGCCATTATCGGAAGGTGTGGCCGAGAAGATGGCCAGACGGCCGCTCCTCCCGATCACGGCTGCCGACCGTCAGGCAGCGGCCGTGCAGGAGTTGGCTTCGCGGGCGGCCCGGCGACCGGCCAGCCACTTGCGGAGCACGCGGGCCAGTGGAAACCGGCGCGACACTTCGCGCTCCAGTTGGGCTTCGCCGACGGCGTCCGACGACATCCAGTAACGGCGGCCCGGCTCGACGGCGAGGCGCTGGCCAGGAACCAGCCAGTAATCGCGCGGATCGCCTGCCCGCGTCACCCAGACCGGCGCGCCGCGTGCGACAAGCGTATGCTCTTGGTGCAATTCGAGCGTGATGACTTCGCCCGGGCGAAGACCGTAGACGTACTGAACCTTTGTCAAATTGTTTTGCATTTTACGACCCCCACTCAGTGCGAGACAATGACTGAATCATAGGGACTGGCAGGCGCCGCACCAAACGACATATTTTCACGGCCTTGCGAATAGAGCTCACATGGATCTTCGGAGACTTCCCAACCTTAGCGCCTTGCGCGCCTTCGAGGCGGCTGCTCGCCTGGAGAGCTTTTCCCGTGCAGCCGAAGAGCTGTTCGTGACGCACGGCGCCATCAGCCATCAGATTCGAGCGCTGGAACAGGAACTGGGCACCACGCTGTTCGCCCGCAACGGCAAACGCATCAGCATCACGCCAGCGGGACGCCAGTACGCCACCTCGATCCGCGCCGCGCTGACCGACATCGCGCAGGCCACGCGCAAACTGCAAGCGGGCACGCGCAGCGAGCGCCGGCTGGTGCTGACCACCATGCCGTCGTTCGCCAGTCGCTGGCTGACGCCGCGCATCGGCCGCTTCATCGACCGGCATCCGGAACTGGAAGTGGAGTTGCGGTGCAGCGCGCAGTTGACCGACTTCGAGCGCGACGACGTCGACATCGCCCTGCGCATGGGCAAGGGCAACTGGCCGGGGCTGCACATCGAGAAGGTGCTCGACGACGTGTTCTTCCCCGCGTGCAGTCCGACCTACAACGACGGCAAGCTACCGCAGACCGCCGAGGAATTCCGCGCCAGCACGCTGTTGCGCTCACACGACGAACCGTGGGCGCCCTGGTTCGCCTCGGCAGGCTTCGATTTACCCGAGCCGATGCAGGGCATGATGTACGAGGATTCGGGCATGCTCTCGCAGGCCGCGATCGTTGGGCAGGGGGTCGCGCTGGTACGGCGCTCGCTGGCCGTCGGCGACATCATGGCCGGGCGCCTCGTACGCCTGTCGGACGTCGATACGCCATGCGGATGGGATTATTTCTTCGTATGCCCGCCCGCCGTGCTGAGCGCGCAGCGCGTTCAGGCATTCCGGACGTGGTTTCTGGAGGAGGTGGCGGCGTTCGATCTGGTGAAGGACACGCGTCGGCGTCCCGCGCAGCCGAGCCCCGCAGCGCTGGCGGCCGGCATGGCCGCAACGGCGGGAGAGATGGCGACGGGCGCACAACTGGGGATGCCCCCCGGCATGCCGCCCGACGACGGCGCACCGACGCGCGCATGACCTTCGCGCGCGCCGGCGCCGTCTCACTTCGTTGTTACAGCACGACCTTGACCATCGGGTGACTGGTCAGCTTTCGGTAGATGTCGTCGAGGTGCGCTTGCGAATGCGCGCGCACCGTGACGGTCAGGCCGAGATACTTGCCCGAGCTGGACGGGCGCATTTCCACCGTAGCGGCGTCGAACTGCGCGTCGAACTCACGCAGCAGTTCCACGATGGCCTGCGCAAAGCCGTCTTGCGCGTGCCCCATCACCTTGATGGGAAAGTCGCACGGAAACTCGATCAGACTCTTCTTCTCTTCCGTCGTCATAGTGCCTCCTTGGCGCGTTGATACGCCGCATACAGCGCGCGGAAGACCGGGCCCGGCTTGCCGTCGCCCACCGGCTTGCCGTCGAGCGTGACGACCGCCAGAATTTCCTTCGTGGCCGACGTGATGAGCAGTTCGTCGGCATCGCGCACTTCCGCTTCGCTCACCGCACGCTCCTCGAACGCAATGCCGCATTCCTGCGCCAGCGTCTCCAGCGCGCCGTAGCGGATCCCTTCGAGGATTCGATTATCGCGCTGCGGCGCGACCATTGCACCGTGCCTGATCACCCACACGTTGCTCGACGACGCTTCCGTGAGCAGCCCGTCGCGGAACTGGATCGTTTCCTGCACCTCGTGATCCGCAGCGTATTGCGCCATCAGCACGTTGCCCAGCAGCGACGTCGACTTGATGTGGCAGTTCAGCCAGCGGCGGTCTTCATGCGTGACCGCGCCGACGCCCTGCTCCACCTTCTCGCGGCTCGGCAGCGTGAGCGGCGTGGCAATGCCGAACACGGTCGGCGTCACGTCCTTGGGGAACGTGTGCTGACGCGGTGCGACACCACGCGTGACCTGCACGTAGACGCTGTGCGGGTCAGCCGGACACGTGGCCGACAGACGCGCGAAGAGCGCTTCCCATTCGGCCCGCGTGTACGGATTCGCGATACGGATCTCCGCGAGACTGCGCTCCAGCCGGTCCAGATGTTGCGCGAGACGGAACGGCTTGCCGTGATACACCGGCACGACTTCGTAGATCCCGTCACCAAAGAGGAAGCCTCGGTCGAGGACCGAAATCTTTGCGTCGGCGAGCGGGATCAGTTCGCCATTGAGCCAGACGGTGGGGTTATTCATGATGCAAGGGTCTTGACGATTATTTCTTCACGAACATCAGACGCAGGGCGTCCCATGCACGGCCGATGAAGCTGGCCTGTGCCACGTCGCCAAGCGCCACGACCGGGAATTCGGCCAGTTGCTTGCCGTCGGCCATGACCTTGACGGTGCCTACCTGCGCGCCGTTGGCGATCGGTGCGATCAGCGGCTCGCGCAGTTCGAGTTGCGGCTTGATCTTGTCGGCCATGCCCTTCGGCACGGTGATGAAGGTGTCCTTCTTCACGCCGATCTTCAGCTCGCTGTCCTTGCCCTTCCAGACCTTGGGCGTGGCCACGACCTGGTTCGCGCCGTACACGCGCAGCGTGTCGAAGTTCTGGTAACCGTAGTTCAGGGCCGAGAGGCTGTCCTGCACGCGGGCGCGCTCGGTCGGCTCACCGACCACGACCGACAGCACGCGGCGGTTCACGCCCGGAGCGCCCGGCAGCGGACGCGACGCCGTCGACACGAGGCAGTAACCGGCTTCCTTCGTGTGACCTGTCTTCAGACCATCGACCGTCGGATCGAGGTACAGCAGACGATTACGGTTCGGCTGACGGATGTTGTTGTACGTGAAGCTCTTCTCCGAGTAGACCTTGTAGTACTCGGGGAAGTCCTGAATCATGCGCGTCGACAGCGTGGCGATGTCGGCCACGGTCGTGTAGTGCTGCGGGTCGGTCAGACCGTCGACGTTCGTGTAATGAGTGTTCTTCAACCCCATGCGTTGCGCAGCGCGGTTCATCAGTTCGACGAAGCCCGGCTGCGAGCCGCCGACGAGCTCGGCCAGCGCGATGGAGGCGTCGTTACCCGACTGGATGATCATGCCGTACACGAGATCGTGCACCGAGACCGGCTTGCCGGCTTCGATGAACGTACGCGATTCGTCGCGGCCCACCTTGCGGACCGATTCGCCCGGAATGACGGTCTGTTCCCACGAAATGCGCTTGTCGCGCAGGGCTTCGAAGACCAGATACGTCGTCATGATCTTCGTGAGCGACGCGGGCTCCACGCGGGCATCCGGGTCACCGGCGGCCAGCACCTGACCACTGGTCACGTCGACGATGGTCCACGCCTTGGCCGTCATCGGCGGCGGCGGGATCTGTTGAGCACGGGCGGGAAGCGTAGCGAGCGAGCCACAAGCGACAATCGCCGCGGCGACGGCGGCACGGGACAGCGAAGCGTTGAATTTCATTGGCGATGAGGAAAACGAAGTGAGCGAAGTAAAACTCAGAGGCATCTGCGCTTGAAGGAGCGCCGTGCAACTCACGCTCTGGCGAGCGCGGCACGGCGAAGAAGACGGCGGCACCGAAGCACCGGAGCCACGCCTGTCGGGAACATAGACCCGACACGGCATGACATGGTTCAGACGCGAATTATACCCGTCACGATTTGACGTCCCCAGCGAAGCGAGCGCTGGCTGTCGAAATTACGCAAAATTTTCGTCGGATGTATCAATGACGCCACGCGTCGACCACGATCTGTTTCAGCAGCGGCAACATGCCGTGGAAAAAGTGCTCGCCGCCGGGGATTACCACGACGGGCAAGGTCTGCGGACGCGCCCAGTCGAGCACCGATTGCAGCGGCACCGTGTCGTCCTGCTCGCCGTGAATGACGAGCGTGTCGGCCGGCACCGTGGCCACTTCCCAGTTGCTCGCGGCCGTGCCGACCAACACCAGACGCTGCGCCGGCGTGCCGGCCGCCTCCAGCGTCCTGGCGACGTGCGAGAGCACGAACGTGCCGAACGAGAAACCGGCGAGCGCGAGCGGCAGGCTTTCCCAGCCCGGTTGCTGACGCATCCAGCCGATCACCGCGAGCAGATCGTCGCGCTCGCCGATGCCCTTGTCATGCTCGCCTTCGGTCTTGCCCACGCCCCGGAAGTTCGGGCGCACGACGGCGTAACCGAGCTGCACGAAAGCACGCGCGAGCGTTTGCGCGACCTTGTTGTCGAGCGAGCCGCCGAACAGCGGGTGCGGATGCGCGACGAGCGTGATGCCACGCGGAGTGCCTGCGGGACGATCGATGGCGACTTCGATGGCGCCGACCGGGCCGTCGATGGTGAAGCGTTCAGTCTGAGCGTTCATGAGCGATAGTGGGCTGAAATGCCGCACGCATGCGCGCCGGGCAGTTGAGCCCGGACGCAACGCGTAGCCGACGAAAAATCCTGAGAGCTGGTGCGCCGACCCGATAGGCCGACCCGATCAGTCGATCAGCAGACGCTCGACGATCTCGCCTTGCGCCAGATGCTTCTCGACGATCTCGTCGATATCGGATTCGTCGATATAGGTGTACCAGGTCCCTTCGGGGTAGATCACCACGGCCGGGCCCTGTTCGCAGCGATCGAGGCATCCGGCCTTGTTCACGCGGACTTTGCCGGGACCGGCCAGACCGAGTTGCTTGACCTTCTTCTTGGCATATTCCTGCATCGACTGCGCGTTGCAGTTGGCGCACGACGGTCGGTCGGCGCCGGGTTCGCGCTGGTTGAGACAGAAAAACACGTGATGCTTGTAGTACTGCGACGGGGTAGCCATGTCGGTGTTTTGTGGGGGATTTGGCAGCCGGAAGCCCTGTTTCGGGCGTGTTGCGGGCCATTCTAACCGACCTGCCCGCCCCTTGCGGGCGCACCCGGCTACCGGGCGGCGGGCATGACACGACGGGAACGTGGAAATGCGGATTCCGGGACATGAGCCCCGGTTGCCCGGTAGAGGGTGGCGGCTCGGGAGCGCATCGATGCCCCTGCGTCCCTGCGCCATCGGGACACCAGAGCCGCGCTACGCCTCAGCGCAAACGCCGCTGCACCGCCATGAACACGGCGCAGAAGGCCGCGAGGCACGCAAACCCGAAGAACACGTTCACGCAGGACAGCACCAGCGCCTGCTGCGAGGCGAGGCTCCCCACCCAGGCCGACGCCATATGCGCCGCCGTCGCCGGATCGACACTCGCCGAGAACGTCTGCTGCGCCTGCGAGACGGCCGCGTTGTAAGCCGGATTGAGCGGCGTCATCGCGGGCGTGAGTTGATGCATGAACACGGCCTGACGATCCTGCATCAGCACGGCCATGACCGACACCGACATCGAACTCACCAGTTGACGCACGATGTTCTTCGTCTGATACCCATGCTGGAAGACGTATTCGTCCATCCCGCGAAACGTCAGTTCGGCAATCGGAATCATCGCGAACACGCCCCCGAAACCGCTCAGCACCATCGGCACAATCAGCCACTGGCTCGACACCCCCTGATAGCTTTGCGAGAGCAGGAACGCATATCCGAGCAGGCACAGGTAACCCAGCAGCACGAACGGCTTGAGTTGTACGAACTTCGGACGTGCCAGCGTGTAGATCACCGCAACGACCAGACTCGTCACCGACGCGACCGCCTGCAGATACCCGGTGTGCTCGACGCTCCATTGCAACCCCTGCTGCATGTAGATCGGGAACAGATACGACGTCGAATACGAGAAGAAGTAATATACGGCGTACCCCCCCAGTCCGAGCACATAGACGGGGTTGCGCACCAGCACGCGAAAATCGATCAGCGGCTTGTGATGCGAGTATTGATGCCACATATAGCCGATCGCACAGATCGCCCCGACGAGGCACAGTTCGAGCAGATGCAACGGATTGGAGAAGAAGTCGAAGCGCGAGCGCTGCATCATCACCTCGACGAACAGCACGCCAGCGGCGAAGAACACGATACCGCGCATTTCGAACTCGCCTTCGTCGCGCAGACGTTCGCGAAAATCGGGGATGAACAGCCATGAGGCGACGGCCCCGGCGAGCGCAATCGGCACGACCGCGAAGAACACCGACGACCACAGGAAATGATCGACGAGATAGCTCGCGAGCAGCGGTGCGGAAATCTGTCCGCCGAAGAAACCGTAGGTGAAGAAGAGCAGCGCACGCAGCCGCAATTCGGGAGCAAAGCAAAGGTTGATGAGAATGCGGCTGGCGGTGAACAGCGATCCCGCGCCCAGCCCGAGCACGAAGCGGGCGACGGCGAGTTGCATCGGGTTGTGCGCCATGCCGCACAGCCATGCGCCGAACGCCATGAGCGTGAGCGCGCCGGCCAGGAATGTGCGATAGCCCAGACGAGACGCGAGCCAGCGTTGCTTGAGGATGACGAGAATACCGGCGACGGCGTAGAGCGTGGAGACGAACGCATACTCTTCCGGTGCCGCGCCAACGCCGCCCGCGATATGCGACGACGCGAACACGAACATGCCGTTCTCCAGCATTTCGATGCCCGTGGCCGCCGCGATCACGGCCATCAGTACGCGCTGCCGTGTCTTGTGCGCAAACGCCAATCCCCAGGTGCTCATCTTCTCTCCCAATGAAAACCGCCCGGGATCTGCCTGTCGATGCCGGGCGGTCGTGGCGCACCAAGTATCAGCGTGCCTTACATGAGAGTTTAGGATTGACGGGGCGTATCACCAATGGGCTGACGGCCAATACGCTATTTCCGAATTGGAAACAATGCGTGGGGAATTTCATCGCGCCCCATTCAGCGCTGCTTTCCCACAGTGCGTGCGGGACCACGATGGCTCGGGTCGAACATCGCGAGCAGATAGATCAGGACCAGGTACGGCCATGTCCACGCAAGCCAACGCGCCAGGACGTTGAAGTGTACGTACTGCCCCTGACGCCACGACTGAAGCGCCGCCTCGTAATAAGGATTCGCGGGCAGGAGGTTGACGAAGACGAGCAGCACGATGAGCGCCGCCAGCGCGACGGCGCCTCGCAACGCGCGCGGTCCGCGCCCGGCGACGCTCAGGACCAGCGCACCGATGACCACACCGTAGATCGCCCCGGCCGTCACCCAGTCGAACGCCTGCGCCGGCGAGAACTGCCACGCAGAAGCGATCGCCTTGATCGCGAATGCGCTGACGAACATCGCGCAGAGCAGCGGCACGCGCGGCGCCGTCCGACGCATCGCCAGCGTGGCGAGCATCCCCGCCAGTATCGTGCCGCTGGCCGTCACCACGGTCTCCCACAAGGCGTGACTCGCCACGGCGTCGAGCTCTGACAGATAGTCCTGCAATTGCCCGAGCTTCGGTACCCAGTCGAGCACCAGATCCGTGACGTCGGGGTCCTGCCAGAGCCAGATCTGACGCACGAGATCGCCATCGCCAAAGAGGAATTGCTGTGGATATGCCTGCGCCCACGGCCAGAGCGCGAGCAAAACCAGCAGCACACTGGCGTGACGCTCGAACCACGCGAAGCGCAAATGCCGAAGCCATCCACGATCGAGTAACGGGCTGGTCAACGGCACGGCAATCGCACCGCCGATGAGCGCACCGAGCGCGTTCGTGGCGAGATCGACATTGGACGCGACGCGCGTGGGCAAATACGTTTGCAGCGCCTCCATGCCACACGAGAGCAGCGTCCCGAGGAGAAACGCTGCGAGCACGGCCCGCGTGCCACGCCACGCCGGGTGCAAGGCGAGCACCGTCAGCATGCCCAGCGGTATGTAGCCCAGCACGTTGGTGACGACATCGAACATCGTCATCCATCGGGGAAGTGGCGCGAACAGATAGTCGAACGGGCCAACCGCCGCGCGCTGAAACTCGAACGGATAGAGACTCGCGTAGGCGATCAGCAGAATCAGGCACAGCAATGCCTGACGCGTAAGAGGAGAGGCGCGTCGTTGCCAGGGTTTGACGTCTTGCTCGGGCATCGGCGAGACGACCGGCTATCGCGACGGCGCCGTTGGCGCGACCGATGCCCCCGACGCACCCGACGATGCTGCGGGCACCGCGCGCGACTGCGCAGGGGCGCGTGTCGTCGCGGAGGGTGACGGCACACGTCCGGCCAGCCACTGGATCAATTGCGTCTGCACGGCATCGCTGGCCGTCGCGAGGGCACGCGCGCCGCCGCTGGCATCGGCCGTGGCCGCAGGGGCTTGTGCGCGCAGCGTGGTCTGTGCGAGCAGCTTCGGTCCATCGAACAACGTTGCGCGCACCTGCACGACGCCATGACTTGCCGACGTGCTGTCGAAGTATTGCGCGAACTCCTCGATCTCGACGCGCAGCGCAGGCGCCGCCGCCGGATCCCCCGCAGCAAGCACTGCCCGGTCGACGGACAACGCGGCCCGCAGCCGATCGCCAAACAGTCGGGCGGGCGACGCCAGCCAGCGGCTGTTCGCATAAACGCGCGCCTGATCGCCTTCGCTCGCCGGCAGACGGTAATAGATCATGTCGGAGTCGAGCCAGCTCGGCGCATTGACCACGACCTTGAGCGGCGATTGGCGAGGTGCATTCGCGGCGGCAGCCGCGACATCGGATGCTGGCGCAGCGACACCATTCGTGGCATTCACGCCGTTCGCGCTGGCGCCAGCCACGGCGGAAGCGGGGATCACCGGCGGGCCGAGGTCGAAACGGGCCAGCGACCCCGACGGCGCGGGGGCCGCACACCCAGCCACCAGCGTGACTACGCCAAACGCGACGCAGAACCTCGCAGCCATGTTCGTCACTCGCATGTCCTTACCTCGTCCGGTCGGTTCCGTCATCTCGATATCCCCTTGCATGCCGGTGTCGCGCCTCATGTCCCACATCCCTACCCACATCACTACGCACCCAGTGGCGCGCCGCATTACGCGCGCCATTGCGCGCCATATTGTCCATCTCATTGCGCAGCCCCGTTCGTGCCGTTCGGCCATGCGAAGCCAGCCTCACCCGGTCCCGGCGAGGGCGGCGAAGTGCCGAACAGCAGTGCGCGCGGATTGCGGTTGATCGTTTCGGCTGCCTGCCCCACGGCCTGCGAGGTAAAGCGCAGATCGTCGGAGAGACGGTTCAGACGCGGCAACGCTTCCTGTTGCAGCGAGCCCTCGAACGTCTGCATCGCGCCCTGGAAGGCAGCGAGGCTCGACGCCGCCTGATCTGCCGCGCGCCCCACGCTATCGAGGTTACGCACGAGCGGCCCCTGCGGATCGGTCAACTGGTTCGTCAGTCGATGTGCGCCCGACAGCGTGCCGTTCAGTTCGCGTACGGTTTCCGGCAGTTGCTTCGTGACCGGCTCCAACTGTGTCGCCACGCGATTCACGCTTTGCGCCGCCATCTTCACGCTATTGATCGAATCGAGAATGGCCTCGCGGTTCTCCGGTGCGAGTAACTTGTTGACCGACGACGTCGCCTCTTCGAGTTGATGCACGAGGTTGTTCCCGCGTCGCTGGAGTTCGTCGACGAAACTCGGGCGCAGACGCAACTGCGCGACCTGTGTCTCGGACGACGGCAACAACGTCCGGTCATGCCCGTCGTCGTCGAGTTGCACGAATGCGAGCCCCGTCACGCCCTGATAGCTCAGTGTGGCGAACGTCGATTTGGTCATCGGCGTGCCTTCGTTCACGAGAATGCGGATGAGAATCTGACCGGGCTTGCGCGGATCGAACTTGATCGACTCGACCTTGCCCACCCCCAGACCGCGATACCGTACGGCCGACTCCGGGTTCAGTCCCGTCACGTTGGTGCTGGATACCAGGTCGTAAGGCACCCGCACACGGTTGTCGCGATTGAACCAGTACACTGCGGCGGCCACCGCCGCGAGCAATGCCAGCGTGAAGAGGCCCGCCATGAAAGCGTGCGATTTATTTTCCATCGTCGAGTAACTCCGAAATCTTGGCGCGCCGTGCTGCGGGCAAAGCCAGCAGTGCGCGTCTACCGCGCTCACCGAGGAAGAAGCTGTGGATAAACGGGTGATCGACACACACCACGTCTTCGACCGGGGCGTTCACGAGCACTTTGCGATCGGCCAGCACGGCCACGCGCGTGGCAAGCATCATCACCGTATCGAGATCGTGCGTGACCATCACCACGGTCAGGCCGAGCGAGCGATGCAGGCCGCGAATCATGTCGACGAATTCGTCGGACGCCTGAGGGTCGAGTCCGGCGGTCGGCTCATCGAGAAAGAGCAACTCCGGCTCCAGCGCAATGGCACGCGCAATCCCGACGCGCTTGATCATCCCACCCGACAACTCGGACGGCATGCGATTCGCCATGCGCCCCGACAACCCGACCATCTCGAGCTTGTACATCACGACATCGCGGATCAGATCCTCCGATAACGTGTGCAGCTCACGCAACGGCTGCGCAATGTTGTCGAACACCGTCATCGCCGAGAACAACGCGCCACGCTGGAACAACATGCCCGAGCGACGACGCAACAGGTGCGCGGTACGCCGGTCGATCATCGTGATGTCATGACCGAAGATGCTGATATGTCCGCTGGTCGGTGCCTCAAGCCCGATAATCTGCCGGATCAACGTCGTCTTCCCGGAGCCCGAACCGCCGACCAGCGCAATGATCTCGCTCTGGCGCACCGTGAGATCCAGATGCTCGTGAATCGTGTGCGTGCCGTAGCGCTTGGTGACGTCGCGCACTTCGATCACCGGCTGCGCGTCGCCCGGCAATGTCGACGAGACCGGCGGACATCCGGCGGACGCGCCGAACAGCACGTCGTCGCCTCGCGCGACGGGGGCATTGGATGCCCCGGGCGAGTCGGGTCGTTTGGACGGATCGCGTACGAGAGCGTCGCTCATTAGCCGATCCCCACGTTGCGGAACAGAATCGCGAAGACGGCATCCGCCAGAATCACCACCGTGATCGAAGTGACCACCGACTGCGTGGTGCCTTCGCCGAGACTCTGTGTGTTGGGTTTGACGCGCATACCGAAGTGACACGCCACGAGCGCAATCAGCATGCCGAAAACAACGCCCTTGCCCAGACCGATCCACAGGTTCGCGATGCGAACGGCGTTGGGCAGCGTCGTGAAGAAGTAATGCAGACCGATGCCGAGTTCGTACTTCGCCGCCAACGCTCCGCCGAGCAGCGCAACGATGTTCGTCCACATGACGAGCAGCGGCATGGCGATCGCTAGCGCAATGACCTTTGGCAACACGAGCCGCAATCCGTGCGGGATATCCATGACCCGCATCGCGTCGAGCTCTTCGGTCACCCGCATCACGCCCAGTTGCGCGGTGATCGCCGACCCGGATCGTCCGGCTACGAGAATCGCGGAAAGCACCGGGCCCAGTTCGCGAATCACCGAAAGCCCCAGAATGTTGACGATGAACGTGCTGGCGCCATACAACTTCAGTTGCTGCGCGGAAAGATAGGACAGCACGATGCCGATGAGGAACGCCACCATCGCCGTAATGCCGAGCGCCTTTGCACCGGCACTGTAAATGTTCGCGGACATTTCCAGCCACGGCGCGCGCGCCGGATGGCGCACGACCCGGCCCAGATCGATCACGAAACGGCCGAACATGGTGATGCCGTCACGCAAATGTTCGCCGAGGGTGAACAACGAGTAGCCCAGACGGCTGATCGGATCGACACGGCGCGTAGGCACCGGACTCTGACGCGTGCGGTCGAATTCAGCGAGGTGATCGAACAGCGCCCGCTGGGTCGGGGTGAGCGCGACGCGTGAGGGGTACTTGCGCTGCCAGTAACGCCACAACGCCTGCGCCCCCACGTGATCCAGCCGCTCGACGCAGGTGAGGTCCCACGCCAGCTCGCCGCGCGGCAACGCATGGACCAGCCCCAGCAACGTTTTCTTGCGTTGCGAGAGCGCCAGCGCCGTCCACAGGCCACGCAGCATGACGACTGGGCCTTGCGCCGAGTGGGTCAGCTCCAGAGTGGGCACGGCATCGAGGTTCAAAACGGTGGTTCTCCTGACAACAAAACCGCCGGAATCCGGCATGAATCCATACAAGACGCGCAGCAAAACGCGGTCATTGTACGGTACAGGCGCGACCGGTCGATGGCAACCCGGCGCGGCCTGAAAACAAGCCGGAATTGTCCGACGCATGCCTCGGATGATGCCGAAATACGGGCTTCGACGCAGGTCAGCGCGGCGCAGGCCCGGCCTCGCCGCTACAATAGCAGCCATGAATAACGCCGCACCTTTCCCGCCTGACGTTCCGCACCGCGCACCGGATTCCGACTCGTCGGAACGTCCGGCCAGCGAGGGCTTGACGCCATCGACGCATACGCCCGCCCGTCAGCTCGACGGCGCGCGCATCCGATCGCGTCTGGCGGCCTCCTGTCGAGGCTGGCAGATCGAAGTCGTCGATACCACGGGTTCCACGAATCTCGATCTTCTTGCACGTCTTCGGGAAGACGTCGCGTGTGCGCCCATCGTGCGCGCCGCGCTCCAGCAAACGGCCGGACGCGGGCAGCGCGGTCGGGCATGGCAAAGCCTGCCGGGCGACAGCCTGACGTTTTCGCTGGCCTATGTGATGCCCGGCGGCCCGGCCGAATTGGCCGGGTTGTCGCTCGCGACCGGCGTCGCCGTCGTCGAGGGTCTGTCGGATCTGCCGTTGTCGGCACCGCAGGCGCTGGGTCTCAAGTGGCCCAACGACGTCCTGCTGCGCGGCGGCAAGCTCGCGGGCATTCTGATCGAAACGGTACCCGCCGGGCCGGGCCGCATCGGCGTGGTCATCGGCATCGGCGTGAATCTGCGACAGGCTGGCGACGTGGCGTCGCGGATCGACGATGCCACAGCAGCGGCAAACGTAGCCTCAGCAGCACCCGCCGCATCCGGCGCGGGCACGCCGACGGCGACCGCCGTTCCGGCCACCCCACCGGCCGCCCTCGAATCGGTGCTGGTGGCCCCGGACATGTCGTCCGTTCTCACCGCGTTGGTGCAGCGACTCGCTGCCATGCTCGAACGCTTTGCTGCCCAGGGATTCGGCGCTTTCCGCGAAGACTGGGAGGCGATGCATGCCTACGGTGGCGCGTCGATCCGCGTGATCGAACATGGCCGCGACGTGCTGCACGGTATGGCGCTCGGCGTCGACTCACAGGGTTGCTTGCGTGTGGCGACCCACGAAGGCGAACGCACGATCGCCAGCGGTGAAGTGTCGGTGCGCCTGCTCGACGCGTCGTCGGCAAGAGACACGACGGACACCCGGGGAGCCCGCTGATGAGCACATCGCGGCGGAATTCGACGACATCTCCCGAGCGCGCCACATCGGCACGCGAGGCCGATATGGCCGCCACGTCCAAGGTGGCTCAGGTGGCTGAGGCAACGAAGGCTACCGCAGGTGTCGCAGAGCGCCCGGAAGACACTCACCCCGCGCCGTGGCTACTGGTCGACGCAGGCAACAGCCGGATCAAATGGGCGCTAGCACCTGCGGTGCGCCCTGGCCATTGGCAGGCGGCATCGCCCGCCTTTCTCGCCAGCGGCGCCGTGGACCACGCCGAATGGCGAACCCTCGCCACGCAAATTCGGGCGGGCTGGTCAGCGCTCAGTGCCGGGGCTGCCGACACGGCTGACGCATCCCCCGCCTCGGATGCATCGGCCGCACCCAACGCCCCCGGCACACACAGCGATCGGCACTTCGCCCCCAACATGGCACCGTTGGCCATCGGGCAGGGCGGGCAGGAAGACGGATTCGTCTGCCCGGAACCGGCTGGGGTCTGGCTGACGAACGTGGCGGGCGACGCCGCCGAACAAGCGGTGCGCATGACGTTGCAGACGCTCTGGGGCATGGCATCCGCCGACTGGCTGAAAGTCCTGCGCGCGGGCGAATCACGCGCCGGTGTGCGCAACGGTTATCGTGTCCCGACACAGCTCGGGAGCGATCGCTGGGCCAGCTTGATCGGCGCCCATGCCGCATGGCCCGGTGAGCATCTGCTGATCGTGACGCTGGGTACCGCGACGACCGTCGAAGCGTTGCAAGGCAATGGCGACTACCTTGGCGGACTGATCGCACCGGGACCGGCGCTGATGCTGCAATCGCTCGCGCAGGGCACTGCGCAACTCCCGACGCTCGACGCGACAATGCCGTCCGGTGGACAGGCATTCGCGCGCAGCACGACAGAAGCGATTCTGCGCGGGTGCGCCGCCGCTCAGGCCGGCCTCGTCGAGCGGAGCCACGCGCAACTGGAAGCGCAACTCGGCGCACCGGTGCGTTGTGTGCTGTCGGGAGGTGCGCGCCATGCGCTGGCGCAAACGCTGACCTTGCCCTTCACCGAACACGATCAACTTGTGCCAGCCGGGTTGTACGAAGTGGCGCTTCGCGACGCGGAATCCACCCCGTCGGCGACGACTGGCACCTCTGCGGCGAATGCCGCACCGACCGATACGCCGGCGGGCGCATCTCGCGCCGCCGAACCTGCACGAAGGGGAGTCTGAGATGTTGCGTGCGTTGTTGCTCGTCATGTTTCTCGCAGCCAATGCGGCATTTGCCGCCGTGCAACTTGGCTGGCTGAAGTGGCGCGACGTGCTGCCGGAAACCGGTCGGGAACCGACACGCATCACGGCACAACTCGACCCCGCACACGTTCGCCTTACCGGGGTGGAGATCAGCGGCCCCACGCCAGCCAGTGGAGCCGCCAATTCCACCAATGCCGCTGTAGCACCGGGCGGTGCAAGCGGCGCAAACGATGGCAGTGATGCGCCCGCCTCGTCGGCACCATCCGCCGCCGCGAGTCAGGCGCTCGCCGCTGCGGCCCCTGCGGCAGTGTCGGGAGAATCGGGAACATCGGGCGCATCGCAAGCCACGGCGGCAGCCGCAGCATCGAGTTGCCTCGACGTCGGTCCCTTTGCTGCCAGCGATGCGCAGCAGGCGCGCGGTTTGTTGCTGGCCGGATTGCCGGCCGGTCAGGGCGACATCCAGTCCATCGCCGTCGACAAGCGCTATTGGGTGCATCTGGATCCGGTGCCGAACAAAGCGGCTGCCGACAAGCAGGTGGCGGCATTGCGTTCGGCAGGCGTGACCGAGTATTTTCTGGTGAACGACGAAGGCTCGACGCTGGTCGTCTCGCTCGGGTTGTTCAACGACAAGGATCGTGCGACGCGTCTGATGGCCACTGCACAAAAGAAAGGGCTCACGCCGCAGTTGAGCGAAAGGCCGAACGCCAAGAGCCGGATCGTTTATCGCATTGCCGGTATCAATGCCAACGCCGTCACGCAGGTTCGTGGCGTTGTTACCCAGCAGTGGTCGGCACAGTTGGTCAAGGCGTGCCCGTCACCGGCAGGTAGCCCGCCGGCCGGAATCCATTAGCGGTTTCATTGACAGACGCATCCACCGACTCATTAATAGACTTATTGACGGGTCCATTAATGAGTCCATTAACGAGTCCACTAACGAGTTCATTGACGGGCTCATTAACAGGTCCATTCATGGGCGAATGGCCGGCGTCGTGAACGGTCTGATTCGCGGCCCCATCGGGAGCGCTTGTTGGCGCCCCTGTCAAGCGCCGCGCTACCACCGCATTAAGCAACACGTTTGAGCGCCACCACCGGTCGCACCACGCCCGTTTGTGTGCCACGTGCGTTCTTCACCACCGGGGACACCCACGGGGCGAGGCCGGTTTCCTCGGGCGCGTCCACCAGCCCCAACGCCTTGAGCACGGCAACCGCAGCGGTGTAGAGCGCGCGCATGTTGCCGTCGACAACCTTGATCGCGATCCCCAGTCCGGCGGAGCGCACACCGATGGTTTGCACGCCGTCAGCACCGATCTTCGCCACCCAGTCGCCGGGAGCCATGCGCATAAACGCGAGATCGTTACGCGCGGTGCCTGAGACCATTTCGGGCTGCTGCGTCATCGCAGCGAACAGCGTCGAGAGCGCTGCGTCGTCGCTGGCGGCAAGGCGCGCATACGCGGCAGCCAGCTTATCGAGCGGCAACGCGTAATTCGGGGCGGAGCAACCGTCGATCCCGAGCGGCAGCGCATCGCCATCGACACCCACGACATCGCCCACGCGTGCGCGAATCTTCCTCTGCAACGGGTGCGCGGGATCGAGATAGGTATCGAGCGGCAGGTTGTGCTGTGCGCAATAGGCGAGAAAACCCGCGTGCTTGCCCGAACAGTTGTGATGCAGGGACGTCGGCTTGAGATCGGCAGGCGCGCGCTTGCCGGTGGCCGAATAGAACGTCGGCACGTGGCATCCGCATTGCAGATGATGCTCGTCGCATCCGGCTTTACTCAGCAGGCTTTTCACGCCGTCGACGTGAAACGATTCCCCCGAGTGGCTCGCGCACAGCAGCGCCAGCTCCGGTTGCGTCAGCCCGAAGTGAGCGACGCCATCGCCTTCCACGAACGGCAACGCCTGAAACGGTTTGAGCGTGGAGCGAGAGAACGTGAGGAACGACGGATCGCCCGCGGCATATCGAAGGCGCCCCTGAGCGTCGACGACGGCCACCGAGCCGTAATGCACGCACTCGACCGTATCGACGCCGTTCGCGCCACGCGTGACTTCTACGAGCGGCGCGAGCGTCATGATTGGGCTCGCACTTTCTTGAGCAGCGACGTCGTCGAGCGCTGATGTTCGAACGGAATGGCCACCGCCTTGCCGCCCCAGCCACGCACCAGCGCAGACTCCGGCAGCTTGTCCATGTCGTAGTCGCCGCCCTTCACGAGGATGTCGGGACGCACCGCCGCGATCAGTGCTTCAGGTGTCGATTCACCGAACGTCACCACATAGTCGACGCTTTGCAGCGCGGCCAGCAACGCCGCACGGTCGTTCTCGTTGTTGATCGGGCGGTCGTCGCCCTTGCCGAGCGTTCGCACGGAGGCGTCCGTGTTCACGGCGACGACAAGGCATGCCCCCAACGCGCGCGCCTGCGCGAGATAGGTCACGTGACCACGATGCAGAATGTCGAACACGCCGTTGGTGAACACGAGCGGGCGGGGCAATGTGGGCGCCAACGCTGCCAGCGCTTCGCGCGAGAGAATCTTGGCCTCGAAATCGGCCGGAGAAATGACTTGGGAAGATGACATGACGATCGATCGAAGTAAGTGCGCGATTCGCTGCCGACGCGCCGATGGGCGCTATTGTCCCACGACCCGACTCACCGCCTGCATCACCATGCACCGGTGCAACAAAAAAGGGGCCGAAGCCCCTTTTTTGCGATTACCGCATTACCGCACTATCTATCGTGCGATCGCGAATGCCATGCCGACTTATGCCGACGCCGCCACGGCCGGTGCCGGTGCAGCCACTGCCGCCAGGCGGACAGTGATTTCCTTGCGATAACGGTTCAGGTCCTGCGCGGTCGCAAACGTGCGCTCGAACAGCAGCGACATGTTGTGCAGAATGCGCTCGACCACCTTCTTTTCCCAGCTGTCGTCGAACTTGATCTGCTCGTCGAGCCAGTGTTCGAGCCACTCCGGCTCCGGCAGACGCGACTGCACCGTGTCGTTCGGGAACAGATCCTTGTTCACGTGCAGGTTGGTCGGGTGCAGCGGCTTTTCGGTACGACGCGCCGCCGCCATCAACACACCGATCTTCGCGAATGCCGCACGTGCGTTGTCGCCGAAATTCGTCAGTGCCTTCTTCATGTAACGCAGATAAGCGCCGCCATGACGGGCTTCATCGCGCGAGATGACTTCGTAGATATGTTTGATGACCGGCTCGGTGTGCCACTCGGCAGCACGGCGGTACCAGTGGTTCAGACGAATCTCGCCGCAGAAGTGCAGCATCAGCGTCTCGAGCGGCGGGGCCGGATCGAACGGGAAACGCACGGCGTGCAGTTCCGCTTCGGTCGGCACGAGATCCGGGCGGAAGCGGCGCAGGTATTCCATCAGCACCAGCGAATGCTTCTGCTCTTCGAAGAACCACACGCTCATGAAGGCGGAGAAATCGCTGTCGTCACGGTTGTCGCGCAGGAACATCTCGGTCGCCGGCAGTGCGGCCCATTCCGTGATGGCATTCATCTTGATGGTGCGCGCCTGATCGTCGGTGAGCTGGCTCGCGTCGAACTTGTCCCACGGAATATCGCTTTCCATGTTCCAACGCACTGCCTCCAGCGACTTGTACAGTTCGGGATACAGCATTTCGGTCATTTCAATTACCCCCAAGGTCGCGAGACCTTACACCAGGACTCAAGATAGTATTGTGAAAGTTTACGCCGAATTTCGACAGACAAAACGGTGAGCGTGTCACGGTCGGCCCCCGCCGTCCGGTTCCACGTCTTGAACCCTGCCGTCGCATAAGGACGGCGATTTCACGCCTGTTATCTGGCCGCATCCTGGCGATATGGCTTAGAGCGACCCTACTAAAATATGGGCAAACTCTTGAATCATAACATAATTCCCCTTCATTACCGTGACGTTTGACACTCACGTGACGGTAATGCGTCGTAATTTTGACGCCTGTCAAATTGTCACGGAAAGCCCCTAAGCTCAGAGGGCGACAGGTTTTTCCGCACACGTCACCGAACACGCTCCGGTGCCCCGCCAGTCCGACGTCCGACACGTCTTCCGACGGACGCCCCACGGCGGTGCGTCAGGGTATGTCCTTGTGCCACGGGCCTGCGCGGGCAGCGTCCGATGGTCTACGCTAGAAAGCAATCGTTCCGCATTTGCGATGCCCCGTCCGGCAGCGGCTCCCCGCTTTGAGGATAGTTCTCAGTCGCAATTACGCAACATGCATGATGGGCAGGCGCCACGGCGGAACGAGCCGAGCGCCGCCAACGGGCCTACCGACTCGACTGGATCCTTGTCCGATAAGGAGCCGAGCATGGCACTTCGAGCACACCAGGCAGACCGGGCGAACCGGGCATGCGTGACGCCGCCGACGCACGTTGCGGCACACGTCACGTCACTCATCACATCACGCCTCACATTGCGCCCCGACTTTGTCGCATGGCTACGCACCGCCTGTCTTCTGATGGCGGTGGCGACGGCCCCGGGCGCATACGCGTTCGACGTCGGCCAACTGGCCTCGCAAGAGATTCCGGCCGCCCATCTGGTCGGTCAGGGGTCGTTCTCGCGACTGGGCTTCCATCTTTACGACGCGTCGCTCTTCTCCGGCGCCGAGCGCATCAACGCGAACTGGAGCGCGCATCCGCTCGTGCTCGACGTACGCTACGCGCGCAGCTTCAAGTCGCACACGCTCGTGCAGCGCAGTCTGATCGAGATGAGCAAGCTGCAAGTGGGTACGGACGAGGAACGGCAGCGCTGGGCCGACGAACTCGCCCGCATTCTGCCGGACGTGTCGGCGGGACAGCACATCACAGGCGTCTTCCGGCCGGGTGACGGCACACGCTTCTTCTCCGACGGCAAGCTCATCGGCCAGATCGCGGGCGACGCCTTCGGTCGCGCGTTCTTCGCCATCTGGCTGGACCCGCGTACCAGCGCCCCCGACTTGCGTGCGGAACTGATCAGCGACGCGCGCTGAGCGAACCGGTGGCGCTCGCCAGGCGAGCCCGACGAAATGGCGGCACCTTCCCTGCCGATCCGTGCCGTTCATCCCGCGCGGCGTCGGTTCCGCGTGCCTGTGCATCTACGGGATCTATGCATCGATGGACATCGACCACACGGCGGCCCTCACGCGCCTCACGCACTACTTCGAAACCCTTACGCGCCAGAGCATCGGCAATCTGGGCGAGTTCTACACGCCGAACGTCTATGTCAAGACACCACTTCACGAAGTGCGTAGCGCCGCCGAAGTGGCCGGACTCCTCACCCGCATGTTCGAGCGCCTCGAAGTGCCGCGCGTCGAGGTGACGGCGCAACTCTTGCAGCACAATCAGGCGCTGCTCGTCTGGAATCTCCACTTCCACACCAGGCGTTGGCTCGATGACGAACAGATCATTCACGGCGCCTCACACCTGCGCCTCGCCGTGGACGGCCGCGTCGCCTATCAACGCGACTATTGGGACGCCACGGAAGACCTCTACCTGAAGCTTCCCTTCCTTGGACGCTTGATCCGCTGGCTCCGTCACCGGTTGTTTCTCTGAGCCACGACGCCGCCAATCGACCATCTCGCCCATCGTCGTTCCTGCCACCTCAGCGCAGACCATGGCCGCACGACACGCCGCGCCGACGGACAGCCTCCGATAGCGGCCAGCGTCACGCCATCCTGTCGTAGCCCGCAAAGGGCAGTTTTCTTCAATACGCGACGCGCGAGTCAGCCTACCGTTGGAACCTCGCACTCCCCGCCATCTTGCGGACGTGCCTGCAACGAGGATTCCGATGACCCTTTTCTATTCGATGGCCGCCTTCGCGCTGGCGGCTTCCATTACCCCCGGGCCAGTCAACGTCGTCGCGCTCGGCTCGGGGGCGCGTTACGGCCTCATGCCGAGTCTGCGTCATGTGACCGGGGCGACGGTCGGCTTCGTGGTGTTACTCGTCGCGGTCGGTTTCGGCGTCTATGAACTGCTGCAACGCATGCCGATACTGATGCACGCGATCCGGTGGTTCGGCGTAGCGTTCCTGCTGTACATGGCCTACAAGCTGGCGGTCGACGACGGCGAACTCGCCTCTCCCGATGACAGGCAAACGCAGCGTGGCCCCACGATGTCGCGCGGCGCCGTCATGCAGTGGCTGAACCCGAAGGCCTGGCTCGCGGCACTGGCCGGCATGGGGGCGTACACCGGCGGAGACCCCGCACGCATCTGGCAATTCGCGGCGATCTACTTTGTCGTGTGCTGGTTGTCGGTCGGTTGTTGGGCTGCGGCGGGGGCGATGCTGCGGCATCACATGCGCGACGCGAAGCGCATGCGTTATCTCAACCGGGGGATGGCCGCGCTGCTGGCGGCAAGTGCCGCGTATCTGGTGGCGGCGGGATGACGGTCGGACGGCGACCGGACTGCGGCTGGATTGTGGCGGGATGACGGCGCCCGTTCACGTATGGGGAGTGCTATCGCCCTCCATCACCCCTATCGCGCCCCATCGCCTCATACCGCACGCGTGTCGCGGTAATGCCCGGGCGTCGCGGCCAGCAGTTGCTTGAAGGTCCGCTGAAAGTGCGCCTGATCGGCGAAGCCCGCATCGAGCGCCACCTCGGCAATTGCATGTCCGCGACGCAATCGCGCCCGCGCGTACTGAATGCGCTGATTCATGACAAACGCGTGCGGCGTGAGGCCGTACTGCGCGCGAAACGCTCGCGTGAGGTACGACGCCGAAAGCCCTGCTGCATCGCAAATCTGCGCGAGCGTGAGCGCTTCGCAGCAATGGGCCCGGATGAAATCTGCCGCGCGGCCGAGCTTGTGCGAATCGTCCCGCATCGGCTTGGGCGCCGGGTTCAGTCGCTCGTGCACGTCGATGAAGAACTGCTGCACCACACTCTCGCGCTCCAGCCGGTCGCGCGACGCATCGGTGCAAACGTTGTAAAGCCGGTTCAGCCCGTCGTAGAGCGCCGGATCGGTCGATGACATCGGATCGAAGAGGTGCAGATCCTGCCCGTGCCCGAACCCGAGTTCGCGCTGCAAATCACGCAACCACGTCGTATCGACGAACAACATGCGATAGGCCCAGGCTTCGTCCCCGATGGGATTGCAGGCGTGCACGGCGTCGGGGTTCATCACGACCACACTGCCGCGCCCCACGGTCTCCCGCGCCCGTCCGTTGAGGTAGGTGCTGCGCCCGCCCGTCACCGCGCCGATGGAGAACGTCTCATGGCTGTGCAGCGCGTAGCACACGCGACGTCCGTCGAGCACCTCACGGGCTTCGAGAAACGGGAGCGACGGATCACGCCAGAAGGTCGACGGATACGGGCAGTCGATATGGGCGGCAGCGGCGTGTGAGGGCTTCGGCATTGGCACTGAATTCAATAACGACAACGATTCGGACGGGATGTCCGGCAAGGCAAGTGGCGGCAACGACGTGACCCGATGCGCGCCGATCTGACGAAAAGCATCGCGTCCTACGCCGCAGGCTTTCCGGTATCGGCGACCGCCGCATCCGGATCGATCGACAGCGGCGAGTTCGCGGGCGGCTCGGCTCCGCCGACCGCACCGGCCTCGACGTCGTCGAGCGGGCTGGTGCCATCCGCTTCGGCCACGAGCCAGGCGGCAAGCGCGTCGCGCTGCGCATAGGCGTCGGCCTCGCCCAGCGCGATGAGCTCCTGCGTGTAAGACGACTCGAACAGCAAGTAGCTCGCAAAGGCCGCACCGCGTTCGGCGTCGGCCCCGATGGCGCCGAGCATCGTGCGCACCGCGCGCGGCAGCTGTTTCAGGTGACGTGCCGCAATCGGCTCCAGCCGTTGGCTCGGCGAAATCAGCAGCGTGTCGATGGGACGCCACCCGCTCGACTCGCGCTGCGCCTCGGGCACGTAACGCAGCACGTTGTTGATGTGCTGCAAGCGTTCCAGATCCGCCGACAAGCCGTCGATGAACACACTGGCCAGCGCCTGACCGCCGATCTGCGCGAGGCTCGGATAACCGCCGATGCGCTCGCCGCTGCTGTCCAGCCCGTACTGCCCATGCGAGGCGCCGATGATGAGCACCCGCGTCGCGCCCAGATGGATCGGCGGACTGAGCGGCGCGATCTGCCGCATCGAGCCATCGCCGAAGTACTCCGGCTGTCCGTCGAGATCGAGTTCGATGGCGGGAAACAGGAACGGAATCGCGCTCGACGCCAGCAAATGCTCCACCGTCAGCGGCACGGCACGCGCCAGCCGCAGCGAACGCTTCCATGCCTGAATCGGCTCGGCGCTTTGATAGAAGGTGACGTGTTTGCCGGACGAGTACGACAGCGCAGTGACCGACAACGCTTCGAGCGCGCCGGAAGCGAAAACCTCCGGCAGCCGGTCAAGACGGATGGCCTGACGCAGCATGTCGGCGAGCGGCGACCAGTCGAACAGCGAGCGCGGCGAGCGGCGCAACGCCCAGCCCAGCGACAGGGCGGCGAGCCAGCGCGCGCCGGTCCCGGCCATGCCGAGAGAGTCGGCGCGGAACACCTGCCCCGCGTGGAACTGTCGCCAGACGGCGTCGAGCTTCATTACTCCGTGCTGGAAATCGTCGGCGTGCGACGCGAGCGCTGCGGCATTGATGGCGCCGGCCGAGGTGCCGCACACCACAGGAAACGGGATCGCTCGCCGCGACGGCAGGACCTCGCGCTGAATGGCGGCAATCGCCGCGAGCACGCCGACCTGATACGCAGCGCGTGCGCCGCCGCCCATCAGGACGAGACCGGTACGTTCGCCTGAGATCATGGGGCCTCCTCCTGCCTTCGCTCTCGTTTTGCTTTGTGTCGCGTCAGCCGCGTATGCCGACGGATCTCGCCGTCAACGCCGCTGTCGTCTCCCCGTGCAACTATCCCTTCTCCGTCCTTGCGATCCTGCGTATCCGTCGATTCGCCTGCTCCGTGATTCGCCGGGCTTACGACAATCGTCAACGATCATCGGCAATCCTCGCCGCCCGACGACGCTCACCACTTCCAGGCAGTCTGCTTGCCCGTCGCGGACGGCGCCTTGGCCACCTTGTCCGTGGCTTTGTCCGTTGCCTTTGCCGACGTCCCGGTGGCGGTTTTCGTCGATGTCCTGGCCGACGTCTTCACGGCTGCCGATTTCGCGGGCGTCTTCTTGCTGGCCGGTGCACGCTTTGCGGCAGTCTTGCCAGCCGTTTTCGTTGCGGGCTTCTTCGCCGCAGCACCGGTCTTTCCGGAGGCTTTGCCGGCGGTCGACGACGCTCCCGCCGCGGCCTTCGATGCGCCGCTCGCCGCATGCGTCGCCTTGGTGGCCGCTTCGGACATCTGGGCCGCTGCGGCTTCCGTCATCTGCGCGGCCGAGACACCGGCGGCTTGTGCGGCGGCGGCAATCTGGTCGAATTGCGCCCGCATCGCGTTGAACCACATCGACGGGTCGAGCGCGCCGTAAGCGCTGCTCGCCTGGGCGAACGGCGACGACGAAGCACCTGCGCCCTGCGGTTCGGCGTCCGGCCCGCCTTCCGTCTCCGGCGGTGCATCCGACTCATCCGGCTCAGCCTCGCTTGCCGAGGCCTCGGGCGCGGGTTCGACGTCCTGCGCCGATTCCGGCGTGGCGAACGGCGAGCGCCAGAAGTTCGACGCACTGCTATTGCTCGTGTCGGCAGTCCCGGTGTCCGACGCGCCTGCCGCCCCTGTAGTCCCCGTCGCACCGAAGCTGCCCGTGCCGAAGGCGCGCAGCGTGGCGTACGTCGCGCGCTGCACTTCGAACGCCTGAATGGTCGAGCGCAGCACGTTCAGATTCAGCGTGAGCCACTGCTCGACGGCGCGCATCTCGGCGATACGGTTCTCGATTTCGTTGGGATCGAGCAACGGCGCGGCGCTCTGCATCAATTGCGTCAGCGGCGAGGTGAAAGTCGCGGGCGGGCTGAAAGCCTCCCACATCTTCTTGAGAATGTCGAAGCCGTTCGGCATGGCACTCGTCGAATCGCTCATTACGATCTCCAGTCACGGTCGGGGACGCACGGCTTGCCGGCCAAGCCAGGCGCACGGGGCGTATGGCTATCGATCATACGCCGAGCGTGCGCCAGTGGTGTGTCAAAAAGGGACGGTCGGCAGAGGCGTCCCGAGCGGCGGCAGGGACTGCACACGGGCAGCCACCGAAAGGGACGGAAAGACGCCTTCAGAACGGCGCGTCTCCGCCAAAGTCCGGCGCACGGCGTTCGCGCAGCGAGGCGATGCCTTCGCGCACGTCCGGGCCGGCGAAGCCCATGAATTCGAGCGCCAGCGACGCATCGAACGACGGCCCGGCACTGCGCAGCCAGTTGTTGAGCGCGTACTTCGTCCAGCGAATCGCCGTCGTCGAGCCGCGCGCGAGCTTGTCGGCGACTTCGAATGCCTTGGGCAGCAGGTCCGCCTCGTCGACCGTGAGCGACACGAGGCCGATGCGCTCGGCCTCCTCGCCCGTCACCGGCTCGCACAGCAGCAGGTAGTACTTCGCCTTCGCCATGCCGCACAGCAGCGGCCAGACGATGGCGGCGTGATCGCCCGCTGCTACGCCGAGACGCGTATGCCCGTCGATGATGCGCGCCGTCTTCGCCGCGATCGAGATGTCTGCGAGCAGGCCCGCCACCAGCCCTGCGCCGACGGCCGGGCCGTGCATCGCCGAGACGATGGGCTTGCTGCAATTGATCACGTTGTAGACGAGGTCGCGCGCTTCGCGCCAGACACGGGCGCGCACAGCGAAATCGTCGGCCATGTCTTCCACGAGCGACAGATCGCCGCCGCCGGAGAAGCCCTTGCCTTCGCCACGGATCACGACGGCACGCGTTTCGGTGTCGCGGTCGATGTCGCGCCACACGTCGGCCAGTTCCTGATGCATGCGGTGGTCGGCCGTCGACAGACCGCTCTTGTTCGCACCGGCGCCCATGATGAGTTCAAGCACGCCGTTCGGATGCCGCTTGAATTGCAGCGACTGATAGTGTTGATACGGGTCTTGCGACATGGCTTACCGCTCCAAAAAAATATCCCCGCACAGGCGGGGATGGAACAGCGGCACCGACACAGGCCAGCGCCGCCGACGGTCAACAGGTCGATGCGAGCGGTCGGTATCGTCTCGTACCGTCTCGCATTCAGAGGGTCGTCATCGAGATTACGGCGCAATCACCCACTTGCCGTTGTCGATCTTGACCATCACGCGCGCACGCTGGTCGAGGCCGAGGTGATCGGTCGGGCTCATGTTGACCACGCCGTTGGAGACGTGGACATCCTTGCTCGTTTCCAGTGCGTCGCGCAGGGCCTTGCGGAATTCCGGCGTGCCCGGCTTGGCGTTGCTCTTGAGCGCGATCGGAATCGCACGCTGGAGCAGAATGCCGGCATCCCAGGCATACGAGCCGAAGGCGGCCACTTTGCCGGCGCCGTACTTGGCATCGAACTTCTTGATGTAGTCGAGCGCCACGGCCTTGGCCGGATGATCGTTCGGCAGTTGCGATGCCACGAGCACCGGGCTGGCCGGCAGGTACGTGTTGTTGCAGTCCTTGCCGCACACGCGCAGGAAGTCGTTATTGCCCACGCCGTGATTGTGATACACGAGGCCCTTGTAGCCGCGCTCGGCGAGCGCCTTCGGCGGCAGCGCGGCCGGCGTGCCCGCGGCACCCACGACGACGGCATCCGGGTTCTGCGCCATGATCTTGAGGATCTGGCCGGTCACGCTCGGGTCCGTACGGGCGAAGCGCTCGCTCGCGACCATCTTGATCTTGTGCAGGGCGGCGAATTTGGCGACTTCTTCGTAGAAGGCTTCGCCCAGCGCGTCGCCCTGACCGATGAAGGCCATCGTCTTCACGCCGTGACGGCTCGCATGCTCGGCGATGGCGGAGGCCATCTGCGCGTCGGTCTGCGGGGTCTTGAACATCCAGTAGCGCTTGGCGTCGACCGGTTCGATGATGCGGGCGGACGAAGCGAGCGAGATCGTCGGCGTGGTGCCGGCAGCGATCACGTCGAGCATCGCGAGCGTGTTCGGCGTGATCGACGAGCCGATGATGGCGTCGACGTGGTTCTCGGAGATGAGCTTCTTGGTGTTCTGAACGGCGGTCGTGGTGTCGGACGCGTCGTCCAGCACGATGTAGTCGACCTTCTCGCCGCCGATTTCCTTCGGCAGCATGCTGATCGTGTCGCGCGCGGGAAGGCCGAGCGAAGCGGCGGGGCCGGTGAGCGAGATGCTCACGCCAATCTTGACCTGAGCGGCAGCGCCGCCGGCCAACGCCAGCAACATCGCACCCAGCAGGGCAGTGCGCACGGGGTTTCGCATGGAAAATCTCCTGGTCTGGCCGGCGCTGGTGTTGTTCTCTAACGCCGGTGTCTCAAGACGGACACCGCGCGCCGCGCTGGCGAAAGTTAGGGCCGGTGCGCGAACCTGCCAGGCAGTCACACCGACTCAAGGAGACAAAGAATAGCGGAGCCAGAATTCCCCGCCATATCCGGGTTCACCCTATGACGTTACCCCCTGACACCCCGCAAAGCCTTACCGGACGCGGCGTTCGGCCCGGTTCATTTTCCCGTCCGGGCGGTCGGGCGTGCTGCCGTGTCGGCGCGCATCGATCACATGAAGCGACACAAGACCGACATCAGACCGACACAGCCGATGACGAGCCGCGTGGGCGACGAGGCCAATCAAACGCCGCCGCTTACTCGTCCAGCGGGGCAACCGCCTGATCGATGGCGCCGAAGATCGTCTTGCCCTGCGCGTCGAACATCTCGATACGCACCCGGTCGCCGTAGCGCATGAAGGCGGTCTCCGGCGCGCCCTTCTCGATGGTCTCCAGCATGCGCTTCTCGGCGATACAGGCGCTGCCCCGGCTGCGGTCCTTGTTCGAGATCGTGCCCGAACCGACGATGGTCCCGGCACGCGCGTTGCGCGTCTTGCACACGTGCGCCACCAGTTGCCCGAAGTCGAACACCATGTCCTCGCCGCACTCCGGTGCGCCGAACTTCCTGTCGTTCCACTTCACCATGAGCGGACGATGCACGCGGCCCTCGCGCCACGCGTCGCCCAACTCGTCGGGCGTAACGGCCACCGGCGAGAACGCGCTCGCCGGCTTGCTCTGGAAGAAACCGAAGCCCTTGGCCAGTTCCGCCGGAATCAGGTTGCGCAGGCTCACGTCGTTGACCAGCATCAGCAGACGCACGCCTTCGAGTGCACGCGCCGGGCTCGCCCCCATCGGCACGTCGGACGTCACGACCGCGACCTCGGCTTCGAAGTCGATGCCGAAGTCTTCCGACGCGCAGACGATGTCGTCCGTCGGCCCGATGAAGTCGTCGCTGCCGCCCTGATACATGAGCGGATCGGTCCAGAACTCGGGCGGCATTTCGGCGCCGCGCGCCTTTCGCACTAACTCGACGTGGTTCACATAGGCGGAGCCGTCCGCCCATTGATACGCGCGCGGCAACGGCGCCATGCATTCGGCAGGGTCGAACGCGAACGTGTTGCGCGCACGGCCATGGTTCAGCTCGGTGTAGAGCGAGTGCAGTTGCGGCGCGTAGAACGTCCAGTCGTCGAGCACGCGTTGCAGCGTGGGGGCGATGGCGTCGGCAATGCAGGCGGTCGACAGGTCGCGCGAGACGACGATCAACTGGCCGTCGCGGGTGCCGTCCTTACGGGTAGCGAGTTTCATGGCAATGGAGTCTGCGAGCGGGTTCGGGGTTCGGACCGGAGGAATCGGACAAGTCGTGTCTCGGGCACGAGGCCCGATAGAATGACGCGTGAAGCCGAGGATTCTACCCGAGGGCATCGCCGGCGACGGCCGGGAAGATCGGGCGGCCACGATAACAATGACAGAGACACATGACAGCGCCTGAACACGACAACACGACGGATCACGACAGCGGTCAAGATCGCGAGCCCCGCAATGAGAACGACGAGGGCAACGAAGGCAGCGCCGCCGCACCCGACGAGGAGAAGACCCGCTCGGGCATCCAGTCCATCGAAGTGGGCTTTCGTCTGATCGAAGTGCTGACCGAAGCGTCGAACGCGATGATGCTGCGCGACCTCGCGCACGCCGCCGGCATGAACCCCGCCAAGGCGCACCGTTATCTCGTGAGCTTCCAGCGGCTCGGACTCATCGTGCAGGACCCCGTGAGCGGACGTTACGACCTCGGCCCGTTCACGCTGCGCATGGGGCTCGCACACCTCGCCCGGATCGACGCTTTCAAGGCCGCCCGCTTCGCCCTGACCGAACTGCGCGACGCCATCGATCAGACGGTTGGCATCGCCGTGTGGGGCAATCAGGGACCGACCGTGGTGCATTGGCTCGAATCGACCTTCCCGATGCGCGTGCCGCTGCGGCTGGGCGACGTCATGCCCATGCTCGAATCCGCCGCCGGACGCCTGTTCGCGGCCTATCTCCCCGCGCGTCAGACGGCGCCGCTCATCGATGCGGCGCTGGCCGATCTTCAGCATGCGTCGCGTCACCATCTGCCCGCCACACGCGCGCAGTACGATGCCGTGCTCGACGACGTGCGCGCCCACCGGGCGTCGCGGGTCGAGGGCACGGTGCTCCCCTCCGTCAACGCCTTCTGCATGCCCGTGTTCGATGCGACGGGACAACTCGTGATGGGCCTCATGGCGCTCGGCCCCGAAAGCCGCTTCGATGCGAGTTGGGGCGGTCCGATCGACACGGCACTGCGCACACTCGCCCAAAACCTGTCGGCCGACCTCGGGCATGCGCACGCCCCCGGGAACCGGCGTTGAGTGAAGCGCCGCGGCACCCGACACGACGCGGGAAGACGCTGGAAGACGCGCCGCGAACGCGGCCGAACGGGCGCTGTCGAACCGAGTTCATCTCAATGTGCGATCCTGACGCTCTGACGTCCCGACTCATCGATTCTCGTGTCTTCGCGCCCGCCCAGCTCTTCCAACACCTCTCGCCACGCCGATGCCGACGTGACGCCGAACCCGGTCGGCCCTGACGCGTCCGGGGATTCGGCGCAAACGTCGCTCGCGCCGACGGGGTCAAAGGGGTCAAAGGGGTCAAAGGGGTCAAAGGGGTCAAAGGGGTCAAAGGCGTCGAAGTGTTCGAAGGGGCAGCAACCACCGAAATTACCGAAAGGCCCAAGGGGCCCGCGCCGACGTTGGAGGCTGTGGATGGGCGTATTGGCGGCGGTTTTCGTCGTTCATCTGCTCATCGCACTTTGGGTCGCCAGCCATCGCACGATGCTCGACGACACGCCGATTCCGAGCATTCCGATTACGCTCATCCCGCTCAAGCCGGTCGCGCCTCCACCGCCGCCAGCGCCGCCCGCACCACCACCGCCCAAGCCGGTGGTCAAGCCACGCCCGCCCCAGCCGACACCACCGGTCGAAGCCCCGCCCGACACGCTCGCCGCGCCGGTGGCGACCGACACGCCCGGGCCGCTGGCAGCGTCGGAAACGGCGGCAGGCGCAGGGGATACGACCGGCGCGAAGGCGTCCGCCGCCGCTGCACCGCCGAGCATCCCGCTCACTGCGGCAGCCGCCAACGGCGACAAGTTCGACCCGCCGCCCTCCGTCACCCTGACGTACGACGCGCTCATGAACGGCGTGCGCAACCAGACCGGCCAACTGCACTGGGTGAACGACAACGGGCGCTACCAGTTGCGCATCTCGGTGCCGATCATCTTTTTCGGCACGTTCGAGTTCATCAGCGAGGGCGGTTACGACGTCAACGGCATTGCACCGTCCCGTTATGTGGAAAAGCGCGGACGCCGCGCCGAATACATCACCGACTTCCATCGCGATGCCTCCCCCACGCTGTCCACGCTGCATTTCTCGCGCTCCGGGCAAACCGTCCCCCTCGCCCCCGGCGCGCAGGACCGCTTCAGCGTGATGATGCAACTGGCCGGCTACGCGAGAGGCAATCCCGAGCGGTACACGCAAGTCGGCGTGACGCACGAGTTCACGGTGGTCGACACGGACAGCAGCGAAGTGTGGCCGGTGCAGTACGTCGGCAGCGAGACGATGAGAACGCCGACGGGCTATGTGGAGACGCGTCACTTCACGCGCTTGCCGCGCAAATCGGGCGATGAGCGTCGTGTGGATATCTGGCTGGCGCCGTCGCTCGACTGGTTGCCGGTGCGTGTCAGGCAGACGGAGCCGTCGGGCACCGAATTCGAGCTGATCTTTACCGAAAAGTCGGCGCAGTGAGCGGGCCAGGACGCAACGGGAGCTGAGGTGACTTAGCCCGTCCGAACCGCCCCAACCCCTACGGCACGCAGGGTTTTCCACCCCTGAGAAATCCCCTTCGATTCCTTAGAATTTCGAGCGATACCGCTGTGACGCGGGTGCGCGGCGAAGTGTTGCCCAACTACTACGAAACGCTCAGCAGGATCCTGATCTTCCTGACATAATCAGAATCATCCCGACAGCATTTTCGACGCATCGACGCCCGACGACATCACCTCGCAACGTAGTGACGATACCAGGGGGCCTCCCATGAAAGTCAGCGCCAACGGAGCATCGATTCATTATGCGGTGGAGGGTCACGGACCGTGGCTGACGCTCGCGCATCCGTTGGGGGCCGATCTCACCGTCTGGGACGATCTCGTGCCCGAGCTGACGGCTCACTTTCGGGTCCTGCGTTATGACAGTCGGGGGCATGGCCGCAGCGAGGTGACCCGCGGCCCCTATTCCATCGGACAACTGGCCGTCGACGCGACCGCCCTGCTCAGTTCGCTGGAAATCCCGAGTACCCACTTCGTCGGCATTTCGATGGGCGGCGCCGTCGCCCAGCAGGTGGCGCTGGACGCTCCTGAGCGCATTGCCAGCCTCACGCTGATCGACACCACGTGCGGCTACGACGACGCCGACGCCAAACTCTTCCTCGAGCGCGCCGCGAAAGCCCGTGCCCACGGCATGAAGGAACTCGCCGCCGGCACATTGGAACGCTGGCTTGGTGAGCGTTTTCGCAAACATCACCCCGAGACGGCCGAACGCATTCGCGCGCTGGTGGCGCATGCCGATCCGGAAGGCTTTGCGGCCGCGTGCGAAGCTCTGGCAGCGTTCGATGTGCGAAATCGTTTGTCGGAAATCGAAGCACCGACGCTGGTGCTCGTGGGCGAGAACGATCCCTCGACGCCGCCCGCCGTGGCGCGACGCATCGCCGACGGGATCGCCGGGGCCCAGTTGGAGATCGTGCCTGACGCCGCGCACTTGTCGATCGTCGAGCAGAAACAGTTCGTAACCAAAGCCCTTGCAACATTTTTGGCAGGGGCCGCATCTAAGGTCTGAAACCTGCAAAATGGTGGAAATGAGGAACTTGCGGGACTTGTTGCGGAACCTTTGATAAAAGGAGGGCCAAAACCATTGAATTCGTCAGCCGGTGTGCCGATAAGCGAATCATGGGGCACTGCCTCTTGAAATCGCGCCGCGTCGCCCCTATGTGGGTTACCAAGGACCATGCAGGAACACCAGGAGAGTTGCCATGCTCATGATTTACAACAGCCCGAATTACTGTGTCGTGGAGTTTGCCGCCGATAACGGCAATCATTCGCTGTCCGCCGGTGGCTATGAAATCGTGGACAAGACCGCAGGCCGTGAGATTTTCCTCGACGGCTCGCTTGCCCGGCAATTCCGTGAAGAAGTGCAGAAGTTGATTGCCACCGAACCTTCCGAGGACGAAGTCGACGAATTCCTCGGTCAGTTCGATAACTTCATGACGAACCCGGTTGTGCTCCATTGAAAGCCGTCACCCACGCGGTGCAGCCACACGAAAAACCCTCGCCTCGGCGAGGGTTTTTTCATGGGATGGGAATCCGGCCGTACGCCTGACCTCATGTCAGGCTTTTCAGGCCTTCCAGGCTTATCAGGCTTGCCGGGCGTCGGCAGGACGCCGGCTCAGCATTGCTGCCATGGCAACCCATCGAAACGCCAGCCGTTGACGGCATTGCGGTGATGGGTGGCGTCCAGATCGCCCTCGAAGCCGTGCAGCACCCCGTACACATTCACAAAGCCCGCCGCCTCCAGCGCCTCGCCCGCCGCCATGCTGCGGTTGCCGCTGCGGCAGATGAGCATGACGGGACGCTCGCCTCCGGCCCCGGCCAGCTTGCGCACGCTCTGCACGAAGTGCGGGTTGATCTCCCAGTCCGGGCCGTCGTTCCACGCCACGTGGATGGCGCCGACCGGATGGCCGACGAACAGGTGTTCCATCTCGCTGCGGCAATCCACGAACAGCGCGTTGGCATTGGCTTGCAGGAACTTGTGAGCGGCGCTCGGGAGCAGGAATTCCATTTCGTCGACAAAACTTCGGGAAAGTTGGATGACACCGCCCTGCGGGCGTCCCGACAGCCCCGTTCTCGGGCGTCGGCGCGCGGGCGGCATTCGCGAAAACCATTACAATTATAGGTTTTCCGGCCACTCCAAGGCGACGTCCTTCATGAGCACCGCAACCCCATCCGCCGCAAGCGCACGGCCTGCCGCTTCGAATGCACTGCCGAATGCACTGCCATACACGCGCGGTCAGACCCTGCCTGCGCTGCTCGAACAGCGCATCCTGATCCTGGACGGCGCCATGGGAACGATGATTCAGCGGTACAAGCTGGACGAAGCACAGTACCGCGGCGCGCGTTTCGCCGACTTCGCGCACGACGTCAAGGGCAACAACGAGCTGCTCTCGCTCACCCGCCCGGACGTCATCAGCGAAATCCACCGTCAGTATCTGGCTGCCGGCGCCGACATCATCGAGACGAACACCTTCGGGGCGACGACGATCGCGCAGGCCGATTACCACATGGAAGATCTGGCCGACGAGATGAACCGCGAGTCGGCGCGTCTGGCCCGTGAAGCCTGCGCCGCGTTCAGCACGCCGGACAAGCCCCGTTTTGCCGCCGGCGCCGTCGGCCCGACGCCCAAGACCGCGAGCATCAGCCCGGACGTGAACGACCCCGGCGCACGCAACGTCGACTTCGACCAGTTGCGCGACGCGTACTACGCGCAGGCGAAGTCGCTCATGGAAGGCGGCGTGGACCTGTTCCTGGTCGAGACGATCTTCGACACGCTCAACGCCAAGGCCGCGCTCTTCGCCATCGACGAACTGTTCGAGGACACCGGCGAGATCCTGCCGATCATGATTTCCGGCACGGTGACGGACGCCTCCGGGCGCATTCTGTCGGGCCAGACCGTGGAAGCGTTCTGGAACTCGCTGCGTCACGCACGTCCGCTCACCTTCGGCCTGAACTGCGCGCTCGGCGCGACGCTCATGCGCCCGTACATCGCCGAGCTGGCCAAGCTGTGCAACACCTATGTGTCGGTCTACCCGAACGCCGGCCTGCCCAACCCGATGAGCGACACGGGCTTCGACGAGACGCCCGACGTGACGTCCGGCCTGCTCAAGGAGTTCGCACAGGCCGGTCTCGTGAATCTGGCCGGCGGCTGCTGCGGCACCACGCCCGAGCACATCGCCGAGATCGCCAAGGCGCTCGCGGACGTGAAGCCGCGTCGCTGGCCGTCGCAGTATCGCAATGACGAGGACGCGTAAGCGACGAGGCGACGCAGCTACGAAGCTACGAAGCTACGAAGCGACGAAGCGACGAAGCGGCGTATAGGCGCGACGCATCACCCCTCGTCCGCACGATGCACTAACCACTGAACGGATTGCCCCATGAGTCAAACGTCTGTCGAACCGTCGGTCCAGCCGATGCGCCTGTCCGGCCTCGAGCCCTTCAACATCGGCGCGGGCACGCTTTTCGTGAACGTCGGCGAGCGTACCAACGTCACCGGCTCGAAAGCGTTCGCACGCATGATCCTGAACGGCCAGTTCGACGAAGCGCTCGCGGTTGCCCGCCAGCAGGTCGAGAACGGCGCGCAGGTCATCGACATCAACATGGACGAGGCCATGCTCGACTCCAAGGCCGCGATGGTTCGCTTCATGAACCTGATCGCCTCGGAGCCGGACATCGCGCGCGTGCCGATCATGATCGACTCGTCGAAGTGGGAAGTGATCGAAGCCGGTCTGAAGTGCGTGCAGGGCAAGGCCATCGTCAACTCGATCTCGCTCAAGGAAGGCAAGGAAGCCTTCGTGCATCACGCCAAGCGCATTCGCCGCTACGGCGCGGCGGCCGTGGTCATGGCGTTCGACGAACAGGGACAGGCCGACACCTACCAGCGCAAGACCGAAATCTGCGAGCGCAGCTATCGCGTGCTGGTCGACGAAGTGGGCTTCCCGCCCGAAGACATCATCTTCGATCCGAACATCTTCGCAGTCGCCACCGGCATCGAAGAGCACAACAACTACGCCGTCGACTTCATCAACGCCACGCGCTGGATCAAGCAGAACCTGCCCGGCGCGAAGATCAGCGGCGGCGTGTCGAACGTCTCGTTCTCGTTCCGCGGCAACGATCTCGTGCGCGAAGCGATTCACACGGTGTTCCTGTACCACGCGATTCAGGCGGGCATGGACATGGGCATCGTCAACGCCGGTCAGCTCGGCGTGTATGAGAACCTCGACCCGGAACTGCGTGAGCGCGTGGAAGACGTGGTGCTCAACCGTCGCGAGGACAGCACCGAGCGTCTGCTGGAGATCGCCGACCGCTTCAAGGGCGGCGCCGCCAAGCGCGAAGAGAATCTGGAGTGGCGCAATCAGCCGGTCGAAGCGCGTCTCGCGCATGCGCTGGTACACGGCATCACGACCTTCATCGTCGAAGACACCGAGGAAGTGCGCCAGAAGATCGCCGATGCGGGCGGTCGCCCGATTCAGGTCATCGAAGGCCCGCTCATGGACGGCATGAACGTCGTGGGCGACCTGTTCGGCGCAGGCAAGATGTTCCTGCCGCAGGTCGTGAAGAGCGCGCGCGTGATGAAGCAGGCCGTGGCGCACCTCGTGCCGTTCATCGAGGAAGAGAAGGCGCGCATGGCCGCTGCCGGCGAGGATGTGCGCTCCAAGGGCAAGATCGTGATCGCCACGGTCAAGGGCGACGTGCACGACATCGGCAAGAACATCGTCACCGTGGTGCTTCAGTGCAATAACTTCGAAGTCGTCAACATGGGCGTGATGGTGCCGTGCGCCGAGATACTCGCCAAGGCGAAGGAAGAAGGCGCCGACATCATCGGCCTGTCGGGACTCATCACGCCGAGCCTGGAAGAGATGGCCTACGTGGCGTCGGAAATGCAGCGCGACGACTACTTCCGTCTGCGCAACATTCCGCTGCTCATCGGCGGCGCCACGACCTCGCGCGTGCACACCGCCGTGAAGATCGCGCCGCACTACGAAGGCCCGGTCATCTACGTGCCGGACGCCTCGCGCTCCGTCTCGGTCGCCTCGAACCTGCTCTCCGACGACGCCGCCGAGCGCTACCTCGACGAGGTGAAGACGGATTACGACCGCGTGCGCGCACAGCATGCGAACCGCAAGGCCACGCCGATGGTGTCGCTCGCCACCGCGCGCGAGAACAAGTTCAAGGTCGACTGGTCGAGCTACGTGCCGCCGAAGCCGAAGTTCATCGGACGGCGCCTGTTCAAGAACTACGATCTGGCCGAACTCGCGGACTACATCGACTGGGGTCCGTTCTTCCAGACGTGGGACCTCGCCGGACCGTACCCGGCGATCCTCACCGACGAGATCGTCGGCGACTCGGCCCGGCGCGTGTTCGAGGACGGCAAGGCCATGCTCGATCGCCTGATCAAGGGCCGCTGGCTGACGGCCAACGCCGTGATCGCGATGCTGCCGGCGAACGTGGTGAACGACGACGACATCGAGATCTACACCGACGAGTCGCGCTCGGAAGTCGCGTTCACGTGGCACAACCTGCGTCAGCAGAGCGAGCGCCCGGTGGTGGATGGCGTGCGTCGCCCGAACCGCTCGCTGGCCGATTTCATCGCCCCCAAGGACAGCGGCGTGGCCGACTACATCGGCGTGTTCGCCGTGACGGCGGGGCTCGGCGTGGACGCGAAGGAAGCCGGTTTCCTCGCCACGCACGACGACTACAGCGCCATCATGCTCAAGGCGCTGGCCGACCGTCTGGCCGAAGCCTTCGCCGAGTGCATGCACGCACGTGTGCGCCGTGACTTCTGGGGCTACGCGGCCGACGAGCAGCTCGACAACGACGCGCTCATCAAGGAGAAGTACATCGGCATTCGCCCGGCCCCCGGCTATCCCGCCTGCCCGGAGCACTCGGTCAAGGGCCCGATGTTCCACTACCTGCAAGCGCACGACGTCGGCATGAGCGTGACGGAATCGATGGCCATGCTGCCGGCCGCCAGCGTCTCGGGCTTCTACCTGTCGCATCCGGACAGCACGTACTTCACGCTCGGCAAGATCGGCCCCGATCAGGTCGAGGACTTCATGGAGCGCACCGGCGTGGATGAAGCCACGGCGCGCCGTCTGCTGGCCCCGCAACTGTCGTAATCCTCGTCATCGCTACCGGGGCGACGAAAAACAACACGTCGCCCCGCCCTCCCGGCAGCATGCCTTCCCCCCGTCAAATCCCGGTGCCATAATGCGGCGGCGCAACATGACCGCAGGCTCCTGTCGAGACGTTCCATGCAAGCCCTGAACAGCATCCAGAATTTCCACCTCCTCCCGCTGCTCAACACCCTCGTGTCGCTCGCCGTGGCGTTCATTCTCGGCACGATCATCGGCGTGGAGCGTCAGGTCCGGCAACGCACAGCGGGGTTGCGGACCAACGTACTGGTGGCCGTTGGCGCCGCCGCATTCGTCGATCTGTCGATGCGGCTCATGCCGGGCGATACGCGCGTGATTGCGTATGTCGTGTCGGGCGTCGGCTTCCTCGGCGCGGGCGCGATCATGAAGGACGGGGCGTCGGTGCGCGGCCTGAACACCGCCGCCACGCTGTGGGGATCAGCCGCCGTCGGTGCGGCAGCGGGCGCCAGCCTGATCGTCGAAGCCGTCGTCGTGGCGTTCTTCGTGCTGGCGGCCAACACGTTGCTGCGGCCTGTCGTCAACCGCATCAACCGGGCGCCGATCAACGAGGCGACCTCGGAAGCCACGTATGCGCTGTCCGTCATCTGCGCCCGCACCACGCAGCGCGACGTGCTCGACAAGGTGGAAGCGTGGCTCGAAGCGTCGAACTACCCGGTGCGTGCGCTCGACATCCACCCGTTCGGCGAGTCGGAAGTCGAAATCGAGGCGCTGCTGCTGCCGACCGCCGTCAAGGCCGGCGAACTCGATGCGCTCACCGATCATCTGGAAACGCTTCCCGGCGTCAATCAGGTGTTCTGGTCAAGTCGTTCGGATGACTAATCATTAGGCGCCGCACGACGGGCGTTGATTACGTATTCGCGAGAGAAATCGGGAAAGTTCCCAGGAATTTTCCGAATTACATTCCATTACAAAGCCTTACAGCACAGCGTGACTCAGCTTCTTAGACTGGAATCTCACTAACGCAAGTGATGCCTGCACGAAAGATATTCCTTCCGTGTGCAGCGCAAAGCAAAGGAGTCCATCTGATGAAGAAGCTGACTTATTCGATCGCAGCGTCCGTCGCCGCCCTGACCCTCGCCGGTGCCTCGGCACTGAGTTTCGCTCAAGGTTCGGCAGGTGGCGGCGCAGCCGGCCCTGGCGGAGGCACGACGACGGACCCGTCGACTCCGATGCCGAGTCAGGCCTCGCCGAATTCGCGTCAGGCACCGACGCCGGGCGCACAGACGATGACGCCGTCGGACCCGCATCCGAATTCCAAGGCGCAGAAGCCGCGTCACAGCACCAAGAAGACCCCGAACAACGGCAACACCGGTAATGGCGCCACGAACGCGCCGGATAACGCACCGGGCAAGGCCCAGTAATTCTCGAAACGGCCGCCGAAAAAAAAGCAGGCCCGCAATTTGCGGCCTGCTTTTTTGTGCGCTCGTTTCGTGCGCTCGTCGCATGCACCGGGATGGCCCGGTGCGCTGAACTCAGCGGCTGACTTCCCACATGACAGCGCCGCCTTCGGCGTTCGCTTCCCTCAGCATGTTCAGCAGCGGATAGGCACGTTGCGACAGACGCAGACGATTGTCGTCATCGCGCTCGTCGGACTTCTTGCCTTCGTTTTCCTTGTCGGCAGCGGCCTTGTCTTCCGCGATAGCCGCTTCGAGCTTCGCGATGGCGGCTCCCGTCTCATCCGACCCGATCGCACCGCGCTCGCCGACCTTCTTCCCGACGATACCCAGCAGCAATTGCGCCAGATTCTCCAGCATGTTGATCGTAGGCGACGCATGCGCCGTGAACGTTACCAGCATGGTTGGCTCCCTTTTCGAGTTATCACCACCACCGTCCCTGAATTGTTACGCAAGGAGGGGTACCGTGACTTCATCATACACCTGTTAAAATCCGGTGCTGACGATTCAACTGCCTGTCCGGACGTGTCTGGACGCCCGAAACACCCGCCAATGCTACCCGCCCAAAAGAATGCTCTCGTCGCGCTGATCGGCGACGTCGTCGCCGGTTTGATGCCTGCGGACGGCACCGCGCCTGCCGCGCCCGTCATCCTGCTCGAACGCCCGAAAGTCGCCGCACACGGCGATCTGGCCTGTAACGTGGCGATGCAACTCGCCAAGCCGTTGCGCGCCAATCCGCGCGAGCTGGCCCAGAAGATTGCCGACGCGATGCTCGCCGACGCCCGTGCCAAGGGTCTCGTCGACGCCGTCGAAATCGCCGGCCCGGGCTTCATCAACCTGCGCCTGGCCAATGCCACCAAGCAGTCGGTCGCCCGCGCGATCCTGACCGAAGGCGCCGCCTTCGGCCGCCGCGCCGCCAGCAACGAAGCGGTGCCGGTGCTCATCGAATTCGTCTCCGCTAACCCGACCGGCCCGCTGCACGTGGGTCACGGCCGTCAGGCGGCTCTCGGCGACACGATCTCCGCGCTGCTCGGCACGCAGGGCCGTGCGGTCCACCGCGAGTTCTATTACAACGACGCCGGCGTGCAGATCCAGACGCTCGCCATGTCGGTGCAGGCCCGCGCACGCGGCTTCAAGCCGGGCGACGCCGAATGGCCGGAGTCGGCCTACAACGGCGACTACATCGGCGATATCGCGCAGGACTTCCTCGCCGGCAAGACCGTGCAGGCGTCCGACGGCGCGCCCGTCACCGGCAGCGGCGACATCGAAGATATTGACTCGATCCGTGCATTCGCCGTGGCGTATCTGCGCCGCGAGCAGGACATCGACCTGCAGACGTTCGGCGTGATCTTCGATCAGTACTATCTCGAATCGTCGCTGTACGCCGACGGCAGCGTCGAACGCACCGTGCAGGCGCTCATCGACGCCGGCGTGACGTACGAGCAGGAAGGCGCGCTGTGGCTGCGCACGACCGACTACGGCGACGACAAGGACCGCGTGATGCGCAAGTCCGACGGCACGTACACGTACTTCGTGCCGGACGTTGCGTATCACACGCGCAAGTGGGATCGCGGCTTCCATCAGGTCATCAACGTGCAGGGCTCGGACCACCACGGCACCATCGCCCGCGTGCGCGCCGGCCTGCAAGCGCTGGGCATCGGCATTCCGAAGGGCTACCCCGACTACGTGCTGCACAAGATGGTTACCGTCATGCGCAACGGCGAAGAGGTGAAAATCTCCAAGCGCGCGGGCAGCTATGTGACAGTGCGCGACCTGATCGAATGGTCGGGCGGCATTACGGCAGAAACGCCGGTGACGGACCCCACCGAGCGTGAAGACGCCCTGCGCCGTGGTCGCGATGCCGTGCGTTTCTTCCTAATTTCGCGCAAGGCCGATACCGAATTCGTGTTCGACGTGGATCTCGCGCTCAAGCAGAACGACGAGAACCCGGTGTATTACGTGCAATACGCGCACGCGCGTATCTGCTCGATCCTCACGCAATGGGGCGGTGACGAAGCCGCACTGGCCAACGCCGATCTCGCGCCGCTCGACAGCGAACGCGCGCTCGCGCTGCTGCAACTGCTCGCCGAGTACCCGGACATGCTCACGCGTGCCGCCGAGGAACTTGCGCCGCACGCCGTGGCCTTCTATCTGCGGGATCTGGCAGGCGCGTTCCACTCCTTCTACAACTCGGATCGCGTGCTGGTGGACGACGAAACCGTGAAGCATGCGCGTCTCGCGCTGCTGGCGGCGACGCGTCAGGTGCTGCGCAACGGGCTTGCCGTGCTGGGCGTGTCGGCCCCGGCCAAGATGTAAGTTATCCAACCACTCCGAACGGCAAGCCGCATCGGAACTCTGTAAGGACGGAATCGACTCGATGGCAAACACACGTCGACCACCCCGCCAGCGGGGCGGTACTTTTCTGGGCATCGTGCTCGGCCTGATCGTTGGGCTGGCCGTTGCCGTCGTCGTTGCGCTCTACATCACGAAGACGCCGACGCCGTTCGTCGAAAAGACGCCGCCGCGTCCGGCCGACAACTCGCCGGCCGCACAGGCACCGGACCCGAACAAGTCGCTCCAGCCGCGTACGCCGCTGCCGGGTGCCGCGTCGGGCGCTGCCGTGCCGGATACGGCATCGGCGGTCGAGTCGTCGCCGCTCGTACCGGGCGTTCCGGTGCAGCCGCCGGTCGCCTCGGCCCCGACGGCCCCGGCCACGCCGCCGGCCCAGACGAAGCCGTCGCCGGCCGACATCCTGAACGGCAAGTCGACGGTGCCGGTCGCGCCCCCGACCACGCCGCCCGCGAGCGCCACGGATAACGCCAGCACGGGTTACTACCTGCAAGTCGGCGCGTTCAAGTCGCAGAGCGACGCCGAACAACTGCGCGCCAAGCTGGCCCTGTCGGGCTTCGAAGCGAAGGTCACGCAGCGCGATGCCAACGGTCTGACGCTCTTCCGCGTGCGTCTCGGCCCGTACGGCAAGCTCGACGAGATGAATCACGTGCGTCAACGCCTGCAGGACGGCGGGTACGACACGGCAGTCATCCGTTTCACGAAGCAATGAACGCGAGAGGCGTTGCACCGTAAGGGCAACGCCTTTTGTTTCTCCCCTCGAAACTGTCAGGCCCCCGCCCGGCAAGGAATGGCAAAACCCCGCATCATTGGGGCTGCGTTCGCTGCCGAAGCGGGACGTTGAACCCGGCAGCGCATCGCCGGTCATATGCACTGGCTAATTTGCCTGAATCCGGGATATGGTTTCGCGGGTGCGCCGCCGATACGCGACGCGTCTGCCTCACTCCTAAACAACGATCATGAAAAAACTTCTTGGTGCCGTACTGATTTCTTTCGGTTTCCTCTCGGGTGTCGCCTCGGCCTCGCCTGAAGCACCGGTCGCGGGGACCGACTATCTGACGATTCCGCAGCAGCCGACGTCGGCCGGTCCGGGCAAGATCGAAGTGACCGAATTCTTCTGGTATGGCTGCCCGCACTGCAATGCGCTGGAGCCGACGCTGGAGAAGTGGGTCAAGGCGCAGGGCAAGGACGTCGTGTTCAAGCGCGTGCCGGTCGCCTTCCAGGACCGCTTCGAGCCGCACACCCGCATGTTCTTCGCACTGACGGCGCTTGGCCGTGAAGCCGAACTCACGCCGAAGGTCTTCAACGAGATCCACGTCAAGCACAACTATCTGCTCACGGCGCAGCAGCAAGCCGACTTCCTCGCGCAGTTCGGCATCGACAAGCAGAAGTACATGGACGCCTACAACGGCTTCTCGACGGCTGCCAACGTGAAGACGGCCAACAAGACGTGGCAGGACTACAAGATCGACGGCGTGCCGACGATTGCGATTCAGGGCAAGTACCTCGTCTCGCCGGCGACGTCGGGCGACGCGATGCAAAAGGCCGGCAAGCCGGCCACGACCGAGCAGCAAACGTTCGATGCGGCGCTCAAGACGGCCGACTCGATCATCAATCAGATCCGCGCGAAGAAGCTGTAAGCTTCGCCGCTCACAAAGCCCGGCCCCGGCCGGGCTTTTGCGTTATATGGCAACACACACGACATCTCCGAAGGTCTTCATCACCGGCGCGTCCAGCGGGCTGGGGCAGGCGCTCGCGCGTCACTATGCTGCGCAAGGCGCAATTCTGGGCCTCGTCGGCCGTCGCGGCGACAAGCTGACCGATCTGGCCGCCACGCTGCCACACCCGCATGCCGTGCATTGCTATGCGCTCGACGTGCGCGACGCCCTCGCGCTGCGCGCGGCCGCCGGCGACTTCATGTCACGCCACGGCGTGCCGGACATCGTGATCGCCAATGCGGGGATCAGTCACGGTGTGAATACGGAAGATGCGGCCGACCTGCCGCACTTCGCCTCCGTCATGGACACGAACTGGATGGCGATGGTCGCCACGTTCAGCCCGTTCGTCGGCCCCATGCGCGAGCGCAAGCGCGGCACGCTTGTCGGCATCGGCAGTGTTGCGGGGGTTCGCGGACTGCCGGGGCATGGGGCGTACAGTGCGTCGAAGGCGGCGGCAATGACATATCTGGAAAGCCTGCGCGTCGAGATGCGTGCGGACAAAGTCGCTGTCGTGACGATCGCGCCGGGCTACATTCGCACACCGATGACGGACGGCAATCCGTTCCCGATGCCGTTCCTGATGGACTCGGACAAGTTCGCCCGCAAGGCGGCTGCCGCGATCGCCCGTCGTAAGCGTTTTGCGGTGTTGCCGTGGCCGATGGGCATCGTGGCATTCGCCATGCGATGCCTGCCGCGCTGGCTCTACGACATGCTGTTCGCCCGCGCGCCCCGTAAGCCGACGATGGCGCAGCGGCAAGCGCGCGAGGCGGCAAGGGCCGCGAAAGCTGCGGGGGCGACGGATACGGGAAACTCGACGCAGCGCGAGAGCGACGAGGGCGATACAAGCCGTAAGTCCTGAGCCTCGGCCCCGGACACGGCGCGTCGGTAAGCGTCGACGAGATCGACATGCGCCACCCCGGCGTGGCGGGTTCAGGGGCGCGTCGAGCGACGAGTTAAGCACTGCCCACGCCGCTCACGGATGTCTGGCTCGGACATCCCCCAAAAAGCGCCGGAAAGCCGAAGCATGGCGAGTCTGGCGCGATACAGTGCCCCGCATTCCTAACCTGCGGTGCTCCCATGAACGCCATGTCTTCGCAAGCCGAATCGCGTGCTTGCTACTTACGCGGCGTCGCCCCACGCCGATTCCTCAGTCAGCTTTTTCTCCGACGCGTCTCCAGCCCGGCCGTCTTTGTCCCCTTTGTCCCCTTTATTCCGGTCATCTCCTCTGTTCACGTCTTCCGCCTGATCGCAGTGCCCGTCGTTGCCGCGTTAGCCGGATGCGCCGCGATGGATCCAGGCAATTGGCAGGTCGTCGGACCGCCTGCGTCATACGTGCGCCCCGCGCCCACCATCGTGGCCCCCGCACCGGTGATCGTCACACCGGCGCCGGCCGTCATCTCACCCGCTCCCGTCATCGTCACACCGGCGCCGACCATTGTCCCGCCAGCCCCTGTCGTCGTCACACCAGCGCCAACCATCATCGGCCCCGCCCCTGTCATCGTCACACCAGCGCCGGTGATCGTCGGGCCGCGTCCTCCCGTCGTCGTCGCACCGGCCCAACCTCGCTCGTCGCGCGACGCCGCGCACTTCCTGCGCGAGCGCTGCTATCTGGAGAAAGGCGGCTGCTACACCAGCGAATACCGCGAGGGCTACGAATTCAATCCGTACACCGGGGGCTGGGACTGGGTCGGTCAGCGCGACTATCGCTGGAAAGGCAGCCGGGGAAATCGCTGAAGCAACATCCCCCCTTTGTCGCATTCCATGCGTGAAACAAGCCGTCCTGCGCAAGATTCGGTCGTATTTTTGACCCGTTGTGGTGCATTCCAAACCTGCGTTAGAGTGTCCGTGTAACTTGAACAGAGGTAAACACGACGTCAATCCGGACTCGCCGCCAGAGAGCGGACGCGTGTCGACGACCTGTCTGTCGGCTACCGATCCGCCTGCGGCACTCTCAACCAAGCAGGAGAGGCACATGCAGACAACCCCTACCGGCACGCCGGTCATCGATCCGGCGCTGCGACGCAAAGCGGTCATCGGCTCCACGTTGGGCAACGCATTCGAGTGGTTCGATTTCACGGTCTACGGTCTCTTCGCGGTGGTCATCGCGAAACTCTTCTTCCCCGCGGATAACGACACGACCTCGCTGCTGGCGAGCGTGGCATCACTCGGTGTGGCGTTCTTCTTCCGCCCCATCGGCGGACTCGCCTTCGGGCTGTACGCCGATCGCGCCGGACGCAAGTCGGCGCTCTCCGTGATGGTGTTGCTCATGGCGCTTGGCACGGGCCTCATCGGCATCGCCCCGACGTACGCGACCATCGGCTTCGCCGCGCCGCTGCTGATCCTGCTCGCGCGCGTGATCCAGGGCTTCTCCGCCGGTGGCGAATTCGGCGGTTCGACGGCCATGCTCATCGAGTTCTCGCCGCCGAATCTGCGCGGCTTCTACGGCAGTTTCCAGATGTGCTCGCAGGCACTCGCCGTCGCTCTCGCGGGGCTGTGCGCGTACGTGCTGAACTCGGGGCTGTCGAAAGAAGCGCTCGAATCGTGGGGCTGGCGTCTGCCGTTCCTGTTCGGGATTCTGATCGGCCCGGTGGGTTTCTACATCCGGCGCCGCATGACGGAATCGCCGGAATTCCTCGCCTATGCCGCGGCGCGCGAACCCACGCGCCGCACGCCGCTCGCGGACGTCTTCTCGAAGCACTATCGCTCGCTCATCGCAGGCTTCGGTCTGACGGTCGCGGCCACGACGTCGTTCTACGTCACGCTGATCTACACGCCGATCTACGCCGTGAAGCAACTCGGTCTGACGCAAGGCGCCGCGAGCCTGTCGACGTTCATCGCCGCCATGCTGATTGCCGCGATGTGCCCGCTCACGGGCTGGATCTCGGATCGGGTGGGCCGTAAGCCGCTGATTCTGCTCTTCGTGCTGCTCTACGGGCTGACGTCGTTCTGGATGTTCACGCGGTTGCACGGTGCGCCGTCGATGGGCAATCTGCTGCTCGCGCAGATTCTCCCGGCGATCTGCATGGGCTTCGTGTGGGGCGCGTTCCCGACGGCTGTCACGGAAGTGTTCCCGGTCGGTGTGCGCTCCACAGGCGTCTCGATTCTGTACAACGTTTCGGTGATGCTGTTCGGCGGCCTCGCGCCGTTCTGGATCACGTATCTGATCAAGGTCACTCAGAACCCGCTTGCACCGGCGTATTACATTCTGCTGACGGTGGCGATCAGCCTCGTCACCTACGGTCTGCTCGGCCGAGATGGCAGGAGTATTCAGGCGTCGGCACAACACGCGTGATGTCATAAGTCACGTGTACGGCACACGCCGCAAGTATTACTGCACCATGAAAAACGCCCCGGAGCCTGCGCTTCGGGGCGTTTTGCGTTGGTGCGCTCGTGAATGCCGTTGGTCGGGCCTGGTGTCGGCACGGATGAAGATAAGGTGATCGATTCGCCTTGCTTTCCGATTCGGTGGGCTGTCGAAGTCGACGTCAATGACGATGCCGTCAATGCCCACTTCGCCCACTTTGGCTAGCGTTCGGCAGTCGCACCGCATTGCACGGCGAAGCCAACGTCACGCACTCAGACCGGCGAGAACCGCCACACCCCCTTGGCATCGCGCTCGCGCTTGAGTTCGCCCGCGCGCCAGAGCATGTGCAAGTGCGCGAGCGCTTCGCCCATTGCGAAGGTGGTCTGGTGCGCATCGAGCTTGCGATGGAACATGATGGGGACGATGTCGCCTGCGCTTTGCGGTGTCTTCGCGCACGCCTCACGCACTTCCTGCAAACGCGCCGCATGGTGATCGCGAAGCTGACGAATCCGGGTGTGCAATCCGGTGAACGGTCGGCCGTGCGACGGCAGCACCAGGCAGTCGGCGGGCAGATCGAGATACACGCCCAGCGAGTCCAGGAACAGTTGCAGCGAGTTGGCTTCCGGCTCGATGTCGAAAACGCTGACGTTGGTGGAGATACGCGGCAGCACCATGTCGCCCGAGATGAGCACGTTGTGCTGCTCGGAGTACAACGCCATGTGCTCGGGCGAGTGACCATAGCCGGCGATCAGACGCCAGTCGCTGCCGCCGATGCGCAGCGTATCGCCGTCTTTCAGACGGAAGTAACGCGACGGGACCTCCGGGACGAGGTCGCTGAAATAAGACTTGCGATTGCGGATCTGCTCGATCATCGCTTCGTCGGCAAGGCCGTGCGCGAGGAAGTGCGCGACGGCGAATTCGCCGCCCGCGTTGGCCGCATTATTGTTGTCGCCCTCGGACATGAGACGCCCCCAAGCGTAGTCGCCGAGCGACATGGCGAGGCGCGCTTCCCAACGCTGTTTGTCACCGCCCTTGCAGATCCAGTGCGCCAGACCCAGGTGATCGGGATGGCAATGCGTGACGACGACACGCAGCACCGGTTCGCCACCGAGCGCGCTGTCGAACACCTGCTCCCAGTACGCCTTGATCTGGGGATGCGTGATGCCGCAGTCGACCACCGTCCATCCTTTGACGCCATCGATCTCGTCGCGCAACAACCACAGGTTGATGTGATCGAGCACGAACGGCAACGGCATGCGCACCCAGAAGACGCCCGGCACGACTTCGTGCACGGTACCGCCATCAGGCAGAAAGTCGCCAAGGGGATAGTTCAGTTGTTGTTCAAGGGCATTCACGGGGGCCACGCTCCAGATGGGCTTGTTCTCTTGTTGTCAGGTTGACGCCATCACCGATTGCATACGATGCAAGTTGACGCTAACGTAAACGGCAATTCTATCTGTAATGGTAAGTAGTCGCTTAACCGCACATTCACCGCACGCTTGACCTCGACCTCGTGCCGACTCCAGCGCCCGACATTGTGCCCAACCCCGAGTCCCGACTCGCGTAACCCGATCCGATGCTCACCTACACGATCACCGACCTCGCCCGCGAGTTCGACATCACCCCCCGCGCGATCCGCTTCTACGAGGATCAGGGGCTGCTCACCCCGGCCCGCGAAGGCCCCGGCGGACGCCATCGCGTCTACACGGGCCAGGACCGCACGCGCCTGAAATTGACGCTGCGCGGCAAACGCCTCGGGCTCACGCTCTCCGAGATCAAGTCGATTCTCGATCTGTACGAGTCGCCGAAGGACACGGTGCCGCAACTGAAAGTCTTCCTTGAGACACTCTCCGCGCATCGTCAGGTCCTCGAACAGCAACTCGAAGACCTCCACGCCACGCTCGACGAAGTCTCCCAACACGAAGCCCAGTGCCACGCTTTGCTCGAAGCGGCCGGGGAAGTCGTGCCGCCTTCCGCGCGTCGCGTGAAAACGGCCGCGGCGTCTCACTGAGTTTTTGCGGTTCGGTTTGCTGGCCTGCTGTTCGGTTGTTCGGCGTGCGCCCTGTCCGGCGTACGGGCCGTACACCACAACCCGCTTCACCCTCCCCCAGCCCTGACCTCCTCCCAGGGCCGCGGGGACCGGCACTACCCTGACTCCGTTCCACCTGAAAGTCTCTCCGTCAGGGCAGCACCGATCCCCGCCCCTCCAACTCCCCAACTCCCCAACACCCTTCCTCTGATTCTCGCCATTCCGGCACTTCAACTCGCTCGGCCTCGCACCGGAATCGCTTTCCCCCTACATCTCTACCAGCCCCCCATCACCGAACGATGATCAAGCGTCATCCCTTCTTTTCGATTCAGGAAAGCCCTGACTTTACGTTTACGTAAACGTAAAGTAGTATCTCTGGACCCGGCTATCCCAGCCCCTTGCGTCCCTGTCACGACCCCGACCATGGCCAACGCCCCTGTCTCTCATGCCGCTCCGCTCGACGACGCCGTCGCCGCGAAAATTCGCGCCAGTTTCGACAAACAAGGCGTGATGACCCACTGGGGCGCACAACTCACGCATCTGGCCGACGGCTTCTGCGAAATCTCGCTGCCGTTCTCCGACAAGGTCAATCAGCAACTAGGCTATTTCCACGGCGGTGTGATCGGCGCCATCGCCGATTCGACCGGCGGCTATGCCGGCTATACCCGTATCCCGGTCGATCAGGAACTGGTCACCGCCGAGTACAAACTGAACATTCTCGCGCCCGGCAAGGGCGATACACTGGTCGGACGCGGTCAGGTCGTCAAAGCCGGACGCACGCTCATCGTCGCCACGGCGGAACTGTTCGCCGTCGACAACGGCAAATGGACACTCTGCGCCCTCATGCAACAAACGCTCTTCGTGCTGGCCCCCCATTCCGCCACGGCGGCTGGCGTCGCGCGCTGAGCGATACATCGCACCGGTTATCGCTCCACCAACGGCGCGACTTTCGGCATCACGAACGCTGATTGATCGTAGATTCATCGCTTACCAAGCACCATCGAACATACGCGCGGGCGAACCGCCACGCGCCACCCACTGGAGACTGTGTCATGACGACGTTGCCCGGCCTCAATTTCATGCTCGGCGAAGACCTGGACATGCTGCGCGAATCGGTGTCGAATTTCGCCTCGAAGGAAATCGCCCCGCGCGCGGCGGAAGTGGATCACACCGACCAGTTCCCGATGGACCTCTGGCGCAAGATGGGCAACCTCGGCGTGCTCGGCATGACGGTCTCGGAGGAGTACGGCGGCGCGAACATGGGATATCTCGCCCACATGATCGCGATGGAGGAAATCTCGCGTGCGTCGGCGTCCGTCGGCCTGTCCTACGGCGCTCATTCGAACCTCTGCGTGAACCAGATCCACCGCAACGGCACCGCCGCGCAAAAGGCGAAGTACCTGCCGAAGCTGGTGTCGGGCGAACACGTCGGCGCCCTCGCGATGAGCGAGCCGAACGCCGGCTCGGACGTCGTCAGCATGAAGCTGCGCGCCGAGAAACGCGGTGACCGCTATGTGCTCAACGGCACGAAGATGTGGATCACGAACGGCCCGGACTGCGACACGCTCGTCGTCTACGGCAAGACGGACATCGAAGCCGGTGCGCGCGGCATGACGGCCTTCATCGTCGAGAAGGGCATGAAGGGTTTCTCCGTTGCACAAAAGCTCGACAAGCTCGGCATGCGCGGCTCGCACACGGGCGAACTGGTGTTCGAGAACGTGGAAGTGCCGGAGGAGAACATCCTCGGTCAGGTCGGCGGCGGCGTGAAGGTATTGATGAGCGGCCTCGACTACGAGCGCGCGGTGCTCGCCGGGGGTCCGCTGGGCATCATGCAGGCCGCCATGGACGTGGTCGTTCCGTACATCCACGACCGCAAGCAGTTCGGTCAGTCGATCGGTGAGTTCCAGCTGATTCAGGGCAAGGTCGCCGACATGTACACGATCCTGCAAGCCAGCCGCTCGTATCTCTATGCCGTGGGCCGTCAACTGGATTCGCTGGGCAGCGATCACGTGCGTCAGGTGCGCAAGGACTGCGCCGGCGTGATTCTCTATACGGCGGAAAAGGCGACGTGGATGGCCGGCGAAGCGATCCAGATTCTGGGCGGCAACGGTTACATCAACGAGTACCCGGTCGGACGCCTCTGGCGCGATGCGAAGCTGTATGAGATCGGCGCAGGCACGTCGGAAATCCGTCGCATGCTGATCGGCCGCGAGCTGTTCGCGGAAACGATGTAATCCCCGAGTCCCGTCACGCAGAACCGACATTAGGCTAGACGGACCATCAGGCGCGGGCAGCGGCGCTACAATCGTTGCAAGCTCGCTCCGCGCCTGTCCCGACCGGTATGAATCACTTCCCGAAACTCCTGTCGTCGCAGTTTGCTTTCGACGTCGCCCGCACGATGCTGGACGGCTTCGACAAGCATTACCGCATTTTCCGCGAGGTGTGTGTCGCGGCGCAGGCATGTTTCGAAGCCGGTGACTTCACGGGTATCCAGAAGCTCCAGCGCGATCGCATCGCCTATTACGACGAACGCGTGCGCGAATGCATCGTCACGCTGGAAGACGAGTTCGACGCGCAATCGCTCGACGACGACGTCTGGCAACAGGTCAAGCTGCACTACATCGGCTTGCTGACCGAGCATCGTCAGCCCGAACTCGCCGAGACGTTCTTCAACTCGGTGTGCTGCAAGATCCTGCATCGCTCGTACTTCAATAACCGTTTCATCTTCGTGCGCCCCGCTGTGGCGACGGAGTACATCGAGAACGACGCCCCCGCCGCCAGACCGACTTATCGCGTCTACTATCCGGCGCAGGACGGCATGGCCGCCACGCTCTCGCGCATCGTCACGAATTTCCAGTTGAAACGCCCGTTCGCCGATCTGGCACGCGACGTGGGTTATGTGATGCGCGCGATCGAGGCAACGTTCGGCACGCCCGACACGTTCGATGCCGCGCCGAATTTCCAGATCCACGTGCTGGCATCGCTGTTCTTTCGCAACAAGGCGGCGTACATCGTGGGGCGCATCGTGAACGGCGACGTCATCACGCCCTTCTCCGTCCCGATCATGCACGACGACGACGGCAAACTCGCGCTGGACACCGTCCTGCTGCGACGCGACGAACTGCGCGTAGTCTTCAGCTTCACGCATGCGTATTTCATGGTCGACATGGAGGTGCCGTCGGCCTATGTGCAGTTTTTGCGCACGATCATGCCGAGCAAACCGAAGGCGGAAATCTATACCTCGCTGGGTTTGCAGAAGCACGGCAAGAATCTGTTCTATCGCGATTTTCTGCATCACCTCAAGCATTCGAGCGACAAGTTCGTGAGCGCACCGGGCATTGCCGGACTGGTGATGCTGGTCTTCACGCTGCCGTCGTATCCGTATGTCTTCAAGCTGATCCGCGAGCGCTTCGCGCCGCCCAAGGAGACCACGCGCGAGCAGGTGAAAGCAAAGTATCTGATGGTCAAGCAGCATGATCGCGTGGGCCGCATGGCCGATACGCTGGAGTTCTCCAGCGTGGCCTTTCCGCTCTCGCGTTTCGACGACGCCCTGCTCGCCCAGTTGCAGGCCGAAGTGCCCTCGCTGCTGGAAGTCGACGGCGACGCGCTGGTGATCCGCCACTGCTATATCGAGCGGCGCATGACACCGCTCAATCTGTGGCTGCAAACCGCGTCGGACGAACAGGTCGATCACGCCATGCGCGAATACGGCAACGCGATCAAGGAACTGATGGCCGCGAACGTATTTCCGGGCGACATGCTGTACAAGAATTTCGGCGTGACGCGTCACGGCCGGGTAGTTTTCTACGACTACGACGAGCTGGAATATCTGACGGATTGCCACATCCGCCGGGTGCCCGAGCCGCGTAACGAAGAAGAGGCGATGTCGGGGGAAGTCTGGTACCGTGTAGGCCCGCACGACGTGTTTCCGCAGACGTTCGAAACGTTTCTGACGGGAGACGCGCGCGTGCGGCGCTATCTGAACCAGCATCATCCGGATTTCTTCGATCCCGACCTGTGGCAAGGCTTTCAGGATCGGGTACGCGCCGGACAGATGCACGACTTCTATCCGTACGATGTCGCGCTGCGTTTCGTCAATCGCTACGGCGCAGGTCGTCCTGCCCGCGCTACGAGCGCCCCGCCCCGCGCAGCGGCCGCCTGAGCCTTCGGCGCCTTGAACGAACCCGCTAACGACACGCCCGCCGGATGACACGATCATGACCGAAGACAAAGACCAACCTCTCATCCATCTGCTCGATAACAACCGCGCCTGGGTCGCCAGCGTGAACGCGGAAGATCCCGCCTTTTTCGAGCGGCTGGCCAAGCAACAGGCCCCGGAATACCTCTGGATCGGCTGCTCGGACTCGCGCGTGCCGGCCAACCAGATCACGGGTCTGGCGCCGGGCGAAGTGTTCGTCCACCGTAATATCGCGAACGTGGTCGTGCATAGCGACCTGAACTGTCTGTCGGTTTTGCAGTTCGCCGTCGAAGTGCTGAAGGTGCGCCACATCATGGTGGTCGGCCACTACGGCTGCGGTGGCGTGGGCGCAGCGCTCGACGGCGCGAAGATGGGGCTCGTCGACAACTGGCTGCGCCACGTGCGCGATGTCTACGAGCGCCACGTCGACCAGATCGACGCGCTGCCCTCGCGCGACGCGCGTCATGATCGTTTGTGCGAGTTGAACGCCATCGAACAAGTCGTGAATATCTGTCATACCACGGTGCTGCGCGACGCCTGGGCACGCCATCAAGCTGTCACGGTGCATGGCTGGGTGTACGGCCTGCGCGACGGTCTGGTGCGTGACCTGCGCATGTCGGTGAATAGCCTCGAAGCACTGCCGCGTGTCTATGACCGCTGCGTGCAGGCGATGGCCGAATTACGCCATCCACGCGCCTAGCGCCGCGCTTTCTACCCGTTACAGGAGATTGCCATGCAACAAGACCCGATCGTCATCGTTTCCGCCGTCCGCACACCGATGGGGGGCCTGCAGGGGGTGTTCGGCGATGTCGCTGCCCCGCAACTGGGCGCCGCCGCCATTCGCGCGGCCGTCGAACGCGCCGGCCTGAAACCGGAGCAGGTCGATGAAGTCGTGATGGGCTGCGTGCTGCCCGCCGGTCAGGGACAGGCACCGGCGCGTCAGGCCACGCTCGGTGCCGGTCTGCCGCTTGCCGCAGGCGCCACCACCGTCAACAAGATGTGCGGCTCGGGCATGCGCGCCGCCATGTTTGCCCACGACATGCTCGCCGCAGGCAGTGCCGACGTGATCGTCGCCGGCGGCATGGAGAGCATGAGCAACGCCCCCTATCTGCTGCCCAAGGCACGTGCCGGCATGCGCATGGGTCACGGTCAGGTCATCGATCACATGTTCATGGACGGTCTGGAAGACGCCTACGACAAGGGCCGCCTGATGGGCACCTTCGCCGAAGAATGCGCCGACCGTTACACGTTCACCCGCGAAGCGCAGGACGCCTTCGCCATCGCCTCGCTCGAACGCGCGCAGAACGCCACGAAGGACGGCGCGTTCGCATGGGAAATCACGCCCGTGACGGTGCCGGGCCGCAAGGGCGACACGGTCGTCGATCAGGACGAACAGCCGTTCAAGGCCAATCCCGAAAAGATCCCGACGCTCAAGGGCGCGTTCCGCAAGGACGGCACGGTGACGGCCGCGAACTCGTCGTCGATCTCGGACGGCGCCGCCGCCCTCGTGCTCATGCGCGAATCGACGGCCAAACGCCTCGGCCTCGCGCCGCTTGCGCGCATTGCCGGACACAGCACCTTCGCACAGCAGCCGGGCCTGTTCACCACGGCTCCGGTCGGTGCGATGCGCAAGCTGTTCGAGAAGACCGGCTGGTCGACGTCCGACGTCGATCTGTACGAGATCAACGAAGCGTTCGCCGTCGTCACGATGGCGGCGATGCACGAGTTCGACCTGCCTCACGAGAAGGTGAACATTCACGGCGGCGCCTGTGCGCTCGGTCACCCGATCGGTGCGTCCGGTGCGCGCATTCTCGTCACGCTGATCGGCGCGCTGCGCAAGACCGGCGGCAAACGCGGCGTCGCGAGCCTGTGCATCGGCGGCGGTGAAGCGACCGCCATGGCCATCGAACTCGTCTGATCGGGAAGATCATGAAAACAGCCCTCATCATCGGCGCCTCACGCGGCATCGGCATGGAATTCGTTCGGCAGTACCGCGAGGATGGCTGGCAGGTCTTCGCAACCGCCCGCAGCGACGACGCCCTGGCCGCCCTGCGCGAGCTGGGCGCACAGGCGCTGAAGCTCGATGTCTCCCGCGTGGAATCGCTCTCCGGCCTGTCGTGGCAGCTCGACGGCGTGGAACTCGACGTCGCGATCTACAACGCCGGGGTGAACTCCGAGCGCACGACCGGCCTCGCCCCGATCACGCAGGCGGAATTCGATCGCGTCTTCCATACCAACGTGCTCGGCGCCATGCAGGTCGCCCCGCTCGTGCTGCCCTTCGTGGAAGCGGCAGGCGGCGCGTTCGGCTTCCTGTCGAGCCGCATGGGCAGCGTCGCGCTGATGGAATCGAACGGTAGCTGGCTGTATCGCGCGAGCAAAGCGGCGGTCAATTCGGTGGTCAAGGCGGTGTCGCTCGAAGCGCAACGCGCTACGTGCGTCGCCATGCACCCGGGCTGGGTGCGCACCGACATGGGCGGCGAGAACGCCGACATCGACGTGCAGACGAGCGTGACCGGCATGCGCCGTGTGCTCGCACGAGCGCCGGGGCAGCGCGCCACGCACAACGGCGGCTTCTACAACTACGACGGCAACGCGCTCACGTGGTAACGCGCGGGCATTGCACGACGAACACCTGACAACGCACCGACTCACGCAGGAAACCACGCTGTCACCGAGGCATCACGCAGTCCCGAAGTCACCGATAACAAGCTAGTGCCACACCGCCGTATCTTTTGATTCGCGGGCCAGAAACGTCACTCGGAACGGAGCCAACATGACGTCCGCCATCGACTTTTATTTCGACTTCGCATCCCCCTATGGGTATTTTGCGAGCACCTGCATCGACGACATCGCTTCGCGTAACGGACGTGGCGTCGCGTGGCATCCGATCCTGCTCGACATCGTCTACAAGGTGAACGGCACGGGCGCGCCGGTGCAGCATCCGATCAAGACGGAGTATCTGCGGCACGACGTGGAACGCACGGCGCGCTTTCACGGCATCGATTACAAGCGGCCAACGCATTTCCCGATTCCCACGCAGGCCGCCGAGCGCGCCGTGCTGTGGGTACAGGATCATCGCGGCGGCGACCTGTCGGCGGAATTCGCGAAATCGATTTTTCGCGCGCTCTACGTCGACGACGTGAACATCGGCGACCCGGCGGAACTCGTGCGGCTCGGCGAAGCGCTGGGCATCGATGGCGCAGCGCTCGACACCGGCATGCACTCGCCCGCCGCCAAGGATCACCTCAAGGCGGAGATCGATCTGGCGATGGCGCGCGGCGTGTTCGGCTCGCCGTTCGTGATCGTGGACGGCGAACCGTTCTGGGGCTTCGACCGCTTCCTGCAGGTCGAGGCCTGTCTGAAGCACGGCAGAATCTGACAACAAGGCAAGACACACGATGGCAAGACCCCAACCGCCGCAGCACAACGAACGCGAAGCCTGCCCCTGCGGCGGCCTCTCGTTCGAGGACTGCTGTGCCCGTTATCTGGAGCGCGGCGATGTTGCGCCGACGGCCGAAGCGCTGATGCGCTCGCGCTATACGGCGTTCGTGCGCCAGAACGCCCCGTATCTGCTCGATACGTGGGCGGCGAGCACGCGTCCCGCCTCGCTCGAATTCGACGACGCCCCGCAGTGGCTCGGCCTTCAGGTCAAGGCGCATCTGCAACGCGACGATACCCACGCCGAAGTCGAGTTCGTCGCCCGCTACAAGATCGGCGGACGCGCGCATCGGCTGCATGAGCGCAGCCGCTTCGAGCGCGACGGCGATGGGCGCTGGCGCTACCTCGACGGCGATCTGTTCGACTGATTTCGGACGGGCGCGCGACGGTTCGTGCATCGCACGAACCGTCGCACCCGCTGGCCAAAACACTCAACGACAACTCACAACTCCACCGGATTTCGTCACATGCCGATTCTCGAAAGCAAACTCAACCCGCGCGGCGAAGACTTTGCACGCAACGCGTCCGCGATGCAGACCGTGGTCGACGAACTTCGCGCACGCATCGCGCAACTGGCCGGTGGCGGCGGAGAGGCTGCGCGCAAGAAACACACGGGCCGGGGCAAACTGCTGCCGCGCGATCGCGTGCAGCAACTGCTCGATCCGGGCTCGCCGTTCCTCGAACTCTCGCAACTCGCCGCGACCGGCATGTATCACGACGACGCACCGGGTGCAGGCATCATCACGGGGATCGGACGCGTGTCCGGTCAGGAATGCGTGATCGTGTGCAACGACGCCACGGTCAAGGGCGGCACGTACTACCCGATGACGGTCAAGAAGCACCTGCGCGCGCAGGAGATCGCCGAGCAGAACCACCTGCCGTGTATCTATCTGGTGGATTCGGGCGGTGCGAACCTGCCCAATCAGGATGACGTCTTCCCCGATCGCGATCACTTCGGCCGCATCTTCTACAACCAGGCGCAGATGTCCGCGCAGGGCATTCCACAGATCGCCGTGGTGATGGGATCGTGCACCGCCGGTGGCGCGTATGTGCCCGCGATGAGTGACGAGTCGATCATCGTCAAGGAGCAAGGCACGATTTTCCTCGGCGGACCGCCGCTGGTGAAGGCCGCGACCGGCGAAGAAGTGAGCGCCGAAGACCTCGGCGGCGCCGATGTCCACACGCGTCTGTCGGGCGTGGCCGATCACTTCGCACAGAACGACGCCCACGCACTGTCCATCGCGCGCAGCATCGCGGCGAACCTGAACCGTCGCAAACCGGCGAGCGTGGCGGTCAAAGCGCCGGTCGAGCCGAAGTACGACGCCCGCGAACTGTACGGCGTGATTCCCGCCGACACGAAGAAGCCGTTCGACGTGCGCGAAGTGATCGCGCGTCTGGTCGACGGCTCTGAGTTCGACGAGTTCAAGGCACGCTACGGCACCACGCTCGTGTGCGGCTTTGCGCATCTGTGGGGCTATCCGGTCGGCATCGTCGCGAACAACGGCATTCTGTTCTCGGAGTCTGCCCAGAAGGGCGCGCACTTCATCGAGTTGTGCTGCCAGCGCAAGATCCCGTTGATCTTCTTGCAGAACATCACGGGCTTCATGGTCGGGCGCAAGTACGAGAACGAAGGCATCGCCAAGCACGGCGCGAAGATGGTGACGGCCGTCGCCACCGCGAACGTGCCGAAGTTCACCGTCATCATCGGCGGCTCGTTCGGCGCAGGTAACTACGGCATGTGCGGTCGCGCCTACTCGCCGCGCTTCCTGTGGATGTGGCCGAACGCACGCATCTCGGTGATGGGCGGCGAACAGGCGGCGTCGGTGCTCGCGACCGTCAAACGCGACGGCATCGAAGGCAAGGGCGGCCAGTGGAGCGCCGAGGAAGAAGACGCCTTCAAGCAACCGATCCGCGATCAGTACGAGCGTCAGGGCCATCCGTTCTACGCGAGCGCGCGCCTCTGGGACGACGGCGTGATCGATCCCGCCGACACCCGTACCGTGCTCGGCCTCGGGCTGTCCGCCGCGCTCAACGCGCCGATTCCGGAAACGCGCTTCGGCCTATTCCGCATGTAAGCGGATGCCATCCGCTATCTCGGTCCCCGGCCCCGGTACATCAAGGAATTTCGTCATGAATCTCGCAACGCTCAAGTTCAGTGTCGACGCTCACGTCGCCACCGTCACGCTCAACCGCCCGGACGTGCGCAACGCGTTCAATGAAACCGTCATCGAAGAACTGACGGGCACGTTCCGCGCGCTGGCCTCGAACGACGACGTGCGCGCTATCGTGCTCGCCGCCGAAGGCGTGGCGTTCTGCGCCGGCGCCGACCTGAACTGGATGAAGAAGATGGCCGGATACTCGGACACCGAGAACCGCGCCGACGCCATGACGCTCGCCGTCATGCTCAACACGATCTACCGCTGCCCGAAGCCGGTGATCGCGCGCGTGCAGGGCGACACCTACGCCGGAGGCGTGGGACTCGCCGCGGTGGCCGATATCGTCGTCGCTGTCGACACGGCGCATTTCTGCCTGTCGGAAGCCAAGCTCGGCCTGATTCCCGCGACCATCGGCCCGTACGTGATTCGTGCGCTCGGCGAGCAGGCGTCGCGCCGCTACTTCGTGACGGCAGAGCGCTTCACGGCAGCCACGGCGCAACGTCTCGGTCTGGTGCACGAGGTCGTCGCCGCCGATGCGCTCGACAGCACGGTCGGCGCGCTGGCCAAGGCGCTCGTCGACAACAGCCCGAACGCCGTGAAGGAATGCAAACGCCTCGTGCAGGACTTCGCCGGACGCGCCATCGACGAAGCCGCCATCGCCGACACGGCGGATCGCATCGCGAAGATCCGTGCGTCCGACGAGGGCCGCGAAGGCGTGCGCTCGTTCCTTGAGAAGCGTTCGCCGTCGTGGCGCGACGCCTCCTGAGTTTAGAGGCCGCACCCGCCGATATCGGCACGCTTCATCGGTTACAAAATTTTTTTGGGAGGGGTGACAGCGGAGATGCCGCAACGTTACCGGCGAGATTTACGAACTTGTCGATAAAATCTTTTTACGGCTCACAAAATAGCGAGTTCTCGCATTAATTCCGCCTATTGCCCTGCCAAATCGCTTTGCCTACCATGCGCCCATCCCCCACCTCCGGCCACGTGCAGCAATCCGCAGTCCCCTGCAATGCACAGGCCAGCCGGACGAACGACGTGCCCAGTGCACGTTACGACGTACTTGATGAAGCACGTCGTGAGTTCCGGCCCTCCAAGGAGTCAACGATGGACGCCTCCCTGCGCCCTAACGTCGCGAATGCCGCCGTAACCCAGGCGGGCAATCGTGGCAACCCCGGCGACCTGGCCGCGCGCAGTCTGCGGCAGGTCTGGCACCCCTGTACGCAGATGAAGCAACAGGCAAAGCTCCCCCTCGTCGCGCTGTCTCACGGCGAAGGTCCCTGGCTCGTCGACACCGACGGCGAGCGCTACCTCGATGCGATCAGCTCGTGGTGGGTCAACCTGTTCGGCCATGCGAACCCGCGCATCAACGCGGCGCTCATCGATCAGCTCGGTCGCCTCGAACACGCCATGCTCGCGGGCTTCACGCACGAGCCCGTGGTGTCGTTGGCCGAACGGCTGTCGGCGTTGACCGGCGGCGTGCTCGGCCATGCGTTCTTCGCGTCCGATGGCGCGTCCGCCGTCGAGATCGCGCTCAAGATGAGCTTTCATGCGTGGCGCAATCGCGGCCACGAGAACAAGCGCGAGTTCGTGTGCGTGCGCAACGGCTATCACGGTGAGACGCTCGGCGCGCTCGCGGTGACTGACGTCGCGCTCTTCCGCGATGCCTACGACCCGCTGCTGCGTCACGCGCATGTGGTGGCATCGCCGGACGCGCGTCTCGCACGCGATGGCGAAAGTGCCATCGACGTGGCCCGACGCGCCGCCGCCGAACTCGACGCGCTGCTCTCCGAGCGCGAGGGACGCATCGCCGCCGTCATCGTCGAGCCGCTCGTGCAATGCGCGGCGGGCATGGCGATGCACGACCCCGAATATCTGCGCCTCGTGCGCGCGCTGTGCGACAAGCACGACGCACACATGATCGCCGACGAGATCGCCGTCGGTTGCGGCCGCACGGGCACGTTCTTCGCGAGTGAGCAGGCCGGTATCTGGCCCGATCTGCTCACGCTGTCCAAGGGCATCAGCGGCGGCTATCTGCCGCTCTCGCTGGTGCTCTCGCGTGACGCGATCTACGACGCCTTCTACGACGACGACACCGCGCGCGGCTTCCTGCACTCGCACTCGTACACGGGTAATCCGCTCGCGTGCCGTGCGGCACTCGCCACGCTCGACATCTTTGCCGACGACGACGTGCTCGCCGCCAATGCCGCACGCGCCGCGCGCCTCACGCAAGCCCTCGCGCCGCTGGCCGACGATCCGCGCGCGAAGCACTTCCGTCATCGCGGCATGATCTGGGCGTTCGACGCCGTGCTGCCGGAGACACAGGGCGCCGCCGGCGCCTTCGCGAAGCGCTTCTATACCGAAGCCCGTGCGCGCGGCGTGCTGCTACGCCCCATCGGCTCGACGGTGTATCTGATGCCGCCCTACGTGCTCGACGACGGCACCGTCGACTGGCTCGCCACGCAAACGCTCGCGGCGTTCGACGTCACCATGCAACACATCGGTTCCGGTGCGGAGGTGACGGCATGACGCAGCATCCCTTGCTCGATCGTCTCGACGCCGGCCTCGCGGAAATCGACCGCCAGCATTTGCGTCGTCGCCATCGCGTGGTATCCACCCCTTGCCGTCCGCATGTGGAAGCCGACGGCCGCCCGGTCCTCGCCTTCGCCAGCAACGACTATCTCGGCCTTGCTGCCCATCCGAAGGTTGTCGACGCGCTGGTCGAAGGCGCGCAGCGCTACGGCGCCGGCAGCGGGGCATCGCACCTCATCAGCGGCCATTCGCAGGCCCACGCGGAACTCGAAGACGCGCTCGCCGAATTCATGTCGCCGCATCTGGTGGACGCTCGCGCGCTGTACTTCTGCACCGGCTACATGGCCAATCTGGCGACGATCTCGGCGCTCGCGACCAAAGATGCCGAGATCTTCTCCGAAGCGCTCAACCACGCGTCGCTGATCGATGGCGCGCGTCTGTCGCGCGCGCGGACTCACGTCTATCCGCACGGCGACGTCGACGCGCTCGCGGCACTGCTCGAAGCAAGCACCGCCGAGACGAAACTGATCGTCACCGACGGCGTGTTCTCGATGGACGGCGACATCGCACCGCTGTCGCAATTGCTGGCCCTCGCGGAACGTCATGACGCCTGGCTGATCGTGGACGACGCGCATGGCTTCGGCGTCGTCGGCGAGAACGGACGCGGCGTATTCGAGCATTTCGACATGCGCTCGCCGAACCTCGTCATCATCGGCACGCTCGGCAAGGCCGCCGGTGTGGGCGGTGCGTTCGTGGCGGCGAACCGCCGTGTCGTCGAGTGGCTCATCAATCGGGCGCGTCCGTACATCTTCACGACCGCGGCGGCGCCGTCGCAGGCGCACGCGTTGCTCGCCAGCCTAAAGATCATTGCGGGCGATGAAGGCCGACAGCGTCGCGCGACGTTGCAGGCGCGAATCGCACAACTGCGCGACTCGCTCACGCTCACGCACTGGCGTCACATGGTCTCGCCCACGGGCGTGCAACCGATCATCCTCGGCGAGAACGCCGCGGCGCTGCATGCGCAAGCGGGGCTGGCCGAAGCCGGGCTGTGGGTGCCGGCGATTCGACCGCCTACGGTAGCGCCGGGGACGTCGCGTCTGCGCGTCACCCTGAGCGCCGCGCACACGGCCGAAGACGTCGAGCGTCTGACCCGCGCCATCAACCAGCTTGATCGCGACTGGGAGGCCCCTGCCCATGACTGACCGGAACCTCTCACTCGACGTCACCGATGTCGGCATGCCCGCCGAGCGCGCGACACCCGCGCGTCACGCGTTCTTCGTCACCGGCACCGATACCGAGATCGGCAAGACGCTCGTTTCGTCCGCACTGTTGCACGCCGCGGCCCGTCGCGGACTGGTGTGCGCCGGGCTGAAGTCGGTGGCGGCAGGCGCATCGGAACACAACGGGCGCTTCGTCAATGAAGACGTCGAGCAGTTGCATCAGGCGAGCAATCTGAAACTGCCCGATGACTGGTATTGCCCGTATGTGCTCAAGGACGCCACCGCGCCGCACATCGCTGCCGCTGCCGAGGGCATTGCGCTCGATTGCAGCGTGATTCGCGCGGGTTATGCGCGCATTGCCGCGCGCGCCGATCTCGTGATCGTCGAAGGTGTCGGCGGCTTTCGCGTGCCGCTCGGCCCCGACGCGAGCGCGCCGGATACGGCCGATCTCGCACGTCAGCTCGGCTTGCCGGTGATCCTCGTCGTCGGCCTGCGTCTGGGTTGTATCAGCCATGCATTGCTCACCGCCGAGGCGATCACCTCGCGCGGGCTGACGCTCGCAGGCTGGGTGGCGAATCACGTCGATCCGGACATGCGTCATGTGGACGCGAACGTCGACGCGATTGCCGCACGACTCGGCGCGCCGCTGCTCGGGCGTGTGCCGCATCTGCCGCACCCCGACGCCGCCACGGCTTCCGGCTATCTCGACATTGCGCCGCTCGTCGACGCGGCGCTGCCTCGCGCAGCGCAGTCGCTCACGCCACGGCCACATACGGCGCCCTGAGCGAACCTCGCTCGCGCCCGCTATCGAACCTATCGAACATACAGAACCCACAGAATTCAAGGAATCCCACCATGCAAGTTCACGCCCACACCGCCGCTCACGGACACGACGAAGCCCTGCGCCGCAACGACACGCCCTGGACCGTTACCGACATCGAAGCGCTGTTCGCCCTGCCGTTCAACGATCTGATCTTCCGCGCGCAGCAAGTGCATCGCGAGCATTTCGACGCCAACGCCGTGCAACTCTCGACGCTGCTCTCGATCAAGACCGGCGGCTGCCCGGAAGACTGCGCCTACTGCCCGCAGTCGGCACGCTACGACACCGGCGTGGAAGCCGAGAAGCTCATGCCCGTCGAGGAAGTCGTGGCCGCCGCCCAGCGCGCCAAGGATGCGGGCGCGACCCGCTTCTGCATGGGCGCTGCATGGCGCAGCCCGAAGCCGCATCAGGTCGATGCCGTGGGCGAGATGGTGCGCAGCGTCAAGGCGCTTGGCCTGGAGACGTGCGTGACGCTCGGCATGCTGCGCGATGGTCAGGCCCAGCAACTGCGCGACGCCGGTCTGGACTACTACAACCACAACCTCGATACGTCGCCCGAGTTCTACGGTCAGATCATCACCACGCGCACGTATCAGGATCGTCTGGACACCCTCGCCCGTGTGCGCGACGCCGGGCTCAAGGTCTGCTGCGGCGGCATCGTGGGTCTCGGCGAGACCCGTCGTGAGCGCGCCGGTCTGATCGCGCAACTGGCGAACATGTCGCCGTACCCGGAGTCGGTGCCCATCAACAACCTGATGAAGGTCGAGGGCACGCCGCTCGAAGACAACGAGAGCGTGGACCCGTTCGATTTCGTGCGCATGATCGCCGTCGCACGTATCACGATGCCGCGCGCCATGGTGCGTCTGTCGGCCGGGCGCGAGATGATGGACGACGCGCTGCAATCGCTGTGCTTCCTCGCCGGCGCGAACTCGATGTTTTACGGCGAGAAGCTGCTCGTGACGCAGAACCCGCAGGCCGAACACGACCGCGCGCTGCTCGCACGCCTGGGCATGCGCACGTCGACGGAAGACAAGCTCGGCACGGAAAATGCCGAGAGCGCTGACGCGTGCGACCCGCTCAAGCCCTGCGCCACCCACTGAACGGAACGGCGGGCGACCGACGCTGACAGGTTGGTGTAGACGGATGCAAGCGTAGAAGGATTGACGGACGAACGACCGCCACAGCGACGACATCGCGCAAGACGATTCGCTGTGGCGGTCGAGCTGATTAGCAAAGAGAATGGTGCAAGTGCCCCGGCCTGCCGTCACAAGCGGCATCGTCGGGGGCAAGCGCCGCCCAAATCGATCATTTTCCGGAGGCAACATGTTCGACAAGATCCTCATCGCCAACCGCGGCGAAATCGCCTGCCGAGTGGCCGCTACGGCCGCACGGCTGGGCATTCGCACGGTGGCCGTCTATTCCGACGCCGACGCGCACGCCAAGCACGTTGCCGTGTGCGACGAAGCCGTACACGTCGGCGGCGCCGCCGCACGCGACAGCTATCTGCGCATCGACGCCATCATCGACGCTGCCCGCGCGACCGGCGCTCAGGCCATCCACCCGGGCTACGGCTTCCTGTCCGAGAACGAGGCGTTTGCCGCCGCGTGCCACGAAGCAGGCATCGTCTTCATTGGCCCGCCGGTCGGCGCCATTCACGCCATGGGCAGCAAGAGCGCCGCCAAGACGCTCATGGAAGGCGCGGCCGTGCCGCTGGTGCCCGGCTACCACGGTGACAATCAGGATCCTGAATTCCTTCACGCCCGTGCCGACGACATCGGCTACCCCGTGCTGCTCAAGGCCAGCGCAGGCGGTGGCGGCAAGGGCATGCGCGTGGTGGAACGCAGCGAGGAATTCCGCGCCGCGCTCGCCTCGTGCCAGCGCGAAGCCGCCAGCAGCTTCGGCGACGAGCGCGTGCTGGTGGAGAAGTATCTGACGCGGCCGCGTCACATCGAGATTCAGGTGTTCGCGGATACGCACGGCAATTGCGTCTATCTGTTCGAGCGCGACTGCTCGGTGCAGCGTCGTCACCAGAAGGTGCTGGAAGAAGCGCCGGCACCGGGCATGACCGAAGCGCGTCGCCGCGCGATGGGCGAGGCGGCCTGCAATGCCGCACGTGCCGTTGGCTACGTGGGCGCGGGGACGGTCGAATTCATCGCCAATCAGGACGGCTCGTTCTACTTCATGGAGATGAACACGCGTCTTCAGGTGGAGCACCCCGTCACCGAAATGATCACCGGCCTCGATCTGGTCGAGTGGCAGTTGCGCGTGGCCGCCGGTGAAGTGCTGCCGCGCAGGCAGGAGGAACTGCGCATCCACGGACACGCGCTCGAAGCGCGTATCTACGCGGAGAATCCGGACAACAACTTCTTGCCGTCCACCGGAACGTTGTCGACGCTACGCCCGCCCGCTGCGGTGCAGTTCGAGATCGGTGGCGCAGCCTCACCGGCGGCCGTGCGTATCGATTCGGGCGTGCGCGAGGGCGACACCATCTCGCCGTTCTACGACCCGATGATCGCGAAGCTGATCGTGTGGGGGCAAGACCGCGACGAAGCGCTCGCCCGCATGCGACGCGCACTGGGTCAGTACCGCGTGGTCGGCGTGCAGACGAACATCGCATTCCTCGGACGCCTCGTCGCCAGCGAGCCGTTCGCCGGTGCCGATCTCGACACGGGCCTCATCGAACGCCATCGCGACACGCTGTTCCCGGCTGCCGCCCCGGTGCCCGCCACGACGCTCGCGCTGGCGGTGGCCGCGCAGCTCGGTCGCGAGACCGTCGTCGGCCTGCGCAAGTATCAGGACAGCGTCGACCGTCATTCGCCGTGGCAATCGGCGACCGGCTGGCGGCTGAACGGCGACTATCGCCGCATGCTGTCGTTCGATCATGGCGAGACGCGTCTCGACGTCATCCTCACGAGCAACGCGCAAGCGAGCACGCTCACGGTGGACGGACAGACGTATCCGTATCGCTACACGCACGACGCCAGCGTGTATCGCGTGACGCTCGGTGAGCGTCGCGTGCAGGGCCATGTGGACTTCGAGCATGAGACGGCTCACGTCTTCGCCGACGGTCAGTCGTGGACGCTGCGCTGGCACGATCCGCTCGCACAGGCCGGCGCACAGGAAGGCGGTGAAGGCCGTCTGACCGCGCCGATGCCGGGCAAGGTCATCGCCGTGCTCGCGCCCGCCGGGACGAAGGTCGAGAAAGGCACGCCGCTGCTGGTGATGGAAGCGATGAAGATGGAACACACCATCAGCGCGCCGGCCGATGGCGAGATCGAAGAAGTGCTGTACGCCGTGGGCGATCAGGTGCCGGAAGGCGCGCAGTTGCTGGCGTTCAAGCGGTAAATTGCATTGCAGCGCACGGCGCCGTCCGACTCACACCGAGTCGTGCGCCTGTGCGCTGAAGATCACCTGACGCCGGAATTGCTCCGGCGTCAGTCCCGACTGGCGCGTGAACATCTCGATGAAGGCCGAGGGCGTCGCGTAGCCCAGATCGAACGCGATGGACTTCACGGTGCGCCCCGCCTCCAGGGCATCGATGGCGCGAAAGAAACGCATGCGCTGCCGCCATTGCCCCAACGTCATCCCCAATTCCGTCAGACAGTGACGCGCGAACGTGCGCTCCGTCATGGAGACCGTCGTCGCCCATGCCTCGACCGTGCGGTTATCCCCGGGCTCGCTTTGTAACGCTTCCAGCACACGCACCAGCGACGGCGATCTCGCCTGTGGCAGAAAACGCGGCTCGGCCGGGGCCAGTGCGATCTGGTCGACGAGCACATGCGCGAGACGCTTGTCCGCTTCGGTCTCCGGGCAGGCGACGCCGCGCTCGGCGAAGTCACACAGAATCGCACGCAGCAGGCCGCTGATACGCAATGTCGCGGCATGGGCCGGGAGCTCGCGCGCCAGCGAAGCGTCGATGTACACCGACCGGTAGATCACGGCTTCCGCGTTGAAGCTCGCATGCGTAGCCTTTGGCGGCACCCACACGGCGTACTGCGGCGGGGAGAGAAACCGCGCGCCCTCGATCTCGATCTGCATCACGCCGTTGGCCACGTAGCTGAACGTGCCCCAGTCGTGGCGATGCGGCACCCACGCGGTCTGCGCATCGAACTCGTCGTAGCGGAAGTAGACCGGATACGGCAGGGTCTTGAAACTCGGCCAGTTGTAGCGGACGGTCATGGCGAATGGAAAAGTCGGAGGCTATCGGCAATGCAGACGCGCAGGGGTACGTCTCCAGGACAACCGATATGCGGGCATCTTACCTTTGCAGCCGCCGCCACGGCGAATTTCGCGCCGGCCGTGCGCCGCGCTTGCGCATCGATAGTCGGCAGAGCCGCAGCAGGTTAGTCCTGCAAGCAGCGTTGCCTATACCGAAGAAGGCGAGCCTCGTTTGCGTCGCGCAATGCCCGTGCATCCGATAACAAGGCTCGACTGCGAAATCCTCCGCCCGGTGTCATGCTTCGGACTAGCGCGTTGCGTCGTCCTCCGACGCCGGCGGTCATCGCCCGCGCAGCACGACCTTCCTTTGCATCAGGAGAACGTATGAACATCGGATTTCTCGGACTCGGCACGATGGGTGCCCCCATGGCGCGCAATCTTCTCAAGGCGGGATTCCCGCTGCGCGTGTGGAACCGCTCGCCCGGCCCCGTCGATGCGCTCGCGGCCGAGGGCGCTGTGCCGACGTCCAGCCCCGCGCACGCCGCGCTCGGCAGTGACGTGCTCATCGCCATGCTCGCGGACGACGACACCTCGCGCACCGTGCTGCTCGACGGCGGCGCCCTGAGCGCGCTCACGCCTGGCGCCATCGTCGTGAACATGGCGACTGTGTCGCTCGCGTTCGCCCGCGAAATGCGCACGCAATGCGAAGGCCTCGGCCTGCGGTACGTCGCGGCACCGGTGCTCGGACGCGTGAACGTCGCCGAAGCCGGCAAGCTCAACATTCTGGCCGCCGGCGCCGCCGACGTCATCGACACGGTCCAGCCGTTGTTCGACGCGCTGGGTCAGCGCACCTGGCGCTTCGGCAATGTGCCCGAACAGGCGAACGTCGTGAAGCTCGCCGGCAACTTCATGATCGCGAGCGCCATCGAGGCGATGAGCGAAGCCGCCGCGCTCGCCGAAGGGCACGGCGTGGCAGGCAGCGATTTTCTCGAGATGATCACGGCAACGATGTTCAACACGCCCGCTTACACCGGATACGGTGCGGCCATTTCGAAACAAGTCTTCGAACCGGCGGGATTCAAACTGGCACTCGGCGCCAAGGACGTGCGCCTCGCCTTGCTTGCCGGAGAAGCGGCGAACGTGCCGATGCCCTTTGCGAGCGTGTTGCGTGACAACCACCTCGACAGCCTTGCGCACGATGAGGGCCAACTGGATTGGGCGGCATTGTCGCGGGTCGCCTTGCGCCGCGCGGGTCTGCGCAGGGACGACAACTGACGAGATCGAGGGATACGCGCGAAGCGGGTCGCTTCGCGTGACCGCTTTTCGCGGGGTTTGGGCGTGTTTCCTAAGGAGGGTTCCTAGAAAATCCGTTGGCGACCAGGAGTGGCGGTCGCTGCCATGCGGACTTACGTTGTTTCGGAATTTTCATAAGGAATCCGAATAGGGGTTCAGAAATATTCTCGGTGTCGATTTCAACCAAGCGCGCAAAAGCGCCCGACACCATGAACCAACGTCCACACTCGAAAACCGGCCTGCGCGCCCTCGCGCTCGCCGCATCGCTCACGTTGCTCGCCTTGCCGGCGAGCGTTGGCGCGCAGAGCAACGTCACGCTGTACGGCACGATCGATTCCGGCTTCGTGCACGCCAACCACACGGCGGGCGCCGGCGGCCCCGAGTCGTTTTCCGGCATTACGAGCAACATCATCGGCGGTAGCCGCTGGGGCCTGCGCGGCACGGAATCGCTCGGCAACGGTCTCTCCGCGCTGTTCCAGATCGAGAGCGGCTTCAACGCTGTGAACGGCAGCATGGGCAACGGTGGTCTGGCCTTCGGCCGCAAGGCCATCGTCGGTCTGAGAAGCGCCGAATGGGGCGAAGTCACGATCGGCCGTCAGTACGACCCGGTCGTGAACCTCGTGCAGGGCCTGACCGCCGACGGCGTCTTCGGCGGCTTCTTCGCCACACCGGGCGACGTCGACAACTACGACAACGGCGCGCGCATCAACAACGCGATCCGCTACGCCACGCCGAACTTCGGCGGCCTGCAATTCGAAGGGATGTACGCGACCGGCAACGTCGCGGGCAAGGAAGGCGCGGGCCGGTCTTACGGTCTGGCGGGCGCCTACAGCAACGGCCCGATCGCACTGGCGGCGGGCTACTTCTTCGCCGATGGCGGCAGCAATCGCGGCGTCTTCACCGGCAATCCCGACTGGCCGTATCGCGAATGGACCAGCAGCGCCGGTTCGCTGTTCAATTCGCCGATCAATGCCGGTTTTCGGACGGCGAGCAAAGTGCGCATTGCACGCGTCGGCGCGAAATACGCCGTGGGGCCTGCAATTCTCGGTGTGTCGTTCTCCAACGCGCAATACGCCAGCGATAACTTGTCACTGTTCACCGGCACGGCGAAATTCGACACCGTCAATGCGTTCGCCACCTATGCGCTTACGCCCGCCATCAACACCGGCATTGGCTACAGCTACACACGCATGCGTGCCGACGGCACGATCGGCGCGCATTACAACCAGTTCAATGCGGGGGTCACTTACGCGCTGTCCAAGCGCACGTCCACTTACGTCATCGGCGGCTATCAGCAAGCCGTGGGCAAGACGCTGAATCAGGGGCGTGCTGTGGAAGCCACCGCTTCGGTCGGGTCGTACGGCCTCGACGCCGGTGCGCGCACGCAGTTGTTACTCGGTATGGGCTTGAAGCATAGCTTCTGATCGTCGCCTCACACCGTTATCGGCCCGAACGCAAGGAACCACGCGGGTTCGGGCCGATTTCGCCATGAATTCAAGGCACTTTGAATTCAAACGGATGTTTGGAATATCAATGTCATTCGTCTAAAAAAATACACTATTTACGATTTTAAGGGTTTACCCTATTCGGGAATCTCATTAGAATTCACTCCATTGAAGTTACATGCAGTGGCAGCCGGCGGCACTCACGCTTTTTGATTTCCCAACGAATTCGATGCGCACCGGTTTGTCTGGCGCTGCCATCGTTTCCGGGAGAAGGGTTGTGGCTTTCGTAAGTTGGTTGTTCGTCGCGGCATTCGCCATTTCGATTTCGGCAGCGCGAGTGAAGCAACTGCATCGTCGTGCGATGCGCACCGCAGCATCTGCGCATGTGGAGCGTGTACTGCGCTACCGCCGCAGTCATCGCGTGACGGCCTGCCCCCGCATTCAGTTCAAGGATGCCGCGTAAGCCAGCGACATCCGGTAGTTGGTAGTGGATGTAGAAGTAGCAGTAGCAGTAGCAGTAGCAGTAGCAGTAGCAGTAGCAGTTCGGAAGTTTGTGTTTCTCGTAGTTCCGCTTTATCGGCGTTATCCGAAGTTGCAGTGCAATCCGCAGTAGCAGTTCAGCAAGTCGCAGTATCGCAAGTTCGAAGTCTGCATCGCTGTACACGCATCACCCGCAGTCCTGTAGTTGGAAGGTCTCGCATCAACGCAGTATCTCGTCATACCCAGCAGTCTCTGTAACACCTCGCAGTCATCGCAATATTGGCAGTACCCGCAGTAGCAGCAACAGGCAACGCTGTGCAGTTCCTGTCGCCGACGTCTGGTGACGATCGTTGCCGCGCTTTATCGCTGTATCCGTAGTTGCAGTTCGCAGTACTCATGCTGTATTCCGGCGCAAGTCTCATGGCCGGATGGAGAGTCATCCCTCCCCGTAGTTACGAGGCATCGCTCTCACGCGTCAGTGCCGTACCGCCGCCCGCGCATCACTCAGGCGGCGGATTGCGCGCCCACAGCCTCGTATTGCCCACGTGTTGCATAAGACAACCGACGCCACGATCACACTTCGCGTGCTTCGTCGGAACCGACCTCGTCGTCACCATGACGCGATGCCGTTCCTTCGGTGTATCCGCGACGTTCGCCGTACCGGCCGATCCAGCGCAGTCGGATCCGGCTCGCCTGCGTTATCGCACAGGCGCTTGGCATGCGCTTCATCAGAGCGTCATGCCCGATGTTTTGAAAAAGAGAAAATTGAAAGTCATGAACACCGACCTAGAGCGCGTTACCCTCACCATCACGCTGCACCCGAACGACCTGAAGCAACTCGATCACGCCTGTCAGCGCGTAGGTATGCGCCGCGAAGATTTCTGCGTCCTGGCAACGCATCTGGAAGGTGCCCGGGTGCTCAATGGCGAGGGGCTCGCAGCCCTGGCGCGTCCGTTCAGCTTTGCTGCCGCGCTGCCGGCCGCACTCCGCGGCGCGTTCACCCGCCTCTGCGCGCGCTGATCGGCGCAGTGGGCTGTCGGCCACGCATGCGCCGTCAGCCCCTTCACATCGTCAGCTCTCCCCCTCCCCGTCCAGTCCCGCTCAGCATCGTTCCGACGCCGCACCGCAGCGATGACCCATCCGGGTTACGGCATAGCGGAGGCTTGCGCACCATCCGCCCGATCTCGATACGCACCGGCATCGAGAACCACCATCCCGTCGCGCCCCTGACGCTTTGCCCGGTACAACGCCCGGTCAGCTTGCTGAAGCCACGCCTGCGGCGTATCGAATGCCGCGCAGAACGGCACCAGTCCGATGCTGACCGTGCACTCGGCCAGCGCGACCCGCTGAGCATCCTCAGACGACATCGTCGCTTCGGCCTGCGCCACGCGGGCGCGCAGGTCGGCGAGCAGCCGATGCATCAAGTCGCGTCCCGCCACCTCGCCGGTGTTGACCAGCACCGCACCGAACTCTTCGCCACCGTATCGGCCTACGGCGTCGATGTCTCGCAGACGCTGACGCAACAGTCCAGCGAAGCGTCGTAACGCGGTGTCGCCAGCGGCATGCCCAAGCGTGTCGTTGATGCGCTTGAAGTGATCGAGATCCATCAGCACCAGACACGCCGGTTGCCCGGTGAGCACGCAATGAGCGTGGACCTCGGCCAAGCGCTGCTCCCATGCACGGCGATTGAGCAGACCGGTCAACCCGTCGTGTCGCGACAGATGCTCCATCTCACGCGAGCGTTGCGCGAGTTTCTGCGCCAGATCGTAGGTCACCTTGCCGAGCGCAATGGGATAGAGAATCACCATCGGCAAGCTAGTCAGGACATTGAACGTGTCAGAGGCCGGCGACCAGACGAAGCCGAGCACGGCAATACCGATCAGTCCGCCCGCCACGTTCGCGAGCAGCCCCTGAAGGAACAACCGCACGCCGCCCGCACCGATGTTGTCCATCGACATCATCGCGAGCACGACCACGCTGGGCAGCAAATTGAATTGCATCGCGACCACCCAGAAGCCGCCGAACGCCGCGTCGATCATCAGATTCGCGCGTTCGGCGCGATACGGCACCGGGCGCGAGAGTGCCAGCACACATGCCAGATGCGGCCAGAGGAAGCCATGGAAAATGACGAGCGCCCAGAGCCAGAGCGACGTGGGAGGCGATTGCCGGTAGAAGACGCCCGCGACACAGAAAAAGCCAATGCCGAGACCGATGGTCCGCAGACGATAGATGCGACGCACGAACCGCTTGCCCTTCCCCGCGAACGCCGGGTCGATACCCGCAGCGGATGACAAGGAAGACGAAGGCGACGCCGTGTGGCGTTGTTGCGTACCGTCGGCACGTGCCTGACGGTCTTGCTGACTCACTGACACCATGCTGCTCCGATCACCCATCACGAATCACGAAACGCGCACGATGCCTTCGCACCGTGGGACCGGGGATTGCCGACGTCGCGCAAGGACTACGTACGCTACGTGGAAGGCCCGGAAGCGCCATTTTACCTGCGGCCAAGGGCGGGGGGCCACCGGGGGCGGGTGAACGGCGGGTGAGCGAGGAGTGAGCGAAGCGTAAGCGTCAGGTAAGCGACGGTCCCGCGACAGCTTGACGACGGATGTCATCGAGCGATCCGGCAGCCCCCTCCCCGATATCAGACGCGATTCGGCAGGTCGGACGTCGCGTCTGAAAACCCTTATCTTTTGTCTGAAATTCGCTATGTGACGGTCACGGTTCGGGCGGACAATCTGCTCCAGTTCGCACTTCACCGCCGGTCGGCCACCCGACCGGCACACTGCATCGAATCATGGCCAATTTCATTCTGCCGCTGACCGCCGTCCTTATCTGGTCAGCCAACGTGATCGTCAACAAGCTCGCCGTAGGTCACATCTTTCCCGCCGAGATTGCGTTTCTGCGCTGGTTTGCCGCGTGGCTGATCCTCACGCCTCTCGCCTTGCCCAAGCTGTGGCGCGCACGCCGGGATCTGGTGCCGCACATGGCGCAGTACGCCACGCTCGGCGTGCTCGGCATGGCGCTCTATCAGGGCATCGCCTACTCGGCCGCGCATTACACGAGTGCCACCAACATGGGCATCATTCTGGCGCTGCTGCCGCTCACCACACTCGCGCTGGCCGTGGTGATGCTGGGCGACGCGCTCACCGCAGGCGCGCTGGCGGGCGGGTTGCTCTCCATCGGCGGCGTGTTGCTGGTGGTCGGCCATGGCTCGCTGCTGCATCTGGCCGATCAGGGCATCGGCGTGGGTGACGCCATGATGGTCGTCGCCATGCTCGCCTACGCGTTCTACTGCGTGCTGCTGCGCAAATGGCATCTGCCACTCGCCCCGCTGCCGTCGCTTTACGCGCAGATCACGTTCGCTGTCATCGCATTGCTGCCGTTCTATCTGATCTCGCAGAAGGCCGGCATCTCCATGGATAACCTGCCCGAGCTGGCCTTCGCGGCCATCCCGGTCTCGGTCATCGCACCGTTCATCTGGATGGTCGGGGTGGCGCGCATCGGACCGCGCCGCGCCACCGTCGTCATCAATCTGGTGCCGATCTTCACGGCATTGATCGCCGCCTTCGGCCTCGGCGAGCATCTCGCGGTGTATCACCTCGCGGGCGGCGCGCTCATTCTCGGTGGCGTGACATTGGGCGAAAACTGGCATCGACCGATTCGCAAAGCGCGTGAACCGATGCCTGCTATCGCGGACGAATTGGGAAGTGTCCGATAAATTTTGCGCTATCAGCGTCGCCGACTCTTTATAGAGGCCCGGCTGTAACGCATGGGGAGTAGAGCGATATAACGTCGCAAGGCGCGGGGGGATTGATTACGCTGTGTGACTCGTCAACGGAGTCCCGCCATGCAAACGAATCCACTCGCGCTGTTCGGAGACCACCTGGCCCGCCTGCGGAAAGCGCGCGGCTGGTCGCAGGAGAAGCTGGCACTCGAGAGCGGTCTGGCACGCTCTTACGTCAGCGGCATCGAGCGCGGCAGACGCAACGTCGCGCTCGTCAACATCTGCGTGCTGGCAGACACACTCGGCGTGCCCACTTCCGAGATGCTGCGCTTCGCTCAGGCATCGGCAGGCGCCGAAGATGTCGCCATGCAGTCCGAGCGCACCCCGCTGCCGCAAATCAGCCGGTCGCTGTGCAAGCTCGAAAACCGCGATCAGGTCTGGCTCGCGGAAATCATTCGAAGCCTCAGTTCCCGCTTGAGTCATGCCACGCCGCCCACCGGAGCGGGGGGGAATGCGCAGGCGCATGAGCAACCTTCCGGCGATGCCCACGAGCCTACCTTTGCGGAAGATCGCAACGCCTTCGACACACTGTGCGACGACGCAGACACTGACGCAGACGAAGCGAACGAGCGGCGCATGACGACCGACACCGGCCTGCCCCGCCCGCCATATGACGGCGGTCCGGCACGCACGCCGGTCCGTCCGGATTTCGAATCGGGCTTTCCGACACACCGCCTACTCGCCACATCGGCACCGTCGCAGATGTCGGCACAAGCGAGCTACGCTGCCAGCGCGCCCCACAGTGATACCGAAACTGCCCGTCCGTCGGCGACGGTCGACGCGTCGGGTGCCGTCCGCAAGGTGACGCCCATCGGCGATCCCATGAACGCGCGAGGGGCGCCTTCGGACGCCCCTCGTCAAAGCCCATCCGAGGGACGCTCGCATGACGACACGTTGCGTATGCGTCGCAACGACGACGAGTGAGCGATCCTGCGGCAATTGATTCTTAGGACATCGCGCAAAGTCCCCCTGCGTTATCGGCGGCACAATGCGCACATTCGTCTCGTAAGAGTCACTGTTTAACCTATTAAAAATAATCAGCCCAGACGTGCGCGACGCTTGCATTCATGCGTCGCGTCGTGACAGCGCATGCGAGCGCGCACGTCAATGGCGACAGGAATGACAGCGCTTCGACGCCTACGGCAATTTCGCACAGCTCGACACAACTTCCGGCTCGGCCCGTCAACATCGAGTGACATCCCAACGCGGAACCTTTCAGAATCCCCGCTCTACTTCAACCGGTCAGACCAGTGTCACACTGCGCGGCGCGGGTTGACGCAAAGGCGGCACACGCTTCGCTGCCATCGGACGAAGCGCCGCGTGATTACGCGGTACGCGAAATAGCGCCACCCATATCGTCGGGACGACAGCGCTCGTTGTGCCTTCTCCGAAAGTCCACAAAAAATCTGCGAGGCGCCCCCGGTAGTTCGTGCCTCACAAACGAGGGACACCCGAGGCACCGCCCCCGATGCCGGATTTTTGTTCCAATCTTCTCGTCCCTAACAAGGAAACTTTTTTATGGACACCAATTTATTCCGATTCGGCAGACATCTCGCCGGTTTGCGCAAGAAGTACAACTGGGCGCAGGACAAGCTTGCGCTGGAGAGCGGCCTGGCGCGTTCCTATCTGAGTGGTGTCGAGCGCGGCAAACGCAACATCTCGCTGCGCAACATCTGCATTCTGGCCGACACCTTGGGGTTGCCGCCGCACGAGCTGCTGGCGTTCGACGCGTCGGGCGGTCTGGTAGCGGACTCGGGCGTTGCGGCGCCCTGCGATCCGTATCCGTCGCTCAATCGTGCGATGCAGAAACTGTCGGATCGCGATCAGGCATGGATGGCCGATCTGGTGCGCACGTTGAGCCTGCGACTGGGGCACGGCATGTTGCGCGACGAATGACGGCGACACGCGTATTCGCGGCGGCAGACTTGCCGCGCCCGAAGTTACCGGGGCACGACCGGCTCGACGGGCATTCGCAACAGACAACGGGCCGCGCATGGCACATCGGTGCCTGGCGCGCGGCGCGCAAACGCTCAGTCGTTACCGAGGAAGGCGTCCACGGCGAGATGGAACGCAATCGGATTGGCGAGGTTCATGCCGTGCGAAGCGTCCTGAATCAGCATGCGACGGGCTTCCGGCATGGCGTGCGCGAGCGCGTTCAGCACGTCCGGATAGGGGGGCGGGCTCTCCGCGCCGCCCATCAGCAGCACCGGCGCATGCAGTGCGCCCAGGGCGTCGATCGGCAGCGGCGTGCGAGGCTCGGCCACCTGGCCGATGAGGGTGCGGGCGTTGTCGCGCACCATCTGCTTGAACCACGGCACCATGCGGCGCCATGTGTCGGGGCCGCTGACCGTGTCGATGAACAGCGCGAGCCCGCCGTCGACATCGCCGCTCTCGATCGCTTCCAATGCCTTCTGACGGAAATTGCCGCGTTCGCTATCGAGCGGCACCTGTATCGGTCCGCCACTGATCTCGACACCGGGATCGGCCAGAATCAGCGAGCGCACGGTGTCGGGGGCGAGCAAGGCGGTGCGCAGCGCGACATAACCACCGCGCGAGTGACCGAGGACGTGAACCGGACCCACGCCGAGCGCCGTGATGAACGCCGCCAGATCTTCGGCGTGCTGCTCGCCGGAGAAGGTACCGTCGTGGCCATTCCAGGCTTCGGGGAAATAGTGGCGCAGACTTACCGAAATGACACGCCGACGCTGTCCCAGCGGCGCCATGTTCGGTTTGAAGTAACGGTAATCGCAGAGCGAGCCGTGGACCAGCACTAACGGGGCGCCGACGGCATCGGCAGGTGCGGGGGTTTCGACGTAGGCCATGGGATACCCGTTGACGTCGATGGTTTGCGGTGCAGGAACCGGCATGGGGGATGCTTCTGGTAAGACGAAGTCGCCAGTATAGCGAGCTTGGGCGGCGAATGCGGCGCCGAACGCGCTGTCGCAGGGCACACCGCACGCTGGTGTATGCTTGCGACTCTCTTCATTCCTGCGGTCTCCCGGTATGGCACTCAAAGCCACCATTTACAAGGCCGAGGTGCAGATCACCGACCTCGACCGCCATTACTACGCCTCCCATAATCTCACGATCGCCCGTCATCCGTCGGAAACCGACGAGCGCATGATGGTGCGCGTGCTCGCGTTCATGCTCTATGCAGGTGAGCGTCTCTCGTTCGGCAAAGGCATTTCTACTGCCGATGAGCCCGACCTCTGGGAACACGACTTCGGCGGCGACATCGTGCGCTGGATCGACGTCGGCCAGCCCGACGCCCGCCGTCTCGTCAAAGCCTCGGGGCGCGCGGAGCACGTGGATGTCATCGCTTACGGCGGCAAGCCGGCGGCCGTCTGGTGGCAGGCGACAGAATCGCAGATCAACCGTCTGTCGAACCTCAGCGTGCGCATGCTCGCCGACGAGTCGGCCGAAGCGCTGACGGCGCTCGCGTCGCGCACCATGCGCCTGCAATGCACCATTCAGGACGGCGAGGTCTGGGTGGCCGACGACAATCACAACTTTGCCGTCAAGCTCGAAACCTTGCGTAGCGCCACCGCGCGCTGACCGCCCCCGCCTGCCGAACCTCTCGGGCCCCGCCCCGATACGCGACGACCCGGAAGCTGCGTTACACTTGACGTTAACGTAAATCGAGTCGACGCGACCGCGCCGGCGGCCCCTGCAATTCATGGACATCCTCATCTACTCGCCGGACGGCAAGACTGCCGCCTATGAAACCGGTCTCGCCGAGCACCTGCCGCAGGCCAACATCCGCGGCTGGCAGCCGGGCGATACCGCGCCCGCCGACTATCTCGTGCTCTGGAAGCCCAACGCCGAAGTCCTGCAACCGCGCGAGCGGCTCAAGGCCATCTTCAACATGGGCGCAGGCGTCGACGGCGTGCTGGGCAGCCGCGGCGAAGACGCCCATCGTCTGCCGGCCGGCGTGCCGCTCGTGCGCCTGGAAGATGCCGGCATGGCCGGCCAGATGGCGCAGTACGTGAGCGCCGCCGCGCTGCGCTACTTCCGTCGTCTCGACGCCTTCGACGCGCAGCAGGCGCAAACGCAATGGAAATTCCAGAAGCCGAACCGGCTCGCGGACTTCCCCGTCGCGGTCCTCGGCTACGGCACGCTCGGCGCACACGTCGCCCGCGCGCTGAAGACCTTCGGGTTCCCGGTGCGCGCCTGGAGCCGGAGCGAGCGTCACGACGACAGCGGTGTGGAACTGCATCACGGCGAGACCGGGTTCGACACGTGCGTGCGTGGCGCGCGGATTCTCGTCAATCTGCTGCCGCTCACGCCGCAGACGGTGGATGTCCTCAACACCGGGCTGTTCGCCAAACTCGCGCAGGGCGCGTACCTGATCAACGTCGCACGCGGCGCGCATCTGGTCGACGACGACCTGCTCGCGGCGCTGGAAAGCGGTCAGATCGCCGGGGCGACGCTGGACGTATTCCGCACCGAACCGCTGCCCGCCGAGCATCCGTTCTGGCGTACGCCGGGCGTCACCGTCACGCCGCACATCTCAGCGCTGACGCTGCGTGACGAAACCGTCGCGCAGATCGCAGGCAAGATCGCCGCGCTGGCGCGGGGCGAAACGATTACCGGCATCGTCGATCTGACGCGCGGCTACTGATTTACCGCCCGCGCCGTCCATCACGTACTTAACATCCAGGACGCCGCTGCCGAGCCCCATCAGACGAAACAGAGGAATCAGAGGAGACCGATCCCCATGTCCGCAACCCATCTGCCGCAACGTGTGAAAGTCGTTGAAGTCGGCCCGCGCGACGGCCTGCAAAACGAGAAGCAGCCCGTCCCCACGGATATCAAGATCGCGCTGGTGGACCGTCTGTCCGCGGCGGGCTTCGCCAATATCGAGGCAACGTCGTTCGTCTCGCCGAAGTGGGTGCCGCAGATGGCCGACGGCGACGAAGTGATGGCCGGGATCACGCGTCGTCCGGGCACGATCTACTCCGTGCTCACGCCGAACATGCGGGGCTTCGAGGGCGCAGTGGCCGCGAAAGCCGACGAAGTCGTCATCTTCTCCGCCGCGAGCGAAGCGTTCTCGCAGCGCAATATCAACTGTTCCATCGAAGAGAGCATCACGCGCTTCGAACCGGTCGCGCGTGCCGCCAAGGACGCAGGCCTGCGTCTGCGCGGCAGCATCTCGTGCGCGCTCGGCTGCCCGTATCAGGGCGAAGTGCCGGTCGCCAGCGTAGTGGACGTCGTCCAGCGGCTCGCCGCGCTCGGCTGCGACGAGATCGACATTGCGGACACCATCGGCGTGGGCACCCCCTCGCGCACCCGCGAAGTCATGGAAGCCTGCGCCAAAGTGTTCCCCATTGAACGCCTGTCGGGTCACTTCCACGACACGTACGGTCAGGCAACGGCCAACATCTACGCCGCCCTGCTCTCGGGCATCTCGATCTTCCACTCGTCCGTCGCCGGTCTCGGCGGCTGTCCGTACGCCAAGGGCGCGACGGGCAATGTCGCGACGGAAGACGTGCTGTATCTGCTGCAAGGCCTTGGCATCGAGACCGGGATCGACCTCGAAGCCGTGGTGCATACCGGCGATTACATCTCGCAGGCCATCGGCCGCCCGAACGCGTCGCGCGTGGGCCGCGCGATGCTCGCCAAGATGAAGGACGTCGCCGCCAGCGCGTGACACCGTTGTCTCACGCCGCGGCACTTTGCATGCGCTGCATCCACTGCATCCACTGATTACGCCTCGCGCGAATCGCGCGAGGCCAATGGACCCGACCATGAGCGAAACCCCGCACCTCCCCGAATCCGCCGACGCGCAGGACCTGCCCGAAGGCGCACGCCACGTCGCGCGCCTGCTCGCGGGCATGGGCCACGATCAGCCCATCGTCCTGCTGCCGGCCACGGGCAAGACGTCTGCCGAAGCCGCCGCCGGTCTCGGCTGCGAAGTTGCACAGATCGCGAAATCGATCATCTTCCGCCGCGCCTCCGACGACACCCCCGTGCTGGTCATCGCCAGCGGTGTCAATCGTGTGGACGAGAAGAAGGTCGCCGCGCAAGTCGGTGAGCTCGCGCGCGCCGACGCTCGCTTCGTCAAGGAGAAGACCGGCTACTCGATCGGCGGCGTCAGCCCCATCGGGCATGTGGTGTCGCCCGTCACGCTGATCGACGAAGACCTGCTGAAGCTCGCCAGCCTGTGGGCCGCCGCAGGTCATCCGCACGCCGTATTCAATCTCACGCCGCAGCAACTGGTGGCCATGACGGGCGCACCGGTCGTCGACGTCGCCCTGCGCGCCTGACCGGCCATCGTCAGGCGCTGGCCAACGTCATCGCGCAGTCAGGACAACAACCTCAAGGAGACCTGCCATGCCGAGCCCCGAACTTGTGCCGGGACTGACATTCGAGTGGACGTATCGCGTGCCGAAGAAAGCCGTGGTGCCCGAACTCTATGACGATGTCGAACTCTGCCGTGAGATGCCTGCGGTCCTCGCGACCGGCTATCTTGCGGGCATTCTCGAATGCGCGTGCCTGCAAGCCATTCGTCCGTATCTCGACTGGCCGCGCGAGCAGTCGCTCGGCACGCTCGTCTCCTTCTCGCATCTGGCCGCCACACCGGCCGGCGACACGCTGCGCATTCAGGGAAAACTGGTCGACGTCACGGGCCGCACGCTGCGCTTCGAAGTCGAAGCGTGGGACGGGCTCGACAAGGTGAGCGCCGGCACGCATGAGCGCGTCATCGTCGATCAGGAACGCTTTCACGGCAAGCTGCGCGAGAAAGCTGCCAAACTCGGTCTGCCTGTCTGACGCCATCGTTCATCCTCACGCCCCGCACATGACCGCTCCCGACGCCCCCGTCCCCTCGCCCTGCACCAACATCTGCCGCATGAATCCGGCGACGGGCTGGTGCTCGGGATGCTGGCGCACCATCGACGAGATCGCGTCGTGGTCGACGATGACGGACGACGCGAAGCGGCTCGTCTGGTCGCACTTGCCCGCACGACGCGCAGAACACGAACCGCCGCCCGAGATGTACCGTCGCGTGATCGCGGGCAAGCACGACGCATGAACGACGCCTGATGGCACCTTCAGCGCATCGCTCCAACTTTCAGTCATCGCATATGGGAAAAATCGTTACCGTCGGCGAGACCTTCTCCGCCAGTCATCATTTCTCGCCGGATTCGATCCGTGAGTTCTCCACGCTCGCGCACGACTTCAATCCGCTGCATCTCGACGCCGAATACGCCGCCGCCGATCCCCGTTTCGGCGGGCTGATCTCGTCGGGCACGCAGCAGATGTCCTATCTCGCCGCGTTGCTCGCCACGCACTACTCGAAGACGGCGCAACCGCTCGGGCTCGAATTCGACATGAAGCTGCGACGCGCCGTGCATGCGGGTGACGACATCACCGTGCGCTGGACCGTCACCGACAGCCTGTGGAAGGAGAAGCTCGCGGGCGATATCGTTTCGCTCGACGGCGAGGCCGTCAACCAGCACGGCGAGACGGTGATCGCCGCCACGGCCAAGATCCTCGTGTGCGCCAAGCCGGCGTGAGCGCGGCGATCCGCTCCCCCTGTCCGTCACCCAACGACGCCATGAGATACGCCCAATGACCTCGCTTGCCCTGCCCGCCGGGCTGCGCGTGTTCGAGCGCGGCTGGCTCTCATCGAACAACGTGCTGTTCTCCGGCGACGAACCCGCGCTCGTCGACAGCGGCTATGTCAGCCATTCGGAACAGACGCTCGCGCTTGTCGCACACGCGCTGCCCGAAGGCCAGCCGCTCGCACGCCTCATCAATACGCATCTGCATTCCGATCACTGCGGCGGCAACGCCGCGCTCCAGGCGCGCTACGGTTGCCGTACGTGGGTGCCGGCGGCCGAAGCCGATCCGGTGCGTCACTGGGACGAGCGCCGTCTGTCGTTCGAAGCAACCGGCCAGCAATGCGCGCGCTTCACGTTCGACGACACCCTGTCGCCCGGCGACACCGTGCCGCTCGGCGACCACGAATGGCTCGTGCTCGGCGCACCGGGGCACGATCCGCACGCGCTCATGCTGTACAACGCGGCCGACGGCATCCTGATTTCCGGCGATGCGTTGTGGGAGCGTGGCTTCGGCGTCATCTTCCCGGAACTCGACGGCGAGTCGGGATTTGCCGAGCAGGCCGCCGTGCTCGACCTCATCGAACAGATCGACGTGTCGGTCGTCATTCCCGGTCACGGCAAGCCGTTCGACGATATCGACGGCGCGCTGGCCGCCGCCCGCTCCCGACTCGACTATCTTCAAGGTGATCCGGTTCGCAATGCACGCAACGCCCTCAAGGTGCTGATCGTCTTCCGTCTGATGGCTGAAGGGGAGATGACGAGCGCAGCGCTCAAGGCCACGCTCGACACTGCGCGCGCGTGGCGCAATGCGGCAGCGATGCTCGCCCCGCCGTCCGGCTGGCCGGCGCTGCTCGACACCCTGGTGGCGGAGCTCGCGAAAGCCGGTGCCCTGCGTTATGCGAGCGAGACGGACACGCTGCACGCCGTTTGACGGGGTCGGACGCCCGGCGGCACGCGATGGCCGGGATGACTGAAGCCGGTCGAGGCGCGGGAATGGCGGGAATGGCGGGAATGGCGGGAATGGCGGAAATCGCCGGAGCGTCCGGAATGGCCGGAATGAGCGGGGCAAAAAATAACGCCGCTTGGCCGTGAGGCAAGCGGCGTTTGAGGACGTGACGTGCCGGACGAACGCTGCGGTCGCTAACGCGGCGCTCGTCCTGCGACACCCTGATGCCGATGTCCCCTGGCACGCGTCTTCATCGTAGTCAGCGTCTGGTCACATCCCAAGAGGACTTTCCCTGATAGGGGCGACATCGCGAGGCAAGAACCGAAGCTTTCTTCGAGTGACCGCCCGTCGGGCAACGTCCGAATCCCCCTATAATCGAACGATCGTTCGCGAATGTGCCTCATCTTTCCAGCGGCAGGCATCTTGCCCCGACAGCAACGATGCGACGGCCCCCTACGTGCGATGGATGCCGCAGGCGCCGCTTGCCGAACGTCCGGATTCAGGAGACTTCATGGCCCTTCCCAAGATTCTGCAAAACCTGGCGCTGCCCGTCGTGGCTTCGCCGATGTTCATCGTGAGCTATCCGGAACTGGTGCTCGCGCAGTGCAAGGCCGGTATCGTCGGCTCGTTCCCCGCGCTCAACGCGCGCGAGCCGCAGATTCTCGAAGACTGGCTCTCGCGCATTACCGAGGAGCTGGCGTCGTACAAGGCGGCGAATCCGGACGCGGTCGTCGGGCCGCTGGCCGTCAACCAGATCGTGCACCAGTCGAACCAGCGACTGGAACATGACGTGCGCGTATGCGTCGAGCATCGCGTGCCGATCTTCATCACGAGCCTGCGGGCGCCGCCCAAGGAAGTGCTCGACGCGGTGCACAGCTACGGCGGCATCGTGCTGCACGACGTGATCAATCTGCGTCACGCCAACAAGGCGCTCGAAGCCGGTGTAGACGGCCTGATTCTGGTGGCGGCCGGGGCCGGCGGGCACGCCGGCATGCTCTCGCCGTTCGCGCTGGTCGGTGAAGTGCGCAAGATCTTCGACGGTCCCATCGTGCTCTCCGGCTCGATCGCCAACGGCGGTTCGATTCTCGCCGCGCAGGCGATGGGCGCGGATCTCGCCTATATCGGCACGCGCTTCATCGCGTCGACGGAAGCGAACGCGAGCGACAACTACAAGCAGGCCATCGTCGACGCCAGCGCGAACGACATCATCTACACGAACCTGTTCACGGGCGTGTCCGGCAACTACATCCGCCAGAGCATTCTCAATGCGGGGCTCGATCCCGACGACCTGCCCACGGCCGACAAGTCCGCGATGAACTTCTCCAAGGCGAAAGCTTGGAAAGACATCTGGGGCGCGGGTCAGGGTGTGGGGCTGATGGACGACGTGCGTCCGGCCGCAGAGATCATTGCGCGACTAAAGCAGGAATACGACGACATGCGCAAGCGACTGGCAGGGTGACGCGTTGACGGCCTGAGCGCGCACGCGCGGGCAGGCCGTCGAAATCGATAGCGCGCCCGGCCGAATCACAAGCATCGGCGCGCTTCGTAATGGCAATCTCCTCCCCCCGGGCATTGGGTATCGCAGTGAGCGCTGCGCATGCCCGGCCCGTCTTCCGGAGGTCTGCCCATGCCGTATGTGTCCCACCATCGCGCGATCGTCGCCCCGCCTTCCTACACGCGCTCACACGCATCCGACTCACGCCGCAATGCTCGCAGCACGCACAGTGCACACGAGTTTCCCCGGCGCTTTCGCGGTTCGCGAATCACGCAACGCGCCAACACGCTCACCGCCCTCCCCCCCAGCAACGCCCGTACTGCGCCGCATCGCCCTCACAACACCTCGCAGCGCGATGGCGCGTCCGCGTGGCCTGCCGTGCTCGCACTCGCCGTCGTTGCCAATCTCGCAGTGCGCGCGTCGGCGATGCCTGAAATTCCGGCCGACGGGCTTCGTCAGCGCCATCCTCCTGACGTCGGCACACCGGGCAGCATCGAGGATGACATCAGGATCCTGCCGATCCGAAGCGTCGCCATCAAGACCGATTACCCGTTCCCGGATCTGCTGAGAGCGGTCGGGGCGGCGAGCGCGCCGTTCCGTCATCTGGGACAGTCCATCGACGACCTTCGCTTCGCCGTCAGCGGGGAATCGATCGGTAGTGACACGCTGGCGACGATGCGGCGCATCGGCGACTTCATCGACCAGATCACTGGCCTCGTGCCGTCCGTGCAGCGACTGCGTCTGCCCGCCTATGTGGCTGGCCTCGCCGCAGACGCGGCACAGGGTGAGATGCCTGTCGCGGAGCGCATCGCCTCGCTGATCCAGATGAGCGATCCGCGCTCGCTCGGCGCGCAGGTTCCCATGCGTGCCGATGGCGAGTTCCGCGACGTGGCGCCGGGAAACCCGGCGCTCTCGTCCGCCGCGGTACAGGGTCGCGAGGTTGCGGAACCGAAGGCTGTGCAAGCCGATGTGGTCGAGCAAAGCGAGACCGACGTGCTGGATGCCTCGCGGCATTCGGTGGACGCGATACGGTCCGACGCAATCGCCGACGTCGATCCCGACATCCCCGACATGAGTGCCGACGCCCCCCTCGCCCCATTCGCCGCTGCGCTACCTGATGGCGCCCTCGTCGCTGCACCTGACGAAGCCGTCGCCAACGAGATCCCGGATGTGCAGCAGGACGGGCAAGTCTTCGCATCGGCGACATCCGCACGACGTTCACACATCGACGCAGAACACGAATACCTCACGGGCTACGCGCAGCAGTTGTCGCCGGAATCGCTCCCTCCCGAACCGCGCGCGCAACTCATCCTCGTCGACGGCCATCACTATCTGCGCGGTGAGGCGGGCTACTACCGTGTCACGCGCGCACCCGGCACATCGGACGCTTCCGGTGACGAACACTGGCTCGTCGACGCGCCTCGCAGCACACGTGCGCAGATCCCCGTCACGTTCGACGCACGCACCGGCACGTGGCGCGCTGAGCGGGCATTGCGTCTTTGCGGCGGCGGCTGCGGCCCCAGCCGCGAGTCGACGCCGGACAGCGTCGGCACGAGCATGAATCAGGTCGCAGACGCGATCCGTCACATCAAGCGCCCACAGGTGCGCGAAGCGATTCTGAAGGCGTACGACGATCTGAGCCGCATGCACCTGATGCGCACGAACCGTGAAGACCTGCGCGCGATGCGTGACAACTCGATTGTCGAGCACCGCCGGGTACTGGTGCCGCAACTCATGCGCCTCGATCCTCATGCGACGCTGTTCGAGCAGCAGCGCGAAGCGGCCACCATCACGACCATTCATTACGACAACTATGCCGAGACGGGTTTCTACACGCTCAGCCCCGAAGCGTTCTGTCAGGAGAACGCCGAAATCCTCTTTCACTATCTCCTCACGCGCGGCGTGCCGTCGCCTCACATCCGGATGATCACCGTGCGGCCGCAAGGGCATCCGCCACATGTCATGGTGCTCTACACGGAATCGGACCAATTCATTGATCTGCTGGAACTGAACACGCCGCAACCGCCCGTCGCGGGACATGTCGACGGCATCAACGGCGAGAAATTCACCGCCGCCGTGTTCCTGACGAGAGACTCCACCGTGCTGCTCGATCCCTGGAGCCGGGTGAAGGCATCGTCGTTCCGGCACGCCGACGACATCGAGGAAATGATGGGCATGCTCGACGTCTCGCTCGCCGACGCCGGGCACCGTGCGGGCAATCCGTTCGTCGTGTCCGTCACGCGTCCCTATCCTGCGCCGCGCGATCGCATCCGTCTCGTCAAGCAGAGCATCGCCGATCTACGGGGCGCGGCGAAGCGGATGCAGACGGGAGACGCCAAAGACGTCGCGGCGAAGCATGACGGCGCCCACGGTGCCGGGGAGGACGTGCCTTCGTCGTCCGACGACAGCTTCGAGCCATCCGTTTGATGGTACGTCTACTACGCACAAGCACGCGCACTGTCATAAACCGATAATCGTTTCGACCGATGCGCAAGCCGGGGGCGTCGGGGCAATGGCAGTCTTCTCATCCCGGGCCACAGGAACGTCGGCACCCGCCCAATGTGTCGCGTTTCGTGGCCCTCACTACGGGAGAGGCCGCCATGCCGCACGTCTCGCATCACATCATCCGGCACACGCCGCACTATGGGTTGTCTCACGCACGGCAACGTCGCGAGCCGTCCGCCAGCGCGCCGGAAGGATTCCATCGCACCTTCCGCCGCGCGGGCTACCGGCGCGAGATGCCCCTCGTCGCCAGCCGCGAAGCCAGGTGTGCGACGCACACCGCCGACAACGCGAATGCGCAACGGCGTGCAGGCGGATGGCCCGCCGCGCTCGCGATCCTCATGGTCGCCAATCTCGCAGCCCCCGCTGCCGGGGCGCTGCCCAGACGCAACCTGATCGCCGAGGCGCACGACGATACGTATTCACTACCGCAGTTGCCACCCGTCGCGTTACGCGAAGTCCCTGCCATGCCACCATCGAGCACCACGGTCCCGCCGGATGACGTCGACATTCGCCCGGTCGAGCCGCATCGCTTGCGCACCGACTACACGTTGATGGACATGCTACGGATCGTGGCGGCATCGCGCTCGCCGTTCGAGAAATTCGGAGAGTCGCTGAGCGACGCCTATGAAGTCTTCATCGGCGAAGCGCCTGCGGCTGAGACACGACAGAACATTCGGCGCAGCGGCAAGATCATCGACTTCAGTACCGGACTGATGCCGCAGGTGCGCATGTCTCGTCTGCCCGGCGATATCTCACACGTCGCCGTCGAACAGATCGAAGGACGCTCGCCCATTGCCAGCGACGTTGCCACCCTGATGCAGGCGCTCGACCCGCGCACGTGGCGCGCCGACGTGAACGCGGAAACTGTCGTGGCGCCGGCCGCGTCGGAAAAGCGGCAACCGCGGGAGGAGACGCCCCGTGCAGCGCTGCTTGATCAACTGTCAGTCGAAGGCCGCCGCGAGTCCGACGATGGCGCGCCGGTGCTTGAAGGCGCCAACGGCGCAGGGCATGACGCGGCCGACCATCCCACGCAAAGGGCGTCGGAATTCGTGCCCGACAACGCGCCGGACAGCCCATCGGAAGGCGCAGACGGATCGATGCCGCGCGAGCGCGCCGACGAGGCTCTGCCGGCCGAACCGGTCGCGGTACTGCCGAGCATCCCGCAACACGCGGCCTCCAGCCATCGTATCGCGGGAGAGCGCGAGCATCTCGCCGGATATGAACAGCCCATTTCCGCCGAACGCCTTTCCCTCGCCCCGCATTCACAGATGTTCCAGATCAACGGTCACTACTATCTCGCCGGTGAGAACGGCTTTTACCGTCTTGACCGCGAGATGCAAGAGAACGTCTGGCTCGTCGACGCCCCCCGTCACAGCCGCGCACAGGTGCCCGTGACCTTCGACCCGCAGACCCGCGAGTGGCGCGCCGATGCGCCCTTGCGACTGTGCGGCGGCGGATGCAATCAGAGCAAGCGCCTTCCCGAGTCCGACAGCATCGTGGACGGATGGCCGGCCATCGCGTCCGCCATCTCGCATTTGCCCGACCTGGACACACAGGACGCCATTCAGGCGGCATTCGGCAATCTAAGCAGTCTGCGTCTGCTGCGCGGAAATCGCGCCGACCTGCGCGGCACTCGCGACTACTCCATCGTCGGACACCGCGCCGCACTGCGCAAGGCCATGCGCAACATCGACCGCGATGCCCCCTTGCTGCAACAGCAGCAGCAGGTCGCCGCTGCCACGGCGATGTACTACTCCGACAATCCGCAGGCGGAAGCCTTCTGTCAGGAGAACGCCGAGATTCTGTTCCATCTGCTGCTGGAAAGCGGCGTGCCCGAGGAGCGAATCCGCATGATCACCTTCCAGCCACAGCATCGCCCGGCACACGTGATGGTGCTCTACACGGAATCGGAGACATTCATCGACATGCTGCACGTGGCCACGCCCCAGCCGTTGATCCACGGACGCCCCGACGGCATCGGCGACCGCATGTTCTCCCGCGCCGTCTTCCTGACCCGCGACACGACACTGCTGCTCGATCCATGGAGTCGCACGAAAGCCACCGGGTTTGGCGGGACGTTCACCGATCGTGACGTCCAGCAACGTCTCAATCGCATACTCGCCGCACTGGGGCACCGTGATGGACATCCGTTCGTCGTATCGATCACCCGGCCGTTCGGCACGCACACGCCCGGCTCTCGCATGCGCAGCACCAGTAGCTCGGGCAGTGCCGGCAGCCCCGTCAGTCTCGGGAGCGAGAGCAACGCCAACGTCTTCGATCCGCTCCCCGATCTGGACATGCCATCGTCGTCGGACGATGTGCCAGAGGACGCCTTCTGACGCGTCCCACACGCTTGAACCTGCCCCCCGCCCGCGCGACGATGCGGTACACGGACTCGATGCTTTCCGAGCGACTCGCACCACCGCATCGGCGCGCTTCCGGAGACGTTCCCATGTCATACGTTTCACATCGCCGACCCATTGCGTCGGCACCTCGCTACGCAATGACGCCCGGCGCGCCGACGACACAGGCGCCGTCACGTGCGGGCACCGGTCTGGCGCATTCATTTCGTCGCGCGCGTACCGCTCAGGTGTCACAGACTGCACACCCTCGTGCAGACCGCCGGCAGACGGGGGCGACGCGCATCCGGCGCAGCGCGATGCCGTCGCATCGTACGCACCGGGTCTGGCCGGTCGCCTTCGCGGTGCTGCTTGTCGCGAACATGATGTCGCCAGCAGGCAGCGGCATTCCCAGGGAACGCGCGAGACGCCCACAGAATGCGCTCGCCCCCGAAGCCGAGGCAAGCCAAACGCGTATCGACGCACCAAGCCTCAATGGGGCGATACGAAGCGACGCCAGCGACGCTGTCGCGATTCGCCCTGTAGAAGCCCGCGCCATCAAAGCCGGTTACACCCTGCCCGAATTCCTGTCCGCGGTGGCAGCGTCGAGCGCACCGTTCCGGAATACCGGCGGCGCACTGCTTCAGATGTATACGCTGGTGACCGGCAACGCGGTGAGTGCCGACACACGCCAGTCGGTTGCCCAGTGGACGCAGGCACTCGACTTCGCAACCGGCCTGATTCCCGATGTCGGCCTGTCGAGAATCCCGGGGGAAGCGGCAGGCATCGCCGCCGACAGCATCGAAGGTCGCGAGGTCGGCGTCGAACGTCTCACTTCCGTCGTGCAATCTGCGGACCCGCGCAACTGGCAGAGTCGCGGCATCGTTCGCGAGCGTCCGGATTGGCGTGAGATGCACAAGCATCGCTACCCCGAACGCCACGACGCCCGAACACAACGCACGCCCCCCGAAGCGAAAGCGGATCACGCAAAGGCATCACTCGAAAAACCGGTCGGCGTCGCCCTCGCGTCTCAACCGGAAAATGATGTGATGCCATCGCGCATTCCATCATGGCGCATCGAAGGCGAGCATGAACATTTGCAGGGATACGCTCAGACATGGCTCAGAGAGCACCTGCCTGCCGACGCCGACAGCCGCCTGATCCTCATCGACGGTAAGCACTATCTCCGAGGCGAAGCCGGCTATTACCGCGCAACACGCGGGCACAGTGTCGATCACTGGCTGATTTCGGCGCCACGCGGCGGCGATCACGCCGCGCAAGTGCCCGTTCTCTTCGATCCCGTCACGGGGACATGGCACGCGGAAAAGCCGTTACGGCTTTGTGGCGGCGGCTGTGGATCGAGCCGCGAAGCCTCGCCCGACAGCATCGCCATCGACCGCGAGAAGATCATCAACGCGCTCGCACATCTGCATGACGAACACATGCGAGATGGCATTCGCTATGCGTTCAACGATCTCAGCATGTTGCATCTGACACGAAGCAATCGGCCCGATCTTCATATGACGCGAGACAACTCGATCATCGATCACCGCGCGGCGTTGCGGGTTTCGATGAAGCGGATCAAGCGCAACATGCCACTGCTCAAGCAACAGGAAGAGGCCTCGCTGATCACGACAATGCATTACTACTGGAATCACTACAGCGAGGCGTTCTGTCAGGAGAATTCGGAGATTCTCTTTCACTACCTGCTCGCCAACGACATACCCACCGACCGTATTCGCATGATCACGGTGCAGCCCAAGAACCGGCCGCCTCACGTGCTGGTGCTCTACACGGAGTCAGAGCGCCTCATCGGCCTGCTCGAAGCCGCCACGCCACAACCGCCACTGAACTTCGAACCCGACGGCATCAACGACATGCTCTTCGCGCGCGAGGTCTACGAGTCGCGCGACTCCACCGTGCTGCTCGACCCGTGGAGCCGCGCGCGCGCCACCTCATTCGCGCATGCCAATCACGCGGTCGATCTCGTCGACACACTCGACGCCGCCTTCGCGGACATCGGGCATCGGCCGGGCAGCATGTATCGGGTGTCCATCACACGTCCGCTCGGCACTCGTCGGGGCAGCTCGATCAGTCTGGGCAGCGCCGGCAGCAGTCGCAGCGGCAGCAGTGGCGGGTTGTCCAGCGGCACGTCCGGGTCAACCAGCTGGAGCAGCGTGCCGGGCCAGACGCCGGGCGCGGCGAACGGTCCGGCGGCGGGCGACGTCTCGAAGGATTCCGGCACGCACGTGATCGTGTAGCCCAGGAGCCCCCGCTCGCCGTTCATCGTCAATGCAGCGTTTTCTCTGGAGATTTCGCCATGCCTTTGATCACGCATCGTCGCGCCATTCACACGCCTGCGTGTTACGGCGCGCCGCACGCCCCGCCGTCCCACGCCTTGCGCAAACGCAGCGCATCCTCGTTTCCGGGAACGTTTCGCAGTGCGCGCACGGCACCGGCATCGCGCAATGCCCACGCCACATCACGCGCCGACTCGGGCTGTCCGCGCCGACGCGGCGACACTGTCTGGCCTGCGGCATTCGCGTTAATACTCGCTGCGAACTTCGTCGCCCCCTTGTCGGCAGCCGTCCCCCACAGACGGCACGATCCCATCGACCCGGCAAGATCGCCCGACCGCAACGACGACACCTCTGCCGCCTCGGTATGGGACGCCGTGCATATCGAGCGCGTCAGAAATCCGTCGATCAAATCCCAATACGCCCCCGTCGACCTGCTGCGCGCCGTGGCCGCCGCACGCGCGCCGTTTTCCAGCACCGGTGAATCCATCTCCGACGCCTATACGCTCGTCACCGGACGCGAAATCTCGCACGACGTGCGCGAGAAAGTGAGGGGCTGGACAACGGCCATCGACATCACGACAGGCCTCATTCCCGAAGTCCAGTGGCTGCGATTGCCGGCAGAGATCTCGGACATCACCGTCGATCGTCTGGATGGGAAACCCCTGTCCACGGACCAACTCATCGGCATCGCGCAATTTGCTTCGCCTCGTGGGGGCAGCGCCCCGGAGACATCTCATCCGGCGCCGCACTCGACACCGCAGAAGGGACCCATCGTGCACGACGCTTCGCCGCCGGTCCAATCGCCAGCCTGGCATCCGCCAGCGGAGGATCGGACCGGCATCGTGGGGGTGCCGGACAACCTGTCGACGGGGGAAAAGCCGGTGAGCCGCTTCGCGATTCGGGGGGAATTCGAGCATCTGGACGGGTACGAACAGAGCTTCTCGGACGTTGAATTGCCAGCGGCAACAGCGACTCGACTGGTCATTGTCAACGGTCATCACTATCTGCGGGGGGAAGCCGGTTACTACCGCGCAGCGCCCGGCATCAGCGCCGATCACTGGCTTATCGATGCCCCGCGCCAGACGCGCGCACAGGTGCCCGTCACGTTCGACCCGGCGACCGGCGAATGGGCCGCGCACGAGCCGTTGCGCATGTGCGGGGGAGGTTGCGGGTCGAGCCGTCCCACCACCCCGGACAGCATTTCGCGAAGTTACGACGATATCTTCGCCGCAACGCGCCACCTGCCTGACGAATCGGCACAGGAAGCCATTCAAAATGCATTCGCCGATCTCGGCCGACTGCATCTGGTTCGCTCCAATCGTCCCGATCTGCGCGGCATGCGCGATCACTCGATCGTCGATCACCGGGCAGCGCTGCGTATTGCAATGAAGGATATCGACCGTCGGTTGCCGCTGGTCAAGCAACAGCGCCTGACCTCGGAGGTCACGGCGCGGTACTACTACTCGCACCCCGCTGCGGAAGCGTTCTGCCAGGAAAACGCGGAGATTCTGTTCTACTTCCTGCTTCAGGACGCCGTCGACAGCAACCAGCTCCGCATGATCACCGTGCAGCCGAAGAATCGCCCGCCGCACGTCATGGTGCTGTACACCGAGTCGCACCGTCTGATCGACATGCTCGACGCGTCGACGCCACATCCGCGCCTCAGTCTGCATCAGGACGGCATTTCTTCCTCACAGTTCGCATGGGCCGCCTATATGACACGCGACACCACGGTCTTGCTCGATCCGTGGAGCCGCAGCAAGGCCATTTCGTTCGCGCGTGCCGATAGTCCACAGGACGCCGTCGACATTCTCGACGCCGCGTTCTCCGATATCGGCCACCGAACGGGAAGCCTCTACACCGTATCGGTAACGCGGCCGCTCGCGGTACGCAAGGGCACGCTGAGCAGCCAGAGCAGTCTGGGCAGCGTCGCCAGCGCGGGAAGCGCGGGCACGATGTCGGGGACGTCGGACGGCTCGGGCGTGTCAGGTGCGTCAAGTTCGGCGAGTGCGGCGAGTGCTGCGACGGGGTCGGCATCCATCTCCGGTTCGAGCGCCACCTTCGACGCAAATCCCCCGGTCCGCCGCCACTCCGACGCCGATACGTCCTGGCGCCCGCCCCGCCCTCCGTTACAAAATGTCGCGACACGAACCACCTGACGCGCTGCACGCTTCGCCATCTGACTTTCGGAGACGTTGTCATGCCCTATGCTACGTATCGCCAAGTCGGCGCCCTCGCACCCGGATACTCGCTCCCGTCTTCAATCGGATATCGCCGGGCATCGGCGCACGCCGGCAAGGCGCCGTCGGCACGCGCGCGCTTTCGCGACACCCTTATCCACGCGCGGATGTCGACGACATCGCCCGACACCTGCAGGCGCGGGCAAACGCCCCCCCTGAAGATGCCCGTGCGTTCCGGCGCACCAACCGTCTGGCCAGCGGCACTCGCGCTGATGCTCGTGGCAAATCTCGTCGTGCCTGCCGCGAGCTTCGTACCGAAGATTGCGCCGCGCTGTCGCAACGGCGATGATTCGGAGCGACAGGATTCCGGCTGCGTGGGCCTTCACGCGCAGCCGCCCGTCGCCCGAAATGACGACGCCGACGTAATCGCGCAACCCATCGCCCCGCAAATGACGATCAAACACGAGTACTCGTCGCAGGACGTGCTCAGATCGATCGGCGCAGGCAGCGAGCCTTTCAAGAATCTCGGCAATTCGGTCGTCGACATGTACGCATTGCTCACCGGGCACGACGTCAGCCAGCAAACGCGCGAGCAAATCCAGCAACGCACCCACATGATGGACGTGGCGACCGGCCTGCTTCCGGAAGTGGCGATCCTGCGTTTGCCGTCCGAGGTGACCGACGTTGTGGCCGACAGTCGTGACGGCAAACCCATTTCCACGGATCGCATCGTCTCCATTCTCCAGAACGCCGATCCGCGCGTGATGACGCGTCCGCTCGGCAACGCCATGCGACCGGCTCGGCGGGGGGCGAAGGGCGGCAAGATCCACGCGATGCCGGAGACGCCGCCCGGCGGTTCGTCGGGACATGCGGTGCAGGCGCCACGGAAGACGCTCGACGCCGTCGACCGAAAGATGGCCTCGGGCGGACGTGAGGTCGTGATCGAGCACGCAGGCATCGACGACGAAGCGCGGGTCGCCGCAGGCGCGTCGGCCATCATGACCGACGATGCCGCTGCGATGGCCATCATCGGCGAGCGCACCTATCTGCAAGGGTATGAACAGCAGATTACCGACGACAAGCTGCCCGCGAGTGGTGCTGCGCGCATCGTGCTCGTCGATGGACGCCACTACCTGCGCGGCGAAGCCGGTTACTACCGCACAACGCGTGGATCGAGTGGAGATCATTGGCTCGTCGACTCGGCACAACGCACGTTGGCGCAGGTGCCCGTGACTTACGACCCTCAGACCGGCCGATGGGAAGCCCACGCGCCGCTGCGGCTCTGCGGTGGCGGCTGCGGAAACAGTCGGGTGACAACGCCGGACAGCATCGCGCTGAATCGTCATGAGGTCGATGCCGTACTCAGTCATTTGCGCGACGACGACGTGCAAAACGCCATTCTCGGCGCCTATGCCGAAGTCTCCCGCATGAAGCTGATGCGCACCAACCGACCGGATCTGCGTCCGTATCGCGACTACTCAATCCTCAAGAATCGCGACGCCATTCGCGTGGCGCTTGAACAGGTGCCGCCCGATGCGTCGCTCTTCGAGCAACAGCGTCTGGCCGCCTTCGTCACCACGAGCCATTACCGCCTGAATCCAGGCACTGAGGCGTTTTGTCAGGAAAACGCCGAGATCCTGTTTCATTTCCTGATCGAAGGCGGCGTGCATGGCGATTGCGTTCGCATGATCACGGTGCAGCCGAAGCATCGCTCGCCGCATGCGCTGGTGCTGTATACGGAGTCCGTGGAATTGATCGACGCGCTCGAACTCGCCACGCCGATCGACTTCGAAGGGCCGGGTACCGATGGCATCACCGGCACCAACTTCGCCGGGCTCATCATGGGCGCGCAGGACACCACCGTGTTGCTCGACCCCTGGAGCCGGGTGAAAGCCGTTGGCTTCGCAATGACAAAAGATCCGATGGAGACGCGCCGCGTGCTCGACGCCGCGTTCGCCGACATCGGGCACCGGCAGGGCGAGCCGTACACCGTGTCGCTCACGCGCCCGCTCGGACCTCGACGCAGCAGCCTGAGCAGTCGCGGCAGCATGGGCAGCATGAGTAGCGGAGGGTCGCTGTCGAGAACGTCGAGTTCACGCGGATCGTCAGGCGGATCGGCAAAAAAATCGAATCGGGGATCGACGAGCGATTCCACGTTGGGCACGTCGAGCGAGTCGGGGGCGAGCGGGTCGGCAGGTGGGTCGTCGAGCGGCTACGGCGCGTCGAACTCGCTGGAATCGGTGAACCCGGCGGGGCTACCCTCGGCGGACTCGAACGAAATCGCCGACGGTGCGTGACAGGGGTCGTCGTCGCGCGCCGTCATGATGCGCGGCGCGAGGCGAGACTTCGCCGCGTATCGACACCGGCGCGCCTTGCACGCGCCGGTTTTCATCAGGCTCAGTAGGTGTAGACGCCGCGTCCCGTCTTGCGGCCCAGATAGCCGGCCGCGACCATCTCCTTGAGCAGCGGGCACGCACGGTACTTCGAGTCTTCGAACTCTTCGTAGTAGACGTTCATCACCGACAGGCAGACGTCCAGACCGATCATGTCGGCGAGCGCGAGCGGCCCGATCGGATGATTGCAGCCGAGCTTCATGCCTTCGTCGATCTCCTCCGGCGTCGCCAGATTCTCGGCCAGCACGAAGAACGCCTCGTTGATCATCGGCACGAGAATACGGTTGACGACGAAGCCCGGCGCGTTCTTCACCGTGATCGGCGACTTGCCGAGCGAGCGGGCCAGCGCATCGACACGCGCGTGCGTCTCGTCGCTCGTTTGCAGACCGCGAATGATCTCAACGAGCGCCATGAGCGGCACCGGGTTGAAGAAGTGCATGCCGATGAACTGCTCGGGCTTCGCGACGATCGCGGCGAGCTTGGTGATCGAGATCGACGACGTGTTCGACGCGAGAATCGCACCGTCCTTTGCCACGCCTTCGAGCTGCTTGAGGATCTTGACCTTCAGGTCGAAGTTTTCCGTCGCCGCTTCGATCACGATGTCGGCCTTGGCGAGCGCCGCGTAATCGGTCGACGTGGCGATGCGAGCGAGCGCGGCATCCTTGTCGGCGACAGTGAGCTTGTCTTTCTTGATGAGGCGGTCCAGGCTGCCGGCAATCGTCGCCACGCCCTTTTGCACGGCCACGTCGCTGATGTCGACCATCGTCACCGGCAGTCCGGCCACCGCACAGGCCTGTGCAATGCCGTTACCCATCGTGCCTGCGCCAATGATGCCTACGTGCTGAATCGTCATGTCGTCTCTGCTCCGGTTGTGTCGAATGGTGGCGGGAATACCGTCTTGCGCGGTGCACAAATCATAGCGCGGACACGTCGGATCGGTGACACACGGAACCGCTGTGCGAAACGTCGGCGGAAGGAATCGCGAACGGCGCGGCGATGGCATGTTCGGGACATGAGCGCCGGGCGTCTGTCATCGGGCACGCCAATGAAAAAGGGCAGACGGATGTCTGCCCTTCGTTGGCACAGCCGGTCGCGGCGCGTATCGACGACATGCGACGACATGCGACGACATGCGCGCCCGTCGCGCTCAGAACTTCATGCGAACGCCGCCGCCGAACGTGTCGCCGCCCGAGAGCGTGCTGACCTTGTCGTTCATGTAAGCCGCGTAGATGTCGGTGCGCTTCGACAGGTTGTAGTCATAGCCCAGCGCCCACGTCTTGCGGTTGACGTTGCTCGTGCCCGAACTCTTCGTGTACGCGTACGACGCGAGCACCTGACCGTTACCGAGCGGCACCGACACGCCGAGCTGGCCGCCGTTCTCCGACACGCCACCGCCCGTGATGTTGTTGCGGATGTACTGGTACTGACCGAAGAGCTTCACGACCTGGAGGTCGTACGTCGCGCCCACTTGCACGGCCTGCTGGCTGCGGAAGCCGACCATGCCGGCCATGTCGCCCGGCTGTGCGTCGAACTTGACCTGCTGGTAAGCCACGGTCGCGGCAAACGGGCCGTTGAAGTACAGCGCCGAGGCGCTCCACTTGTTCTGGCCGGTTTCGCCCGCCTTGTTGCCGAAGGCGTACGAGATGCTACCCGACAGGCCCTTGAAGTTCGGTGTGGTGTACATCACGGCGTTGCTCCAGCCGGAGTCGCCCACGATACCCTGACCCGCCTGGCCGATGAACGTGTGGAACACCATCGGGCTGAAGGTGTACGAATCGACGAACGGGTTGAACAGAATCGTCGAGACGAAGTACGACGTGGTCAGACGGCCGATCGTGACCGTACCTGCCGTATCCGATTGCAGACCGACGTAGGCGTTGCGCGAGAACATCGAGTCGCCCCCGAAGCGGCCATACTGACCGTTCTGCGGACGGAAGAAGTCTTCGAGCACGAACACGGCCTTCAGGCCGCCGCCGAGATCTTCGTTACCCTTCATGCCCCAGTAGGACGTCGACATGCCGCCGCCACCCTGCGTCCAGGCGCGATTCTCGCCCGGGTTCTTGACGGCGCCCACCCAGGCGTCGACCTGACCGTACAACGTGACGTTCGATTGTGCGAATGCCGGTGCGCTCATCGCGCCCATGCAGGCGCCCAATACGACGGCCCCGCCAATGCCCTTGGCCATACTGCGCTTCATTGACTTCTCCTTGGTTTATGTATTTTGTGTGCCCGTTCCCGCCTTGCACGGGACCTGCCGGCGCCCTTTTGAGAAGCGCCTCCCTGATAAAACGGCCGTGATTCTCGCATAGCCATGCCGTGCGCAGAAAGGCCGGAACGGCCAGGAAAAATGCACCACACGAAGTGGCCGGGAAATGGTGGGGAGACAAAAATCGGACGACCACCCGCGCCACAATTAATCCCGGTATAACGGGATCGATATAACCCGCTTATTTCGGGGTTAGCGATGACTCACATTCGCCGTGATAAGCACCAATCATGGGCATCAATCAAGCGCGACCGACGGACGACTTTGCGGATGGGGGAACGCATCTAATGTTGCACATGTGCAACATTCGGTTCAGTGACGGGGGAATGCGGAAGAGAAAGTCGGGTGGGAGAAACGACGACAGGAGGCTACGACGTGATCGGGGCGGATCAGCGATTGCGACGACCGCCGTCACCGTTACCGCCGCGCTCGCCACGCGGCTCGCCTTGCGACGTGTACTGACGCTCGCGGGGTTCGGCGGGTGCGGCCCAGTTCGGGTAGGCGGCCTGGCCACGACCGCGATCGGCGTTGAACCGGCTGATGTCTTCGCGCAACGACGCTTTGTTGACGTCCAGCATCTCGCGCCCACGCCCGCCATCGGCCCAGGCAGGGTAGGCACACACTAGCAGTAACAGGAAACAGCAGCGAAGTCGGGCACTCATTTCGGTTCAGCCACATCACCCCGGCCACGAATGTGGGGCCGGTTGGCACGAGACGCGGTCGGCACCTGCGGGTTGCACGTGCGCCATACGCCTCAAGAATGACTGTACCGGGTCAGTCGAACGAGCGTCGACCGAAAAAGTGTTAACGCGCGGGGCGGTCTGCAACCGTTTGTAACCGGGGGCATGAGGGGCGGCGGATAAGCGTCCGCCATCCGCTCAAAAATGCCGCCAGGCCTTACCAGACGGGGCAAGGCGAGCGCGCAACCTGCCCACGTTGAGAACGTCGGATTACTTGTCGACCTGCTTTTCGACCGACAGCGAGATCTCCCGCAGACGCTCGCCACGCGGCGTCATCAGGTCCTGCGCGGTGATCGTGAAATTGACCGGGCGCGCGTATTTCTTGCTCGCGCTCTGCCATTCGGCAGGCAGGCCAGCCGGGTTCGTGGTGGTCGTACGCATGGTAGTGACCCCGCGGGTGCAGCGCGCCACGTCGGTGGCGAACTTCTGCGCCTGCGTGCGCAGGTCCATCGGCGTGATCTTCTGATAATCCCAGATGCACTCGTAAGTCGGTGCCAGTCCGGTCGCACGGAAAACCTTGCAGTCGCCGCCCGGGACCGAATAGGTCGCCTGATAGCTTTCGCCGCGGTCGTTTTTCGCGACCAGCGGGCCGGTGATGTCTTCAAACCCGGTTTGCGCGCTTTTCGCCAGCAGGAGGATGCCCTCGCACTGGTCGGCGGCAAATGCCGACTGTGCTGCACACAGGCATGCCAGCAAGGTCCATCGTTGTAGAGATTTCGTTGACATTATTGGAATGTTTGACTGGGGTACGGCGGCGGACAGCGTGGTTGCCATGCGGGGCTGCGCCACTTTGCGACATCGCCTGGAATGGTGCCATTAGAACGCAATCTCTGCGCCGACGAAACCACGGTCACAAGGGAAATCGTGCGTCAATTCGAGTGCGTGTCCGCCTGATAGTTCTCGCAGGGGACGCGAGGCGCCCTCATGCAAAAAGCCGATTGGCACCTGACGCAGACGACCTATACTCAAATCGCAGCGAAGCTGCACGGGCACGGCCGGGAACCCATCGCGGTTCAGTGTATGACGGCAATACCCCCTGGTGCCAAGTCTCCTTGGCCCATACCATGCCGCGCCGGTACACGCGGCTGGCGATGCCCCGATGGGGCCTCAACCGGCGGCTTAGCCCGCCGGTTTCCATTTGTGCCTGCCATGTTCGGGCGTTCCCTATTCAGTTTCGACTCCCCTGCCCGCGCCCTCATGCCGACGGATTAAGCGAAAGTGCGGATTTCGTCCGTCGCGCCGCTCTGCAACTATCGAATCACAAGACCAATATTCACTGGGCACTCACCTCCTGGCCGTCTGCGGAGGGTTTGTGAATATCCGTACATCGTCAGCCGTGCGCCGAGCTTCGCTCGCGTGCGCACACACGTACGGCGAGAGGTGAGCCATGGGACACCCCACGCCACCCGGCGGTCTTCGTCCCGGCGAACCGGACCCGGCCCCTGCACGCAAGCCCAGAGCGGCGAACGGTGTCGGCGCAACGTTCCTGATCGACTTCGTTCGCGGCCACGGCGGCACGCTCGCTCACGTTCTCGCGGCACTTGGCAAGTTTCGTCTGCGGCACGGTCACTGGCCGTCTCATGTCTATCTCTATCCCGAAACGCTCGCGGCGCTGGTGCAGGACCTCACGCCGCTGGGCTTCTATCGTGTCCAGCAACGACTCGACCTGGCGGCCGATCTGGAGCGCGACCTGTTCTGCGCCGACGACAGCGGCAACATCGCGATCTATCGGGTGCAGGCCGTATCGGACCCGGCGAGTCTCGACGCCGCCGCAGTGTGGCTCGGGTTGATGCTGCCCGGCACCTCGGCGGCCGACGGCGGCTGACGTCGTGTCGAACGCGAGGGGACAGCGCTTTTTTACCTCCGCACCTTTTTCGCCGGAGAGATGTCATGAACCGACTTGCGATCGTTCTGGATGGTCTGATGCTGCTCTACCTCGCAGCCGCGACGGTCGTCGGCGTGCAATCGAGCGCTGCCGACGGGCACGAGTTGCTGACCAGCGTGCTCGGGGTGTTGCTGGCGCTGTGTGTGCTTGCCGCGATCGCGGCACCGTTCTACGTCTCGCTCGTGGTGCTCATCGCCCAGTCCGAGCGCCATTTGCGTCTCGCCGCATGGCTGCACCGCATGCTGCTCTCGCTCATGATCCTGCTGACCGTCTTCTCATTGCTCGCGCATGACACGGTCGAAGTGTCGGCCCCGTTGTTCGTGCTGGTCGCGGTGGTCTGTGTCGTCAATCTCATCGCGCTGTCCCGTCGGCGCACGCACTTCGAAACGTTTCATCTGTTCGAGCATTGACCGTGCTGACTGTCGCGATCGGCCCTGCGACCTTGTCATGGCAATGTGTATCCGCCCGGACATTGACCGGGACGGCCGAGATACCGCGCACGATCGGGCGCCGCACGTCGATTTGCGAGCGGGGCGCGGGCGGTGCTAGACTGCGCGGCATGAATCGCTGGCGCAAATTCCTCGTGCTGATGCTGTTGTGCGTGACCCTGCCGTTACAGGCCATGGCGTCACTGCGCACGCATTGCGCGCCGGGAACGCCTGCCGGCGCGGCACCGATGGCGATGCAAACCGTCGCCACCGCACGCAACGACGCTTCGGCCATGATGGGAATGCATCACGCCGTGACGACGGGCGACAGCGACGCGATGATGGCCGGTATGCGGCATCACAGTGATCAAAGCGGCCACGCCGATACGATGCTCGGTGATACGCATGCGTCTTCACCGGGTTCGCAAGGCACCCAGAGCGCGCATACCCATCACACCAGTTGTTCCGCCTGTGCGGCGTGCGTCGTATGCACCGCGCTGCCGCCGAGCCTCGTATTGCGCTTGCCGGACGCACAGCCGTCCACCGCCATTCCCTTCCTTCGCACGTCGGCCACGAGTGCCATCGTCGCGGTCCTCGAACGTCCTCCCAAACACGTCGTCGCCTGACGGCCCTGCATCGGGTCGAACGTCGTATCGGCCGTTTCCCGCGCCATATGCGTTCGCCCCGGATGCGCGCCGTCTCCGTTCCCCCGTCGGACTGACCTGACGCAGTGTCCCGCGAGCGGCTTACGTATTTGCGTATGCGCATCCGCCTGACGCCTGTGCCATGAGTCCGTCTGCCAGATGAACGTGCGACGCCGGACCTTGCGCGAGCCATTGGCTTCATCGCGCCACACCGTCCGGCATCGCCAGCACGACGAGTCTTTCGATGACGTTTTCATGCTTACGACGGCATGCCTGGTGCATGCCGGTCGCGCTATCGCTGTGGGGTGCGAGCGCCGCGCCTGCCATCGGCGCCGAGAGCGCAACACCACCGGCAAGCGCCGCCGACCCTGCGTCCCCGGACGCACCGACGGCCCCCGTCCCAGACAACGTATTGCACGACTTCGCCCGACCGGCGTTGTCCGTCGCCACGAGCGACTGGCGCATGGTCAATGCCAGCGTGTCCGGCACAGGACATGCGGCGATGGGCCACGCCATGCAGATGCCGTCCAATTCCGGTTCTGCGGCACCCTCAATGTCCGGGCACGAAGCGATGGGGCATGCGATGCCGATGCCGTCAAATTCCGGCGGTGCGTTGGCCCCGCATGCGGGGCACAACATGCAGGGAGGCGCACGATGACGACCGCGCTGTCATTCCCACACGCAGCCTCGCTCGCACCTTCGGTCACACGCCACGCGGCCGAACCACCAAGGCTGCGACTGCACCGACGCACGCCAATCCTCGCGGCCGCAATCGCCACGCTCGCGCTATCGGGATGTGCGACGTTCAGCGACGACGGCGGCTTCAAATCCGTGGCCGACGCCACGCAGCAACGCCTCGGCAAACCCGCCGTCTGGGCCCGCGACGACGCCAGCGCACAAGCACTCGCCAAAGCGCGCGACGACCTGCTCGCAAGCCCACTCGATATCGACGCCGCCGTTCAACTCACGCTGCTCAACCATCGCGGGTTGCAGGCCACCTACGCGGAACTCGGCATTGCCGAGGCTTCGCTGGTGCAGGCGGGACGTCTTCCCAATCCACGCTTCGCGTTCCAGCGCGTTCAAGGCGGTGGCGACATCAGCATCGAACGCACATGGGGCATTGATTTCGTCCGCGTGCTGACGATGCCGCTCGCCTCTCGTGTCGAAGCGCGCCGCTTCGCGCAAGTGCAGGCGCAGGTCACACAGGCCGTCGTCGAACAGGCGACGCTGACACGGCGTGCATGGATCGAAGCGGTCGCCGCACAGGAGCGCGTGCAGATCCTCGAACAAACGGGACTTGCGACGCAAGCCGCCAGCGAACTCGCAGACGGTATGGCGCGCGCAGGCAACTTCAGCGCGATGCGCCGGACCCAGGAGAACCTTGTCTACGCCGACACAGCAGCCCGTCTCGCGCGTGCCCGCGAGCAGGCCAACACGGCGCGCGAACAACTCGCGCGACAGATGGGCTTATGGGGTCAGCAATTGCACTTCACGCTGCCCGCTCGACTCCCCGAGTTGCCTCGCACACGCCCGGCATGGCCAGACGCAGAAGCGCAGGCGATGCGTGAGCGCGCCGATATTCGCGCAGCACGCGCGGCGCTCGACGCCACCGCGAGCGACCTCGGTCTCACGCGTGTCACACGGTTCGTCAACGTGCTCGACACGGCATACCGCAACAACAGCGCGACCGGTTCGCCCAGCGAGCACGGCTATGAAATCTCGCTGGAAGTGCCGCTGTTCGACTGGGGATCGACGCGCGTGGCCGGCGCCGAAGCGCGCTACCGCCAAAGCGTGGATCGTCTCGCGGACGCCGCCGTCGCGGCGCGCGCCGACGTTCGAACGCGCCGCGCCCAGACCGTCGCCGCGTGGGACATCGCCGAGCATTACCGCAAGACGATCCTGCCGATGCGCCAGCGCGTCTCCGACGAATGGCTGCTGCGCTACAACGGCATGCTTGCCAGCGTCTTCGATCTGCTGACCGACGCACGCGAACAACGCGACACGGTGCTCGCCTACATCGACGCCACGTCCGACTACTGGCTCGCCGACACGGCGTTTCGCGAGAGCGTGGGCGGAGGCGGCCAATGACGTCACGCCGACGATTCCTGCGTGACGCCAGCCTCGCCGTCATGGGCGCGGCCGCCGTCGAACGCACCAGCCTTGCCGCGCTGCCCGACGCCGCCACACGCGACGACGCCAGCACCGCCAAACCGCTCTCCCCGCCCAACGGACGGCCGTACCACCCCGTCGTCACGCTCAACGGCTGGACGCTGCCCTGGCGCATGCGCAATGGCGTCAAGGAGTTTCACCTTGTCGCCGAGCCAGTCGTGCGCGAAATCGCACCGGGCATGCAGGCCAACCTCTGGGGCTACAACGGCCAGAGTCCGGGCCCAACCATCGAAGTCGTCGAGGGCGATCGTGTGCGCCTGTACGTCACCAACAAGCTTCCTGAAGCGACGAGCGTGCACTGGCACGGCCAGCGGCTGCCCAACGGCATGGACGGCGTGGCAGGCCTCAACCAGCGCGCCATTGCGCCGGGACAGACGTACGTCTACGAGTTCGAAGCCAGACGCCCCGGCACCTTCATGTATCACCCGCACGCCGACGAGATGATGCAAATGGCCATGGGCCTGATGGGCTTCTGGGTCACGCATCCGAAAGACCCGTCGTTCCTGCCGGTCGATCGCGATTACGTCTTCCTCATCAACGCCTACGCCATCGATCCCGGCACGCGTACGCCGCGCGTGAACGAGATGACGGACTTCAATCTGTGGACGTGGAACAGCCGCGCGTTTCCGGGTATCGATCCGCTCGTGGCACGTCAGGGCGACCGGGTGCGTATTCGGATCGGCAACCTCACGATGACGAATCACCCGATCCATCTGCACGGCCATGAGTTCAAGGTGACCGGCACCGACGGCGGCTGGGTGCCGCCAACGGCCCAGTGGCCGGAGGTCACGACCGATGTCGCCGTGGGGCAGATGCGCGCCATCGAGTTCGACGCCACCGAACCCGGCGACTGGGCGTTTCATTGCCACAAGTCGCATCACACGATGAACCCGATGGGCCATGACGTGCCCACCATGCTCGGCGTGAGTCAGCGCGACATCGCGACGAAGATCGCGCGCATTATTCCCGACTACATGGCCATGGGCGAGACGGGCGCTTCGATGAACGGCATGGAGATGCCCCTGCCCGAAAACACACTGCCGATGATGACAGGCACCGGCCCATACGGCCCCATCGAAATGGGCGGCATGTTCACCACCCTCAAAGTGAGGCAGGACTTGCCGCGCGACAGTTATCGCGATCCCGGCTGGTATCGCGCGCCACGTGGCTCCGTCGCGAGTCCATGGCAAGGCAGCACTTCAGCGTTACCCTCTACCCATCGTCAGCCTGCCCCCGCAGGCAAAACCGGAGTCAAATCATGATTCGTTCGCCCTTCACTTCGCATGCCGCTTCGCAGGTCGCTTCGCGGGTCACTTCGCAGGTCGCACCTCACGGCGCGTCGCACGTTATGCCCGACGTGCCCGACGTGACATCGCGCTTCGAACGCGGCGCCTCGTCACGCGGCAAGCGCCCCATGGCTGCGGCGCTCATCGGCGCGGCCATGCTCACGCTCGCCGGCCTCGCCACGCCCGCGTTTGCCGACGATCCCCACGCCATGCACATGCAACACAGCCACGGCGGTGAAGCGACCGCCATCGGTGAACCGGGCGACGACGCCAACGCCACGCGTACCGTCGACGTCGACATGCGCGACACGATGCGTTTCTCGCCCGCCACGCTCACCGTCAAGCGCGGCGACACCGTACGCTTCGTGGTCACCAACAACGGCAAGATCCGTCACGAGCTGACGCTGGGCACCACGGCTTCGCTCGCCGAGCACGCGAAGATGATGCAGCAGATGCCCGGCATGACTCACGCCGAGCCGAACGCCGTGACCGTCGACCCCGGTCAGAAGAAAACGCTCGTGTGGCATTTCACTCAAGCCGGAACGGTGGACTTCGCCTGTCTGGAGCCGGGCCATTTCGAAGCCGGCATGAAGGGCGTGATCAACGTGCGCTGATCGTCAGGCAACGGCGGTGCTGCCCTCGCGAGCCGACGTGCGAGGGGGGCACCGCCAGCCAATTCACCGCGAACGCTTCACCAAGAACTTCAGCGGCCGGATGGCGAGGCGCTGCGGTTGTCGTGTCAGTCCGGACAACGTTCGAGACCGCCACTCAACGCTTCGGTAGCATCGGCCTCGAACGCTTCCACGTCACGCACTTTCAGCAGGAGTCTCAGCATGACGGCGTCATCGTAAGCGGCGTCGAGCACCTGCGCGCCGTGACGCTCCGCTAACCGGCGCAACGTCGCCTCATGCGCGAACGTGCAGCGATATCGCGGCTCGATCGTCGGTTCGACAGCGGTGAGCGTCGCAAGCTTCAACGCTTCGCTTACCGCCTGTCCGTACGCTCGGGTCAGTCCGCCGGCGCCAAGCTTGATGCCGCCGTAATAACGCACGACCACAGCGAACACGTTCGCCAGCCCCTTGTGCATGAGCACGTTGTACATCGGCTTGGCTGCGGTGCCTCCCGGCTCGCCGTCGTCGTCGAAACCCGACGCCCCCTCGCACAACAGTACCCAGCAGTAATGCGTGGCGTTCGGAAAGCGCACGCGCAGCGCGTCGAGTTCGCGCATGGCCGCTTCACGCGACGCCACCGGCATGACGATGCCGATAAACCGGCTCTTCTTGATATCCAGCTCGGTTTCTACCGGTGCTGCCAATGCATACATACTCGTACCTCAGCGCCTTACAGACGCACCTCGCCGCGCGCGAGTTCGATCACATTCCCGCCGACGCGGATCTCACGATCAACCGTGACTTCCAGCGTCAGACGACACGGACGCTCGACAGCATCGCCCTGCGACACGCGTGCGCGCACCGGCAACGGGTATCCCTGTCCGATCAGCCAGCCGCCAAGGTTCGCACACGCCGAGCCGGTGCCCGGATCTTCGCTCACGCCGCCCCCTTGCGTGGTGAAGAAGTAGCGCGCCGTGACCTGCAATTCGTCGCCCGACCGGTCGTCGATGGAGAAGACATAGCCGGTCTTGCGCTCCAGGCTCGACAGCGGCCAGCGCTCCAGCTTCGCGCTGTCCGGTTGGGCGCGGGCGACGGCCTCGGCGTTGCGCAAAGGAATCAGCAACTGGTCGGCGCCGGTGTCAACCCATTGCGGGGACTGCGCCAGATCGTCACGGGTCAGGCGCACGAGCGCGGCGATGTCCGAGTCGGCTTCATGCGCCTTCGCGATCTTGGGCTCGCCCGTCGACGGCGCCGTCAGCGTCCAGTGATCGCCCTTCGCCTGAACCGGCACCAGACCCGCCGCAAACTGAAGCACAACCTTATCGTCCAGGTTGCGAATAGCGCGCAGCACATGCGCCGTGCCGAGCGTCGGGTGGCCGGCAAAGCGCATCTCGTAGCCGGGGGTAAAGATCCGCACGTGAGCGTCGGCCGTCTCCGAGGGCAGGATGAACGTCGTCTCGGAGAGATTGAACTGGCGCGCAAGCGATCGCATCTCGTCGTCACTCATGCCTCGCGCGTCTTCGAACACGCACAACGGATTGCCGCCGAAGGTGGATTCGGCGAAGACATTGACGATACGGAAGGCGTAACTGCGGCTCATGACGATGCTCCAGTAAAGCGTGGATCGGACGGGTGGCGCAGCCCTCACACCTCGTAAGCATGAGCGGCTGCCGATGAATCAGCCTTGCCTGCCGTCGCGCTGGCCGGCTGGCTGACCTTTCGAATGAAGGTTCGTAGTCTCGCACATCGAGGCACGGCGCGCGCACCGTTGTCTGCGCTTTCACCGGCTTTCAGCCTGTTGCACCCCACTGTCTAAGAATCCTCTGTCCCGCCCTCGGAAATTCGGCTGAAAATGGCCTCATCCGATTGTCATCTATTTCAGGACAATTATTCTCAATTAAAGCAGATTGTAGTTTTCAACGGGGACTCTAAAATGTCATTCATCGAGGCCAACCAAGCCTCTTAACGACACAATGTAGACAGGAGCCCATCATGCTGGACATCAGAAAAGCCACCGACCGAGGCGTTGCCGACCATGGCTGGCTGAGCTCGCGCCACACGTTTTCGTTTGCGAATTACTACGATCCGAAGCAAGTCGGTTTCTCCGACCTGCTGGTGATCAACGACGACCGCGTGGCGCCGGCGCAGGGCTTCGGCAAGCATCCGCACCGCGACATGGAGATCTTTTCGTACGTGCTCGAAGGCGCGCTCGAACATAAGGACACCATGGGTACGGGATCGGTGATCGAGCCGGGCGACGTGCAGTTGATGAGCGCCGGACGCGGTGTGGCGCATAGCGAGTTCAACCACTCGCCCACGTCGCCGGTGCACTTCCTGCAAATCTGGATCGTGCCGAACCAGACGGGCATCGCCCCCGAGTATCAGCAACAACGCTTTACGCCGGAAGAAAAGCGCGGCCAACTGCGCAAGATCATCTCGCCGGACGGCAGCGACAACTCGCTGCACATCCATCAGGATGCGCGCGTGTATGCCGGGTTGTTCGACGGTGACGAGTCGGCCACGCTGACGCTTGCACCGAACCGCTACGCCTACGTGCATGTCGCACGCGGCAGCGTCAGTGTGAACGGCGTTGCGCTGGGTGAAGGAGACGGCGTGCGGGTGCGCGACGAAACCGCGCTCACGATCGCCAACGGCAACAATGCCGAAGTGCTCGTGTTCGATCTTCGTCCGGTGGAAACGCCTGATTTCTAAGGCGAAGCGACAGCGTTAAAGCGAGTTAATGCGAAATGCGAGGCAACTCGCAACCCGTGGACGCGGCGTACGGTAGCTTCCCTACGTGCGCCGCCCCTCGGACACCGCCTTCCCTCGGTGTCCACGCGGCGGGTACCTCACGGTGCCGGCCGCACTTTTTTGTGCCGACGCAGGGTGTCGGCATGTCTCGAACGCATCGGCGCGCGAACGACAAGCGCACCGTCAGCGCTCACCGCTCAGGCGTCTCGCATCGACAGCGAGCAGGCGTCGCCGCGCGCGTCGCGGCTGACCGTCACGCGCGAGAGTCCTACGAGATGTGGCGCAAGCGCGCGCCAGATGAAAGCGCAGAGATTTTCCAGCGTCGCCGGCCCGAGCCCGGCAACATCGTCGAGTAGCCGATGATCGAGGCGCTCGCTCACGCGAGAGAGCGCCACGTCGAACTGCGCGAGATCGAGCACCATGCCCGACTCACCGATAGGCGAACCTGTGACCTCGACCGTCGCACGGTAACTGTGACCGTGGATGCGGCGACTCGCATCCATGCTCGGCGGGTCGATGTCGCGCCGGTTCAACGTGTGCGCCGCTTCGAAAACGAAACTGCGCGACAACGTGAACTGCGCGCGTGCCTCGGGCGACACCTGCGTGCGCGAGCGGCCCTGCGCCGTTCGGCTCAGCGCGCGCTCCACTGGCTGGGTCTGAGCCTTCGCCGGACTCGCACGACTCATGCGCCAGCGCCCGCCGTGTCCGCGACGCTGCTCGGCTCGTCATCCATTTCCAGCGGCAACGCGTGCGCGGCATCGCGCCAGGCGGCGTCGCCCTGCGCGAGTTCGACGACACTCAGGCGGCAAGCCTGAAACGCCTTCTCGATGGCGTCGCGATCAAGATCGCGCCCGATGAACACCACTTCGTTGATGCGGTCGCCCCAAGGCGCTTCCCAATTGGCTTCGATGGCGGTTCGCTGCGGATCGCCAGCCGGCGGCCAATGCTCCGGATCGGCCGCCGCCCACCACTGGCCGACGGCTTCGAGCGTGGCCGTATTGCCCGCACGCGAATACGCCAGCGCCCACGCCGGACGATTCGCCGCCCAGACGTAGCCCTTCGCACGAATCAGGCCATCGAACGGCATCGACATGAACGACGCGAAGCGCGCCGGATGCATCGGCTCACGCTGACGCAGCACGAAGCTCGTCACACCGTAGGTATCGGCTTCGGAATCGTGTTCGCCCACCAGCGCCTGCGCCCAACCGGCCATCTGTTCGGCGCGATCCGGATCGAAGCGCCCCGTACCGAGCACTTCGCTCAGCGGCACTTGCCCGCGCTCGCCGAGCACGATTTTGGCCGTCGGGTTCAGACCGGTGATCAGCGCCTTGACGGCGTCGAGTTGCAACGCGTCGACGCAATCGACCTTGCTCACCACGACCACGTCGGCGAATTCGATCTGCTCGGTCAGCAACTCGGCGAGACGTCGTTCGTCTTCGTCACCGGCGACTTCGCCACGTTGCGCGAGCGTGTCCAGACCGTTGAAGTCCTGAAGCACGTGCAGCGCGTCGACGACCGTCACCATCGTGTCCAGACGTGCGACGTCGGCCAGCGACTGGCCTGCTTCGTCACGAAACTCGAACGTCGCCGCCACCGGCATCGGCTCGGCGATCCCCGTCGACTCGATGAGCAGATAGTCGAAGCGGCCGTCCTGCGCGAGTTCGCGCACGGCGATCAGCAAGTCCTCGCGCAACGTGCAGCAGATGCAACCGTTGCTCATCTCGACGAGACGCTCTTCGGTGCGCGAGAGCGCCGCCCCCGCGTTGATCGCTCCGCGCTCGACGAACGAGGCGTCGATGTTGACCTCGCTCATGTCGTTCACGAGAACGGCCACGCGCAGGCCGTCGCGATTGCGCAGCACGTGATTGAGCAGCGTGGTTTTGCCGGCTCCGAGGAATCCGGAGAGCACGGTCACGGGCAGACGGCGATCGACGTCGCCAGTTGGGCCATTCCGGTCGGTCTGGCCAGCGGGAGAGAGCGGGAGAGTCATGACAACAAAATCCTGTGTTCTGGGGGCAGGCTTTCGCCCGAAGGATGCGCACCGACGGCCCATCCCCGAGGATGGTCTCACCGCACCGGGGCCTGGGAAGACCGGCACGGCAGGTCGTGACGCCGTTGGCGCGCGCCGTCGGGGGGACCGGCACAGCGTCACACCATCGCGGGCGCGTCGGCGCGCATTCGTGGCGATGCCAGCCAATCACCGGACATCGCATGGCGGATGAAGACCGCACATTTTCTACATGCAACACAGTTGCAATATTGCGCAATGATACGGCGAGCCCTCCGATTTTGCAACTCAGTTGCACATAATCGACACGTCAGCGACATTTCCTCTCCCGACGGGGGCGAAGTTCGTCTCCTGAAACGCCGCGTCGCGGCGCGACACTTTGCCGCGCGGGTGCACCACGGCTGGAACCCGCGCGCCGCTGCGCCGGTCTGCAAGGTCTGCGATACTGCGCAGGCAGTGCGGCGGGTGCGTTCGACACGAAGGCCCCACGCGCTGCCGGGCCGCGATGTCCGCGCCCCCGACGTCCTGTGGGTGATGTCTCAACGCTGATGTCTTGTCGCTGATGCCTCACCGATGACGTCTTACCGATCTCTTCGCGATCTCTCCGATCTATTTGTCTCGACTCGAATCCGATATGCGCACTTCCAACCTCGCTTCCCACGATGCTCACCCTGCCCCGGCGCTGCGTACCGACGGCCGACTGCGCCGTGTCGTCCAGGGCCTCGCCGTGGCGGCCGCCATCGGCCTGACCGGTCTCTCGCAGGGGGCATGGGCGCACGCACACATCGCGTCGAGCGAGCCCGCCGCGCAAGCCACGGTCGACGCGCCGAAAGTGGTGCGTGTGACGTTCGACTCGGCGCTCGAAGGCGCGCTCTCGAAGCTCACCGTCGTCGATGCGAAGGGCAAGTCAGTGACCGACGCCAAGCCCGAACTCGACGCGGCCCGCAAGACGCTCACGCTCGCCGTCCCCGCCCTGTCGGCCGGTGACTATCAGGCGAACTGGGTCGCCGTGGCCAGCGACGGCCATCGCACGCAGGGCACCTTCAAGTTCACCGTGAAGTGATGTCGGCGGATCTGGCTGCCGGGACGTGGCAACCCGCAACGGCGGGTCTGCTCAATCTCGCGCTGGCGCTCGCCCTCGGCGTGTTGCTGCTGCGCAGCCCGCACGCCGTGCGACGCGGGCTCACCGTGCGCGTACTCCCCGCTTTCGCGGCGGGGCTGGCCGTGCTCGCCTGGCTGGCCTATGTGCTCGCGAGCACCGAAGCGATGACCGGTGGGGACTGGGAGACGTCGTCCGCCATGGCCGCCGACTTGTGGCTGGTCCTCACACAATCGCATTTCGGCCGCGCGCAATGGGTCGCGGGACTCGGCGCCGCCCTGCTGTGTGCGGGCGCATGGGCGTGGTACGACGCGCGACGCCGGCTGCGTGCCGTCATGCCCATCGCAGACGACCCACGCGACCGGCACCACCGTCGCGAGCATCTTCAGGAACGTTATGCACGGTGGGTCTATGCCGCCGGCGCCGTGATCCTTGCGCTGGCGCGGGCAAGCACCGGGCATGCGGCCGATGCGTCGATGCCGTGGCTCGCCATCGGCATTCACACGCTTCACGTTGCGGCGGCAGCTTCATGGACCGGGGCGCTGCTCGTCGCCGGATGCGCGATTCCGGGCTGGCGTCACTGGCCCGTGGGCGCACGCGCGGCGTACGGCGACCGGCTCTCGTCCGTGGCGACGCTGGCGATGGTCGTCGCGCTGGTGACCGGCGCGTTCAACGCATGGCGAACGCTCGGCGAGAACGCCTCGTTATGGTTTTCGGCGCAGAATGCCCCCTATCTGGCATGGCTCGTGACGAAGCTCGTGCTCGTCGCCTGTGCCGCCTTGCTGGGGGCGTGGAACCGCTGGCACTTTCTACCGCGCCTGGCGCTCGATACCGGCGAGACACCGCTCGACACGTCAGCCTTCGCACGCGTGGTGGCCATCGAAGCCCTCGTGCTGGTGATGGTGATGAGTCTGGCCGCGAAGCTCGGCACGACCATGCCGCCCGGCGTCTGACCCCGGTGTGCGACGTCATGCGTCGAATTCAATAGCAAGAAACGGAGCGCAGCACGGCGACCCACTCCCTAGACTGAAGGCTCGTCATCAGTCCTCGGGAGATCCTCGCGATGCAACCTCATCCTATGACCGCCAAACGCCCGTCGATGCCACGTAGCGACACCGCAGGTCCGCGTCAGGTGGACGCCGACGGACGTCGTGCATCCGACGCTCACCGCTACGCCACCGACGACGCCAGATGGGCCGCAGTCGTGGCACGCGACAAGCAGGCGGACGGCGAATTCTTCTACTCCGTGCGCACGACCGGCGTGTACTGCCGACCGTCGTGCGGCGCACGGCTCGCGCGACGCGAAAACGTGGCGTTCCACGCCGATACGGCGGCAGCCGAGCGAGCGGGCTTTCGTCCCTGCAAGCGATGCAAGCCGGATCAGGGCGCGCTCGATGCGCGTCACGCCGCACTGGTCACTGCCGCCTGCCGTCAGATCGAAACGGCCGACGTGCCGCCGACGCTGGAGACGCTTGCAGCACAGGCCGGCCTCAGCCCCCACTACTTCCACCGGTTGTTCCGTTCGGTGACGGGCGTGACGCCTCGCGCCTATGCCAATGCGCGTCGTGCCGAGCGCGTGCGCGATGCATTGCCCGCGGCCCAGAGCGTGACGTCGGCGTACTACGACGCGGGGTTCAACTCCAACGGCCGCTTCTACGCCAGCGCCGATGCTCTGCTCGGCATGAAGCCCGCCGCGTTCCGCGCTGGCGGCAAGGCCGAATCGATTCGCTTCGCTGTGGCGCAATGTTCGCTCGGTGCGCTACTGGTCGCCGCAACCTCACGCGGTCTGTGTGCAATATCGCTCGGCGATGATCCCGAAGCGCTCGTGCGCGAATTGCAGGATCGCTTCCCGAAGGCCGAGCTGGTCGGCGCCGACGCCGAGTTCGAGCGCTGGGTCGCGCAGGTCGTGGGCTTCGTGGAGTCGCCACACGTCGGTCTGTCGCTGCCGCTCGATGTGCGCGGCACGGCCTTCCAGCAACGCGTCTGGCAAGCCCTGCGCGACGTGCCCGCCGGCGAGACGGCCAGCTACGCGCAGATCGCCGAACGCATCGGATCGCCTCGGGCCGTGCGTGCGGTGGCGCAGGCCTGTGCCTCGAACACGCTGGCTGTGGCAATTCCGTGCCATCGGATCGTGCGCAACGACGGCGCGCTCTCCGGATATCGCTGGGGCGTCGAACGCAAACGAGCGTTGCTCGCGCATGAGCGTGACGAACACGGCGACGTCACCGCCAAGGTGAAGCTGTGAGCGATCGCGTGCCGTCGCTCGACTGGGCCGCGCTCGAAGACGAACTCAACGGCTTCGGCGCGGCGCGCATTCCCGGCTTGCTGAGCGCGCAAGAGTGTCACGCGCTCAGCGAGATGTACGGCAACCCAAACGGGCAGCATGGACGAAGCAGTACCGCGCCGACATCCGAGCGCTTTCGCAGCCGGATCGTGATGGCGCGTCACGGCTTCGGGCAAGGCGAGTATCAGTACTTCGCTTACCCGCTGCCGCCGCTCGTCGCCGAATTGCGTGAAACGTTTTACGCACCGCTACGCGAGATCGCCCATCGCTGGCATAAGGCGATGGGCATCGAAACCCGCTATCCCGCAACGCATCGCGCCTACCTAGAACAGTGTCACGACGCCGGACAGCGCCGCCCCACGCCGCTGCTATTGCGTTACGAAGCAGGCGACTACAATTGCCTGCATCAGGACCTCTATGGGGATCACGTCTTCCCGTTGCAGGTGGCGATTCTGCTGTCGAAGCCCGGCGTAGATTTCACGGGTGGCGAGTTCGTGCTGACGGAGCAACGTCCGCGCATGCAGTCGCGCGCCGAAGTCGTGCCGCTCACGCAAGGCGACGCCGTCGTGTTCGCCGTGCATCACCGGCCGGTCAATGGCACGCGCGGCGTGTACCGCGTCAACATGCGGCACGGCGTGAGTCGCGTGCGCAGTGGCCTGCGTCATACGCTGGGCGTAATCCTGCACGATGCGACGTGACTTTCCGCCCATCGATGTCTACGAAAGCCCCGCAGCCCCCAATGAAGTGACATGACGCTCGACCTCTTCGGCAACGACGCCACCGCCCCCAACGCCCCCAACGCCCCGAAGGCCGACGAACTCGGTCCGGGCGCGTTCGTGCTGCGCGGCTTCGCGCGCTCGCGTCTGACGACATTGCACGCGGATATCGATGGTGTGATTGCGCGGGCGCCGCTGCGTCACTGGCTGACGCCGGGGGGCAAGCGGATGTCGGTCGCAATGACCAATTGCGGGGACGTGGGATGGATCAGCGACAAGATGGGGTATCGCTACGGCACGCACGATCCGCTCTCGAAGCAGCCGTGGCCGTCGATGCCTGCATCGTTCGTCGATCTGGCGCGTGACGCGTCGGAAGCGGCCGGTTACCGTGATTTCGCGCCGGACGCGTGCCTCATCAACCGCTATACGCTCGACGCGCGTCTCACGCTGCATCAGGACCGCGACGAACGCGAGCTGGGCGCGCCCATCGTGTCGGTGTCGCTCGGGTTGCCGGCCGTCTTCCTGTGGGGCGGGCTGCAACGCAGCGACCGGACGCGCCGCGTGCGGCTGGAGCCGGGCGACGTCGTCGTGTGGGGTGGCCCGTCGCGACTCGTCTACCACGGCATTGCCAGCGTCGAAGGCAGCTTCGACGCGCAAGCGGTGCGCTACAACCTCACATTCCGGCAGGCGCGCTGATTCCACCGGGCACCGGGCATCGGCGCGCGCTGCCGTCACTGCTGTGGCGTCGAAGGCTTCCGACGTTCAGTACCCGACCGTGAAACGCGCACGCGGGTGCTGGTTCTTCTCGAGTTCGTCGACCAGCGCGATCGCATAGTCTTCCATCGAAATCCAGCTCTTGCCGTTGGCGTCGACGAGCAGACCGTCCGCACCGATGCGGAACTTGCCCGTGCGCTCGCCCGGTTCGAACAGGGCTGCCGGCGACAGGAACGTCCAGTTCAGCGGCGAGTCCTTCGGCTCGGCACGCAGCACTTGCAGAAACACGCGGCCAGCGCTCGCTTCCGGCTTGTAGGCCTCCGGGAATTCGGGCGTATCGATCAGTGCCTTGCCCGGCGCGATCTCCAGACTGCCTGCACCGCCTACGACCAGCAGACGCGGCACACCGGCGCGCTTGACGGCGTCGATGAGCTTGGCGGCGTCCATCGAGACGAAGCGTCCGGCGCTGATGACAGCGTCATGCCCGGCGAGCAGCGGCGCGAGCGACGACGGGTCTGCGGCGTCGCCCTTGACCACGGTGAGGCCTTTTTCGGCTTCGACGCGCTCGGGATTCCGCGCGATACCCGTGACGGTGTGACCACGTTGCAGCAGTTCTTCGGCAACGCGCGTACCGACGCGGCCGGTGATACCAATCAAAGCGACTTTCATCAGGACTCTCCTGGAGGTGAGGGGGTGTTCGAAATGCGAATGCGGAGCGAATGCGGTAAGACGGCGCACGCCGCGACTCAGATCGCGCAGCCGTCGGGGCCGCACTGCGGCAATCCGTCTGCGGTCCCGGCAGTGGTATGGGTCGCCGCGGCCGCTTGAATGGCGAGCAGACGCTCACGAAGCGCATCCCGCCACGCGTCCGGCTGGCCGAGGTAGCGGCCCGGTTCGAGCCGTTCCCACTGACCGTCGGTCTCCAGCGCGAACGTCGGGAAGCCGCTGCCCCCGACACGGGCGAGCCACGCACGGCTGTCGCGGAAGTGCTGCATGAGCGTCGCGGCATCCTGTTCGTCGAACGCCTTCGCGAAAGCATCGCGATCCAGTCCGAGGTCAGCGGCAAGGTCGACGAGCACATCGCGATCGGCAATGCGTTTGCCGTCGACGTAATGGGCGCGCTGGACTGCCGCGAACATGTCGAGGCCGCGCCCCGCGAGCGCTTCGGCCGCCAGCACGGCCGCCGTGGGTGGTGCGGAGTCGAACACGGCCGTGCTGTCGCGCAGCAGGCCCTCGAAGTAGGCATCGCCGAACGGCTGGCCGGTGAGCGCCGCGATCCGGTGATCGTGCGGCATGACGTAATTGCGCAGTTGCGGCGTGACCGGCTGAACGTTCGGGCCGGCCATCATGCCGCCGCCGTGAAACGCGACGTCCAGTCCGGTGACGTCACGCGCAGCGCGCACCAGCGGCGCAGCGGCGTAGCACCAGCCGCACAACGGGTCGGCAATGTAATGCAGAGTGGCTTGGGGCATTTCAGGGTGTCCTCGGTGATGCAGCGCCGCCATCGCATGTCAGACACGACATGCACGACCGGTTCGGCGCGTTCCATGAGTGCCATCGTAGTCGCGCCACTCGCGCAAAAAAAGCCCATAATGACGATCACTTTGTTGCATCGATCGAGCAAATCATGGACCGTCTGACTGCGATGCGGGTCTTCACCGAAGTGGCTGAGCGCGGCTCGCTCACAGCGGCGGCACAGCGTCTCGATATGTCGCGTGCGATGGTCTCGCGCTATCTAGCCGAACTCGAAGCGTGGCTCGGCACGCGCCTGCTGCACCGGACCACGCGGGCCGTGAGTCTCACGGACGCCGGCAACGACGCCCTGCCGCGCTGCCGCGAGATGCTGGGCATCGCCGACGATCTGGCTTGCGCATCGAACGCCGACAGCACGCCGCGAGGTCTGTTACGCGTGGCGTGCAGTACGTCGCTCGGGCAGGCGTTTCTGGCAGCGGCTGTCACTCGCTTCATCGTCCGGCATCCGGGCGTGGCCATCGATCTCGTGGTGGCGGACCGCACGGTCGATCTGGTCGACGAGCGCATCGATCTCGCGATCCGTGTCACGTCGGAGCCGTCTCCCGGTCTCATCGCCCGCAAGCTGGCGACCTGCCACTCGGTGGTGTGCGCGGCGCCGTCCTACCTTCAGCGTCACGGCACACCCGAGCGCGCCGAAGACCTCGCGCTTCACAACTGCCTCACGTACACCTACTTCGGCAAGAGTCTCTGGCAATTCACGCATAACGGCGCACCGCTCGGCGTGCCCGTGGGCGGCAATCTGTCAGCCAATGAAGTGAACGTGGTGTTTGCCGCGACGCTCGCGGGCGCGGGTATCTCGATGCAGCCGGTGTACTCGGCGCTGCCGCATCTGCGCGACGGCACGCTGCGCGCGCTGCTGCCGGATTACGTGCCACGTGAGATGACCGTCTACGGCGTGTACATCTCCCGCAAGCAGATGCCGAGCGCCCTGCGCGCACTGCTCGACGATCTGGTCGAACAATTCCAGACGGGATTGTTCGAGGACACGGGGTATCCGGGCCGTCAGGCCGCGCCGTCGGTCTGATCGGTACACGCCACCTCCCCGCCAGGTTTCGCTCTGCGTGACGCGGCGACGATGTCACCGAAACGTCACAATTCCCGCGTACAAACGTCGCTTGCCTCGCCCGCCCCGGGCAAGCTGACGATGTGGCGTGCGCCGCCTTTCGGCCCGTTGTCCGTCAGTCCTTGCCGCCCGGTCGCGGACGCTCACGCGCGCCCCACTGCCCGACACGTCAAACAAGGACATCATGACGCACGACACCACACCCCAGCCGCACGATCCCTCGGTCGACACCGATCTCTCGCACGAAGACGATCCGACGAACCCGTCGCGCCGCCGCATCCTTCAGGGACTGGCCGCGATCAGCGCTGCCGGCGCGGCCGGGGCCACGTTGAGCGGTTGCGCAGCGGAAGGCGGTGCCGGTGCACCCACGGCCGTCGCGCCCGGCGGTACGTTCGACGCCCAGCTCAAGGCGAACGTCAAGACAGTCGTCGTGATCTATCTCGAGAACCGCAGCTTCAACAACCTGTTCGCCGACTTCCCCGGTCTTGAGAAGCCGCTGTCGAAGGTTGCCGCGTCGGCCTACACGCAGCTCGATCGCGACGGCAAGACGCCGATGTCGCTGCTGCCTCCGGTCTTCGACGGCCTCGTGCCGCGCTCGCAGATGATCGGCGGCAAGAAGTATCACATCGGTGAGAAGGACATCGCACGTCAACCGAACGCGCCGTTCATGCTCAAGGACACCGAGGGCAAGCTGCTGCCGGAGTCGGTCATCACGCGCGACCTGTGGCATCTGTTCTGGCAGAACCAGATGCAGATCAACGACGGCGCGAACAACCAGTTCGCCGCCTGGGCCGACTCGGGCGGCCTCGTGATGGGTTACTACGGCGAGACGGCCAAGACGCTCGACATGTACAAGATCGCGCAGCAGTACACGATGTGCGACAACTTCTTCATGGCGGCTTTCGGCGGCTCGTTCCTGAATCACCAGTTCCTCGTGACGGCACGCCCGCCGGTGTATCCGAACGCCGCGCAAAGCCCGGCCAAGGACAAGATCGCCGTGCTGGCCGACGGCCCGCAAGGGGTGCGTCTGGCAGTGGCGCCGGACTCGCCGGCCTCGGCGGCCGACGGCAAGCCGAAGTTCGTGCGCGACGGGGCCATCACGCCGGACAACTACGCGGTGAACACGATGATGCCGGCGTACCAGCCGTCGCCGGTCAAGCCTGCGGCCTCGGGCGACAAGCATCTGGCCGATCCGTCGAACCCGTCGACGCTGCCGCCGCAGAATTACGCGACCATTGGCGATCTGCTCTCGCACAAGGGGGTGTCGTGGGCCTGGTACGCGGGGGCATGGCAGTCGGCGCTCGATCACAAGGGCGGTGCGGACAAGCCGAACTTCCAGTACCACCATCAGCCGTTCAACTACTTCGCCCAGTTCGCGCCGGGCACGGCAGCACGCGAGACGCACCTGCGCGATGGCGGTGAAGGCGACAGCCCGATCTCGAACAAATTCATCGCCGACGCGATTGCCGGCAAGCTGCCCGCCGTCACGTTCTACAAGCCGCAGGGCAATCTGAACCAGCACGCCGGGTATTCGGACGTGGAGTCGGGCGACCAGCACGTGGCAAACGTGCTCGCGCACCTGATGAAGTCGCCGCAGTGGAACAACATGGTGGTCGTGATCACGTACGACGAGAACGGCGGCTGGTGGGATCACGTTGCGCCGCCGAAGGGCGACCGCTGGGGTCCGGGCTCGCGCATTCCGGCCATCGTGGTCTCGCCGTTCGCCAGGCGTGGCGTCGTCGATCACACGTTCTACGACACGACGTCGATCCTGCGCTTCGTCACGCGTCTGCATGACCTGCCGACGCTCGAAGGCATTGCCTACCGTAACGCGGCCTTCGCCGCACGCGGCACGAACCCGCCGGGCGATCTGACGAAGACGCTGGCATTTGGTTGATGGCCGGATGACGATGGCGCGATAGCGATCTCATCGCGCTTTATCGCGCTTCGCATGACGCAAAAAGGGCACCTTCGGGTGCCCTTTTTTTGCCATCGGTGGAAACGTTACGCGCCGCTCAACCCTGCTCGTCGAGTTCGTCCGAGCGCAGCAGCAGTTTGTCGAGCAGACGTTCGTACACGCGCATCTCGTCGTCCGAGAGGGCGTCGAACAGTTGCTCGTAATGCGCGCGAGCGGCGTCGATCACCACGCGCCAGACACGTTCGCCCTCGGGGGTCAGCGTGACTTTGACCGCGCGACCGTCGTGATCGTCCGGCGCACGCCGCACCAACCCGCGAGTGACCAGCCCGTCGGCGCCACGGCTCGCCTGACTCTTGTCCAGATTCGCGCGACGCGCCAGTTCCGAATTCGACAACGCCCCTGCCGACCCCACGGCCGCCAGCACGCGCGATTCCGCCAGACTGAGTTGCGCGCCGTCCGCGTACGACTGCGAGATGCGCCGATCGTGCTGCTTCATCAGACGGTGCATCTTGTACGTCAGGAACTGGTCGAGCGATTTGTGGGATGGCCGCATTTCAGTGTTTTCCCCTAGACGAAATGGGTCGATATTTTGTTGCGAACGCAACCTTAGCACACTAGAATTGTTGCGTTAGCAACCAAATCTCGTAAAGCTCGATGACGCCGTGCGCCATTTGCGCGTGATGTTTGCGCCCCTGCGTCGCGCTCGCGTCGGCAAGGGATCCGCAGCCCGTGCGCCGAGCCGTTTTCCGGGTGCCGCATCATGCATAAACCAGAGACCACCCCGCGCGCGTCGCTTTATCACGCGTATCGCGTCTATCCCCATTTCTATCCGCGCGCTGCCACACAGAGCGACGCGCCAACGGTGCCCGTCACCATCGTCGGCGGCGGTCCCATCGGCATGGTCACGGCCCTTGCGCTCGCGCGTCACGGCGTGCGCTGCGTCGTGCTGCAAGCGGAGCAGCAGGTCTCGGAAGGCAGCCGAGCCATCGTCTTTACGCGTCGCTCGCAGGAGATTCTGCAAGCGGTCGGGGTGGCGGATGCCGTCGTCGCCAACGGGCTGCCCTGGACCAGCGGCAATTCGTACTACCGCGGCCAGCGCGTGTTCCGCATGGAATCGCCGGTCGACGAAGACGACCGCTTCGCGCCGCTCATCAACCTGCAACAGAATGTGCTCGAGAGCTATCTGGTCGACGCGATCGAGCGCGAACCGCTCGTGGAGATTCGCTGGGGCAACAAGCTCGTGGGGCTCACCCCGGTCGCTCAGGACGATGGCAGTGAAGGCGGCGTGGTGCTGCAAATCGACACCCCCGAGGGCGAGTACACGCAACACACCGCGTGGCTCGTGGCGGCCGACGGCGCGCGCTCGACGGTGCGCACCGCGCTCGGCCTGCGCTTCGAAGGCGCGAGCTACGAGGGGCGCTTCGTTATCGCCGACATTCGCATCGACCTCGATCTGCCGACGGAGCGCCTTGCCTACTTCGCGCCCGACTGGAATCCCGGCAACACGGTGCTGATGCATCGCGAGCCGGGCGGCATCTGGCGCGTGGACTATCAGTTGCCGGTCGACGAGACGTCCGAACATGCGCTGCAACCCGAGACAATTCGCGAGCGCATCAACGCGCAACTGGACATGATGGGTCTCGGCGGCAAGCCGTGGGACCTCGACTGGTGCTCGGTGTATTCGGCCCGCGCGCTCACGCTTCCCGATTACGTCCACGGCCACATCCTTTTCGCGGGCGACGCCGCCCACCTGCTGCCGATCTTCGGTGTGCGCGGCGCGAACACCGGCTTTCAGGACGCCATCGATCTGTCGTGGAAACTGGCAGCGGTCGTCAAGGGCGCGGCCCCTGAACCGCTGCTGGCGTCGTACACGCATGACCGTGTGGGCGCCGCGCGCGAGATCATTGCGGAAGCCGGCAAGAGCACCCGCTTCATGACGCCGCCCTCGCACGGTTTTCGCGTGCTGCGCGACGCCGTACTTGATCTCTCGCTCGATCATGAATTCGTACGTCCGCTATTTCATTGGCGCACGTCGCGCGCGCACGACTATCGCGACTCGCCGCTCAACAGCCCGAGCGACGACAACGCGACGATGGCGGCAGGCCCCACGGTCGGCGCGCCGGCCCCCAACGTGAAGCTCGGCGATAACGACTATCTCTACGATCACCTCGGTGCGGCCTTCCATCTGGTGACGTTCGGCGACCCGCCGCTCGACGACACGCTCCGTCAGGAAGTCGTGACGTGGCGCGAGCGCGGCGTGCCGGTGCAAGTCGTTGCCTTCGCGCTGTCGCAACACAGCGTCGCCGGTGCCGATCTGACGTTGCCGGACCCGACGGGCCACGCGGCCGCGAAATACGGTGCAGAGGACGGCACGACGTATCTCGTGCGCCCCGATCACCACATCTGCGCCCGCTGGCTGAAGCTCGACGCGACACGTCTGGCCGATGCGCTCGCGCACGCGACGGCGCGCGTCTGATCGACGACGTCACCGGATCGTCGCTCCATCGCGCTACATAGCGCTACGTGAACTGCATTTAGGGAAGCCCTGTCATGACCGCCCAACAAACCGCCATCGCCGGCCTCGAAGACATCTACGACACGCTCGCGCTGGCGATCGATGCCGCGCCGGAAGCCAAACGCGAGTTACTGCTCGCGAAAGTCGTCCTGCTGCTGGCCAACGAGATTCGCGATCCGCAACGCGTGATTTCGCTTATCGAGCAGGCCGCCGCGCAGGCGTAGGCGTTCGCCGAGAAGCAGACGCTGGGCGCAATGACCGAGCGCGATCGCGTTGCGGCCGTCTCATGACTGGCGGGATGATGCGTGGCGGTCATCGTTCCGGGCCATAATGCGCGAATGTTGGGAAGACGGCGTTCGAGAGGATCGAAAGCGTCTTCGCTTCCACACACATTTGTCTTCGCGTCCAAGGAACCCTTTCATGCCAGTGACAACGCCCGTGGCCGCTCAAGGCCCCACGCTCGTCGTACTGATCGACGCCGATAACGCCGCGCCCGCCATCGTCGAAGGCCTGCTCACCGAAGTTGCCAAATACGGCGTCGCGAGCGTCAAGCGCATTTACGGCGACTGGACGAAACCGAATCTCGACGGCTGGAAGAAATGCCTGCTCGAATATTCGATTCAACCGATCCAGCAATTTCGCTACACCGTCGGCAAGAACGCCACCGACAGCGCCATGATCATCGACGCGATGGATCTGCTCTACACCGGGCGCTTCGACGGCTTCTGTCTCGTGTCCAGCGACAGCGATTTCACACGGCTCGCATCGCGCATCCGTGAGCAGGGGCTGATCGTGTACGGCTTCGGGGAACGCAAGACCCCGCAGCCCTTCGTCACCGCGTGCGACAAGTTCATCTACACGGAATTGCTGCGCCAGGACGATGAACCTGACGACGACGAAGCCCCCACGCCGCGCAAGCGCCGCAGCGCGTCCGAACTCAAACGCGACACGCGACTCGTGCGACTGCTGCGCAATGCGGTGACCGCCGTCTCCGACGAAGACGGCTGGGCAAGCCTCGGCTCCATCGGCAACCACATCGCCAAGCAGGCCCCGGACTTCGACGCGCGCAACTACGGCTTCGGCAAACTCAGCGACCTCGTGGCGACCACCGGATTGTTCGACGTGGAGCAACGCTCGGGCAGCGGCAGCAACAAGGGGATCTGGGTGCGCATCAAGCCGAAGCGCAACGGGCCGGTCGCAGCGCCGCTCGCGACGGTCGACACGTCCGGGACGAGGGAGTCGAGGGAACCCATCGCACCAAAGGAGCCCTCGCCCATGAAGCCGGCGGAAGGCAGCGAGGCAACGAAAGAGACAACGAAAAGGCGCACGCGGAGCACGCGGGCCAAGTCGACGAAGCCAGCGAAGCCGCCCAAGCGCGGCGAATGAGCATCGCACCCACTTTTTTCAGGAATTTCTCGCGAAACGCTTGCCAGCTTCTGAAATTCACCCTATACTCGCGGTCTTTCTAGGCTCGTAGCTCAGTTGGTTAGAGCACCACCTTGACATGGTGGGGGTCGTTGGTTCGAATCCAATCGAGCCTACCAACGAACAAAAAGCAAAAGGCGTCCGCGTTCTCGCGTGACGCCTTTTGTTTTTTCTGCGATGGATATGCCGACCCTTTTGTGTGTCGGTCCCAGTCTGCATCCGGCACGTCCACCGGCGTTACAAAACGACACATCCCCAACACCCTCGTAGCACCTGCTACGCGAGGCCGTCGCTAGACTGGCATCAACGGTTCGACGACAGGCTCACACCGACGGCAACGTCCGAAGCGCTACCGAACCCATCCGACTCACCGGCTTCATTGCCACCGCGCGCGTAGTGTCGATTGCATCCCGCATCCTGCTGCGAGCGCTCATGGAGGACACCATGAAACGCATTCTGATCATCGCTGCCCTCGGCGCCGCCGCCGCAGTCGCATCGACCGCTGCCTCGGCTCGTGTGGACGTCGGTCTCTACCTCGGCGTGCCCGCACCTGTCGTGGCTGCGCCGGTCTATGTCGCGCCGCAGCCGGTGTACGTGGCACCGCAACCGGTGTATCGCGCGCCGCAACCGGTCGTGTACTACGGTCGCGATCGTTGGGACGACTGGCGCGAGCGCCGTTGGGAACACCGTCGCTGGGAAGAGCGTCATGATCGCGGCTGGCACCGTGGCTGGTAATCTTCACAACCTCTGCGGCCCGTAGTACCGATTTAGTACCGGATGTCTCACGACATCCTGATCGAACGAAGAACGAAGCGGCCCGCCGGTTGGCGTCGGCGGGCTTTTTAAGCGGGAAGCGGCGCCGTCGCTTTCCGCGTTCTTTTGTCCGCTTGACGTCAGCTTCACATCCGCTATACATCCGCCTCACACGCATCGTCCGACGCCTCACGTCATCGCGACATCCCGCAATTCCCGCTTCATCCATTCGACGAAAGCGCGCGTGCGCGACGGCAACAGGCGCGCATGCGGATAGACGATGCTGACCGGCCGGGCAGGCCCTTCGAAGTCCGTCAGCACACGCACCAGCCGCCCATCAGCCAACGCCCCCGCCACCTGATATGACAGGAAGCAACCGTAGCCAACACCATCGATGCATGCTTCGACCGCCGTCATCCCGTGACTGATTTCGAGATTGCCGTCGACCGCAACGACCGACTCTCGCCCGCCCTCCCAGAAGCGCCACTGACCGTAGCCGCCGCCGTGCGACAGGATGCAATTCTTGCCGATCAGCTCGCGCGGATGCTTCACGTCCCCCTGCTCGGCGATGCACGACGGGCTCGCCACCACCACGCGACGAATCGCGCCGATGCCTTGCGCCACGAGCGTGGAATCCTCCAGCGGTGAAATGCGGATGCCGACGTCGATGCCCTCCTCCCACAGATTCACCACGCGATCGTTGAGCATGAGGCGACACTTCACTGCCGGATAGGCGCGAAGGAACCGATACAACGCAGGCGCCACGTGCAACTGCCCGAACAGCACCGGCGCAGTGACGACAAGCGTGCCCGTCGGTGCCTCATGACGCGCCGCCAGCCGCGCCTCAGCCTCGTGCAACTCGCTCAGGATCTGACGGCAGGTGTCGAGATACGTCCGCCCCTCTTCGGTGAGCGCGATACGGCGCGTGGTGCGATTGAGCAGGCGCACGTCGAGCGACGTTTCCAGCGCCGCCAGCGTGCGAACCACGGCGGGCAGAGAGGAATCGAGCGCGCGCGCCGCCGCACTCAGGCTGCCCTGATCGACGATGGCCACGAAGGTCTGCATTGCGCGAAGTTTGTCCATGCGGCGCATCATTACTCCGATTTTCGGAGTAGTCAAATCAGGTTGACGCCATTTATCCGGAAATCGGCGAGATGGACAATGCGTTTATCGCGTGACGGTTCTGACGCCAGCATCCGCACGTTCCCTATGTTCTTGCCAACGGAGATGCCCTATGACCCGCCCTGCCGACACCCATGCCCACGCTCCCGCTCGCCCGATCCGTCTGTACCGGTTCGCGCTGTCGGGTCATTGCCATCGCGTCGAGCTGATGCTCCGGCTGCTCGACCTGCCTTACGAGACGGTCGACGTCGATCTGGGGTCCGGTGAACACAAGCAGCCCCCTTACCTCGCCATCAACCCGTTCGGTCAGGTGCCCGCCATCGACGACAACGGCGTGGTGCTCGCCGATTCCAACGCGATCCTCGTCTATCTCGCGAATCGCTACGACGTGTCGCACGCGTGGTTGCCGCAAGACGCCGTGGCCGCCGCCGATGTGCAGCGCTGGCTGTCCGTCGCTGCCGGGGATCTCGCCTTTGGTGCGGCCGCCGCGCGCGTGGCGGTGGTGTTCAACCGCAACGTCGACACGACCGCGATGATCGAGCGCGGCGTGCTGCTGCTCACGCGTCTGGAAGCACATCTGAGCGGGCCGAAGGCGACGGCGTTCGTCACCGCCGCCACGCCGACGATTGCCGATATCGCGCTGTACACGTATCTGGCGCATGCCCCTGAAGGCAACGTCTCGCTCCAGCCGTATCCCGCCGTGCGCGCCTGGCTGGCTCGCATCGAAGCGATGCCGCGTTTCGTACCGATGGCCCCCACGGCCTGCGGTCTGAATGCGCTTGCCGCCTGACCAAAGGTTCGGCCGCCCCCTCCGGCCGGATGTCGCCTGAACTGAAGGAGAGACGCATGAACGCCCCCGCCCCGACACCCCTTCAACTCGAATCGCCGTTCCATGCCGGCGAGATCTACGTGCAGACGCTGGCCGGCTCGCGTGAAGCGATGGCGGAAATCGGCGGGCGCGTGATTCGTCTCGCGATGCCGGATCAGCACCGTCAGTTCTTCGCGCAACTGCCGTTCGTCGTGATGGGCGCGCTCGATGCCGACGATCAACCGTGGGCCACGTTGTTGAGCGGCACGCCCGGCTTTGCCCATTCGCCCGACCCGACGCTGCTGCGCGTGAACGCGTTTGCGCCGCCGACCGATCCGCTCTACAGCGCGGTGCGGCAGGGGGCGTCGGTCGGGTTACTCGGCATCGAGCCGTCAACGCGCCGTCGCAATCGGATGAATGGCACCGTCGAGGAAGTCGATGCGCAAGGCTTCACGCTGCGCGTTGCGCAAAGCTTCGGCAATTGCCCGCAGTACATCCGCAAGCGGGAGATCACACCGCAGGAACATGACGCGCCGCCCGTGGCCGAGCCGTCGCAGACCTCGCTCGACGACGAAGCCCAGTGGCAGATCGCCAGCGCCGACACGTTCTTCATCGCGACGCATTACGCGGGAGACGGTGCAACGCAACGCAGCGCGGGCACCGACGTCTCGCATCGCGGCGGCAAGCCGGGGTTCGTGCGCGTGGAGGATGCGAACACGCTGATGTGGCCCGACTTTCGCGGCAATTCGTTCTACAACACGCTCGGCAACCTGCACGTCAATCCGCGCGCGGGGCTGGTGTTCGTCGACTTCGCATCGGGCGATTTTCTGCACGTCGCGGGCGATGCCGAGGTGCTCTGGCACGACGAGACCGAAAGCGGCTTCGAAGGCGCGCTGCGACTAGTCCGTCTGCACGTGCGTGAAGTGCGGCGCGTGCGCGGTGCGCTGCCCGCCGCGTGGCGCGACGGCGAGGCGTCGCCCAGCGTCGAGCGCACCGGCGACTGGCCCACCGCCTGAAACTATCGGACGCGCGCTTGCTCGTTCAGAGTCCGCCGTGTAAAGTGTGTCCACGCCCGTCGAGTGACGGGCGTTACCTTTCTTCTCATCGATCCATGACCGCTGACTCGTCCATCCGCCTCGCCGTATCGCCGCCGCAACGCGGTGCGAGCGCACGGCTGCGCGGACGTTTTGCGGCCGTCGCGCCTCCCCCGCCGTCCGGCGTGGCACCGCCCGCTGTGGTGGTCGTCAGCGCCGTAGTGGCCTGACGCCACGTCTGGCGCGCCGGGTGTTCGTCACCCGGCACAACACCTTTTCATCTGAATATCAGTTCTGTCCCGCCTGTCTGCGCGTTGCGTCAGACGCGATGACGCTGCTTTGCACGAATCGGTTCACTGCAATGCCTTGATGCCTTGATGCATCGATGCATGGGCGAGTCGATACGTCGATGTCAGCACGCCCGCGCACGCGCCATGCACGTGGCCGACGCAGCGGCAGCACGAGGCGGACAGACTGCACTGGGGAAGATCGATGCAACTCGATGGTCTCGCGTGGCGCCGGCATGGCGCAACGCTCTTGTTCGTTCTGCTTTGGAGCGGCGGCGCACTCGCCGCCAAATGGGGGCTGACGCATGCGTCGGCGTTTGCCTTTCTCGTGATTCGTCTGGGTGTGGCACTCGCCGCACTGACGCTCATCGCGCTCACGAGACGCCAATGGTGGCCCGCCGCCGGTACGCGATGGCAGGTCGCCGGCACGGGCGTATTGCTGATCGGCGGCTACCAGGCTGCGTATCTGCTCGCGCTGGCCAACGGCATCACGCCGGGGGCGCTGGCGACGGTGCTCGGTGTCCAGCCGATTCTCACGCTGGTGGCGCTGGAGCGACGTCACAGTGCGCGCCGTCTGCTGGGTCTTGCCGTCGCGCTCGCCGGGCTGGCGCTCGTCGTCGCCCAGAGCCTGATGTCCGCCCGACTGTCGGCAGCGGGATCGATCTGGGCGCTGAGCGCACTCGCCTGCATGACGCTCGGCACGCTCGCGCAGAAAGGCTCGCGGCAGACCCCCCTCGACGTGCTGCCCTTGCAGTACGCCGTGGGGCTGGCACTCGCGTTGCTCGTCGCACCGACGCAGCCGTGGCACATCGATGGCACCGTCGGCTTCTGGCTGCCCCTGCTCTACATGGGGCTGGTGATTTCGGTGGGCGCCACGCTACTGCTCTACCGGATGATCGCCTCCGGCAATCTCGTGACCGTCACCAGCCTGTTCTATCTGGTGCCCGTGGTCACGGCGCTGCTCGACTGGGGCATCTTCGGCCATCGCCCGACGGCGCTGGCGGTCGCGGGCACCGGCGCGATCCTGCTGGGGCTTCGGTTGGCGCTTCGGTAGTCGGGGACGATGGCGTCGGACGTGGGCGCGGACGTTCGTGGTCCGCGTCCACCCGCCCCGAAAGACACCGGCATCGACGGCGAGGATATCCCCGTCGACCATGGCGCCTCGCCATCTCGGCTAAGATTGTCGGCTTCAGGGTGACAATGCGGATAGGAATCCGTGAGTTGTCACCCGCTTCCCCCTCATGCTTTCTCTCACTCTTTCTGACGACGGAAATCGGACCGATGGATCTGCTCGACGACATGCGTATCTTCGTCACCGCCGTGGACGCCATGAGCTTTACCGGCGCGGCAGCAAAGCTCGGCCTGTCGAAGCAGTTCGTGAGCCGTCGCATCTCCTCGCTGGAGCAGTCGCTCGGCGCTCGCCTGCTGCTGCGCACGACGCGGCGGCTGTCGGTGACTGACCTTGGACGGATCTATTACGAGCGGGCAAAGCGCATCATCGACGACGTCGAAGCCGCGAATCTGGCGGTGAGCAGTCAGGGAGAACGCCCGCGCGGCAATCTGCGGGTCTCCGCGCCGATGTCCTTCGGCACAATGTTCCTCGGCTCGGTGATCCCCTCGTTTCTCACGACGTATCCGGACGTCACGATCGAGCTGGAACTGAACGACCGCACCGTCGACATCATCGGCGAAGGCTACGACGTGGCGGTGCGCATCGGCGCGCTGGCCGATTCATCGCTGATCGCCCGGACGGTCGCGCCCATGCGGATGGTCACCTGCGCCAGCCCGCGCTATCTGGACGCTCACGGCGCGCCGCAAACCCCGGAAGACCTGCGCGATCACGCGCTGCTGCCCTACGGCCATAGCCAGCGGGTGAACTGGCATTACGCGCGCGACGGGCATCCGCTGGAAATCCCGGTGTCCGGGCGTCTTCGCGTGAACAACGGCGAACTGGCCCGCGACGCCGCCGTCGCCGGGCTGGGCTTGACCTGGCTGCCGGTGTTCATCGTCGCGCCGGCCTTGCTGGGCGGGCGTCTCGTGACGGTGCTCGACGACTTCGAGCCCACGCCGTCGTCGATTTATGTCGTCTATCCGCAGCATCGTCAGGCATCGCTCGTGATCCGGGCGTTTTCGGACTTTCTGGCGTCTGCATGCAGCGTGGCCGGCACGCAGTGGTGAGCGAGTCCGACGCGACGCCACGCGATGAAAGGATGACATCGCTGGAATGCAGTCCTGGCGTGCGGGAAAAGCGCCGGGAAGCCGGACAAAGCGGCACGAAACGGCACGAATCGCCCATCAGACTTGACCATCCCTAGTCCGGACGGGGATACTTGACAGGTTAAAAACCCAGCTTTTTCACGCCGATGACCACGATTCTGCAACACATCCCCACGGGACAACGGGTCGGCATCGCCTTTTCGGGCGGTCTCGACACCAGCGCTGCGCTGCTTTGGATGCGCCAAAAGGGCGCGATTCCCTACGCTTACACGGCCAATCTGGGTCAGCCGGACGAACCTGATTACGAAGACATCCCGCGCCGTGCGATGGGTTACGGCGCCGAGAACGCCCGCCTGATCGACTGCCGTGCGCAACTCGTGGCCGAAGGCATCGCCGCCCTGCAATCGGGCGCGTTCCACATTTCGACCGCCGGCGTCACGTACTTCAACACCACGCCGATCGGCCGCGCCGTCACGGGCACGATGCTCGTGGCCGCCATGAAGGAAGATGGCGTCAACATCTGGGGCGATGGCAGCACGTACAAGGGCAATGACATCGAGCGTTTCTATCGCTACGGTCTCTTGACCAACCCGGGTCTGCAAATCTACAAGCCGTGGCTGGACCAGACGTTCATCGACGAACTCGGTGGCCGTAAGGAAATGTCGGAATTCCTGATCGCCAACGGTTTCGACTACAAGATGTCGGTCGAGAAGGCCTATTCGACGGACTCGAACATGCTCGGCGCCACGCACGAAGCCAAGGATCTCGAGCACCTGAATTCGGGCATCAAGATCGTGCAGCCGATCATGGGCGTGCCGTTCTGGCGCGACGATTGCGCGATCAAGGCTGAAGAAGTCACGGTTCGCTTCGAAGAAGGCCAGCCGGTGGCGTTGAACGGCAAGACGTTCGCCAACGCCGTCGAGTTGTTCGAAGAAGCCAACCGCATCGGTGGCCGTCATGGTCTGGGTATGAGCGACCAGATCGAGAACCGCATCATCGAAGCGAAGAGCCGCGGCATCTACGAAGCCCCGGGCCTCGCGCTGCTGTTCATCGCCTACGAACGCCTCGTGACGGGCATCCACAACGAAGATACCATCGAGCAATACCGCGAGAACGGCCGTCGTCTGGGCCGTCTGCTGTATCAGGGCCGTTGGTTCGACCCGCAGGCCATCATGCTGCGCGAGACGGCACAACGCTGGGTGGCGCGCGCCGTCACCGGCGAAGTGACGATCGAACTGCGTCGCGGCAACGACTACTCGCTGCTGAACACGACCTCGCCGAACCTGACGTACAAGCCGGAACGCCTGACGATGGAAAAGGGCGATTCGGTCTTCACACCGCTCGACCGTATCGGCCAGCTCACGATGCGCACGCTCGACATCGTCGACACGCGCGAGAAGCTGATGACTTACGCGAAGGCCGGTCTGCTGACGTCGACGGGCGACGACGCCCTGCCGCAGCTCGAAGGCAAGAAGGACTGAGACCCACCAACGTATCGTGCCTCCCGGTGAGGTCGCGATGCGTCTGTATCGTCTGCCACAACAGGCGGTGCGCCCCGTAAGGGACGCACCGCCTTTGTTTTTTGGTCTGTCACGGTTGACGCGCTAAGATAGCGACAAAAATAAGCGGCATCCCAAATTAGTTCTAACCCTCCCGCATTCGGGGTGCGTGTCGTCCCCTTGCCGGGACGCGCGCATGCGATGGAGACTCTCGTTGGTACGTCTGATTCTGTTATTGCTTGGCGTGAATTACCTGCGCCGCCGGGCTCGTGCGCTGATCTGGATCGGCGCGATCTTCTTTGCCTTCGGCCTGGCGCTGATCGTCGATGCGCTCGACGGCGTGGTGCATTTCCCGCTCAAGGTCTTCGCGTGGCTGCTGCTGCTCGAAGGGCTGGCGACGCTTGCCATCGCGACCATCGGCGTGGGCGGTCAACGGCTCGTGCGCGGACTCAAGGGCGGTACGTTCACGGTCGCGGCATTGCTCGTACTCGTCTTCCATCAGTTCAACGGCAACTTCTGGCTGTCGATGCTGTTCGGCACGCTGTTCCTCGCAGACGGCCTGCTGCAATGCGTGGCGGCCTACGTGGTGCGCTATCCGCGCTGGATCTGGGCGATGGTCGGCGGTCTGCTGGAAATCGGCGTGGCGATCTTCTTCTACCAGCCGTATCCCACGCACTACAAGGGCACACTGCCGTACGCCATCGGACTGGGCCTCGTCTTCACCGGGTGGAACGTGCTCGTGCTCGCCATGCGCGCGCGACGCATGCGTGGCGACTTCCGCGTCGAGCAGATTCTCGGTAGCCCGGAAGACAAGCGCCGCCTGTGGCGCGATCGTCCCCGCGCCCCGCGTTGGGACGGTCCGCCCACGGACGCCGAACCCGCGCTGACGGTGCACGTCTGGACGCCGTCGGGGTCCTCCAAAGCCCCTGCACGTCGGCATCCGGTGATCGATCGCTATATCGCTGCCGTCGACAAGAATGGCGTGATTTCGACCGGCCACGCTGCGCTAGAGAGCCACGAGGGAGTCTATGTGAGTCTCTACCCCGCGAAGGAAATCGACCGTTCGCCGGATCAGTTCGGACAGTTGCTGCGCGCCACCCGCGAGAACGACGTGCCCGGCACGTTCCAGCCGGACTACGCAACCGAATCGAAGGCCTGGTGTCCGTCGACGGTCAAGGTTCGCATTCGCAATTACAGTCCGCAGCAATTGGCCGCTTTCTGGCAGACATACCAGCGCAACGCCACGTATAACCTCACGCACCGCAACTGTTCGAGCAGTGTGGCCAAGGCGCTCGAAGCCGCTATCGAGGGTCGTGTGGGGCAATTGCAGAACGGCGCCGATGCCGGCTGGTGGACGTTCGTCCGGCTGTGGCTCACGCCGGAGCTGTGGGTCGCGGCGCAACTGCGCAAGCGCGCCAAGACCATGGCGTGGACGCCGGGTCTGGTGCTGGACTATGCGCGCGCGGTGAGCATGCTCGTCGATCCGCGTCCGTTCGGCTGGATCACCATGACGTCGCTGGCGCTGCGCCGGATGCGTCGCTCGCGCCGTGCGTGGCGCGAGGCCGAGCAAGCCGCAGCAACGCAGGCACAAGGCGGTCAGGCGTCGCACGGTTGACGTGCGCCGCAGGGCGCCTCGACGTGTTTGATCGCGCTTGATCGCGGCCGATCGCACTCAGTCGCATCCGGTCGCGCCTGATTGCCAGGAGGCGCGAACGTCACGGTCGGGGACGCATCGATTCGGCATTATTGAGACTTTCACAGGGGGACGGTGTAACGTCACCCGTATTGGCCAGGCAAGAGCAGCAGGCATCCGGGCAGTGCGCGAGCGCTGCTCGCCCAAGCATCCCGCATCATCCAATACGAGGACAGTTCAACATGTTCAACCGCCTGTGGCGCTATGTCAGCGCCGCGCTGTTCGCCAGTCTGGTCATCGGCCGTGCCGCACATGCGATTACGCCCGAGGCCGCTCCCGTCACCATTCCGCACGGCGCGATCGTCGAACGGCAACCGCTCAATCCCGACTACGGACTCGCGGAAGCCAGCGCGCAGTTCAAGATCCGCTATAGCTCCATCGATGGGGTCGGCGGCATCGAAGCCCGCGAGGACACCGGCGCTGTCTTCCTGCCCAAGGGGCCGACACCGCCGGGCGGCTGGCCGGTCGTCCTCTGGGCGCACGGCACGGTCGGCATCGCCAGCACTTGTGCCCCGTCGCTCAATGTCCGTAGCCCGCGCGACATTCAATATCTCGACACCTGGCTCTCGCTCGGCTTCGCGGTGGTGGCGCCGGACTACGCCGGCCTCGGCTCGCCGGGGCTGCATCACTATCTGAATTCGCGGGCCGAAGCGTATAGCGTGCTCGACAGCCTGCTGGCCGCGCGCAGCGTCTTCCCGTTACAGAACCGCGTGGTGCTCATCGGGCAGTCGCAAGGAGCGCACGCCGCGTTCGCCGCCGCGGGATACCAGCCGCAGTACGCGCCGGACGTCAAAGTCGTCGCGACAATCCTGACCGGCACGCCATATTTCAACGCGCAAACGTCGGCCAGCAAGCTGTTCTCGGGTCAGCCCGATCCGGGCGCGCCGGACCCGAAGATTCCATACGCGATGTACATTTTCCTGTCGGCCGCCGACCGCGATCCGTCGCTGAACCCGGCGAAGTACTTCTCGCCGCAGGCGCTGCCGGTCCTCAACGAAGCGCGCACGCTGTGCATCGACACGCTGACCGACCATTCCACTGCCGCCGGGCTGAACGCCGGCAACAGCATGCAGCCGGACATTCAGAAGTTGCTGGACAGCCAGACACCGTCACTGCGCTATCCGACGCTGCGCATCCAGCATCCGGTGTTCATCGGCATGGGATCGGAAGATATCGACGTGCCGCTCATCATGCAGCAGGCCTTCGCCCGCGACGTCACCAGAGCCGGTACGAAGACGCTCGTGCGCGTCTATCAGGGACTGGATCACGATGCGACGGTCAACCCGTCCCTGCGCGACTCCGTACCGTTCCTGCTGCAACTGATGGCAACGAAGAAGGGTGCACGCGCACAATAACTAGAGGCATGACTCGGATTTCTCCGGGGGGATTCGTTGAACAGCACGGCGACACCGAAAATAACTCATTGATTTCATGATGATTATTTTCCGTTGCGTATACGCAACAAGCGGACACTTACGTAAAAATACATATGGTGCATCGCAACACGCCGTCCTATACTGAACTCGTCTCCTCCATGTCTCCTCCTGATATGGATTAAGCCCGCAACGCGCGGGCTTTCTTTTTTTCTGCGGTCAGTCGATCGCGGCAGCGCACGCATCCGTCGGCGCGGCCAGCACACCCCCAACCCCCGGAATAATCTTCAAGCCGGCCGAAGCCACCCGGCACGGTGCCGCCAGCAATCCGCATCCCGCCACCGACGTCACGAACGGCAGAATCGCGAACAGTGCCCACCAGCGGCGCCAGTTGCGCGGCGCAGGTTTCGACATCGACGCACCGGCGCGGTCGAACCCTGCCGACGGGATGGGCGGTTGCGGGTCGTGCGCGTCAATCGTCGCAAAGTGACGGGCGTGCGGGGTCGCGATGGCCTTACGGCTCATCGTAGGATGCGTAGTCATCGGGGGGCGTCCTGAGTCGGGCTAGGTGCCGGAAAACCGGCGGTTCTGGTAAATCGTCAAATCAATTTGTCTGCGTGCCGGTGTCCGGCGGAAAGCGCTTTCGAATGTCGTGCCCGGCACACCGCCTCTGCGCGATACCTCATTCGGCACATCAAATCGCGCACACCAAGTCGGCACTTCAGTTCGGCACTACAATGCCGACGGATTTCGCCAGCGGCACGGGCGAAATGCCCGAGGAGCCGCGGAAGGGTTCGTCGAGATTGACGATCAGCGCAATCACCATGCCGATCGCACCCATGTGCATCGCGACGATCACGTTGCTCTTCCACGAGCCCGGATACCGACCATTCATCGCCATTGCCGCGAGCATGAACAGCGAGATCACCCACCAGAACACGCCGGGAACCGTCTTCGTCGAATTCTCGAAGCGTCCCTGCCTCGCCTCTTCCAGACGGTCGAGCAATGTGCGAATCGAACTGGCGCTGTCCTCATGTCGGGCGATCACCCGGCGCGTCGCGCCGACGAACGCCGTGAGGGCCGTCTCGGTATCCGGCGAAAGCTCGGGGTCGGCGGTGCTCAGCGTCTTCCATTCGTCGGTAACGGCAGACGCCACATAGCCGCGCAGCAATACGCGCGCCGACTTGGCATCGTCGTCGCCAACGGCCTTCAATTCACGATCGAGCCGACGAACCACCGACGCCTCGTGCAGTGCCTGATCGTCGGCATGCCCGAGGTTCGCCCGCACATCCGTCAGCACGTGGGCCAGCACGAACACGATGAAGGCCAGCAGGCTGCCGTGGACCACGTCCGCAACGGAGCCGCGCACTTCGGACGGATCCTTCAACCGGTCGAACAGCGTGACGCGTGCCAGCCAGGCGACGACAACGGCAAGCAATGCCGTGCCCATCGCCATGCAGACGAGCAACAAGCCCATCGGCAACAACGTCATCTGATCCACCACCCGCTGCATTCACGTCTCCCGGATTTCATCGTGATCATGCTTTCCGAAACTTTTCCGACGGTCGAGGCGCAGTGCTCCGCCGCCGATGCGGCGACTATACCTGATGCACGAAAGACGGCAACTTTAGAAAATTTCCGCGCCTCACCATCGAAACGTGACGAAAGTTTCCCGTGCTTTCCAGGCGCGGCTGCGGGACGCCTGCGGCACACTGCCGCTGCGTATCCAAGGAATCCCCGAGCCGATGATGTCGGCGTGCGCGCGGCGTCAGAGCGGTTTGGTGAGCAGCACCGTCGTCAAACCGCTATCCCACTCTTCGTCGGGATACATGGCGACCTCGGCGTAACCGTGTCGCTCGTAAAAAGCGCGGCTTTGCGTATTGAAGGTGTCGGTCTCGAGGCGCGCCACCCGATGCCCCTGTGCGCGCATTTGCGTTTCAGCGTGCGCCAACAGCAACGCCCCAATGCCCCGGCGCTGCTGCGATGGCGACACGTGCAGCGCGTCGATGAAGTCGCCGACCGCATGCACCATGCCGATAACGTCCTCATCCGCCCCCTGCGGCACCGCGACGACGAACTCGGCCCATTGGGCCTGCACGTAGGCGCGCGTGCGTTCACCTGATGCGAACGTCGCGGCAATCTCAGTGCGCAGCACGGGCGCCCACGTCGAGAAATAGGTCTGCATGAGCAGTTGAGTCAGCGCGTCGACATCCGATGCCCGCCCCTCGCGCAGCACGATCTGCGCCGTCATCTCACGTCCAGGCATTACGAAGTTTCCTCGCCACATCGATATGCACCTTCACGTCGCCGACCGGACCGCGCGGCATCTCGTCCTCGCGCGGTTTCGGGAAGATGTCGTAGAGCGGCAGCATCTTGTCTGAGACGAAGCGACTGCGTGTGCCGTACACATGACGGTCGCCCAAGCCGGTTTGCTGGTGTACATAGAACCGCTGCGGCACGACTAACTGCAACGACTCTTTGGCGCGTGTCATCGCCACGTAGAGCAGACGTCGCTCCTCCTCGATGTCCTCGTCGTCCCCCGTACTCATGTCGGACGGAATACAGCCGTCGACCACATTGAGCACATAGACCGAATGCCACTCCTGTCCCTTCGCGCTGTGGATCGTCGAGAGAATCAGATAGTCCTCGTCGAGCAACGGCGGCCCCGATTGCGCGCTGGTGGCATCAGGCGGATCGAGCGTGAGTTCCGTGAGGAACTGCTCGCGCGAACCGTAGGTATTGGCAATGCGCGCCAGTTGTTCGAGATCAGCCTGACGCACGGCCGCGTCGTCGAAACGCTGTGTGAGCAATGGCGCATACCAGCGCAACGCGAGATCGACGTCCGCCGGCCACGCGAGCCGCGTGTCGTGCAACGTCATGTAGACATCGACGAACGCTTTCCACTCCGCAGTCGCTGCCGCCGGTGGCTTGAATGCCGCCAGCACCTGTGCCGGTGTCGCGGATTGCGCCATGGCGTCGAGCAACCGGGTGGCGCTCACCGGGCCGATGCCGGGAATCAACTGCGCGACGCGGAACCCCGACAAGCGGCTCGCCGGGTTGTGCGCCCAACGCAGGATCGACAGCATGTCCTTCACGTGCGCGGCTTCGAGAAACTTCAAGCCGCCGAACTTCACGAACGGAATATTGCGACGCGTGAGTTCCAGTTCCAGCGCGGCGCTGTGGCTGCCAGTACGGAACAACACCGCTTGCTGCGTGAGCCGTGTGCCGGTTTCCCGCTGCGCCAGCACTTGATCCGCGACCCAGCGCGCTTGCCCAGAGTCATCGCTGACATTGACGAGCTGCGGCAACCGCGTCGATTGCCGGTCGGTCCACAAGGCCTTGGCGTAACGCTCGCTCGACTCCGCAATGACGGCATTCGAGGCATCCAGAATCGGCTGCGTCGACCGGTAATTGCGCTCCAGCGTGACCACGTGCGCAGGTTCGGCGAACTGGCCGGGAAAATCCAGGATGTTGCGGATCGTGGCGGCGCGAAACGCGTAGATCGACTGCGCGTCGTCGCCCACGACGGTGAGGCCGCGTCCCTGCGGCTTCATCGACAGCAGAATCTGCGCCTGAAGACGGTTGGTGTCCTGGTATTCGTCGACGAGCACGTGATCGAAGCGGCCATCGAGTTCGCGCGCCAGCGCCGGGGCCGCCATCGTCTCGGCCCAATACAGCAGCAGATCGTCGTAATCGAGCACATGCTGCGCCTGCTTGGCGTCGACGTAAGCCCCGAAAAGTTGCTTGAGTTGCGCTTCCCACTGAGCACACCACGGAAAATGTTTCGCCAGCACTTCGTCCAGCGGCGCCTGACTGTTCACTACGCGCGAGTAGATCGACAGACACGTGCCCTTGAGCGGGAAGCGCGACTGCGTGGCGGAGAACCCGAGATCGTGACGCACTAGCCCGAGCAGATCCTCGGCGTCGCTGCGATCGTGGATGGTGAACGCTTCCGACAGGCCAATGCGCGGCGCGAAATCGCGCAGCAACCGTGCGCCGATGGCGTGAAACGTGCCGGCCCACGGTAGCGACGGCGGCTGGGACGACGCCAGCCGCAGCACCTTTTGCAGCACCGCGCCCACGCGCCGCTCCATCTCCCCCGCCGCACGCCGCGAGAACGTGAGCAACAGAATGCGGTTGGGATCGGCGCCGCGCACGATCAGATTGGCCACCCGATGCGCGAGCGTACTCGTCTTGCCCGAACCTGCCCCGGCGATGACGAGCAACGGCCCGCCCGGCGCGCCGTCGTCGCCCACGCCATAATCGACCGCTTCGCGCTGGCGGTCATTGAGTTCGGCCCACGGATCGCGGGCGGCGGCGGACGAGGGTTCTGACATGCGAGGTGAAAACGGAGAAGGTACGCTCGAAGAGTACTGTATATTTATACATTATAACGACAGGCCCGATGCCCATCGAGCCCTCGCGGAAATTCGGACGAATCACCGTCGTCTCCCTCCCAAGCGTCCAACAGGCAAGCCATTCGCCGACACGATGACGATCCGCACCGGCACCTCCTCCTGGACCGACCCGACGCTCATCGCGTGCGGACGGTTCTACCCGCCGGGCGTCCATACGCCGGAGGCACGGTTGCGCCATTACGCCTCCCAGTTCGATCTGGTGGAAGTCGACAGCAGCTATTACCGTTTGCCTGACGCCGCCGTCGCCTGGCGCTGGACCCAACGCACGCCTCCATCGTTTCGCTTTCACATCAAGGCGTTTCGCGCGTTCACGGGGCATACCACGCCGGTGAGCGCCCTGCCGCCGGATATCGCACGGGCCTTGGGATCAAACATCGCCAAGGGCGGGTCATCACCGACATCGCCGACGCAGGACACGCAGATCGCCCCCGACGACATCCCGGCCGAATTGCGCGACGAACTCTGGCGACGCTATCTCGAAGCCATCGAGCCTCTGCGCCAGAGCGGGCAACTGACGGCCATCCACTTCCAGTTTTCGCCCCACGTCCGGAACGACCGGGCCGGGCGCGCACTCGTCTTCGAGACGGCGGAACGGCTGGACGGCGAGCGGCACGCCATCGAATTCCGCCATCGCAGCTGGTTCGATTCGCCGTCGCGAGAGACGGCCACGCTCACCATGCTGCGTGAAACAGGTGCGGCGCACACGATCGTCGACAGCCCGACGGGCTTCGACAACACGGTACCCGCCGTGTGGGCTACGACGCGCGACGACCTGTGCGTCGTCCGTCTGCATGGCCGGAACGCGGCAGCGTGGAATCGACGAGGCATCACGGCGTCGTCGGGACGCTTCGTCTACGAATACAGCGCGAGCGAGCTGATCGACATTTCCGCCCGTGTGGCGCGCATCGCTGCCCTCGCCGACGACACGCACGTGCTCTTCAACACCAACCACGAAGATCAGGGCATGAAGAACGCGTCGGCGTTCCAACGCGCCCTCACCGACCTGGCACGCCTCGGACGATAGCGCTATCGGTCCGGAAACTGCCTGACGTCAGGCGCGGGGCAGGCTGTCGCTCGGGTCGACGGCGACCGTGTCCTTGGACGCGACGCCCGTACGCAGCATCCTGCGCCACGCAGGCACATCCGCAAGCCGCGTGCCTTCGGGGACCGCGCCGTGTTTGCTGTGCCCCACCCGTTGCGCACGATAGATCCCCGTGTGTCCCGAGCAGAGATACGCCAGTACGCAGGCGAGGGCCGCATATCCACCGATCTGCGGGCCGAAGATTTCGATGGCCATCAATGTCGACGCGATCGGCGTATTGGCCGCCCCCGCGAAGACCGCAACGAAACCGATGCCCGCCAGAATCGGCGCAGGCAGCGCCAACACGTGAGACAGCGCGTTGCCCATCGTCGCGCCGATGTAAAACAACGGGGTGACTTCGCCGCCTTTGAATCCGGTACCCAACGTCACGACAGTGAAGACGAGCTTGCCGAGAAAGTCGTACCACGGCAGCGACGTATGGAATGCGTCGACGATGGTCGGAATGCCCAGCCCCAGATACTGCGGCGTGCCCAGCACCGTGACGGCAATCGCCACCGCCAGACCGCCCAGCAGCGGACGCAGCGGTGCGTAGGCCACACGACGCTTCATGAAAGCGGACGTCGCGTGGGTCGCCTGCGCGAAGGCCATGCCGACCAGTCCGCAAAGCACGCCGGCCACCGCCGCGCTGAACGCCCCCGAGAGGGTCATCGATGCGCCGAATGCCGAGGGGGCAATCGTATAGACGGTGTGATTCACGCCCCAGGCGTGCGTGACGGCGTCGCCCACGAGTGCGGCGACGAGGCATGGCAGCAAGGCGTCATAGCGCAGGCGGCCGATCGCCAGCACCTCCAGCCCGAAAATGGCCCCCGCGAGCGGCGTGCCGAACACCGAGGCGAAGCCCGCCGCGATCCCCGACATCAGCAGCACACGACGTTGCTCGCCGGACAATCGGAAAACGTGCGTGAGCTGATCGGCCAGCGCGCCGCCCATCTGGACGGCGGTGCCTTCGCGTCCGGCGGAGCCGCCGAACAGATGCGTCATGACCGTGCCGAACAGCACGAGCGGCGCCATGCGCAACGGCACCACCCGCCGGGGATCGTGGATTTCGTCGATCAGCAGATTGTTGCCCGCCTCGACGCTCGCGCCGAGCCGAAGGTAGAGCCAGCCGACGGCGAAGCCCCCGAGCGGCAGCCCCCAGAGCAGCCAGGGATGGGCGAGGCGCGTGTCGGTCGCGAGATCCAGCGCGACGAGAAACAGCGCGGAGGCACTGCCGGCCATCACGCCGACGAGCGCGGCCAGCAGGCTGGCGTGGGCGGCACGCGGGAGGACACCGAACAGGTCACGCAATGGAGAGTCGTGGAACATCTTCATGGTGGCAAACATCGTGAATCGCGGCGTACGACGCCGTCGACAACATGCCTGAACGCGACAGAAAGGGGAAACGCGGGGTGACTTCGTGGGGAACGAGAAAATCGCCCGTCCGCATAGCCCGCAACCTCCCGGCACGCCAGGATCTTGCAGGCATCATCAGCCCCGGGGCGGGGCGGTTTGCGAAACGAACGCCGGAGGTATGCCATCTCCGTGCAGCAGTCGCCATGCTATCAGGAAGCGAGCGCACTCACAATGTGTGACATTTTTCGACGATATCTCAGACGAAATGCCGAACCGCATCGGCGGATTCCGATAAATCGGCCAGTTGCCGTTTTGTCCGCCCCAACGCCCCTAGAATCGCCTTCAGCTTCAAGGAGGACAGCATGGTCGCGGACAGGGAATACATCGAACGGGTGAAGGGGTATGGGTGGGAGGAGGTTGCGGGGTTGTGGCGCGACGTCAAACAATGTTCGACACCGGGTTGGGATGCGGGAAGAGCGTTGGAATACCTCGTGCTCAAAGGCTTCGAGCTTAGTGGGGCGAAGGTCAGGTGGCCGTTCCGGGTGCGGCACGAGGACCGGAGGATCATCGAGCAGGTCGACGGCATGATCTATTCCGGTGGCATCGCCGCCATTGTCGAGTGCAAGGACTATTCGAAGCCGTCGACACGAACGAAGCGAGCCGCGAACAAGGAGCCGATCGCAACATTGCTCGCGCATCTCACGCGTCGCCCGTCGTCGTTGATCGGTTGTCTGTTCGTCAGCGGCAACTATTCTGACACCGCGCGCAATCTGGTCAATTCGATCAAGCCCGCCACGATTCTTTGCTGGACAGGCGACGACATCGAATTCTGTCTGGCGCAGCGGGATTTCGCCTTGGGACTGAAACGCAAGTACCGCGCGTGCATGGAAGAAGGCGCGCATTGCATGAGCTGTGCGAACTAAGGAGACGCGTTCATGGACTTACGAAGCATTGTTTGCCCCTCTAACGACGCGATTGCGTTCCTTCAGGCATGGCTGCCCGAAACCCTTGTCGAGACGTCGCGCTTTTATTGCCCCAGCTCGTTGAGTGACGTCCCTTCGACGGCGGGCGACGTCATTTATCTCCGGCAACTTCAGACGCTCGTGATTCATGACGTTCACTCGACGCACTCTGGCGTCATCGACGATCAGGAGGATCGCATCAAGGACGTACTGACCATCAACGCGTCGAGCGAGCAGTTCGAGGTCGTGGTCGTCGCGCCGACGCTCTTCATCATGCTCTTCGAATCGCAAACGATATTCAGCACGGTCTTCGGCGAGCATGCGACCGAATATCTGCACTTGATGGGAAGTTACGATCCCGAACGTGCGATTCAGGAGGCGGACACCAGTGTGGCCAAGATAATCGATGGCATGGACGCGTCCATGCGAGAACAGTTGCGGGCGACCCCCACGGCAACTCGGATTCTCGGAGGCATTGCCACCCTGGACGCCAAACCTTTCACCCATGAAAACGGCGGGGACTATGTCGTGCATCGTCGCCCGCCGTCACTCCGTCAGTGGGAGTAGTGGGTTTACTTCTTCGCGTCCTTCACCGCTTTCTCGATACGCGCGCCGACGTCCGGATCGATCTGCTTCCAGTAGTCGAATGCGCGTTCAAGCACCGGACTGCGCACGCCACCGAGCAGCGCGCCCGAAACGGTCTCGACCAGTCGCGTGCGCGACGCGTCGTCGAACACATGGCGCACCAGGTCGCCGGGTTGCGAGAAGTCGTCGTCGTCCTTGTGCAGCGTGTAGGCGCTGCGCACCATCGGACCATCCGACTCCCAGCCGTCGTCGGCCGCGCCCGTCTGATCGGCATACGGACGCCCGCCGCTGTTCGGCACGTACACCGGCGCGTTGCCGCTATGCTCGTAAGCCATATGGCCGTCGAACATATAGGTCTGCACCGGCACCTTCGGACGATTCACCGGCAGTTGATGGAAGTTCGTGCCGATGCGATTGCGTTGGGCGTCGTTGTAAGCGAAGGCCCGGCCGAGCAACATCTTGTCCGGCGAAAGGCCGATACCCGGCACGGTGTTGCCCGGCGAGAACGCGGCCTGCTCGATCTGCGCGAAGAAGTTTTCCGGATTGCGGTTGAGCGTCATCTTGCCCACCTTGATCAGCGGATAGTCCTTGTGCGACCAGGTCTTCGTCAGATCGAACGGATTGAAGCGATACGCTTTGGCGTCCGCGTAGGGCATCACCTGCACCGACAGGATCCAGCTCGGGTTGTCGCCGCGCGCGATGGCGTCGAACAGGTCGCGACGATGGAAGTCAGCGTCCTCGCCCGACATCTTGGCCGCTTCGGCGTTGGAGAAGAACTCCATGCCCTGCTGCGTGTGGAAGTGATATTTGACCCAGAATTTCTCGCCCTGCGCATTGACCCACATGTAGGTATGCGAACCATAGCCGTTCATGTGACGCCAGGTGCGCGGCAATCCCCGGTCACCCATCAGATAGGTCACCTGATGCGCGGACTCCGGATTGTTGGTCCAGAAGTCCCATTGCATGTGGTTGTCGCGCAGCCCCGAATCCGGCAGACGCTTCTGGCTGCGGATGAAGTGCGGAAACTTCATCGGATCGCGTACGAAGAACACCGGGGTGTTGTTGCCGACGAGATCGTAGTTGCCTTCGTCGGTGTAGAACTTCAGGGAGAAACCGCGCACGTCGCGCCAGGTGTCGGGGCTGCCGGCTTCGCCCGCGACCGTGGAGAAACGCGCGAGCATGTCGACCTTGGCGCCCTTCCTGAACAGCGAGGCCTTGGTGTACTTGCTCACATCTTCCGTGGTTTCGAAAATACCAAAGGCACCGGCGCCCTTGGCGTGAGGTTGACGCTCCGGCACCTTTTCCCGGTTGAAGTGCGCCATCTGCTCAAGGAAGTGAACATCATGCAGCAGGAGGGGGCCGTCTGCACCGACCGATAACGTGTTCCGGTCGCTTGCCGCCGGGGCACCTGCTCCGGTTGTCGAACCGGTGTCCAGACGTTCTTTCTCTTTGCTCATACATACCTCCGACATGAAGGTGGGTGGGGAGAGGGAGAGAATTGGAGTCAGCTATATCGCAAGTCGTTCAAAGCATAATACAAGACGACGAATTTCACCCACCCCCACGACGGTTACAGCGCCGAGAACCCGCCGTCCACCACGATTTCCGCACCGAGCATGTAGCGCGAATCGTCGCTCGCGAGGAATAGCGCCGCACGAGCGATGTCTTCCGCCGTGCCGAGTCGACCGACCGGAATCCGCGACGCCAGTTGCTGCTTCGCGTGCGCATTCTCTTCCGGCGTCGCGCCCCGACGGTCCAGAATCGGCGTATCGATCGCGCCCGGGCTCACGGCGTTCACCCGAATGCGGCGTGCCAGCAATTCGCTCGACCAGGTGCGCGCCAACGAGCGAACTGCCGCTTTCGACGCCGAGAGCATCGACATTCCCGGCGTTCCCACCTCGTTGAGCCACGACGTATTGAGAATCACCGACGCGCCATCGCTGAGTATCGGCGCCATCGCCTGCATTGACAGAAACACGCCCTTCACATTGATGTCCATCAACGTGTCGTACTGCGCCTCGGTCGTATCAGCCAGCGGTGTCGCGTAAGCAACGCCTGCGTTGGGGAAGAAGATGTCGAGCGAACCGAGCGCCTGAACGACTTCGTCGCGGATACGGTGCAGGTCGTCGACGCGACGAACGTCACCAAGGATGGGCACGACGCGCTCACCCAACGATTGCCGCAGCGCTTCCATGCGCGCCACGTCGCGGCCGACGACAGCGACGCGCGCCCCCTCCTCCACGAACAATCGCGTCGTAGCCAGACCGATACCGCTCGTCGCGCCCGTGATGAGCGCACGCTTGCCTTGCAGCTTCATGAGATGTCTCCCAGGTCTTCAACGCGTGTTGACGAAAGCCGAATGCGCATCGAGCACGCGCGCGGTGTACGTGAGCGCCGCGCCGGCGTTGAGCGAGATCGCGACCGTCAGCGCTTCGATGATTTCCTCGCGTGTGGCGCCCTGCTCGATGGCCGCCTTCGTGTGCACGGAGATGCAACCATCGCAACGCGTCGTGACCGCGACAGCCAGTGCGATCAGTTCGTGCGTCTTCGCATCGAGATGCCCCATCTTCGCGGCGCCGCTGTCGATCATTTGCAGGCCGCGCATCGACTCGGGGTTCGCCTTGGCATACTCGCCGACGCGAGCCAGCAGTTCGCTGCGGTAACCGTTCCAGTCTTTCATGACAAGGTCCTCCTCAGGCGTGACGGCCGGCCATCACGCCGCCATCGACCGGCAGCACGGTGCCCGTGATCCAACCGGCGGCATCCGATGCGAGGAACAGAATCGCTTCGGCCACGTCGCGCGGCTGACCGTTGCGGCCGAGCGGGTGGAATGCGTTGAATGCCGGCAGCGTCGCCTTCACTTCGTCGTCGCTCATGAACGTGTTGTAGACAGGCGTCTCCACGACACCGGGCGCCACGGTGTTGATACGGATGTGCAGCGGCGCGAGTTCGATGGCGAGGTTGCGCGTGAGGGCGTGCACGCCGGCGTTGGCAGCGGAATAGGCCGACGAGGGCGTCGCCCCGATCGCCTGCAACGCCCACAGCGACCCTGTCTGCACGATGGCGCCGCCGCCGCGCAACGACATCGCCTTGGCAGCCGCCTGCGCCATGAAGAATTTGCCCTTGAGGATGATGTCGAGAAAGCCGTCGTACTCGCTTTCAGTGAGTGAGAGGAACGCCTTCGGGCGGAACACCCCGGCGTTGTTCACGAGAATGTCCACGCCGCCGAACGCCGACGTCGCCAGATCCACCAGCGCCTGCGCCGTCTCCGGACGCGCGATGTCGCCCGCCAGATAGCGCACGGCGGCGCCGCTCGCATCGATCTGCGCGGCCGCGGCCTTGAGCTTGGCCTCGTCACGCCCGCCGATGACCACCTTCGCGCCGGCCGCAACCAGTCGTGCCGCCACTTCCTTGCCGATGCCCGAACCGCCACCTGTCACGATGGCAACCTTGGAAGAAAAACTATGCATTTGATGACTCCAGAGATACGTTGGGATTCGCAGGCCCCGGTCGCCATATATCGACTAACCGAACCTTCGATGTCTGCATTGTTCGCTCCGGGCAACGGCTTCACAAATCAGTTATTCTGCGTCGCATCGAAAGAAAATCTTTCTCATATGAAAGCTCCCGTCTTCCTCAATGCGCTGCGCGCCTTCGAAGCCAGCGCACGCCATCAGAGTTTTTCCGCCGCTGCCGGCGAGTTGAACGTGACGCCCGCCGCCGTCGGTCAGATGGTGCGAAGCCTCGAAGCATGGCTCGGCCTGTCGCTGTTCGAGCGCAGCAGTTCCGGGCGCGCCCGGCTCGTGCCGACGCAGGCCGCCCAGCGCGCGCTGCCCGACCTGCGCGACGGCTTCGATCGTCTGAACCTTGGGTTCGCCAAGCTCCGTGAAGGCTCGACCGTCGGCGTGCTGACGGTGGCGGTGAGCCCCGCCTTTGCCGCGAAATGGCTGCTGCCGCGCATCGACCGTTTTCAGAGCGCGTGGCCCGACACCGACGTGCGCCTCGACACCAACCTCAAGCCGGTGGATTTCGTCGCGCAAGGCATCGATATCGGCGTGCGCTACGGACTCGGTCACTGGCCGGGGCTCGTGGCGGAGAAGCTGATGGACGAGGAGGTGTTTCCGGTGTGTGCGCCGTCGCTATTACGCGCGCATGCGGCATTGAAGACGCCGGCCGGTTTGAAAGGGATGACGCTGATCCACGATCTGTCGATCGACAAGAGCGCAGGCTATGTGACGTGGCCGCAGTGGCTGGAGCGCGCGGGGCTGGCGTCGCTGGAGACGCGCGCCGGGCTGAAGATCAACAACTCGGCCGCGGTCCTGCAAGCGGCCATCGACGGGCATGGCATCGCGCTCGCCCGCAGCGTGCTCGCGCGCGACGACCTCGCGGCAAACCGTCTGGTGCGGCTCTACCCCGAGGTGGATTGTTCGTCGCCGCTCGCGTATTACGTGGTGTATCGCGCGGAGTGCGCCACGCTGCCCCGGCTCGCGGCGTTCCGCGAGTGGTTGCAGCAGGAAACTTCCGCACTGGCGACGTCGGATACCGACACGCGCAATGAGGGAAAGGGACGCAAGACCGCCATCAAGCCGCCAGCGCCCGGCACTGACAAACCACGCGCTCGAAGCAGGCAATCGCAAAATCGACGGACGCCTCGGAAGTAAAACGGCCGAGACTCAGGCGCACCGTACGGCTCGCCGCTTCACTGTCGAGCCCGATGCCGCTCAGCACGTGTGACGGCTGGCCGGAGCCGGAGTTGCACGCCGAGGTCGACGACACCGCGAGATTGCTGTTGAGCATGAACGTGAAGAAGCCGGGATGCCCGACGGTCAGGCTCAACGTGTGAGGAATGCGCCTGGCGGCGCCCGCGTTGTGCACCACACCGTCGAGCGCGAGCACCCCATCGAGCAACCGGCGGCTCAGCGCCGCAATGCGCACGTTATCCGATGTCATGTTCTGCCGGGCCAATTCGCAGGCCGTGCCCATGCCGACGATCTGATGCGTCGCCAGCGTGCCCGAGCGCAGACCGCGCTCATGGCCGCCGCCGTGGATCTGCGGGGCGATACGCGCCATCACGTCCTTGTTCACGTACAACGCACCGATGCCTTTGGGGCCGTACACCTTGTGCGCCGACATCGACAGCATGTCGATGCCCATGGCCTTCACGTCGATGGGCGTCTTGCCGAGGGCCTGTGCGGCGTCCACGTGCAGCAACGCACCGGCGGCGTGCACCACCTTTGCGATGGCAGCCACGTCGGTCAGCGTGCCGAGTTCATTGTTGACGAGCATCAGCGACACCAGTCCGGTCTCAGGACGCAGCGCTGCGGCAACGGCATCTGCCGTGATCTCGCCGTTGGCCGAAGGCGTCACATAGGTCACGGGCGCGCCGCCCTTTTCCAGATAGGCCATCGTGTCGAGAATGGCCTTGTGTTCGAGAACGCTCGTGATCAGGTGCGCTCGGGCCTGCCCCCGTTCGGCATAGCCCTTGAGGGCGAGATTGTTCGATTCGGTCGCACCGGAGGTCCAGACGATCTCACTGGCGTCGGCATTGATAAGTGCCGCAACCTGCGCCCGCGAGCGCTCGACGAGACGGCGCGCGCTGACACCCGCGGCGTGCGAGCTGGACGCCGGATTCCCGAACACGCCATCGACGCCCAGACATTCGGCCATGGCCGCGATCACGGTGGCGTCCACCGGTGTCGTCGCCGCGTAGTCGAAGTAATGGAATGATTCGTTGTCGCGCATGATCGGCCCCCGCCATAAAAAAGTTGCAACGATCGTACGCGCCGGAAGCGGGAAAAGGCTTGCGAATTTAGCTGTGCATATCTGGTTTCGTGGAATATCCATCCCACAAAATCGGGATTGAAGGAAAATTCATCCAGCAAACTCATTCGATACCGTCCACCGGGAATCGGACGGTGACTTCGAGGCCGCCGCCGGGGGCATCGCCAAGCGACACCTGAGCGTGATGCTTGCGGGCGATTTCCCTGACGATCGCCAGTCCGAGTCCGGAGCCGTCAGCGTTTTGTTGCGGGGTGCCGCTGTGCTCGCGACGATAGAAGCGCTCGAACACCGCGTCTCTCTCCTGCACTGGAATGCCAGGCCCGTTGTCGATCACCTGAAGGACGGGCGCCACCCCGTCGAGACGCGTGCGAACGGTGATCACCGCCTCGTCCCCCGCGTACCGAATGGCGTTGTCGATCAGGTTGCCGCACAACTCCGCCAGCAACTCGCGCTGCCCGTGAACCGTCACCGCACCGTCGTGCTCGAAGCCCAGATCGATCCGGCGGGCACGAGCGACCGGCGACCAGTCGAGCGCGACGCTGCGGGCCACGTCGTCCAGTCGTAGCGAGGCCATCGCCATGGGCGGACCGCCCTCCGCCTCCAGGCGCGACAACGACAGCAACTGCCGGACACTCTTCGCGGCCTGCCTGACCGCATGATTGAGCCGCTCGACGCGCTCTCGCGCGTGCGCGCTCAGCGATTCGCGCAGTGTCAGCTCGGACTCGGCCTGAATGATCGCGAGCGGTGTTTTCAGTTGATGGGCGGCATCGGCGAAGAAGCGTTGTCGTGCGGCCTGCATGCGCCCAACGCGTCCTACGTACTGATTGATGGACTCGACCAGTGGCTTGACCTCCGTCGGCAAGTCGACGTTATCGAGCGGTGTCGTATCGTCTTCACCACGCGCCGCCACTTTCGCCGAGAGCCGGTTCAGGGGACGCAGACCACGCGTCACCCCGAGCCAGACGATGGCCAGCGCCAGCACCACGAGCAGCACTTCCTGCTGAAGGGCGCCGGTCAGGATCTGACGCGCCAGTTCGTGACGCGCCTCCGTCGTCTCGCCAACCACGATCCACACCACACGCGTCTTCGCATTCGGCACGTCATGCACCGGCAATTGCAGCGCGCCCATGCGCAGCGTCTCGCCGCGATATTCGGCGTCGTAGAACGCCGTGTGGTACGGCTCGGGCGTCAGCCGAACCGGCGGCAACGGCAAGTCGTGGTAGCCCGTCACCGCGCGCCCATCGTTGCCGCCGCCCTGCGTGCCGTCGCCGCCTTCGCGAATCACGTAATAGATCTTGCCGCCGCGATCCGACTCGAACATCTCCAGCGCGAGGTACGGCAGGTTGACCTGCACCTCACCGTCGATCAGTTGCGTGCCTTCGCGAATCGACTTGATCGAGAACTCCAGCGAACGGTCGAACGCCGAGTTGGCCGCACTCATCGCGCGCTGATAAGTCAGCCAGGTGTCGAGAGCGAGCAGCCCAAGCAGCGGGAACAGCAGCCAGAGCGCCAGTTGGCGGCGAAGATTCGGTTGCGGCATGGAACGGAGGACGTCAAAAAAAGTACGGCGTGAGACGAAAACGCGGTGCGCCTGGCGGCCAATCTTGAGACATCGCGCTCAGCCAGCAGAAGGTGCGGCGTCGGCCTTCTCTTCGAGCAGATAACCCAGCCCGCGCAACGTGACGATGGCGACGCGGCTGCCTTCGAGCTTCTTGCGAAGCCGGTGAACGTAGATTTCGATGGCATCGGGGCTCACCGACTCATCGATGCCGAACAGCTTCTCGGAGAGCGCCTCCTTGTTGATCGCGCGTCCGCCGCGCAGGATCAGTACTTCGAGCACGGCACGCTCGCGCTTGGTCAGGGCCAGCAGCTCGCCGTCCAGACGAAAGCTTCGTTCCACACCATCGAAGACGAGCGGCCCGCACGTGACGTCGGCGCTCTCGTGATGCTGCGACCGACGGATCAGTGCGCGGGCGCGCGCTTCCAGCTCGTCGAGTTCGAACGGCTTTGAAAGATAATCGTCGGCCCCGAGATTGAGCCCCTTCACGCGATCTTCTAGCGAGCCGTGCGCGGTGAGAATCAGCACCGGCACACGATTGCGCCGCGCGCGCAGGCGTCGCAGGATCTCGAGGCCGTCCAGACGCGGCAACCCGAGATCGAGAATCACGAGCGAATACTCCTGCGTGCGCAACACGTGATCGGCCGCTTCGCCGTCGTGCATGCAGTCGACGGCGAAGTTCGCCTGCGCTAATGCTTCGGAGAGCGATTTAGCCAGACTCGGATTGTCTTCGACAAGCAGGATACGCATGAGATGCCAGACCACTGAAGCGCCGCAGAATTCGCTTTCGATGGCGTGTCGATCGTTGAATCGCACGACTTGGGCGGATGAGCGCACTCACCGACACTAGGGAAATCCATGACCCGAAAAAGGGGGCGCAGGCCGGATTCGAAAGGAAATCGAAAGCGAATTGAAAGTTTCGGCAAATTAACATGCGCCACGCGAAAACGACAAATCCCTCTCAAGGGATCTTCCGGAGGATGACATGCAGCAAAAGACAGCGATCGGCGCACTCGGCGCAATAGCGGCGTCCGTGACGCTTATGGCCGCCCTGCCCGCAGCCCACGCGCAGGTACCGGCCGGCTACCCGGCCAACTATCAGGCCACCATCGACGCCGCGAAGAAAGAAGGCAAGCTGATCGTGTACTCGGTGACCGACACCGCGCTCGTGCGTCCGCTCATCAAGGACTTCGAGTCGATGTACGGCGTGAAGGTCGAGTACAACGACATGAACAGCACCGAGCTGTACAACCGCTTCATCAGCGAATATGCCGCCAACAGCACCAGCGCCGACGTGCTCTGGAGCTCCGCGATGGACCTTCAGGTCAAGCTCGTGAACGACGGCACCATGGCCAGCTACGAGTCGCCCGAAGCCGCGCACATCCCCGGCTGGGCGCAGTATCAGAAGCAGGCATACGGCACGACGTACGAACCGCTCGCCATCGTCTACAACAAGCGCCTGCTGCCCGCGAACGAAGTCCCGCAAACGCGCATGGAGCTGATCAAGCTGTTGCAGGCGAATCCCGCGAAGTTCAAGGGCAAGGTCACGACCTACGACATCGAAAAGTCTGGCGTGGGCTTCAACTACCTGACGCAGGACGCCCGCGTGAATCCGGAAGTGACGTGGGAGCTCGTGGGCGCCATGGGTGCGCTCAACCCGAAGCTGCAATCGAGCACGGGCGCGATGATGGAACGCATCTCGTCGGGCGAAAACCTCATCGGCTACAACATCCTCGGCTCGTACGCCTTCGCCAAGGCGAAGAAGGATCCGTCCATCGGTTACGTCTATCCGCGCGATTACACGCAGGTGGTGAGCCGTCTGGTCACGATCTCGAAGAAGGCGAAGAACCCCAACGCGTCGAAGCTCTGGATCGACTATCTGCTCTCTCAACGTGGCCAGACGCTGCTCGCCAATCAGGCCAACCTGTTCTCGATCCGTGCGGACGTAGACGGCGAAACCTCGATGGCGAACCTCACGCAGCAACTCGGCGCGGCGCTCAAGCCGATTCCGATCGGCGCGGGCCTGCTCGTCTATCTGGATCAGTCCAAGCGACTTGAATTCCTCAAGCGCTGGCAACAGTCGATCAAGCGCTGATGCCGTAGTTAGCGCCTTGATTTCGCCTCGATAACGCCGTGAAGTCTGCGGCCAGCGGATGCTGATTCACCCCTAAGTCTCAAGCCTCAAGACCGGCGCTCGCGTATCGACGTCCTATCGACATCGTCAGGACATCGCTACGCAGCGCCTCTCCCCAAGCCTTTCTCGATATGCGCCCCGCGGGGTGCAGGGAGACCCTCATGCTGTCGTCTTCTACCGCCAACCGCTCTGCGGTGCCTGCCGGGCGTGCGCCTCACGGTGGCGCGCCTCACGTGGCGTCCCCCTGGCGCGCGCTTGCCGCCACCTCGCGCTGGCTCGTCATTGCCGTGCTCACGATCGCGGTGTTGCTGCCGCTGTCGTTCATCGTGCTGCAAAGCCTGCTCTCGGCGCCGTTCTTCGACGCCAGTCGCACGTTCGGCATCGACGGTTACCGCTTCATCTTCACCGACCCCGACTTCTGGTCGGCCGTGAAGAACTCTTTCATCATCGCGTTCGGGATGCTGTTCATCTCGATCCCGTTCGGCGGCATTCTCGCGTTCCTGATGGTGCGCACCGACCTGCCGGGCCGTCGCTGGCTCGAACCGCTGCTGCTCACGCCCGTGTTCGTCTCGCCGATGGTGCTCGCCTTCGGCTACGTCGTGGCCGCCGGCCCCGTGGGCTTCTACTCGGTGTGGTTCCGTGAACTCACGGGGATCGACGCGCCGTGGTCGGTGTACTCGGTGCTCGCCATCACGATCATCGTCGGCCTCACGCACGTGCCGCACGTCTATCTGTACTCGTCAGCCGCGCTGCGCAATCTCGGTTCCGACGTCGAAGAAGCGGCCCGCGTGGCCGGCGCACGTCCGTTCCGGGTCGCGCTCGACGTCAGCCTGCCCATGACCATGCCTGCGCTGCTTTTCGCCGGCGTGCTCGTGTTCTTCCTCGGCTTCGAAGTCTTCGGCCTGCCGCTGGTGCTGGGCGACCCCGAAGGTCACCTCGTGCTGGCCACGTATCTCTACAAGCTCACGAACAAGCTGGGCGTGCCGTCGTATCACCTGATGGCGGCCGTGGCGATGTGCATCGTGGCCATCACGTTCCCGCTCGTGCTGCTGCAACGTCACCTGCTCAAGCGCGCCAACAAGTTCGTGACGGTCAAAGGCAAAGCCGGTCGTCAGACGGTGCTGCCGCTGGGCGTCTGGCGCTGGGTCGCGCTGGCCATCGTTGCCCTGTGGCTGGTCGTGACGGTGTTCGTGCCGATCTCGGGCATCGTGCTGCGCTCTTTCGTCACGCACTGGGGCGAAGGCGTTGCGCTGGCCGAAGTCCTCACGCTGTCGAACTTCACGGAGCTGTTCGAGCAGGACAACCTCGTGCGCGCCATTCTCAACACGCTGGGCATCGGCGTGATCGGCGGGGCGATGGCCGTGGGCTTCTACTCGCTCGTAGCGTTCGCCGGGCACCGTCGTAACGACTGGGCGGCGAAGCTGCTCGACTACATCGTGCTGCTGCCGCGCGCCGTGCCGGGTCTGCTTGCCGGTCTGGCGTTCCTGTGGATCTTCCTGTTCGTGCCTGGATTGCGCGAACTGAAGAACTCGATGTGGAGCATCTGGGTGGCCTACACGGTCGTGTGGCTCGCCTACGGTATGCGTCTCATTCAGAGCGCGCTGCTGCAAGTCGGCCCCGAACTGGAAGAAGCGGGCCGCAGCGTGGGCGCCACGCGCAGCCGCGTGAGTCTCGACGTCACCCTGCCGCTCGTTCGCTTCGGCCTGCTCGCCGCGTGGCTGCTGATCTTCATGATCTTCGAGCGCGAATACTCGACCGCCGTCTACCTGCTCTCTCCGGGCACGGAAGTCATCGGCTCGCTGCTCGTGTCGCTGTGGGCGACCGGCGCGGTCGATCAGGTCGCAGCGCTCTCTGTCATCAACATCGCGATGGTCGGCGCCGGTCTGGGCGTGGCGTTGCGCTTCGGAGTCAAATTGCATGGATAAGCTCATCGTCGACAACCTCTTCCTGAGCTACGGCACCAACCCCATCCTCAAGGGCGTGTCGTTCGAACTCAAGGCCGGTGAAGTCGTTTGCCTGCTCGGCGCGTCCGGCAGCGGCAAGACCACGTTGCTGCGCGCTGTCGCAGGCCTCGAACAACCGTCCGACGGCCGTATCTCGCTCGACGATCAGGTCTTCTTCGACGGCGCAAAGGGCATCGACTGCCCCGTCGAGCAACGCTCGCTCGGGCTAGTGTTCCAGTCGTACGCACTGTGGCCGCATCGCACCGTGGCGGACAACGTCGGCTATGGTCTGAAGCTGCGCAAGGTGGGCGCGGCCGAGCGTCGTGAGCGCGTGCAGAACGCCCTCGATCAGCTCGGTCTCGGCCATCTCGCCGAGCGCTTCCCCTTCCAGCTCTCCGGCGGTCAGCAGCAGCGCGTGGCGATTGCGCGAGCGCTTGTCTACAACCCGCCCGTCATTCTGCTCGACGAACCGCTCTCGAACCTCGACGCCAAGCTGCGCGAAGAAGCCCGCGCGTGGCTGCGCGAGCTGATCGTCTCGCTGGGGTTGTCGGCGTTGTGCGTCACGCACGACCAGACCGAAGCGATGGCGATGTCGGACCGCATTCTGCTACTGCGCAACGGACGCATCGAACAGGAAGGCACGCCGGCCGAACTCTATGGATCGCCGCGCTCGCTATACACGGCCGAATTCATGGGCAGCAACAACCGGATCGACGCCACGGTGAGCGCCGTCGACGGCGATCTCGTCACGCTCGCAGGCGACGGCTTCGCGCTGCAAGCCCGCGCCCGCGACACGCTGGCTGCCGGTCAGGACGCGCAGGCCGTCATCCGGCTGGAGCGCGTGCAGGTCGCCGACGGCCCGGGCCACAACCGCGTGAACGCGCAACTCGTCACGTCGATGTATCTCGGCGACCGCTGGGAATACCTCTTCCATTGCGGCTCGCTGCGCTTTCGCGCGTTCGGCCACGTGCCGCGCGAACCGGGTCATCACTGGGTGGAGTTTCCGGCCAACGACTGCTGGGCGTTCGCGCAATCGAATGCCTGACGGCGGGTGCCGGGGGCATTCGTCCACCCGGCACGCACGCTTTTCATGCGATGCGCGGGCGCTCTCCCGCGCGAATACCACGAGAATCAAAAAAGAGGAGACAACAATGAAACGAAGCAGTATGGCGTTGGCCGCCATGACCGCAATGGTCGCCGCGGGAACGCTGGCCGGACAGGCGCACGCACAATCCAACGTGACGATTTACGGGATCGTCGACGCGGGCGTCGAGTATGTGAACCACGCCAGCGACAACGGCGGCGCCGTGCGCGCAATCTCGGGAGGCAAGAACACGTCGCGCTTCGGCTTCAAGGGCACCGAAGACCTCGGCGGCGATCTCAAGGCCGTGTTCAACCTCGAGAGCGGCATCAACATGGTCAACGGGCAGTTCGACGACGGCCCGGGCGCGATCTTCGACCGCCGTGCGACGGTCGGTCTGGCGCACAAGAAGTGGGGGCAGTTCACCATCGGCCGCACGTTCACCACGACGTACGACTACATGCTCCAGTTCGACCCGATGGGCTATGCGCCGAACTACTCGTGGGCGACCAGTTCGACCGCGACCGGTGGTCGTAAGGACGGCCTGTTCTCGCGCTCGTCCAACGTCGTGCGTTACGACGGCGACTACAACGGCCTGAAGTTCGGGGCGATGTATGGCTTCGGCAACGTGGCCGGCAGCACGAAGACATCGTCGAAATACGACTTCGCCCTCGGCTACGAGAACGGCCCGTTCGCGGTGGTGGCGACGTATGACCGTCAGAACGGCGCGGGCAACAGCGTTGCGCCGGCGGACACGACGGACTACATCCAGGGCATTCACGCCGGCGCGAGCTATCGCTTCGGTGGCGCCAAGGTGATGGCAGGCTATCGCAACTACAAGAAGACGTTCGTGACGGCGGGCACCGCATCGCTGCGCAGCGACATGTACTGGCTGGGCGCGTCGTACGACTTCACGCCGGCGTTCACGCTGTACGGTGCGATCTACCATCAGGACATCAAGGACGCGGGCGACGCCGATCCGACGCTCATCTCGCTGCGCGCGCAGTACGCGATGTCCAAACGCACGGCGCTGTACCTGTCGGGCGGCTACGCCTTCGCGAAGCACGGCCAGAAGGTCAGCCTGTCACGTGACCTGACCGGCGCGGCAGACACGCAGCTTGGCGTGACGGCGGGCATCCAGCACCGCTTCTGACGCGAGTCCATCACTACAAGAGAATCTCCAAAGCGTTTCCTCAACGACGGCCCGGAGGTGCGGGGGTGCACCGCTTGCCGGGTCGTCGTGTTTTTTTGTCTACGCCGTTGCCTCGGGTCTCGTCAGGACAGGGATTCAATGTGCGTCGAATGCGCGTAGACCTGTCCGAAGCGATTCGCGAGGAAGTCCGGTAACGCGATCTGCTCCTGACGGATAAACCCGCGTTGCGGCAGTTGCTTCGCGAAGAACATGTCCACTGCGGCGCAGATCGCCGAGGCGGTCGTAATCTGAATCGCACTGGCGCTGTGCCCGTTGTTGCGCTCCGCGAAAATCTTGCGGGCAAACACTTCCTGCGTGAGCGTGCCGCCGCGAAGCCCGTTCACGACCACGAAGATCAGCACCACATCCTGCAACGTGCTGGGAATGGCGCGCTTGAGAATGGCCTTGATCGTCTCCTGATCGTCCTTGAGCCGGAGTTCGTTAAGCAGCACCTTCATCAACGCCCCGTGCCCAGGATAGCGCACCGACTTGTAGTCGAGATCGCGCACGCGCCCGGCCAGCGTTTCACATAACGTCCCCAACCCGCCGGACGTATTGAACGCCTCGTACTCGGCGCCATCGAGCGAGAAGTGTTCGAGGTCTTCGAGCGGCTGCACGCTGAGCCGGACACCGTCGCGAATCGCCTCGCAGGGCTGACAGTACTCGTTGATGAGCCCGTCGACGCTCCACGTCAGGTTGTACTTCAGCGAATTGGTCGGGAACGCGGGCAAGGCGCCCACGCGCATCTTCACGGAATCCACCTGATCGAACGAGGCGGCGAGATGGTGCGCCGCGACGGCGATGAAGCCGGGAGCGAGTCCGCATTGCGGCATCAGGACCGTCGAGGCGCCCTCGGCGAGTTGCGCGATGGCGTGAGTCGCGGCAACGTCTTCCGTCAGATCGAAGTAGTGACAACCGGCCGCCACGGCCGCCGTCGCAGCGCTCGTCGCCATCGTGTAAGGCAACGCGTTGACCACGGCGTCGAAACCGGACACGGCACGTTGCAACGAGCCGGTGTCGTTACCGGAGAGTTCGACGAACGCGTGTGCGTACTCGCGAACCGCATGATGGGACTGTGCGTTACGGTCGAACACCGTCACCCGGTAGTCGCCGCTGTCATGCAGCAAACGGGCAATGGTCTGGCCGATGTGTCCCGCACCCAGCAAGGCAATCTTCTTCATGTTTTCCCCCTTTCAGGAACGTCGGTCGGAGGCGTCTCGCGGGCTTCGCCAGCGACGCGTCGGTGCTTTCATTCTAGGGAGGGGGACCGATGAAATGTAGCGTTATTTCGTCTATAAAACTGATATTTATGACGAAATGACGAGACATCAATTGATTTCGTCATCAAGCGACGAAAAGCCAATCGATTGATGGCCGGCCCGTTGCCGGACCGGCGGTGTGCGTTTTTTGCAAGCCATCTCGGCCGAGCCTCGTCGACAATGGCGCGCGAGTCACACAACGCAGAAATCGGAGCCTATGCGACCAGTACGCCAGCACGCGACGCAACGTTCTCGTAGGCGGCGCGAGATCTTCACGGCGTGGACGCCCATCGCCGCGCTAAGCGCGTCACCCGCCCTGCGCGCAACCATAGCCGTGATAACGGCGATGCTTGCGGCACTGTTCGCGCCATCCGCACACGCAGACTGCTGGGACGTCGCGGCCGAGCGCTATCGACTCGACCCGCTATTGCTGTACGCCATCGCGCAAGTCGAATCGAATCTGGACATGAAGGCGCGCAACGTGAATCGGGATGGCACCTACGACATCGGACTGATGCAGATCAACAGCCGGCACTTGCCGAGCCTCTCGCAATACGGCGTAAGCGAGCGGCGATTGCGTGAAGATGCCTGCACGTCGATCGTCACCGGCGCATGGATTCTTGCCGGCTTCGTGCGTCAATACGGCTATGGATGGGAGGCGGTCGGTGCGTATAACGCAGGGGGAGGTCAGACCCGCGCACCGTTGCGAAAGACGTACGCCGAGAAGGTGCGCAAGCGCTATGCGGCATTGATCGCCGAGCGCAATCGACGTCTGATGCAGTCCAACTGAGGAGAAGGAGCACTCCCGGACTTCGCGGCCATTGGATTTATACGGCAGTCATGTGTCATGAAAATGAAATTGTGGCGATTCTTCGGCACCTGTTTCGATGCGTTGCAACGACAAGACAGTTCGTATGCCTTTTCGTTAAGACACCTATGGAATTACGACTTCGTTCGATATAGTTCGGCCCGAACCCACGGGGCGCCCGTCCACAGGCGAAAGGGTTCGAATCGACTAATAGGTTATCGATAGAGGAATCGACCGATGAAAAAGACGCAATTGGCCGCCGCACTGTGTGGCGTTATCGCAGCCGCAGCAACCGGTGCAGCCCACGCGCAGAGCAACGTCTCGCTGTATGGCATTCTCGACGGCGGTCTCGCCTATGTGAGCAACGTCGGCGGCAGCAAGAACTTCACGACCGCCGATGGTCTGCAATCGGGCAACCGCTGGGGCCTGAAGGGCTCGGAAGATCTGGGCGACGGCACGTCGGCCATCTTCACGTTGGAAAACGGCTTCAACATCACGAACGGCCAACTGGGTCAGGGCACCCGCGAGTTCGGTCGTCAGGCATTCGTCGGTCTGTCGAACAAGGCGTTCGGTAGCGTGACGATCGGTCGTCAGTACGACTCCGTGGTCGACTTCGTGAGCGGCCTGACGGCAGCCAAGCAGTTTGCGACGAAGCTCGGCGCGCACGTCGGCGACGTTGACAACCTGTACAACTCGTTCCGTATCAACAACTCGATCAAGTACACGAGCGCCAACTACGCCGGCTTCTCGTTCGGCGGCCTGTACGGCTTCTCGAACCAGGCCAACAACGGCGCAGGCGGCACCGGCTTCGCGAACAACCGCGCATGGAGCCTGGGCGCGAGCTACGCGAACGGCCCGGTCAAGTTCGGCATCGGCTACCTGGAAGTCGGCACGCCGAACGGCGCCAACACCGGTGGTGCCGTGTCGGGTGACTACAGCGGCGACTTCTACTCGTCGAAGGTCGGCACGGCAACGGTCGGCGTGGACAAGCAGCGCGTGCTGGCTGCGGGCGGTAGCTACAAGTTCGGCCCGGCCAACGTCGGCTTCGTGTATAGCAACACGCAACTGCGCTATGTCGGCGGCACGGGTGCCCGTGTGTCGAACTACGAACTGAACGGCACGTACAACCTGACGCCGTCGCTGCTGCTGGGCCTGTCGTACACGTACACGGACGCCAGCACGCGTAGCGCCACGCTCGCCGACCTGAGCCCGAAGTATCACCAGGTCAACGCAGCGGTCGACTATCTGCTCTCGAAGCGTACCGACGTGTATCTGGTCGGTATCTATCAGAAGGCAGCCGGCGACGCCACGGCCGCATCGATCAGCGGTGCCGGCGGCCTGTCGAGCACGAAGACGCAAACGGCTGTGATCTCGGGCCTGCGCCACAAGTTCTAAGCCGACATCTTCGCGAGATGTTTTTGTAGTTGATTTGAGTGCTCCAGTATTTTCAGGGGGCTCCGCAAGGGGCTCCCTTTTTTACTGGCTCGCTCACTTTCTCGCGTTGATCCAGTCAAAAACGGCCTTGCATCCTGCTCAGGTTCGAGTACACTCAATACTGTACAAAAATACAGTATTGAGTGATATGTCATCTCAACCGAGGAGCGTGTAAGTGAATCGCACTGCCAAAGGTCTTTTCGATGTCCAGCTCGGGCCGCAACCGCTCAGTCCGGTTGCGGAAGGTACGGGACTTGCGCGTCTCTCGCTGGACAAGACGTATCACGGCGATCTGAGCGCGACCGGGCACGGTGAGATGCTCGCGTTTCGAAGCGGCACCCCGGGCTCGGCGGGCTACGTCGCGATGGAGACGGTACGCGGCACGCTTGAGGGCCACACCGGAACGTTCGTGCTGCAACACAGCTCGACGATGACACGCGGCGTGCCCGCGCAATCGATCACTGTCGTTCCCGACTCCGGCACCGATGCGCTCAGTGGCCTGACGGGGACGTTGCTCATCACGATCACCGACGGACAACACGCTTACGCGTTCGACTATGTGCTGCCGGAGACGCAGCCCGCGACAGGAGAGGCGTCATGAGCCATCGAGGCATCGATCGTCAGATCGACAACATCGAATTCAATGTCGGCGATATCGCACGCAGCAAGACGTTTTACGGCAGCGTGTTCGGCTGGACGTTCACCGACTACGGTCCGACCTATACGGAATTCACCGATGGGCGACTCACCGGCGGGTTCACGACCGGTGAAGCTGTGCGTACGGGCGGCCCGCTGGTGATTCTCTATGCCGACAATCTCGCCGAGACGCAACGCCGAATCGAAAACGCAGGCGCGACGATCAGCCGTGCGGTGTTTTCGTTTCCCGGTGGTCAGCGCTTTCATTTCATCGATCCGGACGGCTACGAACTTGCGGTGTGGTCGGCGGTAACCTGAGCGTCATCGGTTGCTGATCACCGGCGTCGCAGGCATTGCGCGTCGCGATGCAAAGCAAAAAGGCCGGCACGCTTACCGCGCTGCCGGCCTTCTTATTGCGTCTGGCTGAGGGCACCAAGACCCTGCCCCCGCCGCCCTACCTCACTCCACCGTCACCGACTTGGCGAGGTTGCGCGGCTTGTCGACGTCCGTCCCGCGAGCGCAGGCCGTGTGGTACGCCAGCAGTTGCAGCGGCACCACGTGCAGGATCGGCGAGAGCTGGCCGTAGTGCTCCGGCATGCGGATCACGTGGAGACCTTCGGCATTCGCGATCTGCGTGTCGGCGTCGGCGAAGACATACAACTGACCGCCGCGCGCACGCACTTCCTGCATGTTCGACTTCAGCTTTTCCACCAGCGCGTCGCGCGGCGCCACCGTCACGACCGGCATCTGATCCGTCACCAATGCCAGAGGGCCGTGCTTCAACTCGCCTGCGGGGTACGCCTCTGCGTGGATGTACGAGATTTCCTTGAGCTTGAGTGCGCCTTCCAGAGCGATCGGATAGTGCAGACCGCGTCCCAGGAACAACGCATTCTCGCGACGGGCGAACTCTTCCGCCCAGGCGATGATCTGCGGCTCAAGCGCCAGCACGCTGTTGAGCGCCGCCGGCAGGTGACGCAACTGCGTGAGGTACTCCGCTTCCTGCGCTGCCGGCAAGCGGCCACGCAGCTTCGCGATCGTCAGCGTCAGCAGGAACAGCGCCGTGAGCTGCGTCGTGAACGCCTTCGTCGACGCCACGCCGATTTCCGTGCCGGCACGCGTGAGGTAATGCAGCGCCGTCTGACGCACCATCGCACTCGTACCCACGTTGCAGATCGCCAGCGTGTTCGTCATGCCCAGCGATTGCGCATGTTGCAGCGCCGCCATGGTATCGGCGGTCTCGCCCGACTGGGAAATCGTGACGACCAGCGTTTTCGGATTCGGCACGCTGTCGCGATAGCGGTATTCGCTCGCCACTTCGACCTGCGTCGGAATCTGGGCCAGCGACTCCAGCCAGTACTTCGCCGTCATGCCCGAGTAGTAACTCGTGCCGCACGCCAGAATCAGGATCGAGTCGACACTGCTGAGCATCGCTTCGGCCTTCTCGCCGAAAAGCGTCGGCGAAATGCCTTCTACGCCTTCCATCGTGTCGCCGATCGCGCGCGGCTGCTCGAAGATTTCCTTCTGCATGTAGTGGCGATACGGCCCCAACTCCACCGCGCCCGTGTACGCCTGCACCGTGCGCACTTCGCGTTCCACCACAGCGTCGTTACGATCCACGATCTTCACGCCTTGCAGCGTGAGTTCGACGACATCGCCCTCTTCCAGATAGATGAACTGGTCGGTCGTGCCGGCAAGCGCCAGTGCGTCGGACGCGAGGAAGTTCTCCCCATCGCCGACACCCACGACGAGCGGCGACCCGGCACGCGCGCCCACGATACGGTGCGGCTCCTGCTTGCGGAACACCGCGATGGCATAGGCGCCATGCAGACGACGCGTGGCCAGACGCACGGCCTGATACAGATCGTCGGCGGCGCCGTTCGACAGAATGTGATGAATCAGATGCGCGATGACTTCGGTGTCGGTTTGCGACACGAACGTGTAGCCCAGGCCACGCAACTCGTCGCGCAGGCTCTCATGGTTCTCGATGATGCCGTTATGCACCAGCGCCACTTCGTCGCGCGAGAAGATCGGGTGCGCGTTGTCCGTCACCGGCGCGCCGTGCGTCGCCCAACGCGTGTGGGCGATGCCCGTCTCGCCGCCGAGCTTCGTTTGCGCCAGTTGCTCGTCGAGGTCTGCCACGCGCGACACGCTGCGCGCCCGCTGGGGCACACCGTCCTTCAACACCGCCACGCCACACGAGTCGTAGCCGCGATACTCCAGGCGACGCAACCCTTCGACCAACACCGGTACTACATTACGTCGCGCTACCGCGCCGACAATGCCGCACATATTCGCTTCCCTCAGTGCCAGATAGTCTGGCTCGATCAATCGGATGAAATCCGTTTTTCATTCGCCGGCACGCGCATCGGAGGCGCTCACCGGCACATAACCGCCGATTTTACTGCTTCTGCTTGCGCGGGCGAACATACCCCGCCTTCGCTTCCTGCGTCTTGCCGTTGAGCACCAGCGAATCTTCGGGCGTGTCCTTCCATACGGTCGTGCCCGCAGCGATGGTCGTGCCGCGCCGAACCGTCACGGGCGCAACCAGTTGCGAATCGGAGCCGATGAACACATCGTCTTCGATCACCGTGCGGTGCTTGTTCGCGCCGTCGTAATTGCAGGTGATCGTGCCCGCGCCGATGTTCACGCGCGCACCCACGGTCGAGTCGCCGACGTATGCCAGATGATTCGCCTTCGAACCTTTGCCCATCACCGCATTCTTCACTTCGACGAAGTTGCCGATGTGCACGTCGTCCGCCAGATCCGCCCCCGGACGCAGACGGGCATAAGGCCCGATATGCGCATTCGCGCCGACCATCGCACCGTCCAGGTGGCTGAACGGTTCAATGTGCGTTCCCGCACCGATGGTGCTGTTGCGAATGACGCAGTTCGCGCCGATGCTCGCGCCATCACCGATCGTTACCTTGCCTTCGAAGACGCAATTCACATCGATGGAGACGTCGGTGCCGCAAACGATCTCGCCGCGAAGATCGAAACGTGCCGGATCGATCAGCGTGACGCCCGCCGCGAGCAACGTGCCCGCCGCGTTGCGTTGATAGTCGCGCTCCAGCTCGGCCAGTTGCGCCTTGTCGTTCACGCCGTTGGGCTCCCACGCAAACGCCGGCTGTGTGGTGACGACCGACACGCCGTCCGCCACTGCACAGGCGATCACGTCCGTCAGGTAGTACTCGCCTTGCGCGTTCTGGTTCTTCAAACCGCCAAGCCAGCCCTTCAGGGCGCGCGTCGGAGCCACGAGAATGCCGGTGTTGATCTCGCGAATCGCCAGTTCCGCCTCGTTGGCGTCTTTCTGTTCGACGATGCGCTGCACGTTGCCCGCCGCGTCGCGCACGATACGGCCATAGCCGGTCGGGTTATCCAGATCGACGGTCAGCACGCCCAGCTTGTCGTTACCCGCTGCGTCGAGCAGGCCCTGCAACGTTTCGGCACGCGTGAGCGGCACGTCGCCATACAGCACGAGCGTCGGGGCGGACTCGTCGAGCAGCGACACGGCCTGCTGTACGGCATGCCCCGTGCCCAACTGTTGCGCCTGCTCGGCGAAGCACACGCCGTCATCCGCCACGGCTTCGCGCACGGCATCGCCGCCATGCCCGATCACCACGATCAGCTTCCCAGGCGCGAGCTTGCGTGCCGTCGCAATGACATGCGAGAGGAGCGGGCGGCCAGCGAGCGGCTGCAACACCTTGGGCAATCTGGAGCGCATGCGCTTACCCATGCCGGCAGCGAGAATGACAATGTTCATGGCGTCGTGACGATTCGAAATTGGGAGAATGGGAAGACGGGTATCAGGGCTGTCGGGATCTTGCGCCGCCGCCCGGCAAAGGGGCGGCCAGGCGTCAGGAAGCGCGGCGTGCGATCAGTCGTCGAATTGCGTGATGCGAATGATGCCCGCGTCGCCGTCATCGCCGCAGGGCGCTTCGTCGAAGGCGATATCGCCGAGCGGATCGGGTTGCCCCGTCGCACGCAGATTCTTGAAGTCGTGCAGATTCGTGTCCATCAGGTGCGACGGCACCACGTTCGACAGCGCGCTGAAAATCGACTTGATACGCCCGGGGTGCTGCTTCTCCCACAGGCGGATGAGCGACTTCATCTCCGCACGCTTGAGGTTCGGCTGGCTGCCGCACAGCGTGCACGGAATGATCGGGAACTGCTTGTACTCGGCGTAGCGCTCCAGATCCGGCTCGCGCACATAGGCGAGCGGGCGAATCACTACGTTCTTGCCGTCGTCCGATTGCAGCTTCGGCGGCATGCCCTTGAGCTTGCCCCCATAGAAGATGTTGAGGAACAGCGTCTCGATGATGTCGTCGCGATGGTGGCCCAGCGCGATCTTGGTCGCGCCCAGCTCGCCGGCCACACGATAGAGAATGCCGCGACGCAGACGCGAGCACAGCGAACACGTCGTCTTGCCCTCGGGCACCACGCGCTTGACGATGGAGTACGTGTCCTGATTCTCGATGTGGAAATCCACGCCGATGGAACGGAAGTAGTCCGGCAGCACATGCTCAGGGAACCCCGGCTGCTTCTGGTCGAGGTTGACGGCGACGATCGAGAAATCGATCGGCGCGCGCTCACGCAGCTTGAGCAGGATGTCGAGCATGGCGTAGCTGTCCTTGCCGCCGGACATGCACACCATCACGCGATCGCCCTGCTCGATCATGTTGTAGTCGCCGATGGCCTGCCCCGTCAGACGGAACAGACGCTTTTCGAGCTTGTTGTTCTCGAACGCGAGCTTCTGCGCTTTCTTCACGCTGTCGGTGGCAGCACCGGTGGCAGCGTTCGCCGGGTTGGCGGTGGCGGTGAGCGGCGCACCGGTCTCGGGCATGACGGCACTCATGTCAGGCATCCTTCATCTGAAACACTTCGATGCCGACCGAGTGGCAATCGGGGTAGACGTCGGGCTTCTCGGTCGACACACCCACGGCACGCACGCGCGGATGCGCCAGCAGCGCACGCGCGACATCGTCGCAAAGGGTTTCCTGCAGGTGGATATGGCCCTGCCCCACTCGCCTGGCGATCGTCTCGCGCATGAAGTCGTAATCGACCACTTCGTCGAGCTTGTCTTCCGTGGGCGTGCTTTCGGCCAGCGGCACGAACAACTGAACGTTGATCAGCACGCGCTGCTCGCCACGCTTCTCATGATCGTGCACGCCAATGTTGATGAACACTTCGTAGTCGCGCAGGAACATGCGACGGCAGTCCATCAGGCGGGGGTGGGAAAGAGCGCTATGCATTTTGAAGACTCGTAATGACAATCAACGAGACCGGTCGGCATCGGCCGGCTCGGTCAGAAATTTCACGTCCCGCGACGAACTCGCGAGATGTTGCCCGCCATCGACATACAACACCGTGCCGGTGACGGCAGGCGCCTCCGCCAGATAGGCGACGGCCTGGGCAATGTCCTCCGGCGTGGACGACGCCCCCAGCGGCGTGGCGGCATGTGCCGCAGCAAACCCCGCCGGGGTCTGATCGACCGACAGGAGCGTGACACCGGGCGCCACGCCAACCACACGCAGACGCGGCGCGAAGGCCTGCGCCAGCAGCGTCGTCGCCACATCGAGCGCCGCTTTCGACAGTGTGTACGACAGATAGTCCGGATTCGGATTCGCCAGCTTCTGATCCAGCAAGTTGACGACAACGCCGCGCCCGGTCTCGCCCAATGCGGCGTGCATTTCGCGCGCAAGCACAAGCGGTGCGCCCGCGTTCACCCGCATGTGACGCTCCAGCGCCTGATACCCGAAATCGTCGGCGCTATCGTATTCGAAGCGCGAGGCGTTATTCACCAGGCAGCGCGGCACGCCCAGCGTTTCACGGCAGCGGGCGATCAGCCCGGCCGTGGCGGCTTCGTCGGCAAGCGACGCCTGCAACGCCACCGCGCGGCGACCCATGGCTTCGATGGCCGCGACGGTTTCGAGCGCCTCGTCGTGCGAGCGCTCGTAATGGACCGCGACGTCCCAGCCCAGGCCAGCCAGCTTCAGCGCAATGGCCCGGCCGATGCGACGTGCGCCGCCGGTCACGAGCGCTACGCGCGGCACGTCGGACGTGCGGGCAGTGTCGCTTGCGGCGGAGGCGGGGCGTGGCGTCGATGCAACGGTCATGCGGCGATTTCCTGTCGAATGCCTGTCTGCGGGCAGGACGATGAGCTAACTTCGGGCGGCACAGCGCAAGGTTTGCGGCGGGACTCGGCAATCGCTCGCGCCGTCGCGGCCCTCCGGGCGGAGGGCAAACGTTGCGCAAACTAGCGAAAACCTCGCCAAAACCATCGAAAACCGGCAAAAATCGGCGCAAAATCCCCCGATTTCGCCCGCAGACGCTGCGATGTCAACCATAGCAGCCAGTCCGCACGGTCTCCGTTACAATGCCCGCATGAATCAGGCCGCACCGAAACCCCATAGTTTACCCGTTCCGGAGACGGACGCGCTCGAACACTCGCGTCGCCTCACGGCATATCTCGCCGACGCCATTGCGGCGAACGGCGATTGGCTGCCGTTCGACCGCTTCATGGAACTCGCGCTGTACGCACCCGGCCTTGGCTACTACGCCGCCGGTGCTGCCAAATTCGGACGTCTCGCCGCCGACGGCAGCGACTTCGTCACCGCACCGGAACTCACACCGTTCTTCGCACGAACGCTGGCGCGCCAGCTCGGCGAGATCTTCGAGCAGACGGGCGACACGCGCGTGCTGGAATTCGGCGCCGGCTCCGGTCGCCTCGCCGCCGACCTGCTGCTCGCACTCGATGCGCAAGGCACGCCGTGCGAGCAGTACTCGATCATGGAGTTGTCCGGCGAGCTTCGCGCGCGTCAGCGCGACACCATCGAAAAGTCCGCACCGCATCTGCTCGATCGCGTGACGTGGCTCGACCAGCTACCCGACGCCTTCGAGGGCGTGATGCTCGGCAACGAAGTGCTCGACGCCATGCCGGTGCGCCTGTGGGCGCGTCGCCCTGACGCGAACGGCCACCCCGTGTGGTTCGAGCGCGGTGTCGTGCTTACGCCGGATGGCTTCGCATGGGAGGAGCGCCTTTACACAGGCCGCCTGCCCGAAGCCCTCGACGCGCTGGCCGATCTGCCGCCGACGCAGGAATATCTGACGGAGACGCACGAAGCGGCGGCTGCCTTTGTGCGCAGTGTGGCGCCGCTGCTCGCCCGTGGCGTGCTGCTGTTGATCGACTACGGATTCCCGGCCCGCGAGTACTACCATCCGCAGCGGGCGGGCGGCACGCTGATGTGCCACTACCGACATCACGCGCACGACGATCCGTTCTATTACCCGGGCTTGCAGGACATCACGGCACACGTGGAGTTTTCGGGCGTGGCCGACGCAGGCGTCGAGGCTGGTCTCGACCTGCTGGGCTTTACCTCGCAAGCACGCTTCCTGATGAACGCGGGCATCGTCGATCTGATGAGCGCGCTGGACCCGACCGATCCGAAGACCTTCCTGCCGGCGGCCGCTGCGGCACAAAAGCTGTTGTCCGAGGCCGAGATGGGCGAGTTGTTCAAGGTCATCGCCTTCGGGCGCGGCATGGACGAATGGGCGGGCCTGATCGGATTCGCCACGGGCGACCGCAGTCACGCGCTCTGATCCGCATCCCCTACCCCCAACCAGACGCCACCGAGAGGCCACGCCGATGTTTCGCTGGATGTTCACCATCTTCTTCGCGATCTGCGTTCTCTCGGCGGCCGCACCGTGGCTCACCAAGCTCGGCATCGGCCGCCTGCCCGGTGACGTGCGTCTGCGCTGGCGCGGCAAGGAGATGGTCTTCCCGTTTGCGTCGACCGTCCTGCTCTCGCTCGTCTTCAACCTGCTGATTCGTTTGTTGTAAGCCGCTCGGCGCGCTCTTTCCCGTCGCAACACCTGTTGCAACGCGTTTCGCTTTCTTCCCCGCCCCCCGCTTCCGCTGACAGCCTCGCCTTGGGCTGCGCCTGTGCTTTCCGTCGCGCCACCCCTGCCATTTTTCAGGGTTAACTACGATTTGATCATTTGTTGCAAAAAAATTAACATGAAACAAATGATTCAGTTATGGATCACGGAAAGACCTTCTTAGGAGCAGGACATGACCGAAACACGATTGACCGGGGTAATGCGTGGCGCGCGTGGCGCACGCGAGTTGCGTGCGGTGTTGGGCGTAGCGATGATGGCGGTCGCCGGCGCGGCGCTGGCTCAGGGCGCATCGGAAACACTGCAAAAGATCGAGAGCAGCGGCGTGATCTCGATCGGCCATCGCGAGTCGTCGATCCCGTTCTCCTACTACGACAACAATCACAACGTCATCGGTTACTCGCAGGACCTCTGCAACAAGGTCGTCGACGCGGTGAAAACCCGTCTGAAGAAGCCCGACCTTCAGGTGCGCTTCATTCCCGTCACCTCACAGAACCGTATCGCGCTCGTGCAGAACGGCACGGTCGACATCGAATGTGGCGTAACGACGAACCTCAAGGCGCGTCAGGCACAGGTCAATTTCTCGAACACGTTCTTCATTGCCGGCACCCGCCTGCTCGTGAGCAAGACCAGTGGCGTGAAGGATTTCCCGGATCTCGCGGGTAAGGCGGTGGTGACCAATGCCGGCACGACCTCGGAGCGCATCCTCAACAAGATGAACAACGAGAAGAAGATGAACATGAACGTCATCTCCGGCAAGGATTACGGCGAGTCGTTCACGATGCTGCAAGGCGGACGCGTGCAGGCGTTCATGATGGACGACGTGCTGCTCGCCGGCGCCCGCACGATGGGCCGCACCCCCGATGACTGGGTCGTGACGGGCACGCCGCAGTCGTTCGAGGCTTACGGCTTCATGATGAAACACGGCGATGCCGAGTTCAAAAAGCTCGTGGACGATACGCTGGCGGGCGTCATGAAAAGCGGCGAGATCAACACGATGTACAAGAAGTGGTTCGAATCGCCGGTGCCGCCCAAGAACATCAGCTTCAACTTCCCGATGAGCGAACAGCTCAAGCAGCTTTACGCCAATCCGAACGACAAGGCGTTCGAGTGATCTGAGTCGCGCTCACTCCCCTTCGCCGTGCAGTCCGGCGGCGGCAACGGCATCGATACGCGCGGCCTGCACCGCTTCGCGTATTTTCGCGGGATGGTCGGCGTACTGACGTGCGACCGCCCCCGCATCGATGCTACGTGCGGCGTCCAGCGCCGCCATCAGACGCGCGCGCTGAGGATACGGCGCAGTGGCGAAGTCACCGCCCCGCCCTCGTGCGTCGGCCTCACAGGCTTGCAGGATCTCGACGAACCGTTCGGGCTTGCGCAACGCATCGCACCGCTCCAGCAGACGCACCAGCGCCCCCGCGCCGAACTTCCCGCTCGCATGGATGTTGCCATGCTCGCGCGCGACGACCTGCGCCAGCTCACGACAGTCCACGGGCACCCGCAAGCGCGCGCATAGCGGTCCGAGCAATCCGACGCTACGGCCTTCGTGTCCGATGTGACGCGGCAGCACGTCCTCCGGCGTCGTTCCCTTGCCCAGATCGTGCGTGAGGGCGGCGAAGCGCACCGGCAGCGAATAGCCCTGCGTCGCGGCGTAGTCGAGCACCATCATCACGTGCACGCCGGTATCCACTTCCGGATGAAAGTCGGCACGTTGCGGCACGCCCCACAGTTGTTCGACCTCGGGAAGAATACGCGCGAGCGCCCCGGACGCACGCAACACGTCGAACATCCGTGACGGCCGATGTTCCATCAGACCGCGCGAGAGTTCCTGCCAGACACGCTCCGCTACCAACGCATCCACCTCGCCGTTGCCGGTCATCTCACGCATGAGCGCAAGCGTCTCGTCGGCGACGGTAAAGTCGGTGAACCGCGCGGCAAAGCGTGCGCATCGCAGAATCCGCACCGGATCCTCCGCGAACGCTTCGCCCACATGCCGGAACAGTCGCGCGTCCAGATCGCGCTTGCCGCCGTAGGGATCGACGAGCACGCTGGAAAGACTGTCGTCCGGCAGCACCTCGCGGGCCATCGCGTTGATGGTGAAGTCGCGCCGGATCAGATCCTCTTCGAGGGTGACTTCCGGCGCGAAGTAGAACGAGAAGCCGTGATAACCGCGCGCCGTCTTGCGTTCGGTACGCGCGAGGGCATACTCGGCCTGTGTTTTGGGATGGAGGAATACCGGGAAGTCGCGACCGACCGGGCGGAAGCCCTTCGCCACCATTTCCTCGGGCGTGGCGCCGACCACGACGTAGTCGCGATCCTTGACGGGCAGGCCAAGCATCTCGTCGCGAATCGCACCACCGACAGCGTAGATCTTCATGGGCGCGCGTCGTAGAAAGCGACGCTTTGCGTCTCCGCGCGCCCCGCGGCGACCCACGCCTGCACGGCCGGCACTTGGCGAATCCGGTCGGCGTAGGCCTGCGCATGCACGGATAACTTCGGCTCGAACGTCGCGAAACGCATCACCACGGGCGCATAGAAAGCGTCGGCAATCGAAAAGTCGCCGAACAGGAACGGCCCTTCATAGCGTGCGAGGCAATCCTCCCAGATCGCTTCGACACGACGGATATCGGCGAGCACTTCCGGCGTGGCGCTTGCGCCTGGCCAGTGCGCCGCAACGTTCATCCACATATGCGTGCGCAGCGCCGTGAAACCGCTATGCATCTCGGCACAGACGCTGCGCGCATGCGCCCGCGCGCCGAGCGCTTTGGGCCAGAGCGGAAGATGCGGATAGGCGTCTGCCAGATACTCGGAGATGGCGAGCGAGTCCCACACGGTGATGCCGTTGTCGATCAGACAGGGGACTTTGCCCGTGGGGGAATACCGCAGGATCTGTTCGCGCGAGTCGGGCTGCGCGAGCCACACGTTCTTCTCCTCGAATGCGATGCCGAAATGCTTGAGCAGCACCCACGGGCGCATCGACCACGAGGAGTATTTTTTGTTGGCGATGATGAGTTGCATGAGGACTTTCCTTCCCCACGCGGCGAGGTCACGCCGCGTGTTGTCATTGCGATGGCAAATACTTGAGGTGGCGAGGCGGCGAGCCGCGGACCGACGTTCGCCGGCAGCGCGCCCGGGAACCTCAGCGCCCGGCGAAGCGCCGGTAATCCGCCATCTTTTTTTCCCAGATACCGCCGTTGAGGTAATCGACGGCGATTTCCAGCCCGTTCGGCGTCAGGCCGAGCTCCGGTGCAAGCGGACCGGTCATGACGTTGTCTACGGTCATCGAATCGAGATTGTCGCGCGTAATGATCGGCTCGCCCGGCAACTTCTCGAAGAGCATGGCCTGAAGCCGCGCCGTACTGTCCGGCAGCGCCAGTATCGGACGCTCGCAACCGCACGCCGCACCGGCGAAGCGCACCAGCGCTTCCAGCGTGTACACGTCCGGGCCGCCAAGCTCATAGGTCTTGCCAACGGTCGTGTCGTTCTCGAGCGCGGTGGCGAACGCCTGCGCGACATCCGCCACATACACCGGTTGAAAGCGGGCCTGCGCACTCGCCAGCGGCACGATGGGCAAGCGGCGTTGCAGCTTCGCAAACGTATTCAGAAAGTTGTCGTCGGGACCGAACACCACTGACGGACGAAAGATCGTGGCGGCAATGCCCGTCTCGCGAATCGCCGTCTCTCCGTCGCCCTTGGAGCGCTGATACATGCTCGGGCCGTTCGGGTCGGCGCCCAGCGCGCTCATATGGAGGACGCGGGTGACGCCCCGATCCGTGCACGCCTGCGCGATCTTCCGCGGCAGTTCCACATGCACCCGAGCGAACGCGCGACCGTAGGGCGTGCCCCGGTCGCTATGCAGAATGCCCGCAAGATTGATGACGGCGTCGCTACCGGCGATCACACGCTCCAGCGCGCGCGGGTCGTGTACGTCGCACTCGACCAGTTCGACGCCAGGCAGCACCGCAAGCGCCTTGGCCGCTTCCACGCGCCGCGTGGGCAGACGCACGGCATGTCCCAACGTCACCAGTCTCGCCACCAGATGGCTACCGATGAAGCCCGTGCCACCGACGATACAAACGTTATAGCGCATGCGTCACCTCCGCGTTATGACCACGGGTACGCGGCCCCGACCGCTGCCCTGTCACTGGGGCAGGATTACGCCGAGCCGCTCCTTGAGCGATTGCGGACGGCCCGTGATGATGGCCGAGTAATACGTGGTATTCGACAGCACGTTCTCGACATACTGACGTGTTTCGTTAAACGGAATCGTCTCCGCGAAGATCGCGCCCTCGACCGGGCGATCGAGCGTGGAGCGCCACGTACGCGGGCGCCCTGGACCTGCGTTGTAACCCGCCGACGCCAGCACGGCCGAACCGTCGAACTGATTGTAGATACCCGACAGGTAGCTCGTGCCCAGACGGATATTGGTATCGATGTCGTGCATCATGCCCGGGCTGTAATCCATGCCGATCTGCTTGGCGACCATCTTGGCCGTAGCGGGCATGACCTGCATCAGACCGCCGGCGCCGGCCGACGAACGGGCATTGATGATGAAGCGCGACTCCTGACGAATCAGACCGTAAGCCCACGCTTCGTCGAGATCGACACTCTTGGAGAAACGATCGACCTTGTCGCGGAACGGCATCAGATAGCGCAACGTAAAGTCATGCTCGACCTTCGTGCGATCCGCCGTATTCACTGCGCGGTCGAACAGCTCGATGCCGTTCGCATACTGCGCGGCGGCGATCAACTGACGATCCGTCATGCTGCGCAGTTCCCAGTTCCACTCACGGTTGCCCTCGAAACGCAGGCCCAGATCGTAGAACTTCGCCGCGCGCAGGAAACCGGGGTTCGAGCGGTTGGCGTCGATTTCGGCTTGCGTCACGACGGTACGTGCAGGCAGTGCCGTCTTGTTGCCCAGTTCCTCGTTCGCCAGTTGGCCGTAGAAGTTCGGTTGCGACGCGATCTTCTGGAACTGCGCCCGGGCGGCATCGCCCTGACCGGCTTCGCGCAGCGCACGGCCATACCAGTAAGTCCAGACACCGTCGTCGCGCAATGCCGTGGGCATGGCTTCGATGCCGGTACGCACGAGGTTCCAGTCACCCGCACGCAACGCCGCACGGATCTTCCATTCCTGTGCCGTATTCGAAAGCTTGGCGCTGCCCGCCTGACGATACCAGTTGATCGCCATCGGGTTCTGCGACAGCGCGCCGCGCATGCCGATCGCCCCCCAGCCGATGGCGCGCTCGTCCTGCGACAGGCTGCCGGCAATGCTGCCGAAGCTGCTGGCGGCGAGCATGGCGTCCGAACGGGCCATGCGAACGACGGCGAGCAACGCCAGTTGACGCGACGCCTCCGAGCCGTCCACGCCGCGCGCCAGAATCTGCGCCGGGCGCGACGCCGCCATATCGAGCAGGTTGTCGTCCGGGCGCACAGCGCCGAGCGCGTCGGCGATCTGCTTGCCAAGCGAGGTGTAGTTCTCCTCGTAAGCCAGACGAATCTGATGCCAGACTTCCTTGCGCGGCAACTGACCGCTCGCGGCCAGCGTGTTGATCATGTCGACGCATCCCTCGCCGTAGTACTTCGGCGTGGTCAGCAGATCGGTGGCCGCCTGCGTGACGTTTTCCCCGCGCGAGGCCCGCGACATCAACGCGTAGCACTTGACCTGGGTGTCGTCGTCGAGCACGAATTTCGGATATTGCGCATCGAACGTCTGCCAGTCGTGACGTTTGCCGAGCACCAGCAGCCAGTCGTTGCGCATGCGGTCGGCGATGGCCTGGCCGTCATACGCGCGCAAGAAGGCGCGGATATCGTCGTCGGGGGTGTCGATCAGCGCCTTGCCCGAGCGGTCGAACATGCGCGACTTGATCTGGAAGTACTGGACGTACGACGGCACGTCGTAGTCGGAGAGCATGGCGGCGAGCGCGGTGGCGCGCGGCGCATCGTTGCTGCGGGCGGCTTCGCGCAACTGTACGAAGATGTCGTCCGGCGAGCGCTGCGACAGCGTATCGGCCGATGTGGCAGACGTGGCCGAGCGGCTTGCCGTCGACTGCCCCTTGGGACGGCCGGTCGCCTCGGTCGTGCTGCATGCCACGAGCGTGGCAGCGGTCAGGGCAAGCGCGGCGGCGCGATATACTCGGGTCAAACGTTCGGACATCTTCGGGGGAGCGTCGGGTAAAAAGTGAATTCAAGCATAGCACGGGACCCCGCCCAATCGGCGGCGCAAACGTCGCGAAATGCGGCGGATGCAACGGCCGCGAAAGCCCAATTGCGCCGCGCGTTGCTCGACGCTCGCAGCACGCTCGACGCCCGTCCGGCACGCGACGGCGCACTCGCCGTGCGGCTGGCCGACGAACTCGCGCGCCGCGCCCCGCGCTGCATCGGCTTCTACTGGCCGATCCAGCACGAATTCGATGCGCGCGCCGTCATCTCCGCCTGGCTGAGCGCCGCCCCCGCAGGCACCCTGCGGCTGGCCGCACTGCCGGTCGTCACCGCCCCGGCCACGCCGCTCGTCTTCCATCGCTGGAGCCCCGACACGCCCATGACGCAAGGCCGCTACCGCATTCCGGTGCCGCAGGACACCGAAGTGCTGGTGCCCGACCTGCTGCTGGTGCCGTGCGTCGGCTTCACGCGCGACGGCTTGCGGCTCGGCTACGGCGGCGGCTTCTACGACCGCACCCTGCATTCGATGACCCCCGCGCCGCAAACGCTCGGCATTGCGTACGACGCCCTCGAAATCGATCATCTCGACGCCGAGGCCCACGATCTGGCGCTCGACGCCATCGTCACAGAATCGGCCACCTTCGCCCGCGTCCTCACCGGCGCTACGACCCCCACCGTCACCCCCGGTCATCCACGCTAATCCATGACAACGCTCAAGATCCTGCCGCTCGGCGACAGTGCGCTCGTATGCGAAGCGGGGACGACCCCCACGCTCGCCACGCAGCGCCGTGTCTGGCATGTGGCGGCCCTCGCCCGCGACTGGCCCGACGTGCGCGAAGTCGTGCCGGGCATGAACAACCTCACGCTGCTTTTCGACCCGCTCGCCACCGACATCGACGTGCTGAGCGAGCGTCTGCGCGAGGTCTGGCAGATGCCACCCGCCGCCGGCGAGGTCGGCCGCGACATCGAGATCCCGGTGCACTACGGCGGCAAGCACGGCCCCGACCTTGCCGACGTCGCCAAACATGCGCGCCTGCAACCGAAGACCGTCGTGCAGCGCCACACCGCACCGGAATACGTTGTCTATTTCATTGGCTTTCAGCCGGGCTTCGCTTATCTCGGCGGGCTGGACGATTCCATCGCCACCCCCCGCCGTGCGGAGCCGCGCCTGTCCGTACCAGCCGGTTCGGTAGGCATTGGCGGTAACCAGACCGGCATCTACCCGCTCAGTTCGCCCGGCGGCTGGCAGATCATCGGCCATGCCACGCGCGCCTTGTTCGACCCCGCCGCGACCCCGCCCGCCCTGCTGGCGCCGGGCGACCGCGTGCGCTTCACCATCGCGAGTCTCGACCTGTGATCGACATCCTGCGTGCCGGCCTGCTTACTACCGTTCAGGACCTGGGCCGAACCCGTCAGCGCGAATTCGGCGTCGCCAGCGGCGGCGCCCTCGACCCGCTCGCCTGCGCCGTCGCCAATCGCCTCGTGGGCAACGCACTGAACGCCGCCACCCTCGAAATCACGATGGGGACGTGCGCACTGCGCTTCAAGTCGGCCACGCTCGTCGCGCTGACCGGCGCCGACTGCCATGCCGAACTCGACGGCCAGCCCGTGTGGTCGTGGTGGCGCTTTCGCGTCACACGCGGGCAGACATTGACGCTGCATCCCTCGCGCTTCGGCATGCGCACGTATCTCGCCGTGGCCGGGGGTATCGACGTGCCCGAAACCCTCGGCTCGCGCAGTACCGACCTCACGGCGGGCTTCGGCGGCTTCGAGGGGCGGGCCCTGCGCGACGGCGACCGCATCGCCATCGGCCAGCCAAGCGCCGCCGCGCGCGACGCCGAGCCGCTGGGCGTGCGTCCGCCGCTGTGGTTGTCGGACCCGCTGGCGCATCGCGTACGCGTGTTGCCCGGGCCGGAATATGACGACTTCACGACGGCAGCCCACAAGAGCTTCTGGGAAAATCCGTGGCAGGTCACGCCCAACAGCAATCGCATGGGCTATCGCCTGTCGGGGCCGGAGCCGCTCGCGCGCAAGAAGAACCGCATGCACGACCTGCTCTCGCACGGCGTGCTGCCCGGCGTCATTCAGGTGCCGCCGTCGGGCCAGCCGATCATTCTGCTGGCCGACGCCCAGACGACCGGCGGCTATCCGAAGATCGGCACCGTCATCAGCGCAGATCTGTGGCGGCTCGGTCAGGCGCGGCTCGGCAGCACGCTGTATTTTTCGGAATGCACGGCGGCCGAAGCGCGCGAAGCGATCCGCGAACAACTGCGTTATCTTGAGCAGATCGAGCGCGCACTCGCTTGGCACGATCGCGGCATTTTGCAAAAGCCGAAGCTGGTGGCCATTACCCGGCTGCCGCGCAAGAGCGCCTGAGTGAAGAAGAGAAGACGGGAACCGAGGCCAGAGCGAGTGCTGCCGTTCCCGCAGGAGAATGTATGACGAAGATCGATCTGAACGTCGACCTCGGAGAAGGTTGCGATGACGACGAAGCGCTGCTCGCGCTCGTGAGTTCGGCGAATGTGGCGTGCGGCTGGCACGCGGGCGACGCCGGCACGATGCAACAGGTGGTGCGATGGGCACTGGAGAACGGCGTCGCCATCGGGGCGCATCCGAGCTTCCCCGACCGGGAGAATTTCGGACGCACCGAAATGCAACTCCCGCTCGACGAGATTCGCGCCGGCATGCTGTACCAGATCGGCGCGCTCGCGGCGATGGTACGCGCGCAGGGCGGCTGGCTCACGCACGTCAAACCGCATGGCGCGCTCTACAATCAGGCGGCCCGCGATCCGGCACTGGCCGAGACGCTCGTCGAGGCGATTCGCGCGTTCGACACCGACCTCGCGGTCTTCGGGCTGGCGGGCGGCGAACTGGTGAAGGCGGCACGCGCGGCGGGCATGCACGCGGTCGAGGAAGTGTTCGCCGATCGCGGCTACAACCCGGACGGCTCGCTGGTCAAACGCGGCACGCCCGGCGCCCTGATCGAGCGCGAAGAAGACGCGCTGGCGCAAACGTTGATGATGGTGCGCGAGCAACGCGTGCGCGCGATCGACGGTACGTTCGTGCCGATTCAGGCGCAGACCGTCTGCCTGCACGGGGACGGCGAGCACGCGCTGGAGTTTGCCCAACGCATCCGCCGCTTCCTGCTCAACGAGGGCGTGGAAATCGCACCGGCTCGCTGACGTCTCCCGAACCGTTCAAATGACAACGCCGTCCGCGGACTTCCCGGACGGCGTTTTTTACTTGCGCGATGCGCGATGCCGGAGCCCTCCCCGGCATCGACGCGATGCTTACTGCCCCAGCGTCGGCATCACCAGCGACGACGTGGCGTTTGCCGGACGCCCTTCCGACCAGCGACGGGTCACGACCTTCGAGCGCGTGTAGAAACGCACCGACTCCGGCCCGTAGATGTGCTGATCGCCGAACAGCGAATTGCGCCAGCCGCCGAACGAGAAGTACGACACCGGCACCGGGATCGGCACGTTCACGCCGACCATGCCGACTTCGATTTCGTCTTCGAAACGACGCGCAGCGCCGCCCGACGTCGTGAACACCGCCGTGCCGTTGGCATACGGATTACGGTTGATGAGGGCGATCGCCTCTTCCAGCGTATTCACGCGCACCACCGACAGCACCGGCCCGAAAATTTCGTTGCGGTAGATCGACATCTCCGGCGTCACGTTATCGAACAGGCACGGACCGATGAAGAAACCGTTGTCGCGCTGCGCCACCTTGAGGTCGCGACCGTCGACGACGAGCCTGGCGCCTTCATCCACCCCGGCGTCGACGAAGCCCTTCACCTTGTCGCAGTGCACGCGGGTGATCAGCGGTCCCATCTGCGCGACGGGGTCGGTGCCGTCGCCGACCGGCAGCGACTTCGCGGCTTGCGCGAGACGCGCGACCAGTTCGTCCGCCACATCGCCCACGGCCACCGCCACCGAGATCGCCATGCAGCGCTCGCCGGCCGAGCCGTACGCCGCGCCCATGAGGGCGTCGACGGTGAAATCGAGATCGGCGTCGGGCATCACCACACCGTGGTTTTTCGCGCCGCCGAGCGCCTGCACGCGCTTGCCGTGCGCCGATGCCGTGCTGTAGATGTACTGTGCGATGGGCGTCGAGCCGACGAACGACACGGCGCTCACATCCGGATGCGTGAGCAGCGCATCGACGGCCGCCTTGTCGCCGTTCACGACGTTGAGCACGCCGTCCGGCAGCCCGGCGTCCTTGGCCAGACGCACGAGCAGCAGCGCCGCCGACGGCACTTTCTCCGACGGCTTGAGCACGAACGTGTTGCCGCAGGCCACCGCCATCGGGAACATCCACAGCGGCACCATCGCCGGGAAGTTGAACGGCGTAATGCCGGCGCACACGCCAACCGCCTGATGGATCGAATACGTATCGACGCCCGTGCCGACCTGCGGCGCGATCTCGCCCTTGAGCAGATGCGGAATGCCGATGGCGAACTCGACGACTTCGATGCCGCGCGTGACTTCGCCGCGGGCGTCGTCGAGCGTCTTGCCGTGTTCCTGCGTGATCAGTTGCACGAGCGCTTCGCGATTCGTCTCCAGCAGCTCGCGATACTTCATCATCACGCGGGCGCGCTTCATCGGCGGCGTGGCGCGCCAGGCCGGCAATGCGGCGCGGGCGGCGGCGACCGCCTGCGCGACGTCTGCCGCGCCGCCCAATGCCACCTGACGGATCACCTCGCCGGTGGCCGGGTTCGTCACTTCGCCGAAACGCAGTTCGGCTTCGCCCGATGCCACGGCGGCGCCGCCAATCCAATGCTCGATACGTTCGGTGCTGACTCGTTGATTCATGTCGATATCCGTGAAAGCTGTGTCGTTGGCAGACGTCTGCTAGGCAGACGCCTGTCGTTGATAGATCAGGTATGTCTGAGGCGGACGTGTGCCCGCCCTGCCACTACGCTCAGGCCGTCTCGCGAATCGCTTCGGCCACCGTGCCGAACAGTTCGTCGATCTGCGCTTCGCTGATGATGAGCGGCGGCGAGAACGCCAGAATGTCGCCCGTGTAGCGCACCAGCACGCCCTTCTCGAAGCACTTCACGAAGATTTCGTGGGCGCGCGCGCCGGGCTTGCCGTCGCGCGTCGACAGTTCGATACCGCCGACCAGCCCAAGATTGCGAATGTCGAGAACGTTCGGCAGGTCGCGCAGCCCGTGAATCGCCTTCTCGAAGTGCGGCGCCAGTTTGGCGGCGCGCTCGAACAGGCCATCGTTCTTGTACAGGTCGAGCGCGGCGCAGGCAGCGGCGGCGGCCAGCGGGTGGCCCGAGTACGTGTAGCCGTGGAAGAACTCGATGGCGCCGGCGTTGCCAGCGTTCACGATGGTGTCGTGCACGTTCGTCTTCACCGCGACGGCGCCCATCGGCACCGCGGCGTTGTTCACGCCCTTGGCCATCGTGATGATGTCCGGCGTTACGCCGAAATACTGTGCCGCGAACGGCTTGCCCAGACGGCCGAGGCCCGTGATGACCTCGTCGAAAATCAGCAGAATGCCGTGCTTGTCGCAGATTTCACGCAGCTTTTGCAGATAGCCCTGCGGCGGCACCAGCACGCCGGTGGAGCCTGCCAGCGGCTCGACGATCACGGCGGCGATGGTCGATGCGTCGTGCAGCGTGACCAGACGTTCGAGTTCGTCGGCCAGATGAGCGCCCCACGTCGGCTGGCCCTTCGTGAAAGCGGCTTCCTTGATGTTGAGCGTGTGCGGCAGATGGTCCACAGCGGGCAGCAACTGGCCCGAGTACGCCTTGCGGTTCGGCGAGATGCCGCCGACCGAGATGCCGCCGAAGCCCACGCCGTGATAGCCGCGCTCACGACCGATGAGCCGCGTGCGCTGGCCCTCCCCACGGGCACGATGGTAGGCGAGCGCCATCTTCAGCGCAGTGTCGACCGATTCCGACCCCGAGTTCGTGAAGAAGACGCGGTCGAGGCCCTGCGGGGTGATCTCGGCGATCTTGGCGGCGGCTTCGAACGCCTTCGGGTGGCCCATCTGGAACGTAGGGGCGAAGTCCATCTCACCGGCCTGCTGACGGATCGCCTCGACGATCTCCGTACGGCAGTGTCCCGCGTTCACGCACCACAGACCGGCCGTGCCGTCGAGAATCTGACGATTGTCCGACGACGTGTAATACATGCCCTCGGCCTTCACCAGCAGACGCGGCGAGCTCTTGAACTGGCGGTTGTTGGTGAACGGCATCCAGAACGCCGTCATGTCGAGATTCAGTTCTTTCATCATGTTCATCGCGGGTCTCCCCAGGGGGCTTGGCTCGGTCAGGGTTGTCCGGGGACAAGGCCGGCTATCGAATACGGATACAGAGACGAATACCGGCCGCCACGGGTGGATGGAACGATGCTACGAGAGGTCGACCGGTACAGACATGTACAGTCACTCGGAAAATGTATATTCTGTATCGGTCAATCGTTCAAACTGTATTGGCAACAGCCAATGCAGCGGACACTTATCGTGATCCTGCCCCCATGGTCCAGCCGCTCGCCTTTTCCCTGAACCGCGCCCAGCCTGAAGCGCTCGTCGACCAGATCGTGCGTGAAGTCGAGCACGCGCTACAGCGCCAGACGCTGCATGCCGGTATGCGGATGCCGTCGATCCGGTCGTTGGCGAAGGCCCACGGCATCAGCACTTTCACCGTCGTCGAGGCGTACGACCGTCTCGTGGCGCAAGGCACGCTCGTGGCACGGCGCGGCGCGGGGTTCTTCGTGGCGGGCGCAGCCGATGCCCGCGACGTCGGCACGCTCACCCGCAGCGGCAAACCGACGATGGCGACGACGGCAAGCGAGGTCACCAATGCGTGGCTGCTGTCCGAAATCTTCGCGGACGACTCCATCGCGGTGAAAAGCGGTTGTGGATGGCTACCGGACAGTTGGCTGGACGAAGACGGTCTGCATGGCGCGCTGCGTTCGTTGTCGAAGGGGCCGGGCGCGCACTTTGCGCATTACGGGCATCCGCACGGCTACGGGCCGTTGCGACAGTGGCTCACACGCCGTCTCGGCGAGTTGTCCATCGACGCGCCGCCTGAGCAGATCGTGCTCACGCAGGGCGCCACGCAGGCACTCGATCTGATCGTGCGGACGTTGCTCAAGCCGGGCGACACGGTACTGGTCGAGGCCCCGGCGTACTGCAATTTGCTGGCGGTGTTGCGGCTCGCGGGCCTGAACGTCGTGGGCATCCCCCGCACGGAAGCCGGGCTGGATCTCGCGGCGCTGGAGCAGGCGGCGCAGACGCATCGGCCACGCGCGTTGTTCGTGAATCCGGCGTTGCAGAATCCGTTGGGGACGTCGCTCAGCCCGGCGTCGGCGCATCGGATATTGCAGTGTGCCGAGCAGCATGGTTTCTGGATCGTCGAAGACGATATCTACCGGGAACTGGCCCCGGCTGGCACACCGTCGCTTGCTGCGATGGACGGGTTATCGCGCGTGATCTACGTGTCGAGCTTTTCGAAGACGATCTCGCCGTCGGTGCGCGTGGGGTATCTCGCGTGTTCACGCGATCTGGCGCACGAAATCGCGCGCAGCAAGATGGTGGCGGGTCTCACGTCGTCGGAGATCAACGAGCGCATCGTGCATGCGATCCTCACCGAAGGACGCCACCGCAAGCACATCGAACGTCTGTCGGACCGTCTCACGCGCTCGCGTGCGCGCCTGATCACGCAACTGCAATCGCATGGGGTGACGCTGCTGGCGCAACCGGAAGGCGGGATGTTCGTGTGCGGGAGTCTGCCGTCGACATCTCCCTCGGCACGGGAGCTGGCCGAAGCCGCGTTGCTCGAGAGCATTATGCTGGCCCCGGGCGAATTCTTCTTGGCGCACAACGAGCCTTGCCACTGGTTCCGTTTCAACGTCGCCTACTCGGATGACGCTCGCCTGTTCCGCTTTCTGGATCGTGCGGCGGCAGGGAGGCTGGCGGCGTAAATCGCCTACGAATGTTCTTGTACGGTTGCGGGATCGGTCCCCGCCGCATTGATCGGCTCTAACAATGCGAAACGGCAACGGTCATCGTCGTGGAACACAATTTTGTTGCGGAGGATGTCCATCCCTATCGCGCCGAGACTTGCAACGCCGCCTTCAACCGGTACGGCTCGCGATGCAACTGGATGACGAGGAAGGATTTCTCCATTGAGAGAGAGATCGACTTGCTTCGTAAGCGGGTCACTTACCACCTCAACGCCCAACAAATCGGTGGTTGGAGGGCTGCGACGCCCTGGCCGACCGCCTTTGATAAGAGCGCGTGGAAGTGACGTCGTTTGAGCACCGGAGTCGACAATCACTGGGATTCGAGCATTGTGAACGCCCAAGGGTATCGCCATCACCCGATGCCTATTAGGCAATGCCTTTCCGTCCGCGATTCGAAATTTCCCATTGGCGACCGGCTCGAATCGATCACTCACGAAAAAGCAATCATCTTTGAAATTCAAGATGGACACCTTGTCATCCGCCAGGTACTGAGGGCTTAAGATTCCGGAAAATCCATCTGCCATCAGCGGTGTTTCGTCGATGACATAAAAGCTCTGCTTGATCCGGCGTCCGCCAGCGTCTTCTATCTCGAGCAGGCGCGAACGTGCCTGCGTTGATGATGCAATAGCAATCAGCACCTCTGCACCACCTCCCGCTGCCGTCTTCCCTTTCGTCAACCGCGCATCCCACATGACATGACGATTCGACCCAGTATCGAGCAACATCTTGAAGCGCTGTCCATCAATCTGAACGATGATGAAAGGATTGGCTTTGTGCTCTGGACTGCCGTAGCGAATTGACGATTCGAAGATCGGTTTCACTGAAGGCCATGATGCGCTGCACCGTTGCGATTGTGCGGTTGCCACCATTGAGAGCGACAACACCGTCACAAGGACGCACCACAAGCAATAACGTATGAATATGGGGAAACACATGGGGCTAGTCTGGCAAGAATCGCGATGCAAGAAGTATCGACGGCCCCAGAGTATTCGGGAATCGGCAGATTCCGAATTTCTCTCCAATGGCGGCTCTTTACGTTTCCGTCTCTATTTCACTACGTCGTAAGAAGCAGCGCGCCACCCCGTGCTACACCGTCTCCCCCACTCCAAACCTCTCCCGATACGCCACCGGCGTGACACCGTACTGACGTTGGAACGCGCGGCGCAGGTTCTGTTCGTCGCCGAAGCCCACGCGCGCGGCGATGCGTTTTAGCGGGGCGTCCGTGTCGAGCAGCGCGAATCTCGCCGCTTCCAGACGCATCCGTTCCACCGCCTTCGCGGGCGTCGATCCCGTGCGCGCCAGATAGCTGCGCGCGAACGTGCGCGCACTCATGTTCGCCTGCTCCGCCAGACGCATCACCGACAAGTCGCCGTCCAGCCGCTCGGACATCCACGCATGCAGATCGCCGAACGGTGCGCCCGCCGCGAACTGCTCCTGCAACGGCGGACTGAACTGCGACTGTCCGCCCGCGCGCTTGAGAAACACCACCAGCCGACGCGCCGCCTGCAACGCAACGTCCACGCCCCAGTCGTCCTCGATCAAGGCCAGCCCGAGGTCGATGCCCGCCGTAATGCCTGCCGATGTCCACACCGGGTCCTGACGCACGTAGATCGGATCGGACTCGACCAGCGCCTGCGGAAAGCACTGCTGCAACATCGCCGTATCCAGCCAGTGCGTCGTGGCGCGACGCCCGTCCAGCAACCCCGCCGAACCGAGGATGAACGCCCCGACACACACAGAACACACGCGTCGCACGTTCGGCGCATAGCCGCGCAACCAGTCGCCCACCGGCCCCGGCACCGCAGGACGATGCGCCACCGCGCCACCCACCGCGACCAGCGTGTCGACCGGCATCGTGTCCAGCGCGCGCATCGGCTCCGTGTGCAACGTAATGCCCGACCCCGTCTCCACCGGCCCGCCATGCTCGGATACCACCACCGTTCGGTAAGGCGCCTCCTGCCCTGTCTCCGTGTAGTTGCGGATGACGGCATGAAACGCATCCAACGGCCCCGCCAGGTCGAGCAGAACGAACGGCGGCACGATGAGAAACGCGACCAGACGGGGTGGATGATCGGGTGGATTCATGATGGCTATCGACGCAGGGACGGACACATAGATGAACTCATGAACGGGTGTGCATCAGGCCGCGACCTGCATCTCGCGCCGCTTCGCATCGACGGCGTACCACACCGTCGCCATCGCCGCGATCAGCAGCAGCGGGAATGTCGCCTGATTGATCGTCGACCAGCCGAAACGCGCCAGCAACTGACCGGCGAACAGACTCGCCAGCGCCGTCCCGGCAAAGGTGATGAATTCGTTGGCCGCCTGCGCACGTGCACGCTCTGCCGGACGATACGACATGGTCAGCAGCGTCGTGCCGCCCACAAACATGAAGTTCCAGCCGACACCGAGGAACGCCAGCGCAGCATAGAAATACGCGAGACTCGTCGACATCAGCGCCAGCACGCCGCACAGCGCCGACATGCCGATACCCAGCAGCAGCACCGGCACCACGCCCCAGCGCTTCACGAGATGGCCGGAAAAGAACGACGGCGCATACATCCCGACCAGATGCCACTCGATGATGTGGGCGCCATCGTCGATGCTGTGACCGCAGGCGACGGCCGCGATGGGCGTGGCCGTCATCACGAACATCATCACCATGAAGCCGATCAGGTTGTTCGCCAGCGCCGCCATGTAAATCGGTTGACGCATGATCTCGCCCAGCGGCCGCGCCGGCAACTCATGAGCAGCGCCCGCCGCGCCGCTTGCCGCATGCACCGGCAGATCGCGCAGGAATCCCACGAGCAGCACCAGCGAGACGCCCGACAGAAGCGTGACGACGAGATACGACCCGGCGAACGTCACCGGCGCGAGCCAGTCTTTGCTGCCGGCAGCGAGCGCCGGGCCGATCACGGCGGCCAGCACACCGCCGGTGAGCACCACGGAGATCGCACGCGGTTTGTCTTCGACAGGCACGACGTCCGCCGCCGCCAACCGGTAATAACGCGCGAACGCCTGAAAGACGCCCACGCATGCCGTGCCCGCGCAGAACATGGCGAAGTGACGCTCGTAGATCGCCATGACCGACACCAGCCCGCCCACCGTGCCGAACAGCGCCCCCAGCGCGAAGCCGAGTCGCTGGCCGAAGCGCTGAATGAGCATCGACGCGAAGATCGTCGTGATGGCAGACGCCACGGTGATCAACGAGAACGGCAGCGTGGCGTAGCCCTTGTCGGACGCCAGCATGTAGCCGACGAGGCCCGTGAGCGTCAGGTCGACCGACAGCGCGGCGGTGTAGAGCGCCTGGCAGGCGGCAAGCACGGCGGCGTAGCGGCGTCCGAGTCGGCGGCGCGCAAGCTCGGCTGGATCGGTAGGTGGCGCATCGCGCCCGGCGACGGTATCGGTCATATGCGTGGAATCAGACAAGTGGGGAATCGTTGAGAGTCCTCATCTTGCCGTCGGCCGATTTGGCACGAATGCCAATCATGCATCAAAAAGTGCCACCGAGTGGGAGGATCGCGTTCGCCGATCGTGCGCCCGGCCGCCTCGGCGGAGATCGGCAGACGATTGCCCAGCCTTACCCGGCCTCCCATGCACAAAGGTGATCCACAGCGCGAGCGTCGCGCCAAATCGGTGCGCACCAACTCAGCGCGTCACCGCACCAACGTGCCTCTCGCCGGGCGGCCACCCCTCGGCCGAAAGGACGATGGGAGGTCAACTTTCGCCTGCGCGCCAAAGCCCGGAAAACTTGGATGCAAGTTTGAATACCAAGGTGAATTCCGGCCATCCGGTCGGCCTCCGATACGTCGCTCGCACACGTGAGAAGCCGCCATCGCGGCGACATCCACGCATGCTGGCACGGCCCTTGCGTTAGTCCCCGAATACCGGATCCTCCGGTCTAACCAGGAATAGGGGAAGACGTACCATGAAACGACGCACGCTACTCCAGATGGCGGCCCTCTCGGGCGCCGCATCGCTTACCGGCATGGCGCCGAACTTGTTCGCGCAAAGCAAGCAGCCCATCAAGGTCGGTATCCTGCATTCGCTCTCGGGCACGATGGCCATCTCGGAGACGTCGCTCAAGGATGTCGCGCTCATGACCATCGCCGACATCAACGCCCGCGGCGGCGTGATGGGTCGTCCGCTCGAAGCCGTGGTCGTCGACCCGGCGTCGAACTGGCCGCTCTTCGCCGAAAAGGCACGCCAGTTGCTCACCAAGGACAAGGTCGCCGCCGTGTTCGGCTGCTGGACCTCCGTGTCGCGCAAGTCGGTGCTGCCGGTCTTCGAAGAACTCAACGGCCTGCTCTACTACCCGGTGCAGTACGAAGGCGAAGAGATGTCGAAGAACGTCTTCTACACCGGCGCCGCGCCGAACCAGCAGGCGATTCCGGCCGTGGAATATCTGATGGGCAAGGAAGGCGGCAGTGCCAAGCGCTTCTTCCTGCTCGGCACCGACTATGTCTACCCGCGCACGACCAACAAGATCCTGCGCGCGTTCCTGCACTCGAAGGGCGTGGCCGACAAGGATATTCAGGAGGTCTACACGCCGTTCGGTCACAGCGACTATCAGACCATCGTCGCCAACATCAAGCAGTTCGCCCAGGGCGGCAAGACCACCGTCATCTCGACGATCAACGGTGACTCGAACGTGCCGTTCTACAAGGAACTCGGCAACCAGGGCCTGAAAGCGACGGACGTGCCGGTCGTGGCGTTCTCCGTCGGCGAAGAAGAACTGCGCGGCATCGACACCAAGCCGCTGGTGGGTCACCTCGCGGCGTGGAACTACTTCATGTCGGTGAAAAACCCGACCAACGATTCGTTCAAGAAGGAATGGTTCGCGTACGTCAAGGCCAAGGGGCTGCCCGGCGGCGACAAGCGCGTGACGAACGACCCGATGGAAGCCACCTACGTCGGCATGCATATGTGGAAGCAGGCCGTCGAGAAGGCCGCGAGCACGGACGTCGACAAGGTGCGCACCGCCATGATCGGCCAGTCCTTCAAGTCGCCGGACGGCTTCGACATGGTCATGGACGGCAACCACCACCTGCACAAGCCGGTGATGATCGGCGAAATCCGCCCGGACGGTCAGTTCAACGTCGTGTGGAAGACGAAGTCGACCGTGCGCGCCCAACCGTGGAGCCCGTTCATCGCGGGTAACGAAGGCAAGCCCGACAAGGTCTGATCTTCCTTCCATTCCCTGCGCCGGAGCCGCACCGACGGCTTCCGGCGCATGCAGAGGTTTCGCATGATAACGATAAGACGCTGGACCGCTGCCGCCCTTGTCCTGATCTCTCTGGGCGCTGCGCTGACGATGTCCTCCACGGCCCGTGCGGCCGTCACCAACGACGATCTCGCCGCCCTCGCCGGTGACGATTTCGACGCCAAGGCTCAAGCCATCGATCACCTCGCTGCCGACGGTTCGCCGCAGGCCGCAGCCCTGCTCAAAGCGCTCGCCGACGACACGGCAGCTACCGTGGGCAACAGCATCGCCATTCAGAAGGACGACAAATACGTCGACCCGATCACGGGCGCGCCGGTCAAGGCCGACGACGCCGGATCGCTCACGCTCAACAACGTGCTGCGCGCGAAGGTCGCCACCGCCGCGGCCGCCGGTGCGCTGCTCTCGCCGGATCACGACACGCGTGCGCAAGCGATCGACACGATGCTGCAAAACCCGTCGCCCGCGTTCAAGGCGCTCATCGAGCAAGCCCGCCAGAAGGAGACGGACCCGGCATTGCGCAAGCGTCTCGATCAGCTCTGGGCGCAAACGGCCCTGCACGACGCCGATCCGAAGAAGCGCCGCGAAGCCATCGACCTGATCGCCGCCGCCGGCGATCCGCAGATGCGCGACCTGCTGCTGCCCATCGTCGCCAAACAGGCTGACGGCACCTACGCCGAGCCGGATGCCACCGTGCGCAGCGCCGCCGACATCGCCCTCACGCAACTGGCGTCGGCACAGCGCCGCAGCGAGTTCTTCGGCACGGTCTTCGCCGGTCTCTCGCTCGGCAGCGTGCTCCTGCTCGCCGCCCTCGGTCTGGCGATCACGTACGGCCTCATCGGCGTGATCAACATGGCGCACGGTGAATTCCTGATGATCGGCGCCTATGCCACCTATGTCATGCAGACGCTCTTTCAGCGCTTCGCACCGGGTGCGTTCGATTTCTATCTCGTCGCTGCCGTGCCGACGGCCTTTCTCGTCGCGGCCGCCGTCGGCTTCGTGCTGGAGCGCACCGTCATCAAGCATCTGTATGGACGTCCGCTGGAGACGCTGCTCACGACCTTCGGTATCAGCCTGCTGCTGATTCAGGCGGTGCGCACGCTGTTCGGCGCGCAGAACGTCGAAGTCATCAATCCGTCATGGATGAGCGGCGGCATTGCCGTGCTGCCGAACCTGATGCTGCCGTACAACCGCATCGTGATTCTCGTGTTCGCGCTGGCTGTCGTGGCGATTACGTGGTCGGTGCTGAACCTCACGCGCCTCGGCCTGTTCATTCGCGCCGTGACGCAGAACCGCGCCATGGCCGCCTGCGTGGGCGTGAAGACGGGACGCGTCGACAGCTACGCCTTCGCCTTCGGTGCAGGCATCGCCGGACTGGGCGGTTGCGCACTCTCGCAGATCGGCAACGTCGGCCCCGACCTCGGTCAGAGCTACATCATCGACTCGTTCATGGCCGTGGTGCTCGGCGGCGTGGGTCAGCTTGCCGGGACGATCGTCGGCGCGTTCGGTCTGGGCATCGCCAACAAGCTGCTCGAACCCGTGTGGGGCGCCGTGCTCGCCAAGATCGCCGTGCTGATCCTGATCGTGCTGTTCATCCAGAAGCGCCCCCAGGGCATGTTTGCGCTCAAAGGGCGCAGCGCGGAGGCCTGAATGCAAACGTCGAACTTTCTCCCCGAAGGCGTTGCACCGACGATGTCGCTGGATGTTCCGGCACGCGCGCGGTTGCTGCCCAAACACGTGGCCCCGCTGTTGCTGGCTTTCGTGCTGGCCGTCATGGTGATCGTGCCGGTGTGTGCGCTGGTGCTGCCCGCCACGCATCCGCTGCACCTGTCGGCTTACGCCATGACGCTCGTCGGCAAGATCATGTGCTACGCCATCGCGGCGCTCGCGCTCGATCTGGTGTGGGGCTACTGCGGCATTCTGAGTCTCGGTCACGGCCTGTTCTTCGCGCTCGGCGGCTATGCGATGGGCATGTACCTCATGCGCGGCATCGGCCGTGACGGCGTGTATCACAGCGACCTGCCGGACTTCATGGTGTTTCTCGACTGGAAGGAACTGCCCTGGTACTGGACCGGCACCGAGCATTTCGCGTGGGCGATGTTTCTCGTCGTCGCGTTGCCCGGTGTGGTCGCCTGGCTCTTTGGCTATCTGGCGTTCCGCTCGCGTGTGAAGGGCGTCTATCTGTCGATCATCACGCAGGCGCTCACGTTTGCAGCCATGTTGCTGTTCTATCGCAACGAAACCGGCTTCGGCGGCAACAACGGCTTCACGGATTTCAAGCGAATTCTGGGTTACTCGATCACCTCGGCGAACACGCGCACCGTGCTGTTTCTGGTGACGTTCGCGGTGCTGGTCGGTGCGTTCCTGCTGTGCCGCGCGCTGGTCGTGTCGAAGTTCGGCCGTGTCGTGACTGCCATTCGCGACGGCGAATCGCGCGCCATGTTCCTCGGCTACCGGCCGCTCAGCTACAAGCTGTTCGTGTGGACGCTGTCCGCCATGCTGTGCGGCATTGCCGGTGCGCTGTACGTGCCACAGGTCGGCATCATCAATCCGAGCGAGATGGCGCCGGTCAACTCCATCGAAATGGCGATCTGGGTCGCCATCGGCGGACGCGGCTCGCTCATCGGTGCAATTGCCGGTGCGTTCATCGTGAACGGTGCAAAGAGCTTCTTCACCGCGTACTTCGCCGAATACTGGCTGTTCTTCCTCGGCGCGATGTTCGTGCTGGTACCGCTGTTGCTGCCGCAGGGGGTGATGGGACTCGTCTCGCAACTCACGCGCAAACGCACGCAGCACGCGCCGGCTGCCGCCGAAGGCGACGTGCCCCATCCCGTTTCCGGAGACCGCGCATGAGACCCGACTACGACATTCGCTGGCAGGAGGCCGACGCGCCGGATGCCTCCGTGACCGTCAGCGGCGACGCCACCGGCATGTCGCACCTCGTGGTGCCGGGTGAGATCGATACGTCGCACGGCCTCATCCTCTACCTCGAGAACATTTCCGTATCGTTCGACGGCTTTCGCGCGCTGAACGATCTCTCGCTGTCGATCAAGACCGACGAACTGCGCTGCATCATCGGTCCGAACGGCGCGGGCAAGACGACGATGATGGACGTGATCACCGGCAAGACGCGTCCCGACTCGGGTCGCGCCTTCCTCGGGCAGACGCTCGACCTCTCGCGACTGGACGAACCCGCCATCGCGCAGGCTGGCGTCGGTCGCAAGTTCCAGAAGCCGACGGTGTTCGAGCATCACAGTGTCTGGGAAAACCTTGAACTCGCCTGCGCCGGCGACAAGCGCTGGTTCCACGCGCTGTGGGCGATGCTCACCCCGTTGATGCGACGCCGTATCGAAGAAGTCCTCGCGCTCACGCATCTCGAACATCAGGCGCACGTGCGCGCCGGTCAGTTGTCGCACGGTCAGAAGCAGCGGCTGGAGATCGGGATGTTGTTGATGCAGCAGCCTCAGTTGCTGTTGCTCGACGAGCCGGCGGCCGGTATGACCGACGAGGAAACGGCGCAGTTGGCCGAACTGCTCAACCGTCTGCGCGGCCATTGCTCGATGATGGTGGTCGAGCATGACATGGCGTTCGTCGCGGCGCTCGCGGGCGAAACGGGTCTCGTCACGGTGATGGCCGAAGGCCGGGTGCTCGCCGAAGGCACGCTCGACGCGGTGCAACGCGACGAGCGCGTGATCGAATCGTATCTGGGACGCTGACCATGCTGGAAATTCACGCACTCAATCAGTACTACAGCGGCAGTCACATCCTGCGCAACGTGGAATTCACGGTGCCCGACGCGCAACTCACCGTGCTGCTCGGACGCAACGGCGTGGGCAAGACCACGCTGCTCAAATGCCTCATGGGCGTGGTGCCGGTAAAGTCGGGAAGCATCGCGTGGCGCGGCAAGACGCTTACGTCCTCGCCCTCCTATGCCCGTGTGTCGAGCGGACTGGCGTACGTGCCGCAGGGGCGCGAGATCTTCCCGCGCCTCACCGTCGAGGAGAATCTGTTGATCGGCGCGGCGAGCCGTCCGTCGCGTGAAGCCAAGCGCGGCGTGCCGGACGACATCTACGAGCTGTTCCCGGTGTTGCGCGACATGAAGCAGCGGCGCGGCGGCGATCTGTCCGGCGGACAACAGCAGCAGCTCGCCATCGGACGCGCACTCATGAGCGATCCGCAGCTGCTGATTCTCGACGAGCCGACGGAAGGCATTCAGCCGTCGATCATCAAGGACATCGGACGCACGCTGCGACGCCTCGTGGATGAGCGCGGCATGACGGTGCTGCTCGTCGAGCAGTATTACGACTTCGCGCTCGAACTCGCGGATCACTACCGCGTGATGAGTCGCGGGGCCATCGTCGCGAGCGGTCTGGGCAAGGATATGGAAGCCGACGGTGTGCGGCACATGGTGGCGGTGTAACGACGCGTCGACGCGTCGACGCATCCAACGCCGAACGGGATGTCGCGACGTCGCGGCGCGTGATAGATTCGCGCCATTCGTCGCGATATTCCGTTAGCCCGCGAGCGGTGTTGCGTGCCGTGTTGTTCGCGACCCGCGATTCGGTATTCGCTCACCGTCCACAGGCACGCCCGCGCTTGCGCAAGTTTCCGTCTCTCATGAATCATCCAGACGTTCCCACCGCTATGCCGTCAACCTCTGCGCCGACATCGGCGTCGGCGGCACCCGCGACGTCATCCACGGGCTGGCATGCCGAACTCACACTCGGCTTCGTGCGTCAGCAGGCGCGCACCGTGCTTGCAACGCGTCGGCACAAGGGCCCGCTCGTCGTTCAGAAGTCGCTTCACCCGGAAGGCCCGGGTATCTGCCACGCGGTCGTCGTGCATCCGCCCGGCGGCGTTGCGGGGGGCGATGCGCTGTCCATCGACATCGACGTGGGCAATAACGCGCACGCCGTGCTGACGACGCCGGGCGCGACCAAGTGGTACAAGTCGCAAGGGCGCTTCGGCACGCAGGACATCAAGCTCACCGTGCGCGACGGCGCGAAGCTCGACTGGTTGCCGCTGGAGAACATCGTGTTCGAGCATGCCGATGCGCGTCAGACGATCACGGTGCGACTCGGCGATCACGCCACGGCGATCGGCTGGGACGCGACGCTCCTCGGTCGTCAGGCCGCTGGCGAGCAATGGACGCAGGGCCGCTGGCGCTCGAACTTCGAATTGCGCGACGCGCAGGACCGTCTGCTGTGGGCCGAGCAGGCGGTGCTCGGCGCGGACGACGCCCAACGCACCGGCGCGACCGGCCTCGCGGGCTTCCCCGTCTTCGCCGCACTGTGGGCTGTGGGTCCGGCATGCACGCGTGAGTTGGCCGAGGCGCTGGCCGAAGGACTGCCGTTCGACGACGAGATTCGCGCGGGCATCACCTGCCTGCCGGGCAATGTGCTGGTGCTGCGCGTGCTCAGTCACGACATGGAGACAGCCCGCCGGTTGCTCATCGCCCATTGGCTCAAGCTCCGCCCGCTCGTGCACAACGTTCCCGCCGAACCGCTGCGGATCTGGTCGACCTGATACGACTCAAAGCACGGCGACGGACGCAACAAAGGGCGAACCACGTCCGCCCTTTGCCGCCACTCTGTCACACCCTCATTGACGCATCGACCTGAATGCCTGACGCAGATCCTGCGTCAGCGTTTCCGGCTGCTCCCATGCGGCGAAGTGACCGCCCTTGGCCGGACGGCTGTAGTAGATCAGGTTGGGGAACGCCTTTCTGGCCCAACTTTCGGGCGCTTGATAAAGCTCGTCCGGGAACGCGCTGACCGCAACCGGGATCTTGATGCCCTTCGGCGCGAAGAACGCCAGCTTGTTCTCCCAATACAACCGCGCCGACGACACCGCAGTCTTGGTGAGCCAGTACAACGTGATGTTGTCCAGCACGTCGTCGCGCGTCAGCCCTTCCTGTTTGCCATCGAACACGCGGGCAATCAGCGCGTAGCTGCGGGCGTCGTGGTCGAGCATCCACGCCGCCAGACCGATCGGGGAATCTTCAATGCCGTAGAGCGTCTGCGGACGCGCGCTCATCTCCTGCGCATAGGCCAGCCCGTGCGAATAGAAGAAGTCGAGTTGCTCGTACGCGCGCTTTTCGTCCGCCGATAAACCAGCTGGGGGCGGTTGATGTGCATCGAGCGACTTCTGAATCTCGTCGGGCACGGCACCCGGCATGTTCGTATGGATCGCGAGCAACGCCGGCGGCGCCTGCACCGCCATCTGCTCGGTCACGGCATCGCCCCAGTCGCCGCCCTGCGCGACAAAGTGCTGATAGCCGAGTCGACGCATCAGCTCTGTCCACGCACGCGCAATGTGCGCCGGGTCCCAGCCGAGTTCGGTCGGTTTGCCGGAAAAACCATAGCCCGGCAACGACGGGATGACGACGTCGAAGGCATCGTCCGCCTGAGCGCCATGCGCTGTCGGGTTGGTCAGCGGATCGATGATCTTCAGTTGCTCGATGACCGACCCCGGCCAGCCATGCGTCACGATGATCGGCAAGGCGTTCTTGTTTTTCGAGCGTACGTGGATGAAGTGGATGTCGACGCCGTCGATGGTCGTCACGAACTGCGGCAGCGCATTGAGCTTCGCTTCCACGCGACGCCAGTCGTAGTCCTTCGCCCAGTACTGCGCCAGCCGCTGCATCGTGGCCAGTTGAACACCCTGCGAGCCGTCGTTCACCAGTTCGCGGCTGGGCCATTGGGTGGCGACGATACGCCGACGCAGATCCTTCAACGCCTGGTCCGAGGCGTGGTAGTGAAACGGACGAATCGAGGTGTCGACGGCTTGCGTCGATGCGCTTGCCGTCGCTGTCTCGCCGACCGGTTGTGCGGCCTCAGCCGCAGCGGACGTGATCAAGCCGATGGACAGCACGGTCGCGGAAACCGCCATCAGGCGGACCGCACGAAGAGAGCGCATGGAGCGCGAGCGCTTTGCGGATGGCATGTCGATGTCTCCGGAAGTCAGGTCATCCGACGAGGTTCAGCTCGACGTCGATGTTGTTGCGGGTCGCCTTGGAATACGGGCAAGTCTGGTGTGCCGCGTCGATGAGCGAACGGGCGACATCGCGCTCGAGCCCGGGCAGGCTGACGTTCAGACGCGCCTGAAGGAAGTACGCGCCATCGGCATTCGCGAGATCGACTTCCGCGTCGACAGCGGTATCGGCAGGCAACTGGATCTTCAGCTTGGCCGCCGCCAGCCCCATCGCGCCGATGAAGCACGCAGACCAGCCCGCAGCAAAGAGTTGCTCGGGGTTCGTGCCCGCGCCGGTGGAACCGGGGGCGGACAGCTTGATGTCGAGCTTGCTGTCGGAACTGCGGGCCCAGCCGTCGCGGCCGCCAGTGGTGTGGGTCTTGCCGGTATAGAGCACTTTGCTTGCCATGATGATTTCCTCTTGGGTTTCGTCGGTGGATACTTCTTTTGATTCGCATCCGATTTGATCGGATGCGATGCATATTGCAGCAACGAAATCCAAAAGTCAACGCATTCCGATTAAATCGGATACGATGTATATCGTAAATCGACTGATCCGACCCGACCGACATGAGTAAATCGAAGACTCCCGAGCCCGCGCTGCCTCAGCTTTCCGACTTCCTGTGCTTCGCGGTGTATTCGGCCAACCTGGCCTTCGGCCGTGCCTACAAGCCCCTGCTCGAAGACCTCGGCGTGACCTATACGCAGTGGATTGCGATCGTGGCGCTCTGGGAACACGACGGTATTTCCGTGAAGCAGCTGGGGGAGAAGCTGTTCCTCGAATCGAACACGCTCACGCCCATCCTGAAAAAGCTCGAAGAACTGGGTTATTTGCGCCGGCAGCGCGATCCCGCCGACGAACGGCAAGTCATCGTCAGCCTGACGGACGCCGGCAGACAGCTACGCGAGAAGGGTGGGCAGCGTGATCTGGTCGCCGCGACCGGACTGGATCCGGAGGAATTCGACCGCACGCAAAAGGCCATCGTGAAAATGCGCGACAGCCTGCTCAAGCACACCGGGCAGGATTGATCGCTCCGAGGTAAAGCGACCTGTACTCCGGCGACGAGCCGTATCAACAGGCCCGACGAAGGGCCCGCTGACGAGTGGCGTACCTCGTGTACGCCTCAATACACGCATCGACACGACCGCAACGCACGTGCCGATGCCTGCCGTTCACGCTGACAATGCGCCGAGCACGTCCTGTGCGGTGACGATATCCGCGTTGCGCGCCAGCACCTTGTCCAGCAGCACCCGCTCGACTTCGCTGTCGGGGTCCGGGCAGCAGTCACGCGCAATCACCACGCGATAATCGAGATCGAACGCCTGACGCGTCGTAGACAGCACCACGCCGCTCGTCGTCACACCGGCAAGCACGAGCGTATCGACGTTGGCCGAGCGCAGCAGCGTCTGCATGTCGGTGCCGCTGAATGCGCCGATACGATGCTTGATCACGACCGCTTCGCCGGCTTGCGGTGCGACATCGTCGTGAATCGCCGTGTCCGGCTGATCGAGCAGCAGCACGCCGTTCGCCTTGATCCCCGAGAAGATGCGATTGCGCGCGCTGACTTCGGGATGGCCGGCGCGGAACCCGACCTGGACATACACCACCGTCATCTTCGCGGCACGGGCCGCGCTAAGCAATTGCGCGGTCTTGCCGAGAATCCCGGCGTGACGTTCCGGCGCGACGTTGTGTTGCAGGATGAACGGCTGATAGTCCATCACGAGCAACGCGGACTTGGTGGGGTCGAGGTGTAGCTGGGCTGACATCGTCATATCTCCGGCGAAGCATTCAGTTGGGAAAGCGATCCGATCGCAACGCCGCCACTGTCAGCTTCCGCTCCCTCGCCGTCAAGTCACCGCGCCGATCCCTGTGAGACGTCGCGCTGACACCCGGCGCCTCGCGCGCCCTCTCTCGCCCCGTCTCCCCCTCTCCCCCCTCACTCCTCCCCTCGCCCACCTCTCCACCACCACGCACCATTACGGTGATATCCGTTACCAGGGTGCGCGTGGGCCCTCACGTTTACGCACCAACTTCGGGCAACGCGCCTTTGCGCGCCAGCCCGCGCCGATGTCGCCCTTCGTTGGCCGACGCGCCTCTTCGCCTTGTGCCGTAAGCCTGCACGCGATTTGACGATCCCGGGCACGATTCCTGCTACCTCACTGTATCGACCGGTCAGACCAGATGAGCCGGCCGCCGGAACACTCCTGTTACCGGAATGCTTCGCCCCCGACCCACGAGGTTGCCGACATGCTGCCGTTCATCCGCTCCACCACCGCTCACGACACCATCGCCGCCACGCTCGGCGCGCGCGCCCGTGCCCGCCGTCTCTTCGCCACGCTGATGCTGAGCGTGAGCGCCATCGCCGCGTTCGCGGTGGTCATGCCGCGCGCCGCGCACGCCGACGGCCTCGACGACATCGTCAAGCGCGGCACCCTGCGTGTGGCCGTGCCCCAGGACTTCCCGCCGTTCGGCTCGATCGGCGCCGACATGAAGCCGGTCGGCTACGACATCGACACCGCAGCGCTGCTCGCCAAGGGCATGGGCGTGAAGCTCGAACTCGTGCCGGTGACCAGCGCCAACCGCATTCCGTACCTCACGACGAACAAGGCCGATCTCGTGATCTCCAGCCTCGGCAAAAACGCCGAGCGCGAGAAGGTCATCGACTTCTCCGACGCCTACGCCCCGTTCTATAACGGCGTGTTCGGTCCGAAGGACCTCGCCGTGGCCAAGCCCGCCGACCTGTCGGGCAAGACCATCGGCGTGACGCGCGGCGCCGTGGAAGACCTCGAACTCTCGAAGGTCGCCCCGGCTGACGTCACCATCAAGCGCTTCGAAGACAACAACGGCACCATCTCGGCGTTCCTGTCGGGTCAGGTGCAACTCGTTGCGACGGGCAACGTCGTGGCCGCCGCCATCGTCGCGAAGCATCCGCCCAAGCTGCCCGAGCCGAAGTTCCTCATCAAGAACTCGCCCTGCTTCGTCGGCCTGAACAAGAACGAGCCGCGTCTGCTCGCCAAGGTCAACGCGATCATCGCCGCCTCGAAGAAAGACGGCTCGCTGGGCAAGGTCTCGCAGAAGTGGCTCGGCATGCCGCTGCCGACCGACCTTTGATCGACCGCAGACACGCATAACTCCCCGAGGCGCAAGAAACGCTTAAGCGTCACGCCTCGCTGACCGCCCACGTGCATCCCTCCATGTCCGCTTCATGCATTACGTCCTAGACTTTGCCGATCTGCGGCAATACTTCATGCTGTTCGTGCGCGGCGCCGCGCTGACGATCGTGCTCACAGCCATCGCCACGGTCATCGGCGTGATCATCGGTGCGCTGTGCGCCGTCGCCCGCGAGGAAGGATCGAACTGGTCCAGACTCTTTGCGGGCGCCTACGTCGAACTCATTCGCAACACGCCGTTCATCGTTCAGCTTTTCTTCATCTTCTTCGGTCTGCCCAGTCTGGGCATTCGCATCGACGAGACGACCGCCGCCATCATCGCCATGAGTCTGAACCTCGGCGCCTATGCCACCGAGATCATCCGCGCCGGCATGCGGGCGGTGCCGCGCGGACTCTCGGAAGCCGGGCTGTCGCTCGCCATGACGCGAGGGCAGATTCTGCGTCACGTGATCCTTCCGCAAGCGTTCGCCAAGGTCTTCCCGGCGCTCGCAAGCCAGATCGTCATCGTGATGCTCGGCTCGGCAGTCGTGTCGCAAATCTCCGTGCCGGATCTGTCGTATGCCGCGAACTTCGTGCAGTCGCGCACGTTCCGCGCCTTCGAAAGCTATCTGATCGTCACCGCGCTCTATCTCGTGCTCGCCATCGCGCTGCGTCGCGTGCTCATGCGCTGCGCCAGACGCCTGTTCCGCGGCATGGTCAAGGTCAAGGGAGGTGCGCGATGATCGAATTCTCGTTGTGGGACATGCTGCGCGGGCTGATGCTCGCCGGTCGCTGGACGCTCGCCCTCTCGGCCATCGCCTTCGTGTGCGGCGGACTGGTCGCGCTGTTGCTGCTGGTCATTCGTGTCGGTCGCGTGCAGTGGGCCGCGCGCGCCGTGGCGCTGTACATCGAAGTGTTTCAGGGCACGCCGCTGCTCATGCAACTGTTTCTGGTGTTCTTCGGGCTGCCGTTGCTCGGCCTGGAGGTGTCGCCGTGGGTGGCCGCCGCCGTGTGCCTCACGCTCTACACGAGCGCCTATCTGACGGAAATCTGGCGCGGCTGCGTCGACGCCATCCCGCACGGTCAGTGGGAAGCCTCGTCGAGCCTCGCCATGCGCTACGGCGAACAGTTGCGTCACGTGATCCTGCCGCAGGCGCTGCGCATCGCCATCGCGCCGACGGTCGGCTTCTCGGTGCAGGTCGTCAAGAGCACGGCGCTCGCGTCGATCATCGGCTTCGACGAACTCACCAAGACCGGCACCATGCTTACCAACGCGACGTTCCAGCCGTTCACCGTGTACGGCCTCGTCGCACTGCTCTACTTCGCTGCCTGCTACCCGCTGTCGCTGTGGGCGCGTCATCTCGAAAGGAAACTCCATGTCGCTGATTAAAGTCAGGGGAATGCAAAAGCGCTTCGGCGAAAACCCCGTGCTGCGAGGCATCGACATGGAAGTCGAGCGCGGTCAGGTCGTATCGATCATCGGTAAGAGCGGCTCGGGCAAGAGCACATTGCTGCGCACGCTCAATGGCCTGGAGAGCTTCGATGCCGGCAGCGTCGACGTCGACGGTGTGCTCGTCGGCGCACGTGACACCGATCTGCGCGCCCTGCGCCTGAAGGTCGGCATGGTGTTCCAGCAATACAACCTCTTCCCGCATCTGACGGCGGGCGAGAACGTGATGCTCGCGCAGAAGGTCGTCAAGAAGACGTCGAAAGCCGAGGCGCGCGAAGTGGCCCGCACCATGCTGGCGAAGGTAGGGCTGGCCGACAAGTTCGACAGCTATCCGTCACAACTCTCCGGCGGCCAGCAGCAGCGCGTGGCGATTGCCCGTTCGCTCGCGATGCACCCGGCGGTGCTGCTGTGCGACGAAATTACTTCGGCGCTCGATCCGGAACTGGTCGCGGAAGTGCTCAAGGTGCTCGAAGACCTGGCCGCGGAAGGTATGACGCTGATTCTCGTCACGCACGAGATGCGTTTTGCCCGCCACGTGTCGGACCGCGTGGTGTTCATGCATCAGGGGAAGATCTGGGAATCCGGCGATCCGGAACAGCTCTTCACGCAGCCCGCCACGCAGGAATTGCAGCGGTTCATCTCTCAATGATTTCGCAGTGAAACCGGGGCACGTCGTCGCAGTTTCCACGCCGCACGCCCCGTCGCGACGCCGCGGATTTCGCACGGTTTTGGTGCGTAACACGGCGACGGTAAAACCCAGTGGCGCGGCGTTGGACTCGTGCTTATGATGTGCGGCAACGACGCCCGTCCCCTGACCCCTTCGCATTGAAATTCACCTGTCACGATGAAGCTCACGCCACGCGAAAAAGACAAGCTGCTCATTTTCACCGCTGCCCTGCTCGCCGAACGGCGGCGTGCCCGCGGTCTGAAACTGAACTACCCCGAGGCCGTGGCGTTTATCAGCGCCGCCCTCATGGAAGCCGCGCGCGACGGACGCACCGTCGCCGACCTCATGCATTACGGCACGACGCTGCTCACCCGTGACGACGTCATGGAAGGCGTGCCCGAGATGATTCCGGACATTCAGGTGGAAGCCACCTTCCCGGACGGCACCAAGCTCGTCACCGTGCATCACCCGATTCCCTGAGCGTCACGGACACCTCGGTGTCGTCAGCCAGGCGCTGAATGACACAGAACGTCGCCGTGACCCGATTGATTTGTCCTCGATAACCATTCTTTTAGGACGTCCCCCCATGCCCCGCCCCGACCACCTGCACGACGTGAGCGAAACGACCTCCGTCACTCCCAACGGCGCACGTCGCCTCGCTCGCGTGGCGACCGGCCTCGCGCTGCTCGCGACGTCCGGCGTCGCGCTCGCCCACCCGGGGCATCCGGGCCACGACGCCGCAAGCAGCTTCGCCGCAGGCTTCCTGCATCCGCTGACCGGCGCCGATCACCTGTGCGCGATGATCGTGGTCGGACTGTGGAGTTCGCTGACGTCCAAACGCGTGTGGGCTGCACCGCTCGCCTTCGTCGCGATGCTCGCCGCCGGCGGCCTGCTCGGCATGATGCACTGGTTCTCCCTGCCGCTGGTCGAGCCGATGATCGCCGTCTCGCTGCTCGTGCTCGGTCTGATGCTGGCCACGCGCGCACAACTGCCCGGTTGGGCCGGCGCCGCCATCGTCGGTGCGTTCGCGATCTTCCACGGCTTCGCGCACGGCGCGGAGTTGCCTGATGAAGCGAGCGCCATGCACTACATGGCCGGCTTCCTGGCCGCGACCGGCATGCTGCATTGCATCGGCATCGCCGCGGGCGTGGCACTGCGCAACCGCACGGTGTGGCTGCCGCGTCTGCTCGGCGCGGGCGTGCTCGCCTACGGCGCGACGCTGCTCGTCGCGGCGACCTGATCGAGACACCCGAACATTTCCCGGAGACGGAGACGCCCATGATTCCCGGAGAGCTGCTGCCTGCCGATGGCGAAATCACGCTGAACGAGGGTCGTCCGACCCTCAGCGTGACGGTTGCCAACACCGGCGACCGTCCGATCCAGATCGGCTCGCACTTCCACTTCTTTGAGGTCAACGACGCCCTGCAATTCGACCGTGACGCCACGCGTGGCTTTCGCCTGAATATCGCCGCCGGGACGGCGGTGCGCTTCGAGCCGGGGCAACAACGAACGGTCGAACTGGTGGCGCTGGCGGGCGATCGCCGCGTCTACGGCTTTGCGGGTCGCGTCATGGGGGCGCTATGAAGATTTCTCGCCGCGCGTATGCGGAAATGTTCGGCCCGACGACGGGCGACCGGCTGCGTCTGGCCGATACGGAACTCATCATCGAGATCGAACGCGATTACACGATCTACGGCGAAGAGGTGAAGTTCGGCGGCGGCAAGGTGATCCGTGACGGCATGGGGCAGTCGCAGCGCACCCGCGCCGACGTGGTCGATACCGTCATCACCAACGCCGTCATCATCGATCACTGGGGCATCGTCAAGGCCGACATCGGCCTGAAGGATGGCCGTATCTGGGGGATCGGCAAGGCGGGCAATCCCGACATCCAGCCGGGCGTGACGATTCCGCTGGGCGGGGCGACGGAGGTCATTGCCGGTGAAGGCATGATCGTCACGGCCGGCGGTATCGATTCGCACATCCACTTCATCTGTCCGCAGCAGATCGAAGAGGCGCTATCGTCCGGCGTGACGACGCTGCTCGGCGGCGGCACCGGCCCCGCGACGGGCACCAACGCGACCACCTGCACGCCGGGGCCGTGGCATATGGAGCGCATGCTCCAGGCCGCCGACGGCTGGCCGATCAACCTCGGCTTCCTCGGCAAGGGCAACGTGAGTCAGCCCGAGCCGTTGATGGAGCAGATCGAAGCCGGCGCCATCGGCCTGAAGCTTCACGAGGACTGGGGCTCCACGCCTGCCGCCATCGACGCCTGCCTGTCCGTGGCCGACGCCACCGATACGCAGGTCGCCATTCACACCGACACGCTCAACGAGGGCGGCTTCGTCGAAGCCACCGTCGCGGCGATCAAGGGTCGCACGATTCACACGTATCACACCGAAGGCGCCGGCGGCGGTCACGCTCCGGACATCCTGAAGGTATGCGGCGAGGCGAACGTGCTACCGTCGTCGACCAATCCGACCCGGCCGTACACCATCAACACGCTCGACGAACACCTCGACATGCTGATGGTCTGCCATCACCTCGATCCGGCCATTGCGGAGGACATCGCGTTTGCCGAGTCGCGCATCCGTCGCGAGACGATTGCGGCGGAAGACATCCTCCACGACCTCGGCGCGCTGTCGATGATCTCCTCGGACTCGCAGGCAATGGGGCGTGTGGGCGAAGTCGTCATGCGCACGTGGCAGACGGCGCACAAGATGAAGGTGCAACGCGGCGCGCTCGGGACAGACTCGTCACAGTCGGACAACTTCCGCGTCAAGCGCTACGTGGCGAAGTACACGATCAACCCGGCGATCACGCACGGCATGGCGCATGAGATCGGGTCTTTGGAAGTCGGCAAGTGGGCGGATCTGGTGCTGTGGGAGCCGGCGTTCTTCGGCGTGAAGCCGTCGCTGATTCTCAAGGGCGGCATGATCACGACGGCGCTGATGGGCGACCCGAACGCGTCGATCCCGACGCCGCAGCCGGTGCATTACCGCGAGATGTTCGGGGCACGGGCCGGGGCCATGGCGCGCACCTCGCTGACGTTCGTGTCGCAAGCAGCGTACGATGGCGACGTGGCGGGCCGTTTCGGGCTGTCCAAGCGCATCGTGCCGGTGCGCAATATCCGGCAGGTGACCAAGGCCAACATGATCAACAACGACTGGCTGCCGCAGATCAGCGTCGACCCCGAGACCTATCAGGTCATCGCGGACGGCCAACTGCTGACGTGCGAGCCGGCGACCGTGCTGCCGATGGCGCAACGTTATTTCCTTTTCTGACCCATGCCGCAAGATTCCGCATCGCCCGCTCCGGCGGACAACCCCTCGTCGTCGACGCTGCGTCGTGTTGAAAAGCGCTTCGAAGCGGGACGCATCGCCGCACCGCTCGCGCGTCGCGCCCCGGCGCTCGTGCTGCCGTTCGACGCGCGCAGCAAGAGCCGTCTGCGGGCGACGCTGGAAACCGGTGAGGACGTCGCCTTGTTCCTGCCGCGCGGCACGGTGCTGCGGGGTGGCGACATGCTGGTCGCTGACGACGGTGGCTTCATCCGCGTGGAGGCTGCGCCCGAGACCGTGCTGCTCGTGACGGCATCGACTGCGCTCGCGCTCACGCGTGCAGCGTATCACCTCGGTAATCGTCATACGCCTGTCGAAGTCGGTGACGGTTATCTCAAGCTCGAATACGACCCGGTGCTGCGCGACATGCTGCTGCGGCTGGACGTCGACGTGGCGGAAGCGTTGATGCCGTTCGAGCCGGAAGCTGGCGCTTATGGCGGCGGTCACAAGCATGGGCATGATGCGACGTTCGCCGAGGACTTCGCGCTCGCACAGCAAGTGTTTCATGAGCATCACGGGCATTCGCATGACCATGGACATGACCATGACCACGATCATGGGCATGTGCACGGCCCAGGCTGCGGTCACGATCATGCGCATGGACACTCGCACGACCATGACCACGGACATGTGCATGGCCCAGGCTGCGGTCACGATCATGCGCATGGACACTCGCACGACCACGATCACGGACATGTGCATGGCCCAGGCTGCGGTCATGCACATGACGAGAAAGTCGCTGCGACAGACGCAAGCCCTGCCTCTCCTACTGTGAGTCCGACCGATGACGGCAAGTCTGGCCAGTCCTCTCACTGAGCCGGTTGCAGCGGCGTCGTTGCAATCGCTCGCGGCGCTGCTGCATCTCGCTTCGCCTGCGCTGCCCATCGGCGCCTTCAGCTATTCGCAAGGCCTTGAAGCCGCGGTCGAGCACGGCATCATCCACGACGCGCCCAGTGCCGAGCGATGGATCGCGAGTCAGCTCGACGGTGTGTTCACGACGGGTGAGCTGGCCCTGCTCGCACGACAGTGGCGTCATTGGCAAGCACGGGATAAGGCTGCGCTGAAGCACGTCAACGACTGGCTGCTCGCGACCCGCGAAGCGGCCGAACTCCGTGCGGAGACGGAACAGATGGGCTGGTCACTCACGCAACTCGCCGTGTCGCTCGAATGGGGCGACGCGGAGCAGCGCGCATACCTGTCGTCGATCAAGCCGATTGCCCTGCCGACGGCATTCGCGTTCGCCGCGCTGACGCACGGTGCCGCGCTGCCGGACACGCTCGTCGCCTATGCGTTCAGTTGGCTCGAGAATCAGGTTGCCGGTGCGCTCAAGGCTGTCCCGCTCGGACAGCTTGCGGCGCAACGCGTGATCGTCGCGCTGCGTGCGCGCGTGGTCGAAGCCGCGCATCGGGCAGCGTCGCTGCCAGACGACCAGATCAATACGTTTTCCCCGGCACTCGCCATTCTTGCGTCGCGTCACGAGACGCAGTACTCACGGCTTTTCCGCTCGTAGTCACGCTTGCCTGACGCGGAGCATCGCGTCCTTCGCTGTCGTTCTACTTCGTCATATTTCGTCTCATCTAGCCCCATTTCGCAATTTCACTGCCACCACGACATTCGCCATGACGACAACTGCCAACGCCCGTCGTACCAAGAAGAATCCGCCGCTGCGTGTCGGCATCGGAGGCCCCGTCGGCTCCGGCAAGACCACACTGACCGAGATGCTCTGCAAGGCCATGCGCGAGCGTTACGATCTCGTCGTCATCACCAACGACATCTACACGAAAGAAGACCAGCGCCTGCTCACGGTCGCGGGTGCGCTGGAACCCGAACGCATTCTCGGCGTCGAGACGGGCGGTTGTCCGCACACGGCGATTCGTGAAGATGCATCGATCAACCTTGAAGCCGTCGAACGCATGCTCGATCGTTTTCCGGATGCAGACGTCGTCTTCATCGAGTCCGGTGGCGACAATCTCGCGGCAACGTTCAGCCCCGAGTTGTCGGACCTCACCATCTACGTGATCGATGTCGCCGGTGGGGAGAAGATTCCGCGCAAGGGCGGCCCGGGCATCACCAAGTCTGATCTGCTGGTGATCAACAAGACCGATCTCGCCCCGTACGTCGGCGCGTCGCTCGACATCATGCGCTCCGACACGCAGAAGATGCGGGGAATGCGTCCGTTCGTGATGGGGAACATGAAGGAAGGCAAAGGCCTTCAGGAGATCATCAGCTTTATCGAAGCGCGAGGGATGCTCGCGTGAAGGGATGCGGGGGCCGCCGGGTAACACACTAATCAATCATGAAAATGATGGTTTTTGGGCGGCCACGGCCGACTGACGTTATGTAGTTTCATGATCAGTACTTCATTCTCCATTAAGCGATAGATCATTCGGTAGCGTTTGTGCGAGACAAGCTCCCGGGTGTTGGGTATGTGGCCGGGCCGACCGATGGAAGGAAAGGTGCGAAGCATGTTGACTGAACGCCGCACGGCATTCTCGAAGGCAAGGGCGGCGTTCAGATTGAAGTTCGCCAGCGATGTCCTGGCAATGATGCGATCCCTCTGGGCCAATTTCGACCATAGAATCGTCGCGCTCACAGTTGCTCCTGAAGCCTCCGCATCCATTCATCGGCTTCGGCACTGACAATCTCATCCGGCACCACCCGTCCGGCCTCCAGATCTCTCAGCCCCATCAGCACTGCAAAAAATTCTTCGACATCGATCTCGTCGGGATCGTGGGGTGTCTCGAAGTATTCGGGATTGAGATCGACGGAGCATCCGGTTTTGACAACCTCGCTCGGTAACTTGCGGCCTGCGGCGACATCCGCAAGTCCACGAATCGTCGCGTCGTAAAGCATCTGCGCTTCGCGGCGGATATGGGCTTCTTCTTCAGCGCTGAGCGGGTAAAGCTCAGGCACGGGGATCGGGGCGAACACCGGCTGGCGGCGCACAAATGAATCGGCGTTCTGCTGATCGACAATCTGCATCGTGATTCCTGACTAGGATTTGGGCGGGGGGCCACTCACACGAGTGTTGCCAAATTAATCGTCAGGGATGGGCGAGTCAATCGGGTCGGGAGATTTCTCGGGCGATTCCTATGCGAATCGCCCAATTTTCCGATGACCGGGTCGGACGGTCGGATCGACTACCGATATTTCAACGCTGCGCGACCGAGAACCCGTGTTCGCGCAGCAGTTGCAGCACGCCATGCGGGCCGCCGAGATGCAATGTGCCGATCGCGACGAATACCGGCTTGCCCGGGTCCGCCAGGAACAGCATGCGTGCGAGAAAACGCCGGTTGCGCGAGTAGAGAATGCGCTCGTCGATGGCGTCGGCCAGGGCCACGTTGCGTCGCACCTGCGCCGCCTTGCTCTGCGACCAGTCGAACACCAGCTCGGCATCCCCCGCCCGCCACAGCCGGTGCAACTCCTCGACCTGCGCCGTCGCCGTCTTCGGGGTGAGCACCAACTCCTGAGCCAGCAGCTCGTTTTGCTGCGCCCCGGTCAGACCGGTGAAGGCATCCATCTGCTCGGCGAGCGATTCGAGACCGACGATCCGGCCGCGATAGATGTTCTCCAACTGGTTTTCCGTGCCGTACTCGGTCTGCAAATCGGCGCCCATCGAGTCCAGCGTCTCGACGAGCAGCGCCGCCAGCCATGGCCGCATGTGACGAATCTCGGCGAGCATGGGCGGATTGCCCTTGAGCCGGTCGCGCAACTTGCGCCATAACGGCGCAGGAATCAACCGAGGCAGACAGGCCCGCGTACACATGCCGTATTTCTGCACGTCGTCCTGCGACATCGTCAGATCGTCGGGCGAGAGCTCGAACGCCACCACCTTCGACACGCGCAGCGCATCGACCACGACTTTGCGGAACGGGTAGTCGTCGGGCTTGCCGACGTGCAGGGTGCCCATCACGTAGATGGTCATGTCGCCCTTGCGGGCTTCATAGAACGGGAGATTGGCGCCCGGCGGCGGTTCACCGGGCTCCGGGACCACCAACGGGAAGGTTCGCGGCACCACCGCGCGCGGGGCCGCAGTCGATGCCGCGTCCAGCGTGACGGCGAGCGTCATGAGCAAGCAACCCAGCAGCCAGCCGGTCAAAGCAACGCCCCGGCGAACAGGTGTCGCGCGTGGTGGTCCACCCAATCTCGTTATCCCTCTATGTCTTCGACACGATGGCACGCCACCAGACGTCCCTCGAATTCGCGCAATTGCGGCACTTCCTCACGGCAACGGTCGATGGCATACGGGCAGCGCGGCGCAAAGGCACACCCGGGCGGCGGACGCAGCGGCGAAGGCAATTCGCCGATCAGCGGAATCTTCACACGACGCTCGGACGCCTTGATCGCCGGCGTCGCCGACATCAACGCCTTGGTGTACGGATGCAGCGGCTTGCCGAACACGGTGGCCTTGGGACCGTGTTCGACCGCGCGGCCGAGATACATCACCATGACGTCGTCGGCCACATGCTCGACCACCGCGAGATTATGCGACACGAATACGTAACTCGTCGCGTATCGGTCCTGCAAATCCATGAAAAGATTCAGGATCTGTGCCTGAATTGAGACATCCAGGGCCGAAACAGGCTCGTCCGCCACCACAATCGCCGGCGACAGAATCATCGCCCGGGCAATCGCCACGCGCTGACGCTGGCCGCCCGAAAACATGTGCGGATAACGCGCCACATGCTCCGGGCGCAAACCCACGGTACGCATCATCTCGGCGATCTTCTCGCCCCGCTCGGCGCGGCTGAGCGACGTGTTGATGGCCAGCGGCTCATCGAGCGCCTGTCCCACCGTCTTGCGCGGGTTGAGCGACGCATACGGGTTCTGGAACACCATCTGAATCCGCGTGCGCAACGGCGCCAGTTCGCCCGCAGAAGCCGCCGTCGTCTCGGTCGCATCGACGAAGAGTCTGCCGGACGTGGGGGCTTCGATCAATGTGAGCACCCGCGCCAGCGTCGATTTGCCGCACCCCGACTCGCCGACGACCGCCAGCGTACGGCCGGCTTTGAGCTCGAACGACACGCCATTGAGCGCCTTGACGCTCGCCACCCCACGGAACATGCCGCGTCCCACGGTATAAAAACGCGTCAAATCCTGCGCCGATAACACCACATTCCCACCCGACGCCCCCACCTGCGGACTTCCCGGCGGTGTCGCGAAAACCGTTTCACTCATTGCGCACCTCCCGTCGAACGACCACCCGAGACCTCAGCCACCGCATGCGGCAACGGCTTGAAACACCGCACACGCGGTGAACCCACAGCACTCGGCCCGACGTAGGGCGTGAGCGCGGGCTGCGCCTCGCGGCAATGGGCGTCAGCGTAAGGACACCGCGGCGAGAGCAGACACCCCGCCGGACGGTCGTCGCGCCCCGGCACCACCCCCGGCAGCGTATGCAGCCGGCGCACCCCTCGGTTGTGCTCGGGGATCGCGGCAAGTAAAGCTTCCGTGTAGGGATGGTGCGGTGCATCGAACAGCGCCGGCACTTGCTGGACTTCGATGACCTGTCCCGCATACATGACCGCCACCTTGTGCGCAACTTCGGCCACGACTGCGAGGTCGTGGGAAATCAGCACGAGCGACATGCCGTAATCCTTCTGGAGTTGCAGCAGCAGCGCCATGATCTGCGCCTGAATGGTGACGTCGAGCGCGGTCGTCGGCTCGTCGGCAATCAGCAGCTTGGGACGGCAGGCGATCGCCATCGCGATCATCACCCGCTGATTCATCCCCCCGGAGAGTTGATGCGGGTAGGCGCCAAGGCGGTTCGCGGCATCGGGAATCTCGACCTGCTCCAGCAACTCGACGATGCGCTCGCGCAGCGCCCGTCCGCGCAAGCCCATGTGCCGACGCAGCACCTCGCCGATCTGATAGCCGATGGTGTAGCTCGGGTTCAGGCTGGTGAGCGCATCCTGAAAGATCATCGAGACGTCGCGCCCGACGATGTTGCGACGCTCACGCTTGGACGCGCCCAGCAGATCCTTGCCGTCGAAGCGCACCTCGTCGGCGCTCACGCGCCCCGGGGCGTCGATCAGGCCCATGAGCGCGAGCATCGTCACGCTCTTGCCCGAACCGGATTCGCCGACCACGCCGAGAATCTCGCCCTGACCGACGTCGAGGTCGATGGCATCGACCGCGCGCGCGCCGTCGAAGTCGACCGATAGATTTCGAATGGAGAGCAGACTCATGCGATTCGCTTCAGTTTGGGGTCGAGGGCATCGCGCAGGCCGTCGCCGACCAGGTTGATGGCAAGGACCGAGATGACGATCGCAAGTCCCGGCAGCGTCACGATCCACCAGGCACTTTCCATGTAGTCGCGGGCGGACGCGAGCATCGAGCCCCACTCCGCGAGCGGCGGCTGCACGCCCAGGCCGAGAAAGCCGAGCGCCGCCGCGTCGAGAATGGCCACCGAAAAGCTCAGCGTCGCCTGCACGATGAGCGGCGCCGCGCAGTTCGGCAGCACCGTCGAGAACATCAGACGCAGCGTGCCTGCGCCCGCCATGCGAGACGCCACGACGTATTCGCGCTGCAACTCGCCGATGGCCGCCGCACGCGTCAGACGCACATACGCGGGCAACGTCACGATCGCGATGGCGATGGTCGTGTTGGCAAGCCCCGGGCCGATCACGGCCACCACGGCCACCGCCAGCAGCAGCGAAGGCAGCGCCATCATCATGTCCATCAGACGCATGATCGGCGTGTCGAGCCAGCGCGGGAAAAAGGCCGCCAGCAGCCCGAGCAGAATGCCGGGAATCAGCGACAGCACCACCGACGACAGACCAATCCAGAACGACAGACGCGAGCCGTAGATCAGGCGCGAAAGAATGTCGCGTCCGGCCTCGTCAGTGCCCAGCAGGAATCTGGCGTTGCCGCCCTCGAACCACGCGGGCGGGATTTTCACGAAGTCCCGGTACTGTTCGATGGGGCTGTGCGGCGAGATCAGCGGTGCGAGAATCGCCGCCGCGAACATCAGCAACAGAATGATGGCCGCGACGGTCGCGCCGCGGTTGGAGGTAAAGCTGCGCAGGAACTCCCGGATCAGGCGCGCGCGAGGCGTCGCCGTGACCGCGGCGGGGGGCGGCAGCGTAGCAGGCGTGTCACTCATCGATGACCTCCTCAGTGCCGGATGCGCGGGTTGACGACGCCGTAGAGCACGTCGACCAGCAGGTTGACCAGAATCACGCCCGTCGCGATGAGCAGAATGCCGCCCTGCACCACCGGATAGTCGCGCCGGAGAATGGCGTCGATCAGCCATTTGCCGATGCCGGGCCACGAGAACACGTTCTCGGTGAGCACCGCCCCCGCGAGCAACGTGCCGACTTGCAGCCCAATCACCGTGATGACCGGAATCAGCGCATTGCGCAGGGCATGCACGACGATCACGCGCCACGGCGACAGCCCCTTCGCCCGCGCCGTGCGGATGTAATCCTCACGCAGCACTTCGAGCATGGCCGAGCGCGTCATGCGTGCGATCACCGCCAGCGGCACCGTGCCGAGCACGATGGTCGGCAAGATCAGATGGCTGAACGCCGACGCGAACGCCCCTTCGTCTCCCGACAGCAACGTGTCGATGAGCATGAAGCCGGTCACGCTGGGCACGTCGTACTCGACACCGATGCGCCCCGACACGGGCGTCCACTGCAAGTCGACGGAGAACAGCATGATGAGCAGCAGCCCCCACCAGAAGATCGGCATGGAGTAGCCGGTGAGCGCTGCGCCCATGGTGGTGTGGTCGAGCATCTTGCCGCGTCTGAGCGACGCGGCCACGCCAGCGGGCAAGCCCACGACCAGCGCGAAAATCATCGCGCACAAGGCCAGTTCGAGCGTGGCGGGGAAACGCGCGAAGAATTCGTGAAGCACGCCCTCGTTGGTCACGATGGAGCGTCCGAGGTCACCCTGCGCCGCGTGCTTCAGATAGACGAAATATTGCGTGGTGAGTGGCTGATCGAGCCCCAGTCGCTTCATCGCTTCGGCGTGCATGACGGGGTCGAGATTACGCTCGCCCACCAGCACCTCGATCGGATCGCCGGGAATGAGGTGAATGAGCGCGAACGCGAGGATAGTGATGCCGATGAACGTCGGTATCACCATGCCTAGTCGTCTCAGGACGAATCTCAGCATAGGAATGTTCCGTGGGGGCATCGCGCGCCGCCCGCCCCCGGCAGGGACGGACCGCACTTTGCCGCGTTAGTCAGTCTCGGACGGTCTTCTGTCCACTTGCTGCGAGCTGGCCCGGGCGCGGCGGCCGGGCCAGTCGACTTTCTTGTTGTGTGCGCCGGACAGCGCCGAGATCGTCGGCGATGTCCGGTCCGGATCACCCGATCCGGCTTGATACCACTTCGTCCAGCGGCGTCCAGCCTTAGTCGAGCGACACGCCGGCGAAGCTGTTACGGCTGAACGGGCTGAGCTTGAAGCCCTTCACGTTCGTCGCCATCGGCTTGTACTGCGTGGAGTGCGCAATGGGCGAGAACGGCAGTTGCTGCGTGAAGATCTCCTGCGCCTGCGTGTAGAGCTTGGTGCGCTCCTTCTGGTCCGTGGTCTGACGTGCCTGCTTGATCAGGTCGTCGAACGGCTTGTAGCACCACTTCGAGAAGTTGTTGCCGTTCATCGAATCGCAGCCGAGCAGCACGCCGAGCCAGTTGTCGGGGTCGCCGTTGTCGCCCGTCCAGCCGATGAGCATGGCGTCATGCTCGCCCGCCTTGGCACGCTTGATGTACTCGCCCCATTCGTACGTGACGATGTTGGCCTTCACGCCGATCTTCGCCCAGTCGGCCTGAATCATCTCGGCCATCAGCTTGCCGTTCGGGTTGTACGGACGTTGCACCGGCATGGCCCACAGCGTGATCTCGACACCCTTCACGCCCGCCTTGTCGAGCAGCGCCTTGGCCTTCTCCGGATCGTAAGCGGCCTGCTTGATGTTCTTGTCGTAGGACCATTGCGTCGGCGGCATCGGCGCACCGTTCGACAACTGCCCGGCCGAGCCGTACACCGACTGGAGAATCGCCTGCTTGTTGATCGCCATGTCGAGCGCCTGACGCACTTCCACGCGATCGAGCGGCGCCTTCTTGACGTTGTAGGCCACATAGCCGAGGTTGAACCCGACCTGATCGGGCATCTTGATCTTCGATGCCTTGCCCTGCGCCTGAATGTCGGCCTTGAGCGCATCCACGTCCGCCGGACGCGGGTACGTCACCACCTGGCACTCGTTGCGCTTGAGCTTCTGGATACGCACGTTGGCGTCCGTCGTGATGGCGAAGACGAGCTTGCCCACCTTCGGCGGCAGGTTCGTATTCCAGTACTCCTTATTGCCGTCCATGCGCAGCGTGGCGTCCTTCGTGTAGCTGCGGAAGATGAACGGACCGGTGCCGACCGGCTTGAGGGCGATGTCACGCGGATTGTTCGCCGCGAGCAGCTTGTCTGCGTATTCCTTCGACAGGATCGACGCAAACGACATGGCCAGATTCTGGATGAACGGCGCGTCGACCTTCTTGAGCACGAAGCGCACGGTGTACGGATCGACGATCTCGATGCGATCGATGTCCGCCTGCATGCCCATGTCCACGTAATACGGGAATTCCGTCGGATAGGCCTTGCGGAACGGCATTTCGCGATCGCCCATGCGCTCGAACGTGAACTTCACGTCTTCGGCGTTGAAGTCGCGCGTAGGCTTGAAGTAATCGGTGGTGTGGAACTTCACACCCTTGCGCAGGTGGAAGGTATAGATCTTGTTGTCCGCCGAGATATCCCACTTCTCGGCCAGCGACGGCATCACGCCAGTCTCACCCGGCACGAAGGCGATGAGCCGGTTGTAGATGGCGTCGGCGGGATCGAAATCGGTACCGGTGGTGAGTTGCCCCGGATCGAAACCGGCGGGGCTGCCCTCGGAGCAGTAGACGAGGGTCTTGTTCGGGAGCTCGACAGCAGATGCGGGCATCATCGCCGTCGCACCGGCCAGCGCAGTTGCAGCCAACAGCAAACGCAGGGTGAGAGTCTGTTTCATAGGCTCCTCGAGGTTGAGTTGACGCTCGGCAGCATGACGCCACCGAACTCTCGAGGGATATTACTGAAGCTTCACCCGCGTAACAACACACCAAATCCCTACCGAATGGAGGATTTGTGGTGTTTTTGCATAGGAAATCACCCAATTATGATCAGGATTGACTTCTGACCCGCAATCGATTGGCAAACGATTGCGCGACGCCCCTTACAGACCGAGACGCTGCCACATCGCCTTGGTCGCCGACGCGGCGTTGAGCGTGTAGAAGTGCAGTCCCGGCGCGCCGTCCTTGAGCAAGCGCTCGCACAGTGCCGTGACCACATCGAGGCCGAAAGCCCGGATCGACTCGCGATCGTCGCCAAACCCTTCAAGGCGCTTGGCGATCCAGCGCGGCACTTCAGCGCCGCACATCTCCGAGAACCGCATCATCTGCGAGTAATTCGTGATAGGCATGATGCCCGGCACGATCGGCACCGTCACGCCGAGCCGCGAAGCATCGTCGACGAAACGGAAGTAGGCGTCTGCATTAAAGAAATACTGCGTGATCGCCGCATTCGCGCCCGCCTTCACCTTGTTGGCGAAGTGCTCCAGATCCAGACGCGGCGACTTCGCCTGCGGGTGGTATTCCGGGTAAGCGGCCACTTCGATGTGGAACCAGTCGTCGGTCTCGGCGCGAATGAATTCGACCAGCTCCGACGCGTAGCGGAACTCACCGATCTCGCCCATCCCTGACGGCAGGTCGCCGCGCAGCGCCACGATGTGACGAATGCCGTTACCCCGGTAGGTATTGAGGATCTCGCGGATGTTGTCTTTGGTCGAGCCGACGCACGACAGGTGCGGTGCGGCTTCCACGCCTTCGCGCTGGATTTCGATGACGGTGTCGAGCGTGCCCTGCTGCGTCGAACCACCGGCGCCGAACGTTACCGAGACGAACTTCGGGCCGAGCGGGAACAGTTGCTCGCGCGTAGCGCGCAGCTTCTCCGCGCCGTCGGCGGTCTTGGGCGGGAAGAATTCGAAACTGAAGGAAGGTTGCGTCATGATCGTCTTGTTATCGAGAGAGCCGCTCATGCCGCATGCGTGGCGTGCACGAAAAACTCCCGGTTGCCGTCGCCGCCGGCGATGGGACTGTCGAGCCAGGCGGCTACCGTCAGTCCGAGCGCTTCGCAGGCGGTGCGGATTTTTGTCTCTACTTGCGCGTACTGCGCGGTATCTTTCACGAGGCCACCACGCGCGATGTGCTCCCGTCCCACTTCGAATTGCGGCTTGACCAGCATCAGCAGATCGCCGCCCGTGGCCAGCAGCGGTGCAAGCGCCGGCAGCACCAGCGTGAGCGAGATGAACGACACGTCGCCGACGATCAGATCGAAGCCCGCTTCGGGCACCGTCTTCGGGGCGTCGTCTGGCGTGGCGCCAGTGGCTTCAGCCAGACGTTCGTCGAGCATCGCGCGCGACAGATGCCGTGCATTGATCCCTTCGAGCGACACCAGCCGAGGCTCGCCCATCAGTCGTTGATGCAGTTGTCCGTGTCCGACGTCCACACCCACGACCTGCGCCGCGCCCGCCTGCAACAGGCAATCCGCGAAGCCGCCGGTCGAAAGACCGACGTCGAGGGCCACACGCCCCGTCACGTCGAGTCCCGTCTGTATCAGCGCGCCGGCGAGTTTCAGGCCACCGCGCGACACGTAGCGATCTTCACCCGGCAGGCCGTCGGCCGCCGCACGCACTTCCAGCACTTCGTCGCTCGCCACCGGCTGGCTGGACTTCTTGAGCGCCGTTTCCGTGCCCGCGTAATACACGCGACCGGCATCGATCAGACGTTGGGCGACGGTGCGCGACGCGGCAAGCCCCCGGGAGACGAGGGCCTGATCGGCACGAAGAGCTTGCGACATGACTTACGGGTTTCCTGCAAATAACCGCCGACACGATGGCGTGACGGCGTTGAGACTCAGACGTTGGTGGCGCGTTCGCCGCCGAACACCAGCGCCGACAGAATCCACGAGATCAGGCTGTACAGCAGCGAGCCGAAGAGCGCCGCCCAGAAGCCCGAGACTTCGAAGCCCTTGACCACGTGTGAAGCGAGCCAGAACAACAGCGCGTTGATGACGAAGATGAACAGCCCCAGCGTGACCACCGTCACGGGCAACGTGAGCACGACGAGCAACGGACGCAGGAACGCGTTGATCAGGCCGAGCACGACCGCAACGATCAGCGCCGTGCCGATGCCCTTGAGCTGAACGCCCGACACGATGTACGGCAAAACGAGAAGCGCGATGGCATTGATGAGCCAAATCAGCAGCAGACGCATGGCAAGCTCCGTTATGCATGCCGGGCACGGACGTCTACCGTCACCGGCGTTGGGAAATACAGGGAAATGCGAGCGCGGCGGCAACTGACGCCGCCGCACCGTGTTCTCGCCGCCTGCCGGCGCGCCGCACCCCTCCGTGCGAGGCACCGGCAGCCTGACGCCATCGTCAAGCGCTAGCGGCAGCCCGGCGACACCAACGAACGATCAATAGCGGTAGTGAGCCGGCTTGAACGGACCGTTCTTGTCGACGCTGATGTACTTCGCCTGATCGTCGCTCAGCACGGTCAGTTCGGCACCGATACGGCCCAGGTGCAGACGCGCCACCTTCTCGTCCAGATGCTTCGGCAGCACGTACACGCTGTTCTTGTACTTGGCGCCGTGCACGAACAGTTCGATCTGGGCGAGCGTCTGGTTCGTGAACGAGTTGCTCATCACGAACGACGGGTGGCCCGTAGCGCAACCGAGGTTCACGAGGCGGCCTTCGGCGAGCAGGATGATGCGCTTGCCGTCCGGGAAGATGATGTGATCGACTTGCGGCTTGATGTTTTCCCACTGGTACTTGCGGGTCGACGCCACGTTGATTTCCGAGTCGAAGTGGCCGATGTTGCACACGATGGCCTGATGCTTCATCGCGGCCATGTGGTCGTGATCGATCACGTGGAAGTTGCCGGTCGCCGTCACGAAGATGTCGGCCTTGTCGGCAGCGTAATCCATCGTCACGACACGGTAGCCTTCCATCGCCGCCTGCAACGCGCAGATCGGATCGATTTCCGTGACCCACACCGTGGCGCCCAGACCGCGCAGGCTTTGCGCGCAGCCCTTACCCACGTCGCCGTAACCGGCCACGAGCGCGATCTTGCCCGCGATCATCACGTCGGTAGCACGTTTGATACCGTCGACGAGCGACTCGCGGCAGCCGTACAGGTTGTCGAACTTCGACTTGGTGACCGAGTCGTTCACGTTGATGGCCGGGAACGGCAGCGTGCCGTCCTTTTCCATCTGGTACAGACGGTGCACGCCCGTGGTGGTCTCTTCGGTCACGCCCTTGATCTGCGACAGACGCTTGCTGTACCACTGCGGATCGACTTCCAGGTGACGCTTGATCGACGCGTACAGCGCGACTTCTTCTTCGTTCGTCGGGTTGCCGACGACCGAGATGTCCTTCTCGGCCTTGCTGCCCAGAATCAGCAGCAGCGTGGCGTCGCCACCGTCGTCGAGAATCATGTTGGCGAACTCGCCGTTCGGCCATTCGAAAATGCGGTGGCTGTATTCCCAGTATTCGTCGAGCGACTCGCCCTTGAAGGCGAACACCGGAATGCCGGCAGCGGCGATAGCGGCAGCAGCGTGGTCCTGCGTCGAGAAGATGTTGCACGAGGCCCAGCGCACTTCGGCGCCCAGCGCGGTCAGCGTCTCGATGAGCACGCCCGTCTGAATGGTCATGTGCAGCGAACCGGCGATGCGGGCGCCCTTGAGCGGCTGGCTGGCCTTGAACTCGGCGCGCGTGGCGACCAGACCCGGCATTTCGCTCTCGGCGATGGTCAGCTCTTTGCGGCCCCAGTCGGCCAGCTTGATATCGGCAACGTGGAAATCGGAAAACTTCGAATCGACTACGGCGTTCATCACGCCTCCTTTCTCTAAAGTCTAGATAGTTGGGACGTGAGCGCCGTTCTTGGGGCCCACTCGCCAACGATCCGGAGGTAATCCGGCGGCCGGCGGGGCCAATAGGAAGGATCTTGAGCCTGGCAGCACTTCGGCTGTCGCAACGCTCCTCAAGACCCCGGCATTGTAGCAAAACTGATGGGCCGCGTTGCGTCAGGGGCGACGCCCGAAGGGTTATTTTTTCTCAGAGCGGGAGATGGGCGATCAACGGTGCGGCGAGCACCATGAGCACGCCGTTGATCATCATGACGAGGCTGGCGACGACGCCCTCTTCGCCACCGATCTGACGCGCCTTGGCCGTGCCGAACCCATGCGCGCCTGCGCCGAACGGTGCGCCACGGGCCATGCGCGTGCGCAGCGGCAGCCACGAGAGCAATGCCTCGCCGAGCAGCATGCCGATCAGGCCGGTGATGATGACAAAGAGCCCGACGAGATCGCGCGAGCCGCCGAGCTGATCGGATACGACCAGCGCGAACGGCGTGGAGATGGAACGGGCGAGCAGGCTGCGCGCCATCTCGGGCGGCAGTTCGAACAACCGGGCGAGCACGTACGAACTGCCCACGGCCACGACCATCGCCACGAGCACGCCGAATGTCAGCGCGAAGGCGTGACGGCGGATGATGTCGCGATGCTCGTAGATCGGCACCGCAAAGGCGATCGTCGTGGGCCCGAGCAGCCACACGAGCCAGCGCGAGTCGGCAATGTACGTCGTATAGGAAATATCGCCGCCGATCATCACGCCGATGACGAGGATCGGGGCGAGAATCGCCGGCCCGAGCCACACCTTGCCGAAGCGCGCGTAAAGGCGCTTCGAGACGTAATAGAAGAAGACGGTAAGAACGAGCAGCAGGAGCGCCGTATGATTCATGACAAGTCCCGGCAACCGCTAGACGCGCGGAAAGTGTGGCAAGACTCGCGCGGCATCAGCGGGCGTCGTGCGCATGCGCACGGCGAGCCGGAATGCGAACGAGGGCGCGCTTCAGATGACGTTCGGCACGGCAGGCGAAGTCCACGGCCAGCGCCGTCGAGATCATCACGAGCACCGTGCCCACGCCGATCACGGCCAGCAGTTGCAGGCCTTCCTGACGCAGCAGGTCGGTGTATTGCATGACGGCGGCGACCAGCGGCACGAAGAAGAGGATCATCTCGGCCAGAAACCACTCCGCGCCGCGTTTGATCTTCTCCGTCTTCAGCACGCCGCTCATGAGCAGGGCCACGACGACCAGCAGACCCAGCACGCCGCCCGGCAGGGGCAGATGAAAATGACGCGACGCAGCATCGGCTGCCAGATAGATACCCGTGAGGAGCGCAATCTGCCAGAGCACGCTGACAATGCCCTTGCTGCGGGTATACACACGGCTGGCGATCGTCTTGGTCATGGCGGACTCCATAAGGGTTTTCACGAATATGGAGAGGAGTATAGGAAGCACCGCAACATAAATATAATGAATTAATCGTATCAAATCGATTCCAAATCGGAATAATTTAAGTATTAACCCTAATAGTGCATGAAAAAGCCTTGCGGGACGGGGCTTACGTCGATTCGGCACCATTAAGGTGCATTCGAGAGAACCAAAATGGAACTGCGTGCGTTACGAGGATTTGTTGAAGTTGTGCGACAGCAGAGCTTCACGGCGGCAGCCGAAGCGCTTTTCGTCACACAGCCGACCGTGAGCAAGATGGTCAAGGCACTGGAAGACGAACTGGGCACGCCGCTGATGTTGCGCGAGGAGCGCGGCATGGGACGTCGGCTGCAATTGACCGACGCGGGACGCGTTGTCTTCGAGCGCGGTCAGGACGTACTCGCAGCCCACGCGCGGTTGCAACAGGAGTTGGCCGACCTCGAGACCGTTTCCCGGGGTGAGCTGTCCATCGGCATCCCCCCGCTCGGCGGCGATCTGTTCATCCCGGTGATCGGCGCATTTCACCAGCACTATCCCGACATCGAGATGAAGTTGTTCGAGACCGGATCGCGGGCCATCGAGCAGGCGTTGCTCGCGGGCGAGATCGAACTGGGCGCGGTGCTGCTGCCGGTGGATCCGACAGTGCTGGAGGTGCTGCCGGTGTGTCACTACCGGCTGCGTCTGATCGCACCGCGCGACTCTCGCTGGGAAGGACGCGCCTCGGTCGGTCTCGGTGAATTGCGCGACGAGCCTTTCGTCTTCTATGGCGAAGGGTTTGCGCTCTCGGAGTTTGTGATTGCCGCGTGTCAGCGGGCAGGTTTCACGCCAAAAATTGCCGGACGCTCCAGCCAGTGGGACTTCATTGCCTCAATGGTGGACAACGGCGTGGGCATCGCGCTGTTGCCGGAGCCTTTCTGCGCGCGGCTGGATCCGAAGCGTTTCGTGATGACCGATGTGCGCGACCCGGAAATTCCGTGGGATCTGGCGATGGCATGGCGGCGCGACTCCTACCTCTCGCACGCGGCGCGACGCTGGCTCGCGCTGGCCCGCGACATTCTCGGCCCGGGTGGCGACGGCGAGGCCAAGGCCGCCATCGCGGGCGGAGCGCGCCGCACCTGACGGGAGGCGAAAGTTTGTCTGCCATGCCATGTGCGACGGCGCGTGCCGATGCCGGGGTCGCCCCACGTGTCACGACATCGGCATGTCCGGTTTGCGGGCGGGGGGGGGGCGATCCGACGTCATCCGACGATTGCGGTATCCTTGCCGCTGACAAATTTCCCCCTAGCTGTCGTGTTGTCGCACGACGGCGCGACACCTCGACACTTCGACACTCATGCGCATCATTACCGCGAATCTGAACGGCGTGCGATCGGCCGCCAAGAAGGGCTTCTTCGAGTGGTTCGGCAATCAGGACGCCGACATCCTCTGCGTGCAGGAAATCAAGGCGCAGTTGCCGGACATGACGCCGGACTTTCTCAAGCCGCACGACTATCAGGGCTACTTCCACTACGCCGAGAAGAAGGGCTACAGCGGCGCGGGCGTGTACGTGCGACGCGAGCCGGACGACATCGTCATCGGCTGGAACAATACGGAGTTCGACGCGGAAGGTCGTTACGTCGAGGTGCGTTACGGCGATCTGTCGGTGATCTCGGTGTACATCCCGTCGGGATCGAGCGGCGAGGAGCGTCAGGCAGCGAAGTTCCGCTTCATGGCCGACTTCATGCCGCACCTGCTTGAGCTCAAGGCCGCAGGACGCGAAGTCGTGCTGTGCGGCGACGTGAACATCGCGCACAAGGAAATCGACATCAAGAACTGGAAGGGCAACCTGAAGAACTCGGGTTTCCTCCCAGAGGAACGTGCGTGGCTCACCCAATTGTTCGACGATCACGGTTATGTGGACGTCTTCCGCACGCTGGACCAGCGCGCCGAGCAATACACGTGGTGGAGCAATCGCGGACAGGCGTATGCGAAGAACGTCGGTTGGCGCATCGACTATCAGATCGCCACGCCGGGTATCGCAGGCAAGGCAAAAACTACGTCGGTGTTCCGCGACATCAAGTTCAGCGATCACGCACCGCTGACGGTGGACTACGATCACGCACTGTAAGTCTTGCGGCAGGTACAGCAAGCGAAAAACAGAAGGCCAATCCTTGCGGGATTGGCCTTTTTGTTTGCGCTACCTCGCGCTTTCCACACATCGATCAGGCTTACCGCGCCCCACCTGCCGCAGGCACGCCATCACCGCCGTCGTCGTCGGCGCCCCACGGGGCGACCTTGGGTAGTAGCAGCATGCCCGGCACTGCGAGTGCCGTGCAGATGAGGAAGAACGTCAGCCAGCCCACACCGTCCACGATGTAGCCCGTACCCGCATTCGCGAACGTGCGCGGCACCGACGCCAGACTCGTGAACAACGCGAACTGCGTTGCCGTGTAGCGCGGGTCGGTCGTGCGCGCAATGTAGGCCGTGAACGCGGCCGTCCCCAACCCCGCCGTGAACGCCTCGAACGCGATTACCGCCCCCAACCCCGCCACCACCGCGCCCGCTTCCGCCAGCCATGCGAAGCCCAGTACCGACACCAGTTGCAGCACGCCGAACACCCACAGCCCCCGGTTGATGCCCAGCTTGATCAGCCAGATCCCGCCGATGATGCCGCCCGCCACGCTCGCCCACAGACTCGTCGCCTTCGCGACCACGCCGATCTGCGTCTTCGTGAAACCCAGATCCAGATAGAACGACGTGGCCAGCGACGTCGCCATCGAATCGCCCAGCTTGTACAGAAAGATGAACGCCAGCACCAGCAACGCCTGCGACCACCCGCCGCGTGTCACGAATTCATGGAACGGCTCGACCACCGCCTCGCGCAACGTCTTCGGCGGCGTGCCGCGAATCTCCGGCTCCTTCACCACCAGCGTCATCACGATGCCCGGCAGCATGAACGCTGCCGTCGCAAAAAACACCTGCGACCACGGCAGATGGTCGGCCATGATCAGCGCAAGCGATCCCGGCACCAGACCCGCCACCTTGTAGGCATTCACGTGCATCGCCGTACCCAGCCCCTGCTCACGGTCGGACAGCAGCTCGCGCCGGTAGGCATCCAGACAGATGTCGAGACTTGCACTGAAGAATGCCAGCGCCGCCGCGAGCGCCGCAATCGTCATCAGATCGCGCTGCGGCGAATACGTCCCCATGATCGCCACCGCCCCGGCCACCAGCAACTGCGTGATGAACATCCAGCCGCGACGCCGCCCCGGTTTCCAGCCCAGCAGATTGGGCGCGAAACGATCCATGAGCGGCGCCCACAGAAACTTCCAGGTGTAGGGGAACTGAATCAGTGCGAACAGACCGATCGACTTCAGATCGACATGCTCGCTGCGCAACCATGCCTGCACGAGATTGAGCAGGATGAAAAGCGGCAGACCGGAGGTGAACCCGAGAATCACGCAGATGAGCATCCGCGTGGGGTGAAAGACGCGCCCGTCGTCGGGCCGCAGCGAATCGGTCATGGAAAGGACAGTTGGGGCCAGCCGCCTGCGGTGCATGGCACCCGGCCCCCGTGTCTGCTTCCGTCAGGGGCCCGGCGCTACGCTGCCCCGCACGCTGCCGTCGGTTCAGGAACGCTTGACGCGATAGACCGCAAGACTACCACGCCAGTTCGCGCCCACCGACACGAGTCGCCCGTTATGCAACACCGCACGATCCAGAATTTTCACACCGACGTCCGGCGCCAGCGCCTCGAAATCCTTGATCGTCAGCACACGCACGTTCGGCGTGTTGTGCCACTGGAACGGCAAGCTTTTCGACACCGGCATACGTCCCTGCAACACCGACAGACGATGCGGCCAGTAGCCGAAATTCGGGAAAGAGACGATGGCTTCGCGTCCCACGCGCACCGTCTCACGCAAGATGTCCGCCGTGCGGTGAATGGTCTGCAACGTCTGCGACAGAATGACCGTGTCGAAGCTCTGATCCTCGAAGAGCTTCAGGCCGTCTTCCATATTTTGCTGAACGACGTTGATGCCGCGCTGCGCCGACGCCAGCACGCCCGCGTCGTCGATCTCGATGCCGTACCCGCTCACACCGAGTTCATCGGTCAGCAGACGCAGCAACGACCCGTCACTACACCCGAGATCGAGGACCTGCGACGACGGTTCGATCCATCGTGCGATGACCCGGAAGTCGGGACGATCCGCGAGCGACGCCGAGATACGATCGCGCGACGCCGCCAGTTGCGCCGCCTGCGCACTGAGCGACACACCGCCTACGCCGTTCGCCGAAATGGTGGACTGACTCATACCCCGACCTCCTGGGCGATACGTTCGTAATAGGCGCGCACCAGATTGTGGTAACGCGAATCGGTAAGCAGGAAAGCATCGTGACCGTGCGGCGCATCGATTTCGGCGTAGCTGACCGTGCGACGCGTATCGAGCAGCGCCTTGACGATCTCGCGCGAACGCGTCGGCGCGAAACGCCAGTCGGTCGTGAACGACACGATCAGATACTTCGCCGTCGTGTGCGACAGCGCCTTCGCCAGATCGCCGCCGACCGTGCGCGCCGGGTCGAAATAGTCGAGCGCGCGCGTGATCAGCAGGTACGTGTTGGCGTCGAAATACTCGGCGAACTTGTCGCCCTGATAGCGCAGGTAAGACTCGACTTCGAACTCCACGTCGAAGCTGAAGCGGTAGCCGTCGTCCTTGCCGTTTCCGTTACCGCTTCCATTACCGTCTGCCCCGGCCTTGATATCGTCGACCAGCGCTTCGGCACGTCGCAATGCCCGGCCGAATTTGGTCGCCATGTCTTCGTCGGACAGATACGTGATGTGCCCGATCATGCGTGCCACGCGCAGCCCGCGACGCGGCACCACGCCATGTGCGTAATAGTCGCCGCCGTGAAAATCCGGATCTGAGAGGATGGCCGAGCGCGCCACTTCATTGAACGCAATGTTCTGTGCGGAAAGCTTCGGTGTGGAGGCGATCACCAGACAGTGCCCCACTCGTTCGGGATACATGATGCTCCACGCGAGCGCCTGCATGCCGCCGAGACTGCCGCCCATCACGGCGGCGAATTTGCGGATGCCGAAGACATCGGCCACACGTGCCTGCGCGTTGACCCAGTCCTCGACAGTGACGACCGGGAAGCGCGCGCCGTAGGGCGTGCCGGTGGATTCGTCGAGACTCATCGGTCCGGTCGATCCGAAGCACGAACCGAGGTTGTTCACCCCGATGACGAAGAAGCGATTGGTGTCGAGCGGCTTGCCCGGGCCGACCATGTTGTCCCACCAGCCGACATCCTTGGGGTTGTCGGCGGCGATGCCCGCCACGTGATGCGACGCATTGAGCGCGTGACACACCAGCACCGCATTGCTGCGATCGGCATTGAGCTCGCCGTAGGTCTCGACCATCAGGTCGTAGCCCGCGAGGGTGCTGCCGTTCTGCAATGCCAGCGGCTCAGCGAAATGCATCCGCTGCGGCGTGACGATTCCGATTGAAGATTCCATAAATCCCTGTCCGAAACATGCCGGTCAACGTCTGCGCCGATTCATAAGACGATACGAATCGACGGACGAAGTCCTGAAGCGTTCTGTGCGGGAAAAGGGGTCGACGGAAAAACGGCGGGGTGCGCGAACGACCTCTTTAGCCGCATTTTTAGTGAATGTCCCACGCCGGAGTGTCTCCGGCAGAGTCATTCGCGCGCCCGCAAGCGAGTCACCAAATCGGCGCGCCAATCATCGCGACAAGGCCCGACGGTATTGCGTCGGCCTCATCGCGTGTTGCAAAAGTATAACGTAATCTGCGCACAGGGCGCAGACCACCGGCTTAGCGCAGCAGTGCCGCGACTTGCGGCTCAGCGCCTTCGGCCGGCGAGCGCTTGAAGCCGCTCTTGGCGAAACGGTGCCAGCGGCCGAGCACGTAGGACACGAGCAGGTTCGCCCGCGAATTGGCGTCGAACGTTTCCGGTAACGTGCCTTGTGCCGCCGCCAGACGCAGCACCTGGCGCAGCGACGCCTCGATGCGGTCGAGCAACTGGTTCATGCGCTCTTGCAGACGCTCGTGTTCACCGACCAGCGCTTCGCCGGTCAGCACGCGCGTCATGCCGGGGTTCTTCTCGGCGAAACCGAGCAGCATCAGCACGATGGCGCGTGCTTGCGACACGCCGTCCTGATCCTGTGCGGAAATCTGATTGATCAGACCGAAGATGGTCTGTTCGATGAATTCGATCAGGCCTTCGAACATCTGGGCCTTGCTCGCGAAGTGGCGATAGAGCGCCGCTTCCGAAACGTCGAGGCGCGCCGCCAGCGCAGCCGTCGTGATCTTCTCGCCCTTGGGGGTTTCGAGCATGGCGGCAAGGGTTTGCAATACCTGCACGCGGCGCTCGCCCGGCTTGGGACGGGTGGTCTTCACCGGCGCTGGCGCGGCCTCCAGCGCATCGGCGGTGCCGTAACCGGCGCCGTTCGAAGAGTTTTCCTGCTGCATCGTCTGGTCGTTATCAGTTGGGATTTGATTGTCGGACTGCCCGGGCCACGCGTTTCGCGCCTTCCCCGGTCGCTAGGCACGCCCGTAACTCGCGCAGAGATTGTACTTTGATATCCACGTAGTGTGGGCGGCCACTTCGCGGCATGACCTTGCCAAGACTGTTTCTGATCGGCAGATGCCCCGTGATCCAGACTGTCTTGATGCCGAAATGTCGCAGATGTTTGAGGTGCGTACGCGTGTCCTCGACGAGCCACGTCTGCGCGGGCGCCAGCCCCTCGCGCACGAGCAGGCGGCGCAGCATCGTCGCGTCCGGTTTCGCGCGCCAGGCGCGACGGTCCGCCATGTCCTCGATGCTCACGCAGCGTTCGAAATGCCGACGGATGCCCAGCGCCTCGACGATCGGCATGGCGTAATGCGCGGGCGCATTCGTCAGCAGAATCTTGCGTCCCGGCAAACCGGCCAGCAGTCGCGCGATGCCGCGCTCGGCGCGCAGCACTTCGGCCAGCGGCGGCAACTCGTGAACGCGCGCGAGAAATTCATGCGGATCGATCGCGTGATGCCGGATCAGTCCGAGCAGCACCGCGCCATAGCGTTCCGTGTAGGTCGAGCGCAACAGATTGGCTTCGTCCTGCCCCAACCCCAGCTTCTCGACGATATAGGCGGTCATCGCGCGGTTAATGCGCGGAAAGATCGCGTGAGACGCGCGGTGCAACGTGTTGTCCAGATCGAACAGCCAGACCGGACCGCGCGTGCCGTGCTCGCTGCGGGCGCGAAGCGCCCGGCGTCGCCGGCTCAGAACGTGAGAAGAAGGCACGGAGATAGCGGATTCTTGCGAGGAGATACGTGAACATGACCGACGCCATCAGTGAATGCGTCCCTCAAGCCCGGGAACGCGGCGCCGTCACAGCAAGGCAAGATGCTATCGCGCGAGGCCCGCTTTGACAAATTCGCCCGGCCCGCCTTACGCCGCCTGCCCTCGTCGTTTGATTCCCATACATTCCCCATACAAGATATCGAAAGCCGCGGCGGATGCTCACAGCGTCCGTCGTTTTACCTGCCGGCCCGCGCCTTCGCCCGGACCCGCAACAAACTGACCCCGCCCCCGAGCGCGGCCAGCGCCGTCGCGCAGATCATGGCCGCCCGCGCGCCACCGTCGCCATACAGATCGAACAGCAGCGCCACCACTGCGGCACCGAGCGTCATGCCCACCGTGCGCGCAATCGTCATCAGCCCGCTTGCCGCGCCACTGCGCTCGCGCGGTGCGCCCATCATGATGATCCGGTTGTTCGGCGTCTGGAAAAAACCGAAACCGATGCCGCAGACCACCATACGCCATGCAATGGCCCAGTCGCTCGCACCGGCAGGTAGCCACGCGAGCAACGCCAGTCCTGCCGCGAACACCCCCAGCCCGAGTGCGCTCATGCGGGTGCTGTCGAAGCGATCCGACAGACGCCCGGCCAGCGGAGCGACGAACACGATCACCAGCGGCCACGGGGTAATCAGCAACCCTGTCGCCGCTTCACCACGCGCGAAGGTGTGCTGCAACAGAAAAGGCATGCCGACGTACGCCAGCGTCTGCGCCATATAGCACGCCACCGACGTGAGCGACGACAGCGCCAGTACCGGCACGCGCAGCAGATCCAGCGGCAACAACGGCGCCTGCCGGCTGCGCTGATGGCGCACCAGCACCACGGCGACGATCAGCCCGAGCACGATCTGCAACGCGGCCACGCCGTGATGGCCCGCTTCACCGATGTGTCCCAGACCGATGATGATGAGCGCGAGCGTCGCGGCATTGAGCAACGCCCCCGGCACATCGATGCGACGCTCGGCCCCCGGCGTGCGCGGCAGGAACCGCGCCGACGCCGCCAGCGCCACCAGTCCGATCGGCAGATTGATGGCGAACAGCCAGCGCCAGTCGCCGAGCGACAGGATTGCCGCCGCGACACTCGGCCCGGCGGCCGTCGACAGCGCGACCGTCAGGGCAAGCAAAGAGATGGCGCGTCCGCCCATGTGTTGCGGAAAGACCATACGCAACAACGCGGGGACGATGGTCGACATGCACGCGCCACACAGCCCCTGCACCACGCGCGCCGCAACGAGCCACGACAGGCTCGGCGCCAGCGCACAGCCGAGCGATGCCAGCGTGAATCCCGCCACGCCGAACAGAAACACCCGCCGGTAACCGAGCTTCTCGCCCAGCGCCGCGAGCGGCAGCACGGCCATCGCGAAAATCAGTTGATAGGCGTTGACGACCCAGACGGTCGCCGCCGGATCGGCCACGAGATCGCGCGCGATGGTCGGCAGCGCAACGTTGGCAATGGAGGCATCGAGATTGCCGAGGAAGGTGCCCAGCAGGATGGATGGCACGGCAATGCGGCGCGCACTCGCGCTGAGTCCTTCGGCGAGCGGTGCGGCGGGGGCCATCGGTGGCTTCATGGAGAAAACGTCGTGAAAGGAAAAAGTCTCGGCCCGGGAATCGCTTCTCGCCAGCCAGTGCCTGTGTCGGCATCATAGCCCGGGCCGGGCAGGAAAATCATGCGCAATGGTGCAGCTCGGGGAATGTTCGGCTGCACACGGTCATGCCGCACAACGTCTGCCGGATCACTCTCTGGTGGTGCGCAGCACGCCACCACGGCATGCGCCCGCAACAGGGAGTGACGCAGCACCGCGTCACGTGCGCGTCGTCCCCCCGGACGCCTCACACGTGCTCGCTACGCGGTGCCGCGCTTGATGTCGCGCTTGGTGTTGCGCTTGATATCGCGCTTGATATCGCGCTTAGTGTCGCGTCAGGTGCCGCTCGCTCAGAACGTGTGCTGAATGCCCAGCATCGTGCCGAACTGATTGCCACCGGTGACGACCGAACCGCCGGCGGCAATCGCCACCGCACCGTTCTGGCTGTTCGCCACCCAGCCGGCCATGCCGTACAGCGACGTCCGCTTGGACAGCGAGTACGTGGCGCGGCCGATGAGCATCGTCGCGTTGGCACGGCTCTTCAACTGATAGCGAATGGCTTGCGCGTCGAACGCCCACGTGATCGTCGGCAGATACGTGAAGCCGATGAAGTAGATGTCCGAGCGCAGCGATGCGGCATCGGCGCTCACGTTACGGTGGATCCAGCCGCCACCCACGCGACCCGACGACCACTTGTAGTAGGCGTTGATGACCGAGTGCGAATCGGTGTAATTCGAGCTGGTCAGGGGAGCGGCGGCGCCCGTGTTGCCGCGCATCTGGTCGTACGACGCCGAAATACCGAAGTTCTCGTAGTCGTAGCCGATCAGGCCGGTGAACTGCTTGCACGCCTGATAGTTGCCCGCGACGTTACCCGCGCAGTTGGTCGCCGACGGGCCGCCTGCCGACGACGCATCGCGACCGAAGCTGTACGTCGCGCCGACGGTCACGCCGGAGAACTTGCCCATGTAACCGATGGCGCTGTCGCTACGTGCGTTGGCGATGTACGGATCGATACTCGCGAGCGAGAAGATCGACGGCCCGATCACGTCGGCGTTGCCCGTGACGTAGAACGTCATGTTGTTCTGACGGCCGATGAGCAACGTCCCCCACGAACCCGACAGACCGACGTTCGCCTGACGGCCGAACAGACGTCCACCATAGTTCAGGCCGCCGGTACCCGGCTGGAAGCCGTTTTCCAACGTGAAGACGGCCTTCAGACCGCCGCCCAGATCTTCGACGCCCTTGAAGCCGAAGCGTGACGGCACCTTACCCGTGAGGGTCGGCTCGCCGACGAAGCTGCCACCGTTGGCGGCATTGTTGTAATAGGCGATGCCGGTATCGATGATCCCGTACAGCGTCACGTTGCTTTGCGCGTGCGCCAGGCCTGCACCCAGCAGCAGGCCAGCGGCCAATGCGTATTTCACTTTCACTTCTGTCCCCTTGTTTTTTGATACCGCTACTCCAAACCACACCCTCCGAACCGGTGGCATTGCCCTCGGCCCAGCCTTTTTCGGGACGGCACTGCGGCCGCCTCCGGGTACTGCTTTCCTGCGCTTGCGAGTGACCGGCGCCGCCTCCTGTGCTGCCTTCGGCGTCGGCCCTCGCTATCTCTGGCATCTCTGGCATCTCTGGCGCGCTTTGCCGCTCACGCCTCGCGTACGAACGTGAACCGGGCTTCGCGGCGCGCGATGCGCCAGCCCTGCGCGGTGCGCACGAACGTGTCTTCGAACTCGCCCATCACCTGACGGCCTTGCGCGGGACGCCCGAACGGCCCCGGCACGTCCTGCGCCGAGCCGCTCCACAGCAACACGGTGCTGCTGCCGATGGCGCCGGTGGCCGACGTCACGTCGATCAGCACGTTGCCGACGAGGTGCCGCGTGAGCCGACCTGCCGGACGATCCGCGTACGCGGCGGCAATGGCCGCGCGACCGACCAACGTCTCCCCATTGGGTCGCACCAGCACGCCCTTCTCCGCGAACAGCGCCGCGAGTCCGTGCGGGTCGCGCCGGTCGTTGCACAACACGAAGCGCATCACAAGGTCGTGGCACGCCTGCTTGGCACGCAGTGCGTCGAGGCTCTGCTGATCGACGATCTCGTCCTGCGGCGCATCGCCTTCGGTTTGTAGGGGCTGCGGATCTTCCAGCGAGAATGGCTGCGTCATGACGGCGAAACCTCCACCGACGGCAACGCCATCCACGCGCGCATCGCGTCGGACACGGCTTCGGGCCGCTCCATCGGACTCATGTGGCCGCTGTGTTCCACCACGCTCAGCACCGCGCCGGGAATCGCGCCGGCCATGACTTCGTGACGGGCGAGCGGGCTCCAGGTGTCCTGCCGACCACACAGCACGAGCGTCGGACAACAGATGTCGGCCAGTTGCGGCGTGGCGTCCGGCCGGCCGAGCAACGCCCGGATCTGCGCCGCGAACTGCTCGGAATCGCTGCGCTCGATCATGTCGAGAATCGCGTCGAACAGCGGCGTGCCGATCTGATCGGGATGCACCATGCCGGTCGCCCAGACCTGTCCCATGGCGCGCATGCCGTGCTCGCGCGAACGGGCGAGCAACGCCGCGCGACCGCTCCGTTCCTTCTCGGCGGCTTCGCCATCGGGCAACGCCTGATAACCGGTATCGAGCAACGCGAGACGACTCACGCGGTGGGGTGCGCGACGCACCACCTCCAGCGCGACGCGTCCGCCCATCGAATGACCGGCGAGCGCGAAGCGCGGCTCCGGCGTCGTGGCGAGCACGTGCTCGGCCATCGCACCAATGGTGTCGAGCGCGCCCCAGGCAGGCACGCGGCAATCGAATTCGGGCAACAAGGCAGCGGTCGCCGCCCACGCGACCTGATCGCAAAGCAGGCCGGGAAGCATGAGCAACGGGGGACGTTCGAAGTTCATGCCACCTCTCCTTGCGTCCAGACACGCGTGGGAATGCACACCTCGCCGTCGAACAGCCAGCGCGCGGTGCGCAGCAAACCTGCACCGGTCACCGCCGTCGTGCCGTCGGCATCGAGACCGAGCGCCAGCCGCACGGTGAATTCACCCGTCGGATGTTCGATGGAAAGCAGCGGCGCGTCGCCGTCCGGCACCACGGCCATCTCATGACAGACGGTGTCCGGCAATGCCGCCGCCGTCGCCACGCTCACAGCCGCGAGCACACCGATGGACGAATGACAGCGATGCGGGATGAAGCACCGCGTGGCGAGCGCTCCCCCGGCTTGCGGCGGCGCGACGAGACACATCTTCGGCACCGTGCGCGAGCGCACGTCGCCCAGATGCATGCGCGGACCGACGGCAAGACGGATCGCCTCGATCCGCTCGCGCATCGCCTGAAATGCCGGCCCGGCTTCGAGCTGGTCGCAGGACTCCGCACCGGAACATCCGAGGTCCTGCGCACGCATGAGCACGAGCGGCATGCCGTTGTCGATGCACGTCACCGTGATGCCTTCGACGACCTCCTGACGCTGCCCGGTCGGAAACAGTGCGCCGCAGGACGAGCCGGCGGTATCGCGGAACATCAGTGGAATCGGCGCGGACGTACCCGGTACGCCGTCGATGGCCACGTCGCCGTCGTACTTCACGACGCCATCCGGGGTCTGCACCGTGGCAACCGCTACCTGTCCCGTGTTGACCATGTGAATGCCGACGTCCGTCACGTCGCCCGTGGCAGCGACGAGCCCTCGCTCGATCGCAAACGGCCCTACGCCCGCGAGAAGATTGCCGCAGTTCTGTCCGTAGTCGACACGCGCTTCGTCGACCACGACTTGTGCGAACAGATAGTCGACGTCGGCATCGGGGCGCGTCGCCTTCGAGACGATGGCGACCTTGCTCGTGAGCGGGTTCGCCCCGCCCATGCCGTCGATCTGGCGCGCATCGGGCGAGCCCATCGCGGCGAGCAGCACGGCGTCGCGCGTGGCGACATCCGCCGGGAGATCGTCGGCGAGGAAGTAGAGCCCCTTCGAGGTGCCGCCGCGCATGACGGCGGCGCGAATGCGCGTTTGGGAATGCATCATGGACGGACCGCTCACTCGCTCGTCAACTCGTCGATCGAGTCGACGTAGCGCAAGCCCTTTGCCGCGAGGCGCTCACGCATCTTGTAGTAGTCCAGTCCCAACGTGCCGCCCGCGAGCACGCCGCGCTTGTAGGCTTCGTCGGCACCGCGAGCCGCGGCAGCCCTGGCGACGACCTGCGCCGTGGCGAAGGGCACGACGACGACACCATCGTCGTCTGCCACGATCACGTCGCCCGGGTTCACGATCTGGTTGGCGCACACCACCGGCACGTTCACGGAGCCGAGCGTTTCCTTGACGGTGCCCTGCGACGAGATGGCTTTCGACCACACCGGGAATTGCATCTCGGTGAGCGTGCCGATGTCACGGCAACCGGCGTCGATGATCAGACCCGCGACGCCGCGCGCTTTCATCGACGTGGCGAGCAGATCGCCGAAGTAGCCGTCGTCGCACGGCGAGGTCACGCCGACCACGACGATGTCGCCCGGCTGCGCCTGCTCGACCGCCACGTGCAGCATCCAGTTGTCGGAGGGCGGTGCGAGCACCGTCACGGCGCTGCCTGCAACGCTAGCGCCTGTATAGATCGGACGCAGATACGTCGCCATCAGGCCGAGGCGGCTCTGCGCCTCGTGTACGGTAGCGCTGCCGGCGCTGCGCAGAATGTCGAGCGTGGCGGCATCGACACGGGGAATTTGACGAACGACAACGCCGCGAATCATGACAGTGACTCCATAACGGGTGACAGTGACGGCATGGCTTACGAGAGGTGCTGAGCGACGACGGGGGTCAGACGCATCAACCCTTCCGCGTACTTGATGTCGCGCGCCGCCGTGATGCCGATGTTGCGTTTGGCCTGCACACCGCGTTGCAGCGCCACGCGCGTGTAGTAATCCCAGAGATGCTCCTGACCGGCCATGCACTCGATGGCGGCGCGCTTCTTTTCCCACACCGGCGTGATGTCCACGAAGGTGTTCGGAATCCACTCGCACTGCTCGGTCTGATGCGGTTCGAACGCGAGCACCGCCGGTGCACCGATGATCTTCTCGCCCGGCTTGTGACCTTCGGCCTGCGCGATCACGCGTGCTTCCTGCGTGACGTGCATCGCCAGCGGGTGATCGAAGTTGTAGGGGTCCTTCTCCGAATGGCTCAGCACGAACGACGGCTGCAATTCGCGATAGATGTCGACGAGCCTGAAGAGCGTTTCGTCCGACACGCGCATCGGGTAGTCGCCGATGTCGAGGAACTCGATCTCCGCGCCCAGAATGTCAGCGGCGCGCTGCGCCTCTTCACGACGCGCGGTCTTGACCTTCGCTTCGGTCATCTCCGCGCCCTTGCGCCAGAGCTTGGCCGACTCGCCACGCTCGCCGAAGGACAGGCAGACGATCTTCATGCGGTAACCCTGCGTGACGTGCGTGGCGATGGTGCCTGCCGCGCGCCAGACGAAGTCGGCCGAGTGCGCGCTGACCACGAGACCCGAGAGACCCGATGGCGCCGACGGGCCTGCGGCATTGGTGTGCTGTGTTGTGCTCATGTGTTTGACTCTGATACGTGTGGCTGATGTGTCGCATGTGCCGCTTGCGTGTCGCTTGTGTTGCAGATGTCGTCAGCGCCGCTCAGGCGCTTTCCAGCCCGACGAGCGAGCCGAGCAATTCCGGCGACGCCGTCAGATCGCTGCTGCGTCCCGCCCAGACCTGACGCCCCCGGTCGAGCACCAGCGCCCGATCGGTGAGTTCCAGCCCCAGCTCTGCGTGCTGCTCCACAAGCACCACACCCATACCGCCGTCGGCGCGCAGCTTCCAGAACGCGTCGACCAGTTGATCGACGATCACCGGTGCGAGCCCCTCGAACGGCTCGTCGAACAGAATCACGCGGGGATTGCCGATGAGTGCGCGGCCGATGGCGAGCATCTGCTGCTCGCCACCCGAGAGCTGGTTGCCGAGATTGCGACGCCGCTCCTTCAGGCGCGGGAACAGGTCGTACACGCGCGCCAGCGTCCAGGCGTCATCGCCCCCGGTATTGGTGGCATTGGTCGCGCCGGCGACATCGCCCATCGCCGACACTTGCAGGTTCTCTTCGACGGAAAGCGATTTGAAGATTTCGCGTTCCTGCGGCACCAGCGCGAGTCCCGCACGAGCCCGCTTGTACGCGGGCCACGACGTGATGTCGTCGTCGCGATAGCGCAACACGCCGCCGTGGCGCGTGGTGAGTCCGAGCAGACTGAGCAGCAGCGTGCTTTTGCCCACGCCATTGCGTCCGAGAATGGCAACGGCCTCACCGGCCGCCACGCGCAGGCTCAGGTCTTCGAGCACGATCGTCTCGCCATACCCGGCACTGAGTCCGCCGGCTTCGAGCAGAATGTCAGTCATGATGGCGACGCCCCAGATAGATATCGCGCACGCGCGGATCGCTGCGCACTTCGTCCTTCTCGCCTTCCATGAGCACCGCGCCTTCGACCAGCACCGTGATGCGGCGCGCAAAGCGGAAGACCAGATCCATGTCGTGCTCGATGACCATCACGGCGACGTCTTGCGGCAGGCGTTCGAGCAGTTCGAACAGCTTGCGTCCCTGCCCCGACGGCACGCCTGCGACGGGCTCGTCGAGCAGCAGCACCTTCGGATCGAGCGCCAGGCCCAGCGCGATCTCGACCTGACGCCGCTGTCCGTAAGCCAGTTCGTTGATGCGCTTGCCGGCGAGATCGATCATGCCGAGTTCGCGCAGCCGTTCCGCCGCTTCCTCGACCACAGCCGGGCGGCTCGCCAGCGGCTTGCCGATGCGCCCGTCCAGACCGCGTCGCGACGTGAGCGCCAGCGCCACGTTCTCCGCGACCGTGAGCGTGTCGAACAGCGTGTTCAACTGGAACGTGCGGGCCAGGCCCAGCTTCACGCGCTTGTGCGACGGCATCGACGTGACGTCCGTCCCGCCCACACGCACCACGCCCGCGTTCGGCTTAAGCACGCCGGTGAGCAGGTTCATCAACGTGCTCTTGCCCGCGCCGTTCGGCCCGATCAGCGCGTGACGCGCGCCGACCGGCAGCGACAAGCTGACGTTGCGGGTCACGTCCAACTGACCGAAGCGTTTGGACAGTCCCTGAATTTCGAGTGCAGCGCTCACGGCGTCACCTCCTTGTCCGTGGTCGTTGCTTTCGCGTTGAGCGCGTGATGCGTATTGCCGTTGCCGTTATCGGTCGACGTCACCGCCGGGGCCGGACGCCGCACGCGTGCCGCCATGCGATCGACCACGCCGATCAGCCCGTCCGGCGCGAAGCGCACCACCACGATCAGCAGCACGCCGAGCGCGGCCAGCCAGTTCGTCGGGTCGATGGCGGCGATGCGATCGGACAGCACCATGAAGACGACCGCGCCGAGTACTGCACCATAGAGACGTCCGGTGCCGCCGAGGGCGAGCATCACGAGCACGTTGGCCGACAGCGTGAACGACAGCGTGTCCAACGCCACGATGTTGTTGACCTGCGCCGAGAGGGCACCCGCGACACCGGCCACCGCCGCGGCGATCGTGTAGAGCATCAGACGACGCAGCCCCACGCGCACGCCGAGCAGCGACATGCGCATGGCGTTCTCGCGAATGCCCTGCACCGTCAGCCCGAACGGCGAGTTCACGAGGAACTGGGTGAACAGATACACGACGAGCAACACCGCCAGCGCATACAGATACGCCGTGTGGCCGTAGATATCGAACTCGAACAAGCCGAGCACCGGCGCGATGGTGTAGCCCGTCAGGCCGTCGTCGCCCATCGTGATCGACTTGGCGATGTTGCCCGCTTCATAGAGCAGCGTTGCGCAGGCAAGCGTGAGCATGATCTGCGTGAGGCCGCTCACGCGCAGCACGACCACACCCGTGATCAGTCCCACGACACCCGCGACCACGGCGCCCGCCACGAGCCCCAGCAGCGGATTCGGTGACACGTGCAGCGCGAACAGTCCTGCCGCATAGGCGCCGCTGCCGAAGAAGGCCGCGTGCCCCAGCGTCTCGATACCGCAATAGCCCTGCACGAGGTCGAGCGAGAGCGCGAAGATGATCATGATCAGCACGCTCGTGGCGAGCGCGAGATACAGATCGGCGAAGAAGTATGTGGCGACGGCGGCGAGCAGCAGCAGCGCGTCGAGCATGCCCAGACGCTTGCGACGCAGCGCCGGGGCCACTTGCCCGATGTTGGCCGTCGACGGCGAAGGATTCGTTTGCGACATCGTCATCCTCCGCTCAGGCGCGGCCGACCAACCCTTGCGGGCGGATCAGCAGAATGGCCAGCACGGCCAGGTAGATCATGAAAGCGCCGAGCGCAGGCACGTAGTAACGGCCGAGCGTGTCGATCAGGCCCAACAGCAGCCCGGCATACAGCGAACCGCGCAAGCTGCCCAGACCACCGGCGGCAACCACGATCAGCACGAGCACCAGATACTTCAGGCCGTAGTACGGCTCCAGCGGCAGGATCTGGCTCGACAGCGCACCGCCCAACCCGGACAGACCGCAACCGATAGCGAACGTGATCGAGAACACGAGCGGTACGTCGATGCCGACACAGCGCGCCATGCGCGGGTTGTCGACGGCGGCGCGCAGCTTCGCACCGAACGACGTGCGTTCCAGCCCGAGCCAGATGCCGAAGGCGACGACCGCACTGCACACCAGCGCGAAGATGCGATACACCGACACCGAGAACGCACCGAAGTCCCACGTGCCGCGCAATCCCTGCGGCACCGGAATCGTCTGCAACTCCGTACCGGCGAGGTTCTTGGCGATCGCGCAGATGATGAACGCCAGCCCGATCGTCATGAGCAACTGCCCCAGACCGTTGGCCGTGTAGACCCAGCGATACAGCGTGCGCTCGAGCACCGCGCCCAGCACCATCGTGCCGAGCACGCCGACGAGCAGCGCGACGAAGAAATCGAGCCCGGCACGCTGCATGGCCCACAAGGTGAAATAACCGCCGATCATGGCGAAAGCGGAGTGCGCGAGGTTGACCACGCGCATCACGCCGAGCGTGACCGTGAGGCCCACGGAGATGAGAAACAGCAGCATCCCGTAGGCCACACCGTCGATCGACAACGACAGGAAAGTGGCAAGCGATTGCGTCATGACGAATTACCGGAACCTAACGAACAGAGCGAATCAGGGGGGACATCGCCTGCGTTACTTTGCAGCCACTTGCGGGTGGCTGAGGTGCCACGGCTCGACGACCGACTTGAACGTCTCGATCGGCTTGTTGCCCAGCTTGCCGTCGATGGTTTCCACGCGACGAATGTACACGTTCTGCACGATTTCACGCGTCTTCGGATCGATCGACACCGGACCGCGGGCGCTCACCCACGAGTAGCCCTTCACGGCGGCGATGGCTTTGTCGGCGTCCTTCTTGCCCTTCGTCGCCTTGATCATCTGCGCGATGAGCGTCATCGAGTCGTAGGCCGACACCGAGGCGATCGACGGCAGCGCGCCCGGCCCGTACTTGGCCTTGTACGCCTTCACGAACGCGGTGTTCTCCGGCGTGGTGAGGAACGGCGAGTAGTGCAGCGCGGTGATCGTGCCCAGGGCGCTGTCGCCGATGGCCGGCAGATCCGACTCCATGGTCTCGGTGGTGGCGAAGAGCTGGATGCCTGCCTTGTCGAGTTCGCGCTCCTTGAACGCCTTCACGAAGCCTGCCGACATCGGGCCGACCGGCATGAACATGAAGACGGCGTCCGGCTTCGCATCGCGCACGCGTTGCAGATAGCTGGAGAAGTCCGTCGTGCCCAGCGGCACCTTCACTTCGACGGCGATCTTGCCGCCCGACTTCTTGAACGTCTCGCTGTAGGCGTCGATGGCGTCGTAACCGGTCGCGAAGTCGGCCACCACGATGGCGGCATTCTTCACGCCCTTGCTCGCGGCGTATTCGACGAGCGGCACGCTCACGGCCCACTGCGTGAAGCCGGTGCGCACGAAGTACGGCGACTTGAGCGTGACGCTGGAAGTGCCCGAGTTACCGATGACGAGCGGCGTCTTGGTCTGGTTCACGACATCGGCCATCGCCAGCACGTTCGGCGTGAACGAGCCGCCGAACAGATACTGCACCTGATCGCGCACCACGAGTTCCTGTGCGAGCTGGCGCGTGCGCTGCGGGTTCACGCCGCCTTCGTCGCGCTCCAGCACGACGATGGTGTCGTCGCCGACCTTGTTCTTGTTCTGTTCGAGCCACAGGTTGACGCCACGACGGTATTCCGTGCCCCACCACGACGCCGAGCCGGAGAACAGCCCCAGCATGCCGACCTTGATTTCCTCGGCGCGGGCCGAGACAGCGGTGAATTGGCAGACGCTCGCGAGTGCTACCGCAAGCCAGAGATGGCGCTTGTTCATGGTGTCGTCTCCTCGTCGGCGTTAGCGGCGCCGATCGGTTGTGAGGTCGCGCCGGGGGATGGCGCGCCTTTTCTATGTGATGCGGAACAGCTTAGGCAGACGAAATGTCGACGTCGAACGACCTTCTCGCGTCGAGCGTTGCGTTTTTCGTATATCCCCGAGATTTCCCCTAGGTTTCGAGATGAATTTTTCGAAGGGAATTTCGCGCTGCGGGACGCATGGCGTTCCGCCGATGGAATGCCCGCCACACAAGGCGGAGCGGGGAGTCGTCAGGGAGTGTGCCGCGCCGCGAAAATCGCGGGCGGGGGAATGAGGCGAGACATGCAAGTCATGGCGAATTCGTCGAATTTCGCCGCGCTCGCAAGCGGGTTGGCGAGCGCGATTCGCGCTCGTCACGGTACTTTTACGTCGGATGCTGCATCGTCGGCGCGAGCGCGCGCAATTCGTCGAGCAATTGCTCCGCCGCTGGCGAGAGCAATCCGTCACGACGTGTCGCCACGCCAATCGAGCGACGCGCGTGTTGCAACGACACCGGCACGACGGCGAGTTCGCCCGTGCGCAACTCCGACGTAATCTGCACAGGCGAGAGCAACGCCAACCGGTCGCTCGACGACAGCAACCCGCGCACCACCGGTGAACTGCTCGCGTGCACCTGCGTGCGAGGCAGCGCCAGCCCTTCGGCATGGAATACGCGCTCGAAGACGCCGCGCGCGGGCGTGCACGGCAACGGACTTACCCAGCCGTACTCTGCGAGTTCCGCGAGCGTTGGCGTTCGGCCAGACGTCAGGCAGGGGTGATCGGCGCGCGCGACCACCGACAGATGATCTTCGAACAACGCTTCCTGACGAATGTCCGGCGGCACGTCGTTCGCTCGCAAGGCGCCGACGATCATGTCGACGTCTGCCTGTCGCAACTGACGCACGAGCGCTTCGTAAGTCCCGTCGACCACCGTCACCGTGAGATACGGCGACTTGTGCAGCAGGCTGTCGATGGCCTTGGGCAACAGAAAACCACTCGACAGCGGCAACGCCGCCACGATCACGGTGCCCTGCTGACGTCCGCCGAACGGGGCGAGTTCGTCTTCCGCAATCGCCAGTTCCGCGAGCGCGCGTTTGACCGGACCGAGCAAGGCCAACGCTTCGTCCGTGAGACGCGTGCCGCGCGGCGTGCGTCGGAACAGCTTGATGCCGATGAGGTCTTCGAGCTGATCGAGATTGCGCTGAATCGTCGGCTGAGAGCATTGCAGACGATTCGCCGCCAGCGGGCCGCTGCCCAACTCGGCCACGGCGATGAAGCTCGTAAGTTGCTGCGGCGCAACCACTGCGGCGAAGCGGCTTGCCGCACGTGCACCGCCGTCGGCCTGCGACGCCGTCGCCGCGAACGCTTCGCGGTAGCCGTTCGCCAGTTCGGCAAGCGCACGCGTGGCACGCACCCCGAGCCGCTGACCCGCGGCATTCGGAATCAGGCCGCGCCCGCTGCGGTGAAACAGCGGAAAACCCAGCTCCGCCTCAATGTCCGAGATCGAGCGCGCCACGGCCGATTGCGACAGATGCAGCATGCGCGCCGCACGCGCGACCGAGTCGCATTCGAGCACCGCGACCATGGCGCGCAAGCCGCGCAGCTTGCGGCACAGCAGCGTCGCCTCGGTGCTTTGCGGCGCACGGCTCCACGTGCCGCGTTCGTGGCACGCCAGCCGGGGCGCGGCCGGCGCGTTCGTCAGGCTGATGGCAGTGTCGATGGCCATGTCAGCGCATGGTGGGCACGCGTCGCGTGGCCATGAACTCGTCGAGCGTCTCGCCGCGCATGAGCGCATAGACTTCGAGATTGGTCTTGCGCACCACGCGGGCAAACTTCTCCAGCACGAAGAAGTTCACGCCGTGACGCACGAGGCCGAGCCAGTCCTGCGCCTGCACCATGGCCTGTTCATCCGCCGTGAGTCCCGCGGCGGTCATCGTGGCGACGGGATCGTTCAGGAACGTCTCGCGATTCTCCGCGCGAATCATGTGCCAGAAGAAACGATTGAGCTTGAGCGTGCGGTTGCTCACGCGCAGATCGAATGCATAGGTGCCGGTGATCGCTTCGATACCTTCGAGTTGCGGATTCATGCGACCACCTCCTCTGAGTCGTCTTCAAACAGCGCGACGGTCATCGCCGTCGTCGTCGCGAGGTAGTAGTTCAGATGCAGACGTTTGATGCGCGGCCCCATCGCGCCACGCATCGACAGCCACATGATCTGTTCGACGCTCTCCGCACCGCCGCGCTGCACGTAGTCCACGTGCTTGAGTTCGGTCAGCTTCTCCGGCGCATGCTCCAGCAGTTCCAGAAACTCGCGGTCCCACGCTTCGTCGTTGTACCCCGCGCGCTCGCCGTGAATCTGATGCGAGAGGCCGCCCGTGCCCACGACCACCACGCGCAGGTCTTCCGGATACGACTCGATGGCGCGACGCACCGCCTGACCGAGGCGGTAGCAGCGACGCCCGGTCGGCAACGGGTACTGCAACACATTGATGGCGATCGGCACGACCGTGCCGGGCCAGTCCGGCTTGTGCGGCCAGAGCAGCGGCAGCGGCGACGCGCAACCGTGATCGATCGGCTTGTCCTGGAAGACGGTGATGTCGAACTCGTCGTTCACGAGCGACTCGGCGATATGCGCCTGCAACGCCACGTCACCGCGAATCGGCGGCAGCGGGCGCAGCCCGGCGCCTTCGTCGGCAATCGGGAACGACTCGCCGACGCCGAGGGCGAACGTCGGATACATGTCGAAGAAAAACGTGGTGGCGTGGTCGTTGTAGAAGAACACCAGCACGTCGGCCTGCTTCTCGGCGAGCCACTTCGCTACGGGCTCGTAGCCCTGGAACAGCGGCGCCCACGCGGGATCCTGCTGCTTGCCCTTGTCGTACGCCACACCGATGGTCGGCACGTGCGACGTCCCGATCCCGCCAATGATCTTTGCCACGCTGAAAGTCTCCGTCTCTTGTTTTGTCATGCCCGGGCCGCAGAATCCGTTCGTGAATCCGAGCCCGCATTTATGCAGCGCCGAGTCTATCCGGGATCCCGTATTGGCATAAACAAGGGTATTTACCAATGCGTTTACGAATTACGGGATCCCATAATGAAAAAAAGCCGATGCCGCCAAGCCCCGCTTGTCTGGCACGCAGGAAAGGAAACGAAAGGAGACGCATGCTGCATCCCACCCCGACCACGGTTCAATTGCGCGAAATGATCCTCAAGGGCGAACTTGCGCCGGGCGAGCGTCTGGCCGAAGCGAAGCTCGCAGAGCAACTGGGCGTGTCGCGCATGCCGGTGCGTCAGGCGCTGCCGGTGCTCGCCGAGGAAGGACTGGTGGTGCGCGCCGGACAGCGTGGCTACGCGGTGCGGGCGCACACGCGTGAGGAGAGTGTCGAAGCGTTGCATCTGCGTGGCGCGCTCGAAGGCTACGCCGCACGCCTGCTTGCCGAGAAAGGCGCGAGCGCGGAACTGCTCCGGCAGTTGCGCGAGTTGCTGGCCGAGGGCGACGCCCTGCTCGCCGATCACACGATGACGCCCGAAGTCCAGATCGGCTACGCGTCGCTCAATGCGCGCTTTCACGACCTGCTCGTCACCGGCGCTCGCAATCCCCTGCTCGAAGGTTTCATCGCGCGCTGCAATCTGGTGCCGTTCGTCGCCCCCCGCACGGTAGCGTTCGGTCATGAGGACCGGCGCCAGTACGCAGACATCATCGCCTACGCGCATCGGCAGCATCACGCCATCGTCGAGGCGATTGCCGCGCGGCAGCCCGATCGCGCCGAATTCATGTGCCGCGAGCACATCGTGACGCAAGAACACAGCATGGGCGCGCAGTTGCTCTGAGGCGCGCGCCGTCGCCGAATCCGACCCATCCCTTATCGAAACGAGAGCGCGCCGCACCCCTGACAAGGCACGCCAAGGAGACAAACGATCATGTTCCTTAAAAACACCTGGTACGTCGCGTGTACGCCGGACGAATTCGCCGACAAGCCGTTGGGCCGCAAGATCTGCAACGAAGCGATGGTGTTCTTCCGTGACGGCAATGGCAACGCCGCTGCGCTCGAAGACTTCTGCCCGCATCGCGGCGCCGCGCTCTCGCTGGGCTTCGTCAAGGACGGGCACCTCGTGTGCGGCTATCACGGCCTGACGGTCGACGGCGGCGGCAAGTGCACGAAGATGGTCGGTCAACGTGTCGGCGGCTTTCCGAAGACGCGGTCGTTCCCGTGCGTCGAGCGTTACGGCTTCGTCTGGGTCTGGCCGGGCGATGCAGCACTCGCGAATCCCGACGAGATCCCGCACCTGGAGTGGGCGGTGAGTGAGCAGTGGGCGTACGGCGGCGGCCTGTATCACATCAAGTGCGACTATCGCTTGATGATCGACAACCTGATGGACCTCACGCACGAGACCTACGTGCACGCGACGAGCATCGGGCAGGAGGAGATCGAAGAAGCCCCGCCGAAGACGACCGTCGAGGGCGACATGGTGATCACGGCGCGTCACATGGAAAACATCAAGGCGCCGCCGTTCTGGGCGGGTGCACTGCGCGCGAACGGTCTGGACGATCAGGTCGCGTGCGACCGCTGGCAAGTCTGCCGCTTCACGCCGCCGAGCCACGTGATGATCGAAGTCGGTGTCGCGCACGCCGGTCATGGCGGCTACGACGCCCCCGCCGACAAGAAGGCCGGCAGCATCGTCGTCGACTTCATCACGCCGGAGACCGACGAATCGATCTGGTATTTCTGGGGCATGGCACGCAACTTCAAGCCGCAGGATGCCGAACTGACGGCCGCGATCAAGAAGGGCCAGGGCGGTATCTTCGCCGAGGACCAGGAGGTCCTCGAAGCACAGCAGCGCAACCTGTCGGCGTACCCGGACAAGAAGATTCTCAAGCTCAACATCGACGCGGGCGGCGTGCAATCCCGCAAAGTGCTCGACCGTCTGATCGACGCCGAACGCGCTGGCACGGCGAGCGCCGGTGTGGAGAACGCAGCATGAAGGTCCGGCTGGCGAACAAGCGCGATGTCGCCACCGACATCTGCGAATTCGAACTGGTGAGTGTCGACGGCAGTGCGCTCCCGGCGTTCACTGCCGGTGCGCACATCGACGTGCATGTGGCAGACGGCTGCGTGCGGCAATACTCGCTGTGCAACGCGCCGGGCGAGACGCACCGCTACTGCCTGGGGGTGCTGCGCGATCCCCAATCGCGTGGCGGCTCGGTCGGCATGCATGCGCTCACGGTGGGCACGGAGATCGAGATCAGCGCGCCGCGCAATCACTTCCCGCTCGCCGATTCGGCGAAGCACAGCATTCTGCTTGCAGGCGGTATCGGTGTGACGCCGATTCTCTGTATGGCCGAGGCGCTGGCGGCGAGCGAGGCGTCCTTCGAAGTGCATTACTGCACACGCGAACCGGCACGCACGGCGTTTCGCGACCGCTTCGCACGCGAAGGGATTGCGGCGAAGACGCGCCTGTACTTCGACAGCGAAGGCGAACGCGCGGATCTCGATGCGATTCTGGCGCAGCCGTCCGGAGGCAAGCATCTGTATGTCTGCGGCCCGGCGGGCTTTATCGAGGCCGTGCTCGCCCGAGCGGAAGCCGCGCAATGGCCCGAAGGCAATGTGCATCGCGAGTACTTCGCCGCGCCGGTGCACGAGTCTGCGGATGGCGAGGCCGACAGGGCGTTTCAGGTGAAGCTGCATTCGAGCGGCCGCGTGATCGACGTGCCGGCCGGCGAGACGATCGTCGCGGCGCTCGCGGCGCAGGGTGTCGAAGTGCAGATGTCGTGCGAGCAAGGCGTGTGCGGCACGTGCCTCACGCGTGTGATCGACGGCACGCCGGACCATCGCGACGTCTACCTCACGGACGACGAGCGCGCCGCCAACGATCAGATCCTGCCGTGCTGCTCGCGCAGCAAGTCCGCCATGCTCGTGCTCGACCTCTGAGCGGAGTCGTCGCTGAGGTCGCTGAGGTCGCGGCAGCGGGTTCAAAAACCAACAGCCCCGCTTCGCATCGCGAGCGGGGCTGTTGGTTTTCATCGACGTCGAGGGGAAGTCGCGGGGATCGTCACATCGTCCGATGCCTCGTCTCGCGCACGAGCACCGTCGAGATCAGCGCCATCGTCGCGAGCACGAGGAAATAGACGATCACCGGCCAGATCTGCCCGTGGCTCCACGCCAGCAGACTCGCCGCAATCATCGGCGCCAGACCGCCGCCCATCACCGTGCCGATCTGCTTGCCCAGCGACACGCCCGAGAAGCGCACCCGCGTGTCGAACAACTCGGAGAAGAAGCTGCCTTCCGGACCGAACATCATGGGATGGATCACGCCCGCGCCGATCACGATGGCGAGCACGACGAAGGTCGTCTCCTTGCTGCCCATCATGAGGAAGAACGGATAGATGAAAATCGCCGTGGCGACCAGCCCCATCAGGAACATCGGACGGCGTCCCAGCTTGTCGGAGAGCATGCCGAACGCGGGGATCGTGAGCATGGCGAGGATGTTCGCGTACAGCACACCATCGGCCATCACGTTGCGCGGCAGACCGAGCGTCTTGGTGCCGTAGGACAGCGAGAAAATCGCCACCAGATAGAAGAAGCTCGTCTCCGCCAGACAGATGAAGAACGTGACGAGCGTCGGGCGCCAGTAATGCGTGATGACCTCGGCGACCGGCACTTTGGCGATGTCGCGATGCTGCTCCGCCGCCTTGAAGCTCGGCGACTCCTCCACCTTCAGGCGGACATACGTCCCCAGCGCCACGAGCAGCAGACTCACGAGGAACGGCAGACGCCAGCCCCACGTCAGCAAATCGTCTTCCGGCAAGCGCGTGATGAGCACGATGGCGAGCGACGCCCCGACGATCGACGTCGGCCCCGCTGCCTGAATCAGTCCGCCAAAGAGGCCGCGCAAATGCGCGGGCGCGCCCTCGACCGTCATCAGCAACCCGCCCACGGACTCACCGCCGAGCGCAAAGCCCTGAATGAAGCGCAAGGTCACGAGCATGATCGGCGCCCACATGCCGACCATGGCGTACGTGGGCAGCAGGCCGATGAGCGTGGTGGCGACGCCCATCAGAATCAGCGTGAACAACAGGATCGACTTGCGCCCGATGCGGTCGCCGTAGTGACCAAAGACGATGCCGCCGATGGGGCGCGCGACGAAGCCGACGGCGAACGTTGCGAACACGGCGATCATGCCCGTCATCGGGTCGAGCTGCGGGAAGAACAGCCGATCGAACACGATGGGGGCGAGAAAGCCGTAGACAAAAAAGTCGTACCACTCGATGGCCGTGCCGAAGCAACTGGCAGCCACCACGCGACCGAAGTTCGGCGTGGCCGCCGTCGGGGTGTCGTGATGGCGGGTTGCGTGGTCCGACGGGCTGGCCGGTGTGCCGCCTGATGGACTGCCTGATGTGCTGGCCGGGAGCGTTGACGAAGCGCCGGACGCAGCGCCAGATACGGCGCCCGCGCCCGCAGGGACGGTTTCAAACGGTTGTGACACGGTTGTCTCCTCCGGCCGTCTATTCCGGTGTCCCGGCTGCGGCGGTATGGTGGTGATGAAGCTTCAGAACGGGTAATGACGCGGAGTGGTCTGCACCGTCATCCAGCGCAAATCGGTGAATTCATGAACGCCGGCTTTGCCGCCGAAGCGTCCCCATCCGCTCGACTTCACGCCGCCGAACGGCATCTGCGCTTCGTCGTGCACGGTCGGGCCGTTGATATGGCAGATGCCGGACTCGATGCGCTTCGCAACGCCCATCGCGCGCGCGATATCGCGACTGAACACGGCGGACGAGAGGCCGTACGCGTTATCGTTGGCGCATGCAATGGCGGCTTCGTCGTCCTTCACACGCACGATGCCCTTGACCGGGCCGAACGACTCCTCGGTGTAGATCAGCATGTCCGGCGTGACGTGATCGAGCAGCGTCGCGGGCATGAGCGTCGTCTCGGCACGGCCGCCGCACAGCAGCTTCGCGCCTTTGGCGAGCGCGTCGTCGATCAGCGCGTTGCAGCGCTCGACCGTCGACATGTCGATCACGGAACCCAGCACGACCGGGCCATGGCGCGGATCGCCAAGCGGCAGCGCGCGCGCCTTGGCCGCGAGCTTGTCGACGAACACGTCGGCAATCGCCTCGGCCACCACGATGCGCTCCGTAGACATGCAGATCTGCCCCGAATTAGCGAACGCACCGAAGGCCACGCCGTTCACGGCATCGTCGAGATCGGCGTCGTCGAGCACGAGACACGGGGCCTTGCCGCCGAGTTCGAGCACCGCGGGTTTGAGATGTTCGGCGCACAGCCCCGCGATGATCTGCCCCACGCGCGTGGAACCGGTGAAGTTCACCCGACGCACGGCGGGCTCGGCGATCAACGCCTGCACGATGGCCCCGGCGTCCCTAGGTGCGTTCGTGATGAAGTTCACGACGCCCGGCGGCAGACCGGCTTCGTCGAGCGCGTCGGCGATCAGGCCGTGCGTCGCCGGACACAACTCGGAGCCCTTGAACACGACGGTGTTGCCGCATGCAAGCGGCAGCGCCAACGCCCGCACGCCGAGAATCACCGGCGCGTTCCACGGCGCGATGCCCAGCACCACGCCCGCGGCCTGACGTACGCCCATCGCGAGACTGCCGGGGACATCCGACGGAATGATCTCGCCGGCGATCTGGGTCGTCATGGCTGCCGCTTCACGCAGACCTTGCGCCGCGAGATGCACGTTGAATCCCGCCCACAGGCCGGACGCCCCCGTCTCGGCCGCCATCGCGACCTGAAACTGCTCCAGCTTCGCTTCGAGCAGGTCGGCCGCCTTCGTCAGCAGCGCGCGGCGCTCGCCGGGGCCGGTGTTCGACCATCCGGGAAAGGCGTCCGATGCGGCGCGCACGGCGGCGCGGGCATCGTCGACGCTCGCAGCAGGCGCACGCGACGCCACTTCGCCGTCGAGCGGATTGCGTCGCTCGAACGTCGCACCGTGGGCGGCGGCGACACGCTGGCCGCCGATGAGCATCGTGAGAACTTCGGGATGTTGTTGGACTGACATGGACTTACGTCTCCTGATTCGACACCGGCGATGCGCCGACTCGCGCGCCGGTCGTCGCCACGTGGTTGGGGGCATGGAGGGATGCATCGAAGGATGCAGGGAATGCGCTGTGCATCATGCCACCACGAGTTCGACGAGGCGCGTCTCGCCGCTATCGATGGCGTGCGACAGAACGTCGCGCAACGCGCTGCCCTGCTCCACGCGTTGTCCCCGTACCCCCATGCCTTCGGCCATGCGCACGAAATCGAGGTCCGGCAGGTCGGTGCCCTGCACGGGATCCTTCGGGCCGAACCCGAACGCAGGTGCGAACTCCTGCAACGCGGCGTAGCGTCGGTTGTTCAGGATAACGAAGGTAATGGGCAGCCGTGCCTGCGCCGCGCTCCACAGCGCCTGAATCGAGTACATGGCCGAGCCGTCGCCGATCAGGCAGACGATGCGGCGCCCGGGCCGGGCCATTGCCACCCCGACAGCCGCCGGCATCGAATAGCCGAGGCCGCCACTGTTCATCGTGTAGAAGGTGCCCGCCTGCGTGAACGGCAGGTATTGCTGCATGACAGGTCGCGCACTCGGTGCTTCTTCCACGACGATATCTTGTGCGTCGCGCACTTGCGCCAGCGTCTGAAGCGCAAACGCGGTCGTCATCGGCTCACCGGGCGCGTTGACCGTCGCGACCGGCGGCACGGCACGCACAGGCGGCGCGACGCGCTCGTTCGGCATCTCACGTGCGAGCAACGCTTCCACACCCAGACGCACGTTGCCGACAACCGACGCACCGACCGGCGTCCATGCGGCCAGCCCCGGATCCTCGACCAACTGGAACAGCGATGCCCCCTCCGGCACGTGCGGCCCGGCGCCTTCCACGTGATACGTGAACGCCGGGGCGCCGATCACGAGAATCAGATCGTGACCACCGAGCAGGCCGACGATCTTCTCGCGCATCGGCGGCAGAAACCCTGCGAACAGACGGTGATCTTCCGGGAAGGCACAGCGCGCACACATCGGTGCGGTGAACACGCGGGCGTTGTGACGCTCGGCGAGTGCCACGACGGCGTCGAACGCCCCCGCCCGATCGATCGACGAGCCGACCACGAACACGGGACGCTCGCACGCATCGAGCGCCGCCGCGAGTTGCGCCAGCGCCGCCGGCTCGGCTTGCACGCGCGTACTCACCTGACGCGGCGGCACCGGCTCGGCCGGGCGATCCCAGTCGTCCACCGGAATGGAGACGAAGACCGGTCCCTTCGGCTCCTGCATCGCAATGTGATACGCCCGGGCAAGCGCGAGCGGGACGTCTTCGGCACGCGCCGGTTCGAGACTGAACTTGACGTAGGGCTGCGGCAGTTCGGTGGCGCGCACCGAGGCGAGGAACGGGTCGAACGGGAGGATCGAGCGGGCCTGCTGACCGGCCGTCACGATGAGCGGTGTCTGATTCTTGTACGCCGTGAAGATGTTGCCCATCGCATTGCCGACACCGGCGGCGGAGTGCAGATTCACGAACGCTGCGTTGCCGGTGGCCTGCGCGTATCCGTCGGCCATGCCGACAACGACGGCTTCCTGCAAACCCAGCACGTAGTCGAAGTCTTCGGGGAAGTCGCGAAACAACGGCAGTTCCGTCGACCCGGGATTGGCGAAGACCTTCGTCATGCCGTGGCGACGCATCAGGTCGATCACGACCTCGCGCACGGTGAGGGGCTGGGGTGCGCCGGCGTGCTGGCCGGCATGGAGTTCTCGGCTGTCTTTCATGGAGGCGTTGGTCTCTTGGCGGTTCGAAAAGTATAGGCAGCCGATATATGCATCGGAATTGCTTTTGTGTGCCGAAGTCATTACGCTTTTGCATGACTTTTTGACGACCGCTGCCCACGCCACCCTCGCCATCCTTGCGGTCCATGCCATCTCCGTTGATCCGCGTTCGGGAGTTTCGTCGTCCACCATGAGCCTCAATCTCCAGCAGCTACGCGCTTTCACGACCATCGTTGCCACCGGCAGTCTCGGGCGCGCCGCCACCGAACTCCATCTCACGCAGCCAGCGCTCAGCCGCACGATCAAGCGTCTCGAGACGGAGTTGGGCGCGCCGCTGTTCGAGCGTCACAGCAAGGGGATGGAGCTCACGGCATTCGGCCACGCGCTGCTGCCTCACGCCATGCTGCTCGCGCGCGAAGCCGAGCATGCGCGCGAGGAGATCGACGCGATGCGCGGGCTGGCGAAGGGCACGATCAAGGTCGGCGCCGTCGGTGCCATCGCCAGTCATGTGCTGCCGCTCGCGGTCGACCGCGTGCTCAACCGCTGGCCGAATCTGCGCGTGGAGATCATTGAAGGTGTGTGGGACCGGCTCGCACAGGGACTGATGCGGCATGAAATCGATCTGGCGCTCTCGACCGTCGCACCGGACACGGACGACATCGTCGCGATCACCGACTGCCATTGGGAAGACGACAGTTACGTTGTTGCCAGATGCGATCACCCGTTGCGCCAGCGCGAGACGATTACGCTGGCGGATACGCTGCACGAGCGCTGGGCGATTCCGCCGCGCGGCACTGCGCCCTACGCGCACATGCAGGGCGTGTTCGCCGCGCACGGGCTGGGCCTGCCGAACATCGTCGTGGAGACACGCTCGGTGCCGGTGCTCAAGAGCATGGTGGCGCGCTGCGGGTTCCTGACGTGGATGCCTGAGCCGATGTACGACGTCGAAGCCTCGGCACGGGTGATGGATACGCTGCCGATTGCGTCCGTGCGCGCCACACGTACGCTCACCGCTTTCCGCCGCCGTCAGGGCATTCTGCCGAGCCCGGCGGCAAAGCTGCTCGACGAACTGCGTCAGTTGACGGCGCCCGATTGAGCCGCCCAAATGCAAAGCGGACCCCGAAGGGTCCGCCTGTAACTCGCAGGTCGCCGGATCGCCCCGGCGGCCTTGTCGACGTCGCGCTCAGTGCGAGCGGATCATCGTGCCGAACGGCTGCTCGGTCAGAATCTCCAGCAGCACCGAATGCTCGATGCGGCCGTCGACGATGTGCACCGACTTCACGCCGCTCTTGGCGGCGTCGAGCGCCGACGAGATCTTCGGCAGCATGCCGCCCGAGATCGTGCCGTCTGCGAACAGTTCGTCGATCTCGCGGGCCGAGAGGTCGGTCAGCAAATTGCCGTCCTTGTCCATCACACCCGGAATGTTGGTCATCATCACCAGCTTCTCGGCGCCCAGCACCGTGGCAAGCTTGCCGGCCACGAGGTCGGCGTTGATGTTGTACGCCTGACCGTCTTCGCCCACACCGATCGGCGAAATTACCGGGATAAAGGCGTCGTCCTGAAGCGCGCGCACCACGGCCGGGTTGATCGAGTCGACTTCGCCGACATAACCGATGTCGAGGAACTGACCGGCGTTCTCGCGATCCGGCATCATCATCTTGCGAGCGTTGATGAGACCGCCGTCCTTGCCGGTGAGACCGACAGCCTGGCCGCCGTACTGGTTGATCAGCATGACGATGTCCTGCTGGACTTCGCCGCCGAGCACCCACTCGACCACTTCCATCGTCTCTTCGTCGGTCACGCGCATGCCCTGGATGAACGTGCCCTGCTTACCGATCTTCTTGAGCGCCTGATCGATCTGCGGGCCGCCACCGTGCACCACCACCGGGTTGATGCCGACAAGCTTGAGCAGAATCACGTCGCGCGCAAAACCGCGCTTCAATCGCTCTTCGGTCATGGCGTTGCCGCCGTATTTGATCACCACGGTCTTGCCGTGATACTTGCGGATGTACGGCATCGCCTCAGCCAGAATTTCGGCTTTGAGAGCGGGTGCGATGTCGTCGATGGAGTTCAGTTGCTGATCGGACATGGCGGGAAGGTTCGGAAGGTGAAGCGGATGGACCAGGAAACAGGGCGAATTGTACAGCCAAGAAGCCTTGACGTGCGGGGCTTTGACGGGAATCGGAAGGGTCCGACGGTCACATCGGACAACGCCTGCCGCCCGCGCTCGGCACGTGCCGGGGGGTAACCGCAAAAGCGGCGATTCTCGCCCCGTCAGCGGCACAGCATCTTACGTGCGTATCATCCCTTTCACTCATCATAGGACGCCCGTCAGTGCCCGATTTTTGCCTCGTCACTCTTTCACCCCTTCGTGCGCCGCCCATCTGCGGGCCGCAGTTGGCCGCATGTGGCCGGTCGATGACAGCCGTTGCGCTGTTGCAGTTGTGCAACTCGGGGGCGGATGCAGAAGGTGCGGGCGGCGTGTACGGTCACGAAGACGGCGCGTCGCCTCTCATCACGTGGAAATGATGGATCGCCAGCGAGGTCAGGGAACAATGGGAACACCTTCGGGCGACGGCAGGACAGCCCCGACGCGCTGCCCCCGATGCGGGGCGGAAGTGGCCTGCGGCGCGAGGATCACGGACGTCGGGCGGGGCGCCGCCCCTGACGTCGCCGGCACCACCCCGGACAGCGGCCCCCGCGACGTGCAGTGCTGGTGCCTCGACTGGCCACGCCTGCCCGCATCGGCCCGTCAGAATGTCGACGCCTGCCTCTGCCCGACCTGTCTGCGTGAGGCGCTACTCGCTGCAGGGGTCTCGGTCGACGGCACGGCTGCCGATCCGGGTGACGTCGTCTGATCGTCTGATCGTCCGATAACGTCGGCAGTCTCCGGAAGCGCCACCTCGGCGGTGAACCGCGCCGGGCAAACGCCCCGGCGCGAGCGACAACCGCATGGGAATGGCTTATTGAGACTTACTTATGCTCACCGTGCGCCATACCGGCCATGCCGCCACCGGCCGGGGCGGCAGCCGTCAGATCGCGCACGGTGGCCTGCACCTGCTGCTCGGACGTCTTATGATCGGCCGTCTCGAACTTCAGCGTCACAGGCACGGTGTCGCCCTTCTTGAGCGGCGCCTTCAGGTCGGTGAGCATGATGTGATAGCTGCCCGGCTTGAGTTCCACCGGCTTGTTCGCGTCGAGCGGCAGGCCCTTGGGCAGCGCGCGCATTTTCATGAGCGTGCCTTCGAGCTTCATTTCGTGGACTTCGGCGTTGGCCGCCGCCGGCGTGCTCACGCTCAGGAGCGTGGTCGGCTGATGCGCTTGCAGCGTCATGTAGACGGCGGACGATGTCTGACCGGGAACGGTGCCGCGCGCCCATGCGTCGGAGACATCGACCCTGGCAGTCTGGGCCATGGCGGACACCGCGCCCAAACCGAGACTGAATGCGACCGCCACCAAAAGCTTGTGCTTCATGCAAACTCCTTTTTGTTGTCGACGGACTGAATATCGTCGGTTCATGTCTGTCTTTTCGACGAAGACATCGCGCGACAACCGGTCGCGCAAAACGTGAACGGCCATTGTAGTCGCGCGCCGCCGAACGCGTGTGCGGGCATTGCGATACGGGGCATCACGGCGCTGCGGCAGAGTGTCGCAGCGCCTCGCGACGCCGGATGGCCCGTGACCCGGACTTGGTACACTTATCGTATGACTCATTTTCCCATCGAGCGGACCAACGTCGTCCAGCTTTTCTGGTTGCGCTGTCTGGCCATCGTCGGCCAGCTCGCCACCATCGGCGTCGCCCAACTCTGGCTCGGCGTGCGCTTGCCGCTGGAGCCGATGCTCACCATCGTCGCGCTCGAAGTGCTGTTCAACGTCCTCACCTGGATACGTGCGCGACGCGGTGTCGAGCGGGCAAAACGTCGTACCGATCTCGATCTGATGAGCCAGTTGCTCGTCGATCTGGCCGCGCTCACCGCGCTGTTGTTCTTCTCCGGCGGCGCGACCAACCCGTTCGTCTCCCTGTTCCTGCCCGGGCTGGCCATTGCGGCGGCCGTGCTGCCGTGGCGCAACGCCTCGCAGCTCGCGCTGCTCTCGCTCGTGGCCTATGGCGCACTGAACTTCCAGTACGTGCCGCTCGATCTCGCCGACCCGGGCAACCTGCTGCGTCTGCACCTTGCCGGGATGTGGGTGAATTTCGTGGTTAGCGTGCTCGTGATCGCATGGTTCGTGTCGCGCATGTCGCGTGCGCTACGCGCGCGTGATGCCCAGCTCGCCCGCGCCGAACAACGGCTGCTGCGCGATGAACGGATGGCTGCGCTCGGCGCACAGGCCGCGAGCGTGGCGCACGAACTCGGCACGCCGTTGTCGACGATGGCGGTGGTGGTCGGCGAGTTGCGCAGCGAGAGCCTGGGCAACAGCGCATTGAAGCCGTTCGAGCCGGACCTTCAGACGCTCGAACAACAGATCGCGCTATGCAAGAGCGCCATCGGTCACGTGCAGACGCGCGCGGCGGCACCCGTGCGTCAGCCGCTGGCCGAGTGGCTGCCCGCGTTCACCACGCAATGGCGCTTGCGCCATCCGCAGGTGCAGTTTCAGTTGCGCGTGCCGCCTGAATTGACGGCACGCATCGAAGACACCGTGCAGGTCGGCCAGATCCTCACCATCCTGCTCGACAATGCGGCGTACTTCAGCCCGTCGTCGGTCACCCTCGATGTGATCGCGGGCGCCGAGGACGTGCGCTTCACCGTTTGCGATGAAGGTCCCGGCATGACGGCCGAGCTTCGCACCCGCCTGGGCAACTCCCCGGTCATGAGCACCCATGGCGGGCACGGCATGGGGCTGTATCTCGCCTTTGCCAGCGCGCAGCGTCTCGGCGGCGACATCGCGCTCACCCCTAACACGCCGCAAGGCACGCGCGCCGAATTGCGCCTGCCGCTGGCCACCTTCTTCTTCGGTTCGCGGAGTCAGACATGAACGCCTCCCACTTTCTTCTCATCGACGACGACGTCGTCTTTGCCGAAACGCTCGCGCGTGCGCTGACGCGTCGCGGTTACGACGTGCAGATCGCTGGTGACAGCGCAGCCGCGCTGCTTGCCGCACGCACGCGACAGTTCGACCTGATCTCGGTCGACCTGCATCTCGGACACGACTCGGGACTGCCGCTCATCGCACCGCTGCGGGCGCTGCAACCGAAGGCCCGCATGCTGGTGCTCACCGGCTACGCGAGCATCGCCACCGCCGTGCAGGCGGTCAAGGACGGCGCCGACAACTATCTCGCCAAACCGGCCAACGCCGACACGATTCTCGCGTCGCTGCGCAGCGATGCCAGCGAAACACAGGCGGACGAAGCCATCGAAAACCCGTCGCCGCTCTCGGTCGCCCGACTGGAGTGGGAACACATTCAACGCGTGCTCGCCGAGCACAACGGCAACATCTCCGCCACGGCGCGGGCGCTGAACATGCATCGCCGCACGTTGCAGCGCAAACTGCTCAAGCGGCCGGTCAAGCAGTAGCAACTACGCGACATGGAGCACATCACAAGCGCGTGGTGTGCTTCTGGGGCATCGTGTCCCCATACGTTGTCTTAAGCAACGTACTGCGACATATTGCCGGCGCTTCGCCGGCACGCCTGTGTTCTCCAACGTGCTCGATATCTGGAATCGTGGCAGCGCCGGTTCGGCGACCCTGTCACGACTGCGCGCACCGAAGCGGCGACTTGCCACGGTCGCCTCTGCTCTCACTGGCGATGCGCGCACCTGTCGTCTTTCATTGCACACAGGAGTGCGACGGATATGCGCGTTTTACCAATCCCTCCTCAATGGCATCACTTGCCGCAACCTGCGACCGATCGTCTGCACGACGCGACGCATCCACCGCCGAACCCCGCAAATATCTCCAGCATGCCGGACGTCGGCTTACCGACGCTCAGTTCGGCAACTACCGACGCGATCGCATCATCGACGCCCACGCTGGAGAACACGTGGCACGCTCAGGGGAACGACGCCCTACATCCGTCCATCGTGCAACGATCCATTGTGAAGCGCATCACGACCGGGAATCGGAGCACTGGCCGGAGACTGGGGTATTTCCGGGTGAGCAAATACGCCGACGTGATCCGGAGCATTCCGAAGGAGGAATATGCGCGACTCGGGGGATTGACGGGCGTAGCGCTGGCGTATGGCGTCCCTCGCGCCAGCTTGAGCCAGTATGTGAATGCCGACGGCGAACTACGGGATCTGGGACGCGCGCGGCTCGATCGCACGGAGCATGCATTCAGCCTGGCCAATCTACGCCAGTTGCAGGCCAACGGCCCGGCACTCTGCGCCGCAGCGGGAGGGTTCGCACAGTTGGCAGTCAGGCTTGGCGTTCACGCGAACCAGTTACGTGAGGTATTAACGGTCGACGGCAAGCTCAGGTTACGCGGCCGTAGACGGCTGAATGACAACGCAGAACTGGTGTCACGCACGCCATATATCCCTGACTTGAGCAATGTACGAGGTGCGAACGACACTCGCGATCCGGTACCGACCGTCGTCCTGCACTGGTATCCAGGCACGCAGGGCGAGGGCATTGGCCCATACCTGCCCGCGTCGATGGGAGATGACAACTCGCCGCTACCGTTCACCCATCGCACATCGGACACGGCCGACACCGATACGCCACACACCATAGAGGATTGGGCGAACCTCTGCCCGGGCACGCCGGACGTCCATTCGCCCGCACCGTCCGACTTGCTTTTCGAGAGCGAATTCGCCGATGGCAGCGACGCGTGGATCGACAGACTCCTTAACCGCTTTTGACCGGTGACACGACGCTCTCGCCCCACGACGCCCCGGAATGTAAAACACCCCAAAGTTGACACGACGTTCAACGTTTGGGGTGTCACCGGAGCGGCGTCGGCGCGTCACGTTACGCCGTTCTCTCGGCGTGCGCGACGCGACGCCTTACAGCACGTAGCGCGACAGATCTTCGTTCTGCGCCACTTCTTCCAGGAAGCGGTTCACATAGTCGGCGTTGATCGTCACGACTTCGCTGGACTGCTTGCCCGCGCTGTACGAAATGTCTTCGAGCAACTTTTCGATGACGGTGTACAGACGGCGTGCGCCGATGTTCTCCGTCTTCTCGTTGACCGAGAAAGCGATTTCCGCGAGACGCTTGATGCCGTCCGGTGCGAATTCGAGCGTCACGTCTTCCGTGGCCAGCAGCGCCTGATACTGCTTGACGAGGCTTGCGTCCGTCTGCGTGAGAATCGCTTCGAAGTCTTCGACCGACAGCGATTCGAGTTCGACGCGAATCGGGAAGCGGCCTTGCAACTCCGGAATCAGATCGCTCGGCTTGGCCAGATGGAACGCACCGCTCGCGATGAACAGAATGTGATCCGTCTTGATCATGCCGAACTTCGTGCTCACGGTCGTGCCTTCGACCAGCGGCAGCAGATCGCGCTGCACGCCCTGACGCGACACGTCGCCGCCGCCCACTTCGCTGCGCGTGGCGATCTTGTCGATTTCGTCGAGGAACACAATGCCGTTCTGCTCGACGTTACGCAGCGCCAGTTGCTTGACTTCTTCGTCGTTGAGCATCTTCGACGCTTCTTCGTCGGTCAGGATCTTGAGCGCGTCCTTGATCTTGAGCTTCTGACGCTTCTTCTTCTGGTTGCCCAGATTCGCGAACATGCCCTTGATCTGCTCGGTCATCTCTTCCATTCCCGGCGGGCCCATGATTTCCATGCCCTGTGCCGGGATTTCGACTTCGAGTTCGATTTCCTTGTCGTCGAGCGCGCCTTCGCGCAGACGCTTGCGGAAGGTCTGACGCGTCGCGTTGTCCTCACCGCTCGGCTCGGTGTCGTGCGACGCCGAACCGAAACGAATGTCGCGCGACGATTCGCGGCCCGTCGGCAGCAACAGATCGAGAATGCGATCCTCAGCACGATCCTCGGCGTTGGTACGCACCTTCTTCATCTCGGCTTCACGCGTCTGCTTGATCGCAATTTCCGCGAGATCGCGAACGATGCTGTCCACGTCGCGACCGACATAGCCCACTTCCGTGAACTTCGTCGCTTCGACCTTGATGAACGGCGCGTCGGCCAGCTTGGCCAGACGGCGGGCGATCTCGGTCTTGCCCACGCCCGTCGGGCCGATCATCAGAATGTTCTTCGGCGTGATTTCCTGACGCAGGGGCTCGGCCACCTGCTGACGGCGCCAGCGGTTGCGCAATGCCACCGCAACGGCTTTCTTGGCCTTGTGCTGGCCGATGATGTGTTTGTCGAGTTCGGAAACGATCTCGGAGGGGGTCATATGGGTCATGACGTTCGCCAGATTAGGGGTTCGCAAGGAAGGTGACGCCCGGCCGGACAGCTGTCGTGGTGCCGATCAGCCGCCGGTCGGCTATTCGCACCGCAGGAGTCCACCTGCTGCGGTGCGTGCGTCATCCGTCGTTGTTCGTCGATGTTCGTGTGATTACTTCGCTGCCTTCGGCGGCAGCGATTCGATGATGTGATTGTCGTTCGTGTAGATACACATTTCGCCCGCGATCGTCAGCGCCTTCTTGACGATCTCCGCCGGCGTGAGGTCGGTGTTCTCGACCAGTGCACGCGCCGCCGCCTGGGCGTAAGAGCCACCCGAACCGATGGCCGCCACGCCGCCTTCCGGATCGAGCACATCGCCGTTGCCGGTGATGACCAGCGTGGTCTGCTCGTCGGCGACGATCATCATCGCTTCGAGACGGCGCAGCATGCGGTCCGTACGCCAGTCCTTCGCGAGTTCGACGGCCGAGCGCGTGAGATGCCCCTGATGCTTCTGAAGCTTCGCTTCGAATCGGTCGAGCAGCGAGAAGGCGTCTGCCGTGGCGCCAGCGAAGCCGACCATGACCTTGCCGTCATAGATCGTGCGGACCTTGCGCGCCGTACCCTTCATCACGATGTTGCCGAGCGTGACCTGTCCGTCACCGCCAAGCGCGACCTGATCGCCGCGCCGAACGGAGACGATAGTGGTGCCGTGATATTGCTCCATGCCTGTTCCTTTTCGGGGGGCGACGTGCGCCCCGTAACGATTGGCCCGGATGCCGCGCGCCTCGCATCCCTCTGTGAGAAAGACGATGCGGGCACGCCCTGCCGGGCGAGACGTGACTGTAGTTTAGGGCAATCGAAAGAATATCAAGAGGCGTCGACGGCGTCGTAAGAGACGCGCCATCGACGTTTGGCCGATGCCCGAGGATGCGGCATGGATCGCGGGATTCGCGCGGCGTTGCACCGCGCGAATCGGAGGATGCGAAACAATTTCTCGGAAATTGCTTCGATTTTGCGGCGTATTTGACGTGTTACAGCGATGTCTGAACGCTCAGAACGTGGTGCGCAATCCCACGCGAACCGCACGGCCGCCCTGCGGCGCAATGTCGCGCAGGACCGAACTTGCCAGACGCACTTCCTGATTGGTCAGGTTCTCGCCCTTCAGATAGGCCAGCCACTGCGCGCCACCCGCCTTGAACTGATACGTGAGCGCAGCACCGAGCGTGGTGTAGCCGCTCGTCGTCAGATCGTTTGCAGGCACGCGTGCCTGATTGCTCGCGTGAACCATTTCGAGACGTGCGCCCCAGTGACCGAGGCCGTAGACCAGCGCCGCCGTCAGACGCAACGGCGCGATACGCGGCAGCGGCTCGCCCGTGTCGCGATTGCGACCAATGGTGTAGTCGCCGCGCAGCTCGACGTCGAGATTGCCATAGCCCTGCCAGACGCGTGCACGGCCCTCGGCTTCGAAGCCGTAAAGATCGGCGGGCACACCGGCGTATTGATAGACCGGCAGTGGCTTCTCTTCGCCGTCGACCGTCAGTCCGGTGTTGTTCAGCGCGATGAAGTTGGTGAAGCGACTGTAGAACACGCCGACGCTGCCCTTGTTCGGGCCGTTCTCGTAGCGCAGCGACAAGTCCGTCGAGAACGCCTTTTCCATCTTGGCCTGCGGATCGCCGATCTCGAAGACGCCGGTCGCAAGGTGCGGGCCGTTGGCGTACAGCTCGTAGAAGGTCGGGGCGCGCTCCGTGTAGGCCGTGTTCAACGCTACGGACCACGCCGGCGCCAGCGCGAACACCGCACCGGCGGAGACGCTGGCCGGCGTGAAGTTACGCGACGGCAAATTGTCGAAACGCGCGTTGCCGCCGGCGCTCGGCTTCACGCTCGAATGCTCGATGCGCGCGCCGAACGAGAGCTTCACCGCCTGATTGACGGCCCACTCTTCGAGCGCGAACAGCGCCACGTTGGTGGTGTCGCTCTTCGGCACGAACGCTTCCTCGCCGAGTGCCGAGAAGGTGTTCTGCGAGAACTGCACGCCCACCGCGCCTTCGAGCGGGCCGATCTTCGCGTGGCGCGCTTCGAAGCGTCCTTCGTAGCCGTGGTTCTTGAAGGTCGTGCCCGTCGCGCCGTTCTCGATTTCCTTGTGCTCGTAGTCGGTGTAGCCGAAGTTGAACTTGAACGCGGTGAACGGGCCGCTCAGGTTGCGCACTTCGCTCGCCAGCGCGAGACGCTGCTGACGCAGGCGGATGCGCGTGTTTTCTTCGGCGACGGTGCCGTAATCGGAGTCGTAGCCGGAGTACGACAGCCCGGCGTAGCCGTCGGCCCACGTCCATGAGGCGCCGGCTGCGGCGCCGCTCGTCTGTCCGTTGCTGTTGGGCAGCGTGCCCGACGGTTGCGGCGTATCGGCATCGTCGCGCGCGCGTTGCTGGGCAGAACGGGCGAAGCCGGGAATGCGCAGGTCGGCGCTCTTGCGTGCGAAGCCGTCGACATGGAACGCGAACTGACCGTTGCCGAATTCGAGTTGCGCCGCGCCCGCACGCTCACGGTTCGCGCCGCCGTAGCTGAAGTCCGTCGCCCCGGAAATGCCCGTGAGCGACTCGCGCGGAATGCGGTTGTCGATGGTGTTGACTACGCCGCCGACGGCATTGCCGCCGTAGAGCAGTGCCGCCGGGCCGCGCACGATCTCAACGCGCTCGATGCTCAGCGGGTCCTGCGCCACGGCGTGGTCGTAGGAGAGCGACGAAGCGTCGAGCGAGGCGGTGCCGTTTTGCAGTACACGAATGCGGTCGCCGTCGAGACCACGAATGATCGGGCGGCTGACGTTCGGCCCGTACGACGTGGCCGACACGCCCGGCAGGCCGTCGAGCGTCTCGCCGAGCGTGGTGGCGCGGCGCAACGCCAGCGCAAGACCGTCCAGCTCGGTGATGGGCGCAGCGAGATCGGCAGCGGCGCGTCCGAGCGGGTTGCCCGTCACGAAAGTGACCGGCAGCGCGGCTTCGCCCTGTGCAGTCGCAGCCGCGCGGTTTGATGCGGGAGTTGCCGGTGCAGCGGTAGCGGTCGTCGTATCGACAGCGCCTGACGGTGCCGATGATGCGGGCGACGACGTCGACGTTTCAGCGGCCAACGCCGACGGGCTCGTCAGCACGAAGGTGCCGAATGCGGCGAACGTGAGCGCCGCCGCAAGCGGCAACGGCGCGAGTGTCGGCAACGCGCGACGGCGATGGGCCACGTGGGCGGGCGTGACATCCGCAGGGAAGTCGTCGGTGAGTGAGTGCAGCGAGCGCGTCGCGCGGGCGGCGACGGAAGAGGGAGTGGCCATATCGGTCTTGTTTCTTGTCGGTCTGATGAGCGCGGGCGCGCCCGTCCTCGAACGGTGCCCGGATGCCCGTGAATCGGCACGAACGCGCGCACGGCAACACGCCGACAGGGCAGGCCGGTGAGACACCGGAGCGCTGCGGACGTCGAAGTCAGTGCGGGCGAAGATGCGTGGAAAACGTCGGAGACGTTGAAGCGTCAGACCGCGACCGGTGGCGCGCGGGAATCGAAGGGAAGAAGGACGGCGCTCGCATGGCTACGTCCATTGGCGCGCAGGGGCGCCTGCGCCGTGTCGGCACCGCCTGTCCATTGGAGCATCGCCACGGCCATCGCAGCCGCGAGCGTCGCCCCTTCGAAGAGATGGCAGTGATGGTGATGGGTGCCGAAACTGGTGTGCGTCGTGCGCGCGGATTGCACGGACCAGTCGGCGGCAATCGCGGCGTCCGAGTCGTCGTCGGCATCCTCATCGACATCATGAGAAAGGCCTGCGGCGCTCGTGCCGGCAACGCCATGGGCCGACGCTGGCTGCCCGATGCCGGCCAGCTCGCGCGCATGCGCGATCTCGTGCTGCAACCCCCACATCTGCACGCAGAGCAACGCAGCGATGAGCCATGCAATCCAGCCGCTGCGCCCACGCCCCAACGGCGCACGCGAACGCGCGCGCCATGAGCGGGAAGCGGAATCGATGGACGGCATGGGAGGCTTAAATTGCAACTGAGTTGCAATTTTGCCATAAAGCGGCGCGTACGGCGAGACCGGCGAGGCGTTGCGCGCACACGACAATCCGGACCGGGTCAATCGGTGGCCGGCCGGTCGGCGTCAAAAAAGAAAAGAAAAAAGGCATGTCGGGAAGACATGCCTTCGATCGACCGAGGTACCCGATTGCCGCCACCGCGCGGTATCGGGCCCGTCGTCTTATCAGTCGCCGAACAGCTTCTGACGCAGTTCGCGGCGCTCCTGAGCTTCGAGCGAGAGCGTGGCCGTCGGGCGGGCGAGCAGACGCGGCACGCCGATCGGCTCACCGGTTTCCTCGCACCAGCCGTAGTCGCCCGACTCGATGCGAGCCAGCGACTGTTGCACCTTCTTCAGGAGCTTGCGTTCGCGATCGCGGGTGCGCAGCTCCAGAGCGTGCTCCTCTTCGATCGTGGCGCGATCGGCCGGATCCGGCACGAGGATGGTTTCCCGCAGATTCTCGGTCGTCTGACCGGCGTTACGCAGAATTTCGGCCTGCAGTTCTTCCAGACGATTCTTGAAGAAGTCGAGTTGAGCCTGATTCATATAGTCCTTGTCGGACATCTTCAGAATTTCGGCCTCGGTCAAAAGTCGTTGCTTGCTCATGGGTTTCTGTGGCGTCTCTTTCGGATGATCCGGCGATGCCCCTGTAGCGGGTGGCACGTCTTGCTTACCGGCAATGCCGCGGGCGGCTTCTTGGGTTACTTTCCTGCCGGACGATTTGGGCGGCCCCTTCTTGGCGGCGGCCTCGTCGCCCGTCTTCGATTTGCCTGCTGGAGCACGCTTGGCGCCCGCTTCCGGCGCCGGTTCAGACCGGCGCGTGGGGCGTGCGGTGGCAGTCTTGCGAGAGGCGGTGGCCATGACGGTGCTCCCCTGCCTACCCCCCAGAGTGCCGCGTCAGCTCGCTGGCGGCAGCCCCAGTGGGCAGGTATTGTAACCGAATCGTTCGACAGCCCCGATTAAGGGCTTTCCCGTCACCCGATTCGGCGATTCCGCTCAGACCAGACAGCGTTCCAGCCCTTGCAGGATGATGTCTTTCGGCAGTTCTGCGCCAATGAACACCATCTTGGTGTTCGGCGTCTCACCGGGTTGCCACTTCGTGCCCACGTCGCTACCCATCATCTGGTGAACGCCCTGGAACACGACCCGGCGGTCGATACCGCGCATGTTTAATACGCCTTTATAACGCAATAAGCGTTCGCCGTACACCTGCAGGATGCTCCCGAGGAAATCCTCCAGCTTGGCCGGATCGAATTGTTTCTCGCTGCGGAAGACGAACGACTTGATGGCGTCGTCGTGATGGGCGTGATGATGGTGATGGTGATGCCCGTGATCGTGCCCTTCGTGGTCGCACTTGCCATGATCGTGATCGCAATGCGAATGATCGTGGTCATGGTCGTGACCGTGGTCGTGCGCATGCTCGTCGGCGGCGAGGAAGTCCGGATCGATGTCGAGCTTGTCGTTCAGATTGAAGCCGTGAATGTCGAAGATCTGCTTCAGGTCAGCCTGACCGAAGTCGACGACCTGCTGCGGCGCGCGCGGGTTCATGTGCGCAAGGCGATGCTTCAGATCGTCCAGCGCTTCGGGCGTGACCAGATCGGCCTTGGTGATGAACAGGCGGTCGGCAAACCCGACCTGACGCTGCACCACTTCGTGCTGATCGAGCTGCTGCTGGCCGTGCTTGGCATCGACCAGCGTGATGATGGCGTCCAGACGGTAGGTGTCAGCCACTTCGTCATCAATGAAGAAGGTCTGCGCCACCGGCCCCGGGTTCGCCAGGCCGGTCGTTTCGATGACCACGCGGTCGAACTTGATCGAGCCGGCGTCGCGCTGGCTGTTCAGGTCGGAGAGCGCCTGCACGAGATCGCCACGGATCGTGCAGCAGATGCAGCCATTGCTCATCTGGACGATCTGCTCGGCGTTGTCCTGCACGAGGATGTCGTTATCGATGTTCTCTTCGCCGAACTCGTTTTCGATGACGGCAATCTTCATGCCGTGCGCTTCGGTCAGGATGCGCTTGAGCAGCGTGGTTTTGCCGCTGCCGAGAAAGCCGGTCAGGATAGTGACGGGAGTCATGAATGCAAGGTCCTGTTATGAAGCGGCACTTCCGGGGCCGCCAGAGGCCATCCGGAAATGCGTGAAAAACGCGCAAATGGGTGCGGACATAGGCTCCGCAGCACCCCAATGTCACTCACTGTACCCGAGGTGACGAAAGGGTGCCGGGAAGTGACTCAGTTGGTCGCGCCGGCGCACTGGGCGCAGGTGCCGTGAATCAGCAGCTCGACCTGTTCGCCGACGAACCCCTCGGGCAGACGCTTGAGTTCGCGCTCGCTCAATTGGGGATGCTGCGGCCAATCGTCAAGACAGAAGGTTCGGTGGCAGCGTACACAGCGGAAATGACCGTGCTGCGTATGCGGGCGCGGCGCATTGGCACGCGCGGGGTCGACATGCTCGGCCATGACGAAGCGGAAGATGCGGTCGTCGCCCGCCTGCTTGATGGCCCAGCCCTGCGCGACCAGCCAGTCGAGCACCCGGTAGGCCGTGACCCGGTCGAGCGGGTCAGTGTCGGTCGCCAGATCGGCCAGCACTTCCTGATGGGTGAGAGGCCGACCAGCCTTGAGCAGCAACGCGAGCACACGTACACGCCCCGAGGTCACGCGGCCCGATTGCTCCTGCAAGCTCGCGCGGGCGGCTTCCAGATACGGTTGTAATTGAGTAAGGCTCATGAATCGATTTAAGCACAGCGCCGTCAGCGCTGCAACCGAGTTGCAAAAGTGGGCTTTCGACGAAGGATGGCGATGAAAGCGGCCATGTGTCGGGCATGTCGGGCATGTTAACAGGGCAACCCCAGGGCAAACCGGGCATTCCGGGGGCGCATTGGCCCGCATCCGGGACATCCGGCCCCTTCCGGACTCCCATTTGCGGCAGGTGACCGGAAGTGAACGGGCAATGCGTCATACAATTGACACAAAACCCCCCTTCGTCATGTCGCTCACCGCCCTCGCCCTCGTCGTCACCGCCGCGCTCCTGCATGCCACCTGGAATTTCGTCGCCAAACGGATCGACACCCGTGAAGGCGGTGGCCCGCAGTTGGTCTTCCTCTACGCACTCGTCACGGTCGTCCTGTACACGCCGCTCGCGCTGTATTTCGTGAGCGCCACGGACATCGGCTGGCCGTCCCTGCTTGGCTGGGGCGTCATCGCGGTGAGCGCCCTGCTTCACTACGGCTACACGCTGGTCTTGCAGCGCGGTTATCGCGTGGGCGATCTGTCCGTGGTCTACCCGCTCGCGCGCGGCACCGGCCCCTTGCTCTCCTCGATCGGCGCGATCGTGCTGCTGGGGGAACGCCCGGGATGGCTGGCCGTCGGCGGCATCGTGCTGGTGGTCGGCGGCGTGCTGGTGATCGCCGGCGGCGAGCGACTGTTGCGGCGCGGGAGCATGCACGCGGGCGCAGGCTGGGGGGTACTGACGGGGGCGTTCATCGCGTCGTACACACTGGCGGACGCCTACGCGATCCGCACCATGATGCTCGCGCCGCTCGTCTATTACTACCTGGAGAACGTGCTGCGGGTCGTGCTTTCGGCACCGGCGGCACTCTCGCGCCCGTCCCGTATCGCGGTGCTCTGGCAAGCCAACTGGCGCAAGATCGCAGTGATTTCCACGATTTCGCCGATTTCCTACTTCCTGATCCTGACCGCGCTCAAGTACGCGCCGGTGTCGCACGTCGCCCCGGCCCGGGAGATGTCGATGATGGTCGCCGCGTTGCTCGGCGTGCGGGTGCTCGGAGAAGGGGAGGTGCGCCGCCGCGTGGGCGGCGCCGTCCTGATCGCTTTGGGTGTGGTCGGTCTGACGCTGGGCTGATGCGGGGTTGATACACGACGACGCACACCAATAGCGAACACTTACATTCGCTGCAACCAAAGTCCCTTGAGGTATTCGCCTTCCGGGAATTGCGTGAGCATCGGGTGATCCATGCCTGCCGAGAGGCGACGCAGGATACGGGCGTCAACACCGGCATCCACGGCCGCACCGGCCACGATCTTCTGGAACAGATCGGCATCGATGGCGCCCGAGCACGAGTACGTCAGCAACTGACCGCCCGGACGCAGCAGCTTGAAGCCCGCCATGTTGATGTCCTTGTAGGCGCGCGCTGCGCGGTCGACGTGATGCGCCGACGGCGCAAACTTCGGCGGATCGAGCACGATCATGTCGAACGTGCGGCCTTCTTCGCGCAAGGCGCGCAGGGTCTTGAAGACATCCGCATCGAGCCATTCGGCGCGGGCAGCGTCGAAGCCGTTGAGCGCCACGTTGCGCGCGCCGATGGCCAGCGCATCGCCCGAGGAGTCGATGGACAGCACGCTCTGTGCGCCCCCCGCCAGCGCCGCCAGCGAGAACCCGCCGGTATAGCAGAAGCAGTTGAGCACGTCGCGCCCCTTGGCCTGCTGCTGCACGAGACGACGGTTGTCGCGCTGGTCGACGTAGAAGCCCGTCTTGTGACCGTTGCGCACGTCGACGTAATACTTCACCCCGTTCTCATGCGTGGTGAGTGATTCCGGTGCTTCGGGCGGTTCGTCGCCCGCCAGCACACCGGTAAGGCTCGGCAGGCCTTCGCGCTCGCGCACGGCGGCGTCGGAGCGTTCGTAGACGTTCGGGCAGCCGGTCGCGCCGACCAGCGCTTTCGTGATGGCGTCCTTCCAGGCTTCCACGCCCGCCGCCATGAACTGGCAGACGAGCTGATCGGTGGCGGGCTGGCCCGGTGCGGACTGATAACGGTCGACGATCAGCCCCGGCAGGCCGTCGGCCTCACCGAAGATCAGACGCGTCGCGCCCGTGTCTTGCACCATTTCTTCGCGATACGCGAGCGCTGCCGACACACGGCGCTTGAAGAAGGCGTGATCGACCGGCTCGTTTTCGTTGAACGTCCAGACGCGGGCGCGAATGGCCGACACCGGGCTGAACGCGGCGCGCGCGAGGAAGCGGCCGTCGGCGGCACGCACCACGACCGTTGCACCGGATGCCGGGTTGCCGTCCACACGCGCCACGGCGGTGGCGTAGATCCAGGGATGGCGGCGCAGCAAGGACTTTTCTTTGCCGGGCTTGAGGGTCAAGGTATTCATGCGGGACGGACCAACGGTTGCATTCGGGGTGACGGCAAGTCTCGCGTCGCGAGGGGCGCCTGAGCGATACGCGCAGCGTGTCCGGGTCGGCGCCTGGGGCAGCCGGCTGGGGAGACCCACTGCGACAGCTCTCAGGACAGCGTTCGGGACTTGCGGGGAAGGACGCGATTCTACACCGACTCCGGTCCCGGCAGCCTGCTCAGGTCTTCTTGCGCGAGCGCGGGTGCGCCTGATCGTAGACTTTCGCCAGATGCTGGAAGTCGAGCTTCGTGTAGATCTGTGTCGTCGAAATGTTGCTGTGACCGAGCATCTCCTGCACCGCGCGCAGATCGCCCGAGGACTGAAGCACGTGCGTGGCGAACGAGTGCCGCAGCATGTGGGGATGGACATGCGTCGGCAGCCCGGCGGCGAGCGCGTGACGCTCCAGCCCCTGCTGCACGGCCCGTCCCCCGATACGCTTGCCGCGCGCCGAGAGAAACAGCGCGTGGGGCTCGGTCGTCGCCAGCGGCGCACGCATCTCCAGCCACTCGGCCAGCGCCTGCACCGCCTTCTCGCCCACGGGCACGCGACGCCGCTTGTTGCCCTTCCCCGTCACCACGACCTCGCGCTCGGCGAGATCCAGCCAGCTTGCCGACCGGTAGCCGTCCGCCTCGACATACCGATGGTCGAGTCCCGTCAGTTCGGACAGACGCAGGCCGGACGAATACAGCAGCTCGAACATCGCCCGGTTGCGCACCGCCTCGGCAGACGTGCCCGTCGCAAACTCGACGAGCGCCGATGCCTGATCGGGCGAGAGCGCCTTGGGTAACGGTTTGGGTTGTTTCGGCGCGCGCACCCCCTCGACGGGGTTGGCGGCCAGCGCCGTGCGTTGAGCGAGCCAGGCGAAGTAGCCGCGCCAGGCGGAGAGCTTGCGGGCAATCGACCGCCCGACCAGCCCCTCGGCATGCAGCTTCATGACGAAGCGGCGAATGTCGCCGTGTTGCAGCGATTCGAGCGCACGACCGCTCGCCAGACGCTGCAATTGCCGCAGGTCGCGCGTGTAGTTTTCCAGCGTGAGCGCAGCGAGCTTGCGCTCGCTGACGAGAGACGTGAGGTAGGTGCGGATGCCCGGTTCGAGCGGCGTGGCGTCGTCAGCGCCATCGGTGGCATCGCGGTCGTCCGTCCCGGGCGGGGTATCAGATGAATCGGATGAGGCCGATGCCGCCGGCGCCACCGATGCACCCTTGGCGTCGCGCCCGGCCCGGGGTCCGGAGGACATCAGTCGTCGGCGCGCAGCTTGCCCAGGGCGGCCCCGGCCAGCTCGCCGATTTGCGTGAGGAAATCGGTCGCCATGCCTTCGTGGAAGCGGCGGGCGTCGTCCGAGCCCATCACCAGCAGGCCGAACACTGGCCCGTCGGTCATTTGCGGGTCGCGCAACGCGAGCAACGCCACCGAGGCGGGATCGCTTGGCGCGCCCAGCCACGTCACGGCTTCGAAGCCGGTATTGGCGCCGCAGTACGGCGTTGCGAGGCTCGACGCGAAGATCTTCACCTCTTCGCTGACACTGCGGGCGAACTCGGCCGGTTGATACGGCGCAGCCACGTTCCACAGGCGCACGGCGGCAAACGGCACGTTGAAGACGTCGCGCAGACCCCGGGCAATCGCTTCGGGCAGCGCATGCGGATCGCGCTCGCCGAGCAGACCGAGGGTCCAGCGGTGCAATTTGCCCGAGATATCGTCGTTTTCGTGGCCATAGCGCATCAATTCGGCCAGGCGCCGCTCGATCTGCTTGGTCTTCTCGCGCTGCATCTCGATCTGACGCTCCTGCAACGACACCGCTCGCTGGCCGTGCGGGCTGGTGAGCCGCACGCCGGCCAGCAATTCGGCGTGGCGCTCGAAGAAGTCGGGATGCGCGATCAGGTATTCCGCAATATCTCGGTCGTTCATGAATGTCCGTCTGCTGTTCGTCAACTGCCGCCGGCCGCCCCTCGAACACAAGGAGCGCCTGCGGCCGCCTGGGTCGCTAAATCAGAATCCGTCTGTAACCTCAGCCCTGCGCCTCATGACCTTCCGGGGCGCGCAGGCCGTTGCGCTGCGTCCTGCTGCCGTCTCAGACCTCGATCGTGCCTTCGAAGACCGTGGCAGCCGGCCCTGTCATGATGACCGGACCGCTTGCGCCGTCCCAGTCGATGGTGAGCGTGCCGCCGTGCGTCTCGATGGCGACGGGCGCCTTGAGCAAGCCGCGACGGATGCCCGCGACCGCTGCCGCACAGGCCCCGGTACCGCAGGCGAGCGTTTCGCCGGCGCCGCGCTCGTACACGCGCAGACGCGCCTCGTGCTGGCTCACCACTTGCAGGAATCCGGCGTTCACACGGCGCGGGAAGCGGGGGTGACGCTCGACGAGCGGCCCGTCCGTCTCGACCGGCGCGGTATCGACGTTCTCGACGACCTGCACGGCGTGCGGGTTGCCCATCGACACGACGGAAATCCACGTGGTCTTGCCGCCCACGTCGAGCGGCCAGAGCGTGTCGTCGCCCTCGCGGCGGCCTTCGAGCCCGGTGGCATCGAACGGCACGTCGGACGGCGTGAGAATCGGTGCGCCCATATCCACGCTGACCTGACCGTCTTCGCGCATCGTGAGCGTGATCACGCCCTGCTGCACCTCGACACGCACCGTCTGCTTGTCAGTGAGGCCCGTATCGCGCACGAACTTGACGAAGCAGCGCGCGCCGTTGCCGCAATGCTCGACCTCGCCGCCGTCGGCGTTGAAGATGCGGTAGCGGAAGTCCACGCCCGGCAGCGTCGCGCGTTCGACGAGCAAAAGCTGGTCAGCGCCAACGCCAAAATGACGGTCGGCGAGCGCACGCCACTGTTCCGGCGTGAAATCGATGGTCTGCGAGATGCCGTCGATCACGACGAAGTCGTTCCCGGCGCCTTGCATCTTGGTGAATTTGAGCTTCATGCCGCTATTGTAGTGGAGAAGGTTGACGCGCATCCGGTGCCGGTCAATAGACGCCCGGCTCGCCCTCGGGGCGCGTCTTGAAGCGCTTGTGAACCCAGTAATACTGTTCCGGCATCTTGAGAATCTGTTCTTCGAGGAACGCGTTCATGCGACGGGCGTCTGCATCCGGGTCACCGCTCGGATAGTTCTCCCAGACCGGGAACACCTTGAGCCGGTAGCCCTTGAAATTCGGCAGTACCTCGCCGATGAACGGCAGAATCTGGGCGCGGCCGACTTCGGCCAACCGCGAAACCGACGTCAGCGTGCAGGTTTGCACGCCAAAAAACGGCACGAACGTGGAGTTTCGCGCGCCGTAGTCCATGTCGGCGGCCAGCATGACGGGTTTTTTCTTGCGGAACATGCGCAACACGTCACGAGCGCTGTCGCCACGCGGGATCATCTCGGCGTCGAAGCGGCCGCGCTGCTCACGGGCCATGGCGTCGAACGCCGGGTTGGACATCGGGGTGTACAGCGACGCGCAAGGCCGATGCAGCGAGTAGTTGATGAAGACGGACGCCGCTTCGATGCCCACGAAATGGAAACCCAACAGAATGGTCGGCGGCATATCCGGCGCGCGCAGGTCCACGGCGGAGTCGAGTTCGATGAGCCGCTCCAGCTTCTTGCCGCTGCCAAACCACTGAAAGCTGCGCTCGGCATAGCTCCGGATCGCATGGACGAAGGACGCCCGGGCGACGCGCTCGCGGGTAGCGTCGTCCCAGTGGGGGAAACACAGGCGCAGATTGGTGTGCACCACCCGCTTCCGGGAGCTGGGAATCGAGTACAGCACATGGCCGATCCCCGTGCCAAAACGGGCGACCCAGCTATAGGGCAGCAGATTGAGTCCGCGCAGCAGACCCACGCTGAGGTAGTACCCGAGCGATTTCTTGGGAGTGGTTGACATGTCGCAAGCAGGATTTCTTCAGGGGCGTATAATAAGCGACATCGCCGAGTTAACTGACAACTTGCGGGGCGATTCGAATGGGCAACCCGACTGAGGCAGCGCATTCGACCAATTTTCCGCTAAAGCGTCGCCGCTTCCCCTCCGATGACGGCAACGTGAGTCGCCAAATATCGTTAGAGGAGCCAGAAGTGGCGAACGACTATCTCTTTACCTCCGAATCCGTCTCCGAAGGTCACCCGGACAAAGTTGCCGACCAGATCTCGGACGCCGTTCTCGACGCTATCCTGACGCAAGACAAGTACGCGCGCGTTGCTGCGGAAACGCTTTGCAACACGGGCCTCGTCGTGCTCGCAGGTGAAATCACCACGACCGCCACGGTCGACTATCAGCAAGTCGCACGCGAAACGATCCGTCGCATCGGTTACGACAACACCGACTACGGCATCGACTACAAGGGTTGCGCCGTGCTGGTGGCGTACGACCGTCAGTCGCCGGACATCGCGCAGGGCGTGGACCGTGCGCATGACGACAACCTCGATCAGGGCGCCGGCGACCAGGGCCTGATGTTCGGCTACGCCTGCGATGAAACGCCGGAACTCATGCCGCTGCCGATCTACCTGTCGCACCGTCTGGTCGAGCGCCAGTCGCAAGTGCGCCGCGACGGTCGTCTGCCCTGGCTGCGTCCGGACGCCAAGTCGCAGGTCACCATCAAGTACGAAAACGGCCGTCCGCACAGCATCGACACTGTGGTGCTCTCGACGCAACACGCGCCGGACATCGGTCTGGAAGCGCTGCGCGAAGCCGTCATCGAAGAAGTCATCAAGCCGGTGCTGCCAGCCGAACTGATCAAGGGCGACATCAAGTTCCTGGTGAACCCGACCGGCCGTTTCGTGATCGGTGGCCCGCAGGGCGACGCCGGCCTCACGGGCCGCAAGATCATCGTCGACACGTACGGCGGTGCTGCACCGCACGGCGGCGGCGCGTTCTCGGGCAAGGATCCGTCGAAGGTCGACCGCTCGGCCGCTTACGCCGGCCGCTACGTCGCGAAGAACATCGTGGCTGCCGGTCTGGCCTCGAAGTGCGTGATCCAGGTCTCGTACGCCATCGGCGTGGCGCGTCCGACGTCGGTCATGGTCAACACGTTTGGCACGGGCAAGATCAGCGATCAGCGCATCGCCGAGCTGGTCGAGAAGCATTTCGACCTGCGTCCGAAGGGCATCATCCAGATGCTCGACCTGCTGCGTCCGATCTATGAGAAGACTGCCGCTTACGGCCACTTCGGCCGCGAAGAGCCGGAATTCTCGTGGGAAGCCACCGATCGCGCCGACGCGCTGCTGGCCGACGCCGGTCTGCGCGCCGTAGCCTGATACCGCACCAAGGCACTCCGCATCACGTCTGAAGCCGGTGTGAACCGGCCTCAGATAAACAAAACCCCCGTCCGGGTCAAACCGGCGGGGGTTTTGTTATTGGGAGCGCCTCAGTGCGCCGCTGACGAATCCGGCGATCAGCGAATCAACTGCCGGATCATGGCGGCGAACACCTTACCGTACGGCGGGTTGAGCAACCCCGCGCCGTTCCATCGCGCCTGACGGAAGATCGGCTTCTCCTTGGAGAACGTGCGGAACCCTGCCTCGCCGTGGTACCCGCCCATGCCCGACGGCCCCACGCCGCCGAACGGCAGCGAGTGCTCGGCCACATGCAGCAGCGTGTCGTTGATGGTGACGCCGCCCGAAATCGTGCCGTCGACCACGCGGTCGATACGGGTATTGTCGGTATCGAAGACGTACAGCGCGAGCGGTCGCGGACGCTCGTTCACGTACGCAATCGCCGCGTCCAGATCGTCATACGGCACCACGGGCAACAACGGGCCGAAGATCTCTTCGCGCATCACGCGCATGCCGTCGTGCACCCCCGTCAGCACGACCGGCGGCAGACGTCGGCGTGCAGCCTCCGCCGGCGTGTCGAACAACGCATGCGACGTTGCGCCCTGCGCCGCCGCTTCGTTCGCCAGCCCCGACAACCGCTCGAAGTGACGCGCCGACACGATGCTCGTGTACTGCGGGTTATGAACCGCGTCCGGATACATGCGGGCGGCCACCTGCCGTGCCGTCGTCACGAACGTGTCGAGCTTCTCACGCGGCACGAGCACGTAGTCAGGGGCCACGCACGTCTGCCCGGCATTGAGGAGCTTGCCGAGCATGATGCGCTCCACGGCGTGCTCCCAACGCGCACCGGGCCCGATGATGGCGGGCGACTTGCCGCCCAGCTCCAGCGTGACTGGCGTGAGATGCTCGCTCGCCGCACGCATGACGTGATGACCGATGGACGTCGCCCCCGTGAACAGCAGATGGTCGAACGCGAGCGTCGAGAAAGCGCGTGCGACCTGCGCATCGCCAGTGACGACCGTCACCCACTCCGGCGGGAAGGTTTGCGCGATGGCCGACGCGAAGACTTCCGCGAATCGCGGCGTGACTTCGGACACCTTGATCATCACGCGATTGCCCGCTGCCAGCGCATCAGTGAGCGGGCCGACGGCGAGAAACAGCGGGTAGTTCCACGGCACGATCACGCCCACGACGCCCAACGGCTGCGGCACCACCGCACGCCGCGCGGGCAGCAGCCAGAGATTCGCCCAGCCCTGCGAACCGCGCATCCAGCGACGCGTATGCGACAGCGCATGCTTCAGGTTGCCGAGCGACGGAAACAGTTCGAGCATGTCGGTTTCCTGCGCCGAGCGCCCGTTGAAATCGGCGTCGATGGCATTCGCAAACGGCTCGCGATACTTGTGCAGCATCGCTTGCAGCGCCGTCAGGTGACGCTTGCGCGTCGACCAGTCGACATGCGGCGCGGCGTCGTGTGCGCGACGCATCGCGTCGAAGCGTGGCAACAGCAGTGCGCGCGCCATGTCGTCGCCCTGCGACGTAGGCAACGCCTGCGCGGCATGAAGCCCATCGTGAAGTCTCTGATCAAGCTCGTTGTGAAGCGCGCCCGGCTCGTCCTTGTGTCCCATGCCGTTCTCCTCCCTGCAAGCCCCGGTGCATGAAGGCACCGGCGGTCGCCGTCGATGTGTTGTCGTTATGAAAAGTGCATCATGCACATCAGGCACGCGTGCTGCGTGTGTCTTATGCCTGTCTCGTGCCGATCGTTTGCGCTTCGAGCCCTACCCCTCACGCGAGAAACGCTCTGTCGAGCCATGCGCGCTGCACACCGGTGGCGAGCGTGTGCGGCATCACGCCGTACACGCGTCCCCCTGCGTTCGAAAACCGGCTCTCGATGAACCCGTGGGCCAGTTCGGACGGTGCGTGTTCCAGCAACAACGCCGCCTGCGCGAGCAACACGATCTGTTGTGCGATGGCACGCGCGCGCACCGCATGCGTGGCCGGGTCGGCGGCGAGCCAGCCGTGCAACTGCGCCAGTGCTGCGCGCAACGTCACATGTGACGCGGTGCGCTCGGTCAGCCACTGGAACCAGCTTTGCGCGACGTCCGGCTCGCGGCTGATCGCGCGCAGCACGTCGAGGCACATCACGTTGCCGGAACCCTCCCAGATCGAATTCACAGGCGCTTCGCGATACCACCGCGCGAGCGGCCCCGTTTCGACGTAGCCGTTGCCGCCCCACACTTCCATGCATTCCCCGGCAAACTCCAGGGCGCGCTTGCACACCCAGAACTTCGCGGCGGGCAGCACGATGCGTCGCCATGCGCGTTGCACCGGTGTGTCGTCATCGACAGCACTTGCGTCGAAGGCCTGCGCGAGACGCATCGCCAGCCACGTCGCGGCTTCCGACTCCAGCGCGAGATCCGCGAGCACCGTCGTCATCAGATCCTGATCGACGAGCTTCGCGCCGAACGCCGTGCGATGCCGCGCATGATGAATCGCCTGCACGACGCCCGTGCGCATCATCGCCGCACTGCCGATCACACAATCGAGCCGCGTGTACGTCGCCATCTCGATGATCGTGGGCACGCCGCGACCCGGCGCGCCCACACGCGTGCCGTACGCGCCCTGAAACTCGACTTCGCTGCTGGCGTTGGAGCGATTGCCGAGCTTGTCCTTGAGACGCTGCACCTGCACCGCGTTCTTGCGTCCGTCGGGGGCATAGCGCGGCACGAAGAAACAGGACAGCGCATCGCTGTCGCTCTCACGCGCGAGCACCAGATGCGCGTCGCACTGCGGCGCGGAGAAGAACCACTTATGACCGACGAGCGAGAACGTGCCGTCGCCGCCATCGGTCGCGGTCGTGGTGTTCGTGCGCACGTCCGAGCCGCCCTGCTTTTCCGTCATCCCCATGCCGATGAGGATGGCGTGCTTCTGCGCGAGCGGCACATCGCGCGGATCGTGTTGCGGCGCGAGCAGCTTGTCCTTGATCGTGGGGAAAAGCGACGCTTCCTTGGCGAGCACGGGAATGCTCGCGAACGTCATCGTCGTGGGGCACAACGCGCCGGCCTCGTTCTGCGCATGCAGAAAATACGATGCCGTGCGCGCGGCAAACGCCCCGCCGCGTGGATGCGCCCACGGCAGCGATTGCAGTTGTGCACCGCGCAAAAGCGCCATGAGCGAATGCCATGCGGGGTGAAACTCGACACGGTCGATGCGATTGCCTCGCGAATCGAAGGATTGCAGCTCCGGTTCGTGACGATTGGCGTCCTGCGCCCATTGCTGCACTTCGGCCTCGCCCAGACGCGCGCCCTGCCGATGCAACGTCTTCGCATGCCAGTCGGCATCGAACGCGGCGACGGCAGCCTGCAAGGCGGCATCGGTCGCGTAGAGGTTGTAATCCGTGAGCGGCGGCACCTGATTGGTGACGTCATGCGTCTGCCAGGCTTCGGTCATCCGTGTCTCCGTGCGTGTCTCCGTGTTCTTGTCCAGCCCCCGTGCGGCACGCATCTGCCGTCATGGGCACCGGCTGTCCACCGGTCGGGTAACGTCACGATGCCAAGCATGGGACGGTTACCTAAAGGCGATCATTTCATCATAGCGCCCACGTCCGTGAAGTCATCCAAATTAGAGGAATGCTTCACTTCACCCCCGAACGCGGGCAATGTCTGCCTACAATGAGTGCCGCTGCAAAGTCACTGCCACCGACACCCTTCGGGACACAACGAAGTCGGGACATGCACAAAGAAGGATAAGAACGAGACATCGGCATCGCCGAGAACGACAAGCCGAAACAGCTGACGCAGTTGACACAGCGAACGCATTCGAAAACACCGCAACATCAGAGTGAATGCAGTGCCATCCAAGGGAGGATGACAGCATGGACTATGACTACGTCATTGTCGGCGGCGGTTCGGCCGGTTGCGCGCTCGCTGCGCGTCTGGCCGACGGCTTGCCGGGCAGCACGATTGCACTCATCGAAGCCGGTCCGCCGGACAACAGCTTTCTGGTGCGGCTGCCGCTCGGCCTCGCCGCCCTGGTGCCGTTCGCGTCGCGCCGCAACTACGGCTATCGCACCGTGCCGCAAGCGGGACTTGGCGGACGTCAGGGGTATCAGCCGCGCGGACGCGGACTCGGCGGCTCCAGTTCGATCAACGCGATGATTTACACACGCGGGCATCCCGACGATTACAACGACTGGGCACAGGCCGGTTGTACCGGCTGGGGATGGGACGACGTGCTGCCCTACTTCCGTCGCAACGAAAACAACGAACGCGGCGCGAACGCGTGGCATGGCACGGGCGGGCCACTCAACGTGGCCGATCTGCGCACCGTCAATCCGTTCTCGCAGCACTATGTCGACGCTGCGCGCGAAGCCGGATTTCCGGTCACCGACGATTTCAACGGCGAGCATTACGAGGGCGCGGGCGTCTATCAGGTGACGCAGAAAGACGGCCAGCGATGGAACGCCGCGCGCGCCTATCTGCACGGCAAGTCGCGCCCGAATCTGCATGTGATCACCGACGCGCTCGTGCAGCGCATCGTCTTCGACGGCAAGCGTGCGACGGGCATCAAACTGCAACGTCAGGGCGCACTGCAAACCATCCGCGCACGTGCGGAAATCGTGCTGAGCGCCGGCGCTTTCAACTCGCCGCAGTTGTTGATGTGCTCGGGCATCGGCCCGGCCGAACAACTGCGCACGCACGGTCTGGAAGTCCGGGTCGATGCGCCGGGCGTTGGCGAAAACCTGCAAGACCACATCGACTTCATCGTCAACAAGTACGTCGCTCAGCGCGACCTCGTCGGCTACACACCGGCGGGGTTGTGGCATCTGCTCATGCAGGGGATCGACTATCTGCGCGACCGGCGCGGGCTGTTCGCGAGCAACGTGGCCGAGGCCGGGGGCTTCCTCAAGAGCGATCCGTCACTCGCGCGACCGGACTTGCAGATGCACTTTCTCGTGGGCATTTGCGACAACCACAACCGACGTCTGCATCTGCGACGCGGCCTCTCGTTGCACGCCTGCGTGCTGCGACCGAAGAGCCGGGGACGTGTCACGCTCGCGTCGTCCGACATGCGCGATGCGCCGCTCATCGACCCGGCATTCCTGCAAGCGCAGGAGGATGTCGACACCTTGCTGCGCGGCGCGCGCGTGATCCGGCGCATACTCGCCGCGCCGTCGCTCGCGAAGTTCGGCGGACACGAGTTGCACAGTCGCGGGATCGAATCGGATGAAGCGCTCACCGCGTTGATCCGTGCGCGCGCCGACACCATCTACCATCCGGTCGGCACCTGCCGGATGGGCAGCGATGCGGCATCGGTGGTGGATCCGGAACTGCGCGTGCGGGGTGTCGAGGGACTGCGTGTGGTCGATGCATCGATTATGCCGACGCTCATCGGCGGCAACACCAATGCGCCATCGATGATGATCGGCGAGAAGGCCGCGGATCTGATACTGGCGAGTGCTTCTGCATCGTCGGCTTCCCTGTCCTCCTCGACGATCACGCCCGGGACCGGAGCACGTGCCGATGGGGAGCGTCGGGCGGAGGCTCCGCTCACGGAAGCGCGAGCGCAATCCTCCGCCGAACCGGGTCTCTCAGCCGTGCGTGCGCAACCACAGGTCTAGGAACGGCTCGCCCCACAACAAACTCGCCAGCGCCCCAAGCACCAACCACGGACCGAACGGTAGCGGCTCGCGCAACGCGCGGCCGCGCACCATGCCGAAGACGGCGAAGGCGAGCGTCGCGGCCACCGCGCCGAAGGCCAGCATCAGCGGCACCCCGATCCACCCGAGCCACGCCCCGCACGCGGCGACGAGCTTGGCGTCGCCGCCGCCAAGGCCATCGTGCTGTGTGAGTGCGCGGTACACCGCCGCAATCGTCCACATCACACCGTACCCCAGCGCTGCGCCGAGCACCGCCTCGTCGACAGGCAAGGTGACGTGCATCACGCTGCACAGCAGACCACCCCACAGCAGCGGCAACGTCAGCCAGTCCGGCAGCAGCCGCGTGTCCATGTCGATGAGCGCCAGCGCGAACGCCGTCGCCCCGAAGCCGCACCACGCGAGCATGGCCGCGTACTGGTGTGTGGGCACGAATAGCCACGCGACAACGGCGAACAGCACCCCCACGACCATCTCGACGAGCGGATAGCGCATGGAGATGCCCGTGCCACAGGCGGCACATCGACCGCGCAACCACAGATAGCTGAAGACCGGCAGATTGTGATGGGCCGCGATACGCGTCTCGCATCGCGGGCAACGCGACGGCGGCCACGCGAGGTTGAAGACCGGGGTGACCGGCGGCATCTGCCCCGACCATGCCGCGACCTCCTGGGCCCATTGCGTTTCCAGCATGCGTGGCAGACGATAGACGACCACGTTGAGAAAGCTGCCGACGAACAACCCGAACACAGCCATCGCTGCCGCCACGGCCTCTCGCGGCAAGGCACGAAACGCCGCCCACAGAACATCGACGAGCGCGGTCATCGTCAGAACATCGACTGTGCGTACTCACCGGCTGCGTGGCCGATTTGCAGCATGCCGCCGACGGTGAAGATGATGGTCAGGCCGACCATCGCGAGCAGCACCGAGCGCAGCGTCGCGGAACGTGTCTTGATGCGCTCCGCGACTTCTTCAATCGTCATCAACCCGATCTTGCGAATGCCGGCGTCGAAGTTGGTGCGTCCGGAATACTCGACGAGACGATCGAACACCTCCTCGTTGAAGATGCCCGTATCCATCGCCTTGATCATGCTGCGCTCGCTTTTGAGCGACGCACGCATGCGCAGGAGATGCCATCGCAACCACGGTGACGCGCGCGCGAGCAGCAGCGAGACGGCATCGAACACCGACGTCTTGGCGCTCGTGAGTGCCGCCAGCGCGACGAGAAACTCCCCCGCACGCACGTCGCGATACACCGCGTACGGGCCGAAGTTATCGAGACGGCGACGCATCGGCCCCGTCCACCGGCGGAACGACAGCGACATCATGACCACGAGCGCGACCGGCACGCCGTAGAGGAACGGCCACCAGTTCGCGACGAACCCGGACATCACGTAAAGCCCCGCGCCGACGAGCGGAAATTTCTCGGGCGGCATGATCTCCGTCATGATCGGCATCATGCCGTACGCCACGCCGAGCTGAATCGCCGCGAGCAGCACGGACATGAAGATCGGCAACGCCACCGCACCGGCGATGGCCGCGCGGGTTTGCTGCTGAAGCGTGACCACGCGCGCGAGAAAACGCAGCGTGCCGGGCAGATCGCCCTTCTCGCCGGCGGCGATCACGACGAGGTCTTCCTCGGGAATCGTGCCCGCCCACGACTTTTGCAGATTCTTCGAACTCGCACGGTCACGCCATACGGCGTAAAGCGGCGCCATCGGATTGCGACGCTCCTTGGCACGGGCATGGCGTCGCGAGAACAGTTCGAACGGATTGGCGCCGTCTTCGATGGCATCGGCGAAGTCGCTGTAGAACTTGGCGCGGGTCTTGCGGAACCGGCGTTTGGCCTTCGTCAATCCGGGATAGGGGTCACGCGCGGGCGAGAGTTTGGCGAGCAGGCGGTTGGCAGCTTCGATCATGGCAGTGGGTGCAGAACGTCAGGCGGGCATCAGTGCAACGTCACACGCTGGCGAGACGTCGCGCAGAAGACGTGCCGAGCGACGTCGTCTGACGGAAATGAAATTTTTTGAGCTTGCAGAACGCGGCTTCGACGTCGTGCGGATCGACGAGGCCTTGCGACATCTTGAACATCGCGTGCTCCATTGCGGATTTGCCGGTCATGTGAGGGCTGGTCAGGTCGCCGTCATGGCATGCACGCCAATGACGTTCGGCTTCCCAGTAATGCCCTTCGCGCAGCAGATCGAGCAGTTCGTCAGTCAGCTCGCACACTTCCGCCACGACAGTCTGCCCACCGGTGCCGCGCCCGCGACACCGCTCGCAGCCGGGGCCTTCGACACAGACCTTCGACGTATCGATGCCGAGCGTGCCGATCACCGACAGCGTGGCCGCGTCGAGCGCCTCGGGGGCTGGACGCTTGCAATGCACGCACAGCACCGGCAGCAGCTTCTGATAGACGATGGCCGTCAGAAAGTTCGGCGAAGTGACGGCGGCGAGCGGCATGCCGATCTCCTCGCTGACCAGACGCGTCACGATGCCGAACGCGCTCGACGCGTGCACCGTCGACAGCACCTGATGGCCCGTCTCCGTCATCGACTTGGCAAACGAACCGGTCTCTGCATCGCGAATCTCCCCGGGCATCAGCTTGTCCGGATCGCCCCGCAACAGCACCTTGGCGGCGGCGCCGAACGGCGAGTCGCCGGGACCGTCCTCCGCACGGCGCTGAATCGGAATCTGCGTCATGTGGGGCTGGATGTATTCGACCGGATCCTCGATGGAGAAGAATTTCTTGCCCGAGTCGCGCTCGTAGGTCATCAGCGTGCGCAACGTCGTCGACTTGCCGGAGCCGGTCTCGCCCGCAATGATCGTGAGCCCCGGGCTGCGATGCACCGCGTCTTCGAGAATCTCGACCTGATCGTCGGAGTACCCGAGCTGCGTGAGCGTGAGCACGTCGCCATCCGTCGCTTCGTTGATCAGCAGACGCAACACCACGTCCACGCCGCGATTCTCCTTCACGCTCTGGAAACGCAACTGATACTTGCGTTGACGAAGCGTGAGCGGGATCGAGCAGCTTTGATGCTGTGCTTCGTCGAAGTGGTTATGACTGCGGCTGCTCGGATCGGCACGCGAGTTGTACGCCGCAGACACAGCATCGAGCATGGCGTGATAGTCGCGCGCGAGACGATCGCCGTCCGCCGTCATGCGCAGCTTGCCGTGAATGCGCATGCGCACCTGCACCTGACGCCCTTCACGAAACTCGAAGTGGATGTCCGACGCCCCCGCCTCGATCGCGCGCTCGATGATCAGATCGAAATTGCGATACGCCCCGGTGCGTTGCTCGCCGGACCGATCGCTGTCGTCGCCCTGCTGTTGCAGACGCGACTGCATCAGCAGAATCTCCTCGGTCGTGCCCACGTAGATGCCTTCGAGATCGAGTCGATGCCTGGCCCGCACCGCGCGGTCGAAGCGGTCGAGCAAGTCAGAGCCTTGCGTGCGCACGAACGTGTTGTGTTCGAGCAGCACCAGGTAGAGACGCGGCTTCATGGCGACCAGCACGAGCGAGCCGTGCTCCGCACCGGCCAGCGTGATGCCCAGGTCCTGGCGCCAGCCGAGGGTCTGAATGTCCGATTCGCGCAGATCGGCGATGGGATGCACCACGGCACGCGTTCTGGCGCGATGCCCGAAGCGCGCCAGAACGGCGCGAAACCGCTCAGAAACGTTCGCCATGAGATGCCCTCGGCATACGCTGACTCGCTTGCGTAGCGGACGATGGTGCAATCCCGAAGGCATTGGGCAACAACAGGCGCTTGCGCTTCGCACCGTGTTGGAGGTCGACGAAATCGTCCCCGATGTCGACGACCTTCCACTCGCCGACGTTGTCGCCCCGGGTCACGTTGCGTCCAAAGCGGCCGTCGACGCGCAGGTAGGCCACCGTCGCGTTTTCCACGCCGTAGATGAACAGCAGCTCGGGCGGCTCGCCGGTCGGCGGAGGCTTCGTGTCGGCACGCCCGTGTGCGTTGCCCGCCGCGGCGGCCCTGGCGTCGGCCTGCTTTGCGTCCTGCGCCTCCTGCGAGGCCTTGAGATGGGCGCGGGCAAAGGCGTCGATCGTCTCCTCCGCGTGTGCCGTTGCCGGAATCACCGCCGCCATCGTCAACACGGCACGGCGGAAAAACTTAATGAACATAGTAGGTTCCTTGTGCAGAGAAGACGGGCTTGCCGTCGTCCACCACGATCTTCAACTCGCCCAGCGACATGTTGCCCGCGCGCATCATCAAGCCTGCGACGGAGTCGTAGAACGCCAGATGCCCCGCCATCTTCCATTCGCCTTTCGAGATCGGCAACGGTACGTCGTGGCGCGTGGCCACGCCCGGCGGCACGGGCACCAGCGGCGTGGGCATCGTCAGCGCGATGTCCATGCCGTAGTCGCCAAGCGCTTGCAGACGGGCGCCGGCCGTGCGCAGAAATTGATTGCGTGGGATGGGGGTCACGCGAGCATCGCCGTCGTCTTCGATCGCCTCCGACGCGTCATTCGCGGACGCAGCGCCGACCGATGCGGCTACCGTGCGGGCCGACGTCGCGTCATCGTCGGGTAGCGTGGCGACCTCCCTCGCGTGATCGAGGTCGACGATCTGCGCCGCCGGACGCTGGGAGAGCAGCAGATCGAAGGTGCCGCCCTCGCGACGCCGCCATTCGATCTCGCAACGCCGCGCCTTGCAGTCGATGCTCGCCGGGCGCCATCCGCCCGCATTCGCCGGCAGATGCGTAATCGTGCGTTGCAGATGCCGCGCATACGACGCGCCCGTCGAGAACGATTCGGCCGCAAGCGCGCGCTTGAGCGCCGCCTTGTAGGCATCGACCGGATCGACGCGATTGGCAGCGGCGAGCTTCTCGCGCTGCATGTCTTCGTACCACGTCCATCCCCAATACCCCGCGCCGCCAACCACGACCAGCATCGCCATCAGCGCGGCGGCGATCTTCATCTGGCGCGCGGGCATGCCCGGCAATCCGTTGCGCACCGGCTTCAACCGCGCCTGCGCCGCCTCCTCGCGCAGCGCCGCAGCGGCGATATCGTCAAGCGTGAGAACGACGTCCGCGTGCGGCAGGTCCATACGCATCACCCCGGCCACCTTCACCGGTCCGCCGACCTCCGCCGTCCATTGCTCCAGACGATGCTTCAACGCCGACGCGGGCAGTTCCAGATCGAGTTCGGGACGGTGATCGCGCAATGTCACGAACAGCGCTCTGGCGGGATCGTCCGGATCGGGATGGATGAACGCGACGTTCGGCGCGTCGACGAGCGAACCGAGCACGGCGGCCAGCGCGTACCCGTCGGTGGCGTCTGCGGCGTCGGCCTCGGACAACGCGATCAGTCCGACGGTACGCGTGCCCGCGCCGTCGTCCGTCACCGCGAAGTGAGAGGCGTCGCGGCTGCGCGCAAGACTGCGAATCTCGGCCATCTCCTTCTCGAGGCCGATCAGCGTCTCCCACTGCGCGCCGACAACGAGGTGATTGGACAGTGCGCGTGCCATGTCACACGCCCTCGGTCAGTTCCGGCGAGATCAGGATCACGACTTCGTTGACGTGCTGATTCGCCTCCTTCGTACCGCCTTCGTAGTTGAAGATGCCGTCGCGCTCGGTGTTGTCGTCCTTGCGACGAAAGCCGCTCAGCACCAGCGTGTCGCCCGACTTCAGCGAAGCGCGCTGCATCGTCTGGACCGATGCCGTAATGGGCAACTGCATGAACGTGCCCGCCCCGAAGCCGCCATCGCCACCGCCACCGTGCTCTCCATCGTTGCCGCCGACCTCGAAACTCGCCCCCTTGCCATCGACGTCCGCCTTGAAGTCCGGCCCGCCGTTACCTCTGCCCGAGTCGCCGCCGCTGGGCGCTTCCTTGCCGGTGCGCAGGTTGATCTTGTCGAGCTTCTTGAGGTCGGACATGTCGATCTGTACCTGCAACATCACGCTCCGGTTGTCCATCAGCGTGGGCAGCAGATTCATCACGAAACCCGTGGTCAGCACCGACTGCTCCGCCGTCACCACGGTTTGCCCGCCGTAGTTGCCGGGCGTCATCTTGGTCTGCGCGATGAAGCCGCGATTCTGCGTGACGGCGACCGGTGCGGGCTGATTGTTCAGCGTGACGACCGTGGTATCGATCACCGTACTCACCCGCCCCTGCTTGCTGAGCGCCTTGATGAACGCGGCAGAACCCGCGAGCCGTCCATTGGGAATCTTGCTGACGCTCAGGCCGCCCTTGCGCGCCATGAGGGCGCCGCCCATCGCCGGGCCGCTCAGTCCGGCGACGAAACCGCTCGCCGAGCGGTAAACGAGATCCCAGTCGATGCCCGCCGCCGAGTTCTCATCCAGCGTGACCGAATACACCTGCACGCGCAGCTTGACCTGACGCCCGAGCACGGCGTTCTCCGAATCGATGTATTGCGCGACGCGCGACATCACGTCGGCCGTATCGGTCACGACCAGCGAACTGGTGACGACCGACGGCGTCACCCGTCCGCCCGGCGACAACATGTCGGTGACGGCCTTCACGAGATCCGTCCAGTAGTCGAGCTCCGACTCGACGGAGACGTTGGCGTCGGCGTTGAAGTTCAGGTCGACGCCCCCCGCCGACGTCCCGCCGCTGCCCCCGGACGCGCCCCGGTCGGCCTTCATCTTCGAGGCCTTGCCCACAGACGCCGTATACGTCGAACTGCCGGGCATCATCTTGATCTGGAAGGTGCGCGTGACGAAGCGCGCGAACTGCACCACGCCGTCGCGATACGTCCAGTGGGTGCCGGAGCGATGCGCGATGGTATCGAGCAGACCGGAAAGCGAGCCGTGATATTGCAGCGGTACCGCGGGCTCGCCGGTGTCCGTGCAGTTGAGCTGAAACGTTCGGGTGGGGGCAGAAGAGGGACCGCCACGCCCACCGGGGGTGCCGGTGTCGCATCCCACGTCCGAGGCCAGACGAATCGTGAGGCCGTTACCTCTGGCGACTTGCGTGAGGAGCACCGACATCGGCAACGGCGTGCCCGTCGAGAAACGCACCTCGCGCTTGAAGAAATCCGGCAGGGCGACCGTCGCGTTGACGGCGACGGACTTGCGGGAAAGCCACGCACCTTCGACGTGTTCGATGGCGCCGATAGGAGGCGCGGCATGGGTCTCCGACGCGATGCGCGCCGTCTCGCGCGTCTGCGTGACATTCTCGTCGGTTTTCGACAGCATGCCCGGCGTGCCGCACGCTGTCAGTAACGTGATGGCGCACAACACGCCGAGTCGCATTCTCATGGATGACTGATTCCGATGTCGGTGGCCATGCGCGAAGCATGGCGCCGGTTATTGTGTGGCGTGCACGACACGCAACACGCGATTGGCCTCGTAGACCTTCACGCGTATCGGCGCATCCGTGTTTTGCAGCGAACGCACGATCTGCTCGACGACGCCGAGGAAATCGCCGCGAAACGTGGCGGGATATTCGATGGGGAAGTCGCGATCGATCTCCCACGCCAACTGCCAGCCATGGCGTTCGGCGTAGCGTCGGACGGCCTGCGAGACGCGGCCGTCCGACGGTTGCAGCGCAAGTTCGAACGCTGCGCTCGACGGGGATGGCTGATCCGGCGGAACCTGCGTGAGCGCGAGCGGTGCCGGCACCGGGACTGACGCCGCATGCACGTGCCGCCGCGCGTCGTCCACACCTTGCCGACGCAGCGCTTCGGACGGCAGGTCGACAACGGCGGCGAGCGGTGCCGCACCGGGCACGGGGCCCGGGTCCCCCGGCTCACGAACGCCGACCGAGTGCATCAACGGCTTGTGGCTCGCGAACATCCACGTGACGTCGGTCTGTGGCGCGCTCGACGCACGGGCCAACGGCAGCGCTGCCACGAACAGCAAAGCGACCGATGCCACACGCATTCCTGGATGGGTCATGTCTTGTCCGCCTTCAATTCAGATCCCCGTGAATGCTGTTCATCCGGCAATGGTGAATTCCATGTCGGCCTGCGCCGCGTCCACCTGGTTGCCGCCGGCGCCTGCCGTTTTGGTACATGCCGTCGGGATCTCGGTCATGTCCAATGCCTTGGCTTTGTCCTTGATCGTGGTGCCGTTGATCGTGAGGGTGGCGAACAGCCCCTGCATCTTGTTGGCGAACTCCTGGCACTGCGCGCTCGGATAGCCGGTCGATTTCACTTTGACGCCGCTCGATGGAAAGTTCGCGCCGTCGACCGCTTCGATCGTGATCGCACCGCCGAACCGGTTGAGCAGCTTGTCGGGCGCCGAGCGATTGAACGGCTCGGCGATGGCCAGATTCAGAATCTGCTGCGGCGTGGTCGTCACCGGCAGCGCACCCGACGCTACGGCGTTTTGCACCGCCAGCGCCGACATCTGCCAGTCTTTCATCTCCTGCGACAGCTTCACGTTGTTCATCAGGCGCGGCACACCGACCATCGCCCCGGCCATGATCAGCCCCATCACCGCCACAGCGACCGAAAGCTCCACTAGCGTCACCCCGCGTTGACGGCGTTTGCTCATCCGTAAAGCCACCTTGTTCTTGAGTTGCGCGATTGCGCTCGCGTCTGTACGTACGTTCATTTGTCAGTCCGTTTTTTGAAGGAATGGGAAATCACGACGCCGCGATGCGAGAGACCTCGCTTGCGACGACAGGGGCGATTTATGCCCCAATGCGCGCCTTCGCGTTGTCGCGTGCGGCGCGCGTCTTTCGCAAATTGACATTTGACGCAAGCAAGAAATCGCCCATTGGTGCGCCATTTCCGATACCTACGGACGCGCGTCGACACTCGCGAAATGCATCGCAAAATGTTGGGCAGAGCAAGACGGGGTCTGGAAACCCGACGGCGGGACACCGACGGGTGCTTAAACGCAAAAATAGGAATGCGACTAAACGCAATCCAAGGGCACTTGAAGACCCGCGCAAATGTCAGGAATCAGCCAATTCACAAGCCACAGGACATGGCTTCCGGATGACAGGCAGGTGTGCTTGTGATGGAGGGCGGCATTCAGACGCGCGGCATGCCGAAGGACATGCCGCGCGTGGGGACGATCAACGCTTAGTGAGCGTGACCGGTTTTGAGTCCGTCGACGCCTGCGGTGCGCTCCATGCCGTGAGCCCCACCCGCGTCATCGCGACGCTCGCCGCCGTCGTTCGCCGCCTTGTCGCCGGGCAGCACGAGCGGGCCCTTACCGGCGAAGCGGTCGAGATAGAGATAGATGACGGGCGTGATGTAGAGCGTGATCACCTGCGAGAACAGCAACCCGCCCACCACTGCGAGACCGAGCGGCTGCCGCAGCTCAGCGCCCGCACCGAGTCCGAGCGCGATCGGCAGGGCCCCCATGAGCGCCGCCAGCGTGGTCATCATGATGGGACGGAAGCGCAGCGCGCACGCCTGACGAATCGCCTGCGTCGGTGTCATGCCGCCGTTGCGCTGCGCGTCGAGCGCGAAGTCGATCATCATGATCGCGTTCTTCTTCACGATACCGATCAGCATGAGAATGCCGATCACCGCGATGAGCGAAAGGTCCATGCCGAACAGACGCAGCGTGATGAGCGCGCCGACCGCCGCCGACGGCAGCCCCGCGAGAATCGTGATCGGATGGATGTAGCTCTCGTACAGCACGCCGAGCAGCACGTAGATCACCAGCAATGCGCCGACGAGCAGCACGACCTGACTGGCCTGCGACTTCTGGAACGCGGCCGCGTCGCCGCCCCAGCTCGTGATGATGCTTGGCGGGAAGCCCAGTTGATGCTGGAAGCCCACGATCTTTTGCGACGCATCGCCCAGCGCGGCACCCGGCGCGAGGTTGAACGACAGCGTCACGGCCTGCAACTGGCCCTGATGGTTCACCGACACCGGCCCCATCTTGCGCTCGACCGTCGCCACGGCCGAGAGCGGCACCAGCGCCCCGCCCTTGCCACGCACATAGATCTTGTCGAACGCGCCTTCGTCGCGGCGGTCGTTATCGTCCGCCTGCAAGATCACCTGATAGCTGTCGCTCGGCGTGTAGATGGTCGAGACCTGACGCTCCCCGAACGCACTGTAGAGCGCACTGCGAATGTCGCCGATCGCCACGCCCAGCGTGTTCGCCTTGTCGCGGTCGATGGTGAGTTGCGCTTGCAGGCCCTTCATCTGCGCGTCGGTCGTCACGTCGCGGAAGATCGGATCGGCGCGCATCATCGTCATGAGACGATCGGACCACAACTGCATCTCGCCCGGCTTCACGCTCTGCATCACATACTGGTAACGGCTCTTGCTCTGCTTGCCGCCCAGTTGCAGGTTCTGCACCGGATTGAAATAGACGTTCAGCCCCGGCACCTGCTTCACCTCGCGTCGCAACGCCTCCAACACCTCGCTCATGTGCGCACGCTGGCCGTGCGGCTTCAGGTTGATGAACATGCGACCCTGATTGCTGTCGCTGGCCGACACGATCACGGTCTCGACCGCCGGGTTCGCACGGATGATGTCGCCCGCCTGACGCAGCAACGCCGACATCGCCGTGAACGAGATATCCTGCGCGCCCTCGGCCGTCACCTGCACCTGACCGATGTCTTCGCTCGGAAAGAAGCCCTTCGGAATCGTGGCGAACAGCACGCCCGTGGCGAGGAACGTCGCCCCTGCGGCCCCCATCACCCACTTGCGATGCGCCAGACACCAGTCGACACTGCGTACGTAGGCGTTCTGCACCCACACGAAGCCGTCCTCGAACCATTGCGTGGCGCGCAGCCCCATGCCTTCGTCCTGCTCGTGCTTGAGATAGCGGCTGCACAGCATCGGAATCAGCGTGAGCGACACCGCCGCCGACACCAGAATCGCCAGCGACACCACCACGGCGAACTCGTGGAACATCAGCCCGATCACGCCCGGCATGAAGAAGATGGGGATGAAGACGGCGACCAGCGAGATCGAGATCGAAAGAATCGTGAAGCCCATCTCGCGCGAGCCGACGAGCGCGGCACGCAGCGGCGGCACGCCGTTCTCGATGTGACGCACGATGTTCTCGAGCATCACGATGGCGTCGTCGACCACCAGCCCGACGGCGAGCGTGATGCCCAGCAGCGAGATGTTGTCGATGGAGTAGCCCATGCCCTTCATGAGCGCGACGGTGCCGATCAGCGACACCGGCAGCGACATCACCGGAATGAGCGTGGCGGCCAGCCGTCGCAGGAACAGGAAGATCACGAGCGTGACGAGAATCACCGTGAGCGCGAGCGTGAACTGCACGTCGTCGATGGACTCACGGATCGACACCGAGCGGTCGTTGAGCAGCTTGACCTGAATCGACTGCGGCATTTGCTCCGCGAGACGCGGCAGCGCCGCCTTCACCTGATCGACCGTCGCCACCGTGTTCGCATTGGGCTGACGCAGCACCGCGAGCACGATCGAGCGCTCGCCGTTGACCCAGCTTCCCGTCTTCACCGACTCGACGCTGTCCTGCACGTCGGCCACATCGCGCAGATACACGGGGTTGCCGTTCACGCTGGCGATGATGAGGTTCGCGAACTGCTCGGCCTTCGTCATCTGCCGGTTGGCTTCGATGGTCAGCGTCTGACGGCTGCCGTCGAGCGTGCCCACGGGGCTGTTGGCGTTGGCTGACGCAAGCGCACGCGCCACGTCGTCGAGCGTGAGCTTGCGCGCGGCGAGCGCGTCGGGGCGCGCCTTCACGCGCACGGCGAAGCGCTTTTGCCCGAAGATCAGCACTTGGGCCACACCGGGCAGCGTGGAGAGCGTGGGGGAGACGAGGTTTTCCGCGTAATCGTCGAGTTCGGCGAGCGACATCGACGGCGAGTTCATCGCGAGGAACAGAATCGGCGCATCGGCCGGATTGACCTTGCGGTACGACGGCGGCGTGGTCATCTCCACCGGCAGCTTGCGCTGCGCGCGGAACAGCGCCGCCTGCACGTCGACCGCCGCCGCGTCGATATCGCGGTCGCTGTCGAATTCGATGATGATCGACGTGGTGCCCTGGGTATTGGTCGAACTGATGACCGCCACGCCGGCAATGGTCGAGAACTGCTTCTCCATCGGTGCGGCCACCGACGCGGCCATCGTCTCCGGGCTCGCGCCCGGCAACGTGGCCGTGACCTGAATGACCGGCGAGTTATAGCTGGGCAGGGCGGAGATCGGAATCTGGCCGTACGCGATCAGGCCGGCGACCACGGCCGCCACGCACAGCAGGATCGTCATGACCGGCCGGCGGATACAGAGTTCTGAGAGGTTCATGGGGCCTTCCCGCTATCACCCTTATCACCTGCGGACGCGACCGTAGCGCCGCTTTCACGCGACGCCACGACCGTCACCGTGTTGCCCGGTCGCAGGTTCTCCGCGCCTTCCTGCACGACCTTCGCCCCGGCGGCCACGCCCTCGACGACCGCCAGCTTCGCTTCCACGTAGCCGACCTTCACCGGCTTCGCGCTGACCTTGCCGTCGTTGCCGATCACGTAAACGAACTTGCCGTCCGGGCCGGTCTGCACCGCTTGCGGCGGCACCACGCTGGCCTGCTTGAGCACGCGACCGATCACGGCGACATTGAGGTACATGCCGGGCCAGAGCTTCGCGTCCCGATTGTCGTAGGCCGCCTTCAGACGAATCGTGCCCGTCTGGGAATCGACGGCGTTGTCGATGAAGCTGAGCTGACCGGTGACGTTCACGCCCGTCGTGCCGAGCGTCGCGGTGACCGCGACGGGACCGCCGGCACGCGCGGCCTGCAATTCGGCCAGTGCGCCTTCGGGCAACGTGAAGCTGATGTCGATGGGATCGAGCTGGGTGATGCTCACGAGCGCCGCGCCGCCCGGCGTCACGAGGCTGCCCGGATGCACGTTGATCGCACCGGTGCGGCCATCGATGCCCGCACGGATCTGGTTGTAGTCGACGGCCACCTGACTCGCGGCAATCGCGGCGCGGTCGGCGGCGACTTGCGCGGTGAGGCTGTCTACGCCGCTTTGCGCCGTATCGAGCGCGCTTTGCGAGACGAAGTGCTCGGCAATCAATTGCCTGGTACGCGCCAGCGTACGACGGGCGTTGGCGAGATCGGCTTCGTCCTTGGCGAGCTGCGCCTGCACCTTCTTGAGGTTGGCCTCGTCCATGCGTGCGTCGAGCGAGAACAGCAATTGCCCGGCTTTGACGAAGTCCCCTTCCTTGATGTGGACCTGACGGATCGTGCTGGAGATCTGCGGGCGGACGTCGATGGTCTGGCGGGCGGTGACCGTGCCGTTGGCGATGAGCCGCACCGGCACGTCGCGCACCTCGACCGTCGCGGCCGTGACCGACGGCGCGGCGGCCGTCTTGACCGGCGCCTGTGCACCGCGTGATCGCAGCCACACGACCGCGCCTGCGATCACGACGATCGCCAGCAAACCCACCACCCAGCGGCGCCGCCCTGTCCCCGACCCCGGCGCGGTATGGCCGAGCGGTCTGGCTGCACTCTCCTGCCCATGGGCAGCCGCGTCCCCCGGCACCGGCCGGCGGGCGTTCTCGTCACTCATCTTCTTCCCCGTTTCCCCATGCGACGCCAACTCACCGGCCAAGCCCCCGCTCGCCCGGTCGCGTCTGTTTCTACTGATAAAACAACCGTGGATCGTTGCCACGGCCATTCACGTCATTGCACATCACTAACTACACGAGGCGACACGTCACTTCATGCCGTCCCTCACTCCACCTTCATGCCCGTCAACTCGGGTCTGGCGGGTGGGTAGGACAGATTCAGTTCCGTCAGCGCCTGCACCAGCAACTCTGCCACCATCAGATTACGGTGACGTTTTGAGTCGGAAGGCACGATATACCACGGCGCATATTCCGTCGACGTTGCCGACAAGGCCGCCTCGTAGGCCTTTGTGTATTGCGGCCAGAAGCTGCGTTCCTTGAGGTCGCCCAGCTCGAATTTCCAGTGTTTGTTCGGATCGTCGATGCGTTCCTGAAGCCGTTTGCGCTGCTCGTCGGCCGAAATATGCAGGAAGCACTTGATGATGTGCGTGTTGTTGTCCGCGAGCAGCCGTTCGAAGTTATTGATGTGCGTGTAGCGGCGCTTGCACTCGTCGGCGTCGATCCAGTCGTGCACGCGCGTGATGAGCACGTCTTCGTAATGGCTGCGATTGAAGATCGCCAGTTCGCCCGCCGCGGGCACCACCATGTGCACCCGCCAGAGGAAGTCGCGCGACAGTTCTATCGGCGTGGGCGACTTGAAATTGGCCACGCGAATCCCGAGCGGATCGACGTTCTGGAACACGGCGCGAATGGTGCCGTCCTTGCCGCTGGTGTCCATGCCCTGGAGCACGAGCAGCACACGGTGGCGGCTGTTGGCGTGCAGGATCGTCTGCAACTCGTCGAGCTTGAGCGCGAGTTCCGCCAGACGCGCCTTGTCGTCGTCCTTACTGTCGCCGGAAAACGGCTTGTCGGCCGGATCGAAGGCCGAGAGGTCCAGCTTCTTGCCAAGGGGGACGCGGTATTTCTCGAACATCGCCGACTCCTGCGTGAAAACCAACTCGGAGTATGGCGCAATTTGCGTACGGCGCAAAAAAAGCGCCCGGTATCAGCGAATCACCCGGGAGATAACGGCGCGGGTGCGGACAAGGGGCGCTTCGGAATCCGTGCAAATGCTCGACGTTCTGGGAAAACGCGCAAATGCGAAGGGCGGCATCAAGAAATTTTCGGCGCAAAACAAAAGGCGCGGCGCCGAACGTCGGCGACCGCGCCTTTGGCGTCTGGCGGTGACCGGTCGTTACCGCGACCGGCTCCCGTCATCGGCCACCGAATCAGGCACCGAGCTTCTTCTTGAGCAGCTCGTTGACCTGCGCCGGGTTGGCCTTGCCCTTCGTGGCCTTCATCGCCTGTCCGACCAGCGCGTTGAACGCCTTCTCCTTGCCCGCACGGAACTCCTCGACGGACTTGGCGTTGGCGGCCAGCACTTCGTCGATGATCTTCTCGATCGCGCCCGTGTCGGTGATCTGCTTGAGACCCTTCGCCTCGATGATGCGATCGGCCGCGCCATCGTCGCTGGCGCGCTCTTCCCACATCAGTTGGAAGACTTCCTTGGCGATCTTGTTCGAGATCGTGTTGTCGGCAATCCGCGCGAGCAGACCGGCGAGCTGGGCGCTGGAGACCGGGCTGGCGTCGATGGCGATGTCTTCGCGGTTGAGCAGCGACGACAGTTCGCCCATGATCCAGTTTGCGGCGGGCTTGGCGCTGGCCTTGCCTGCCTTGGCGACCACGGCTTCGAAGTAGGCGGCTTGCGCCTTCGACTGCGTGAGCACGGCGGCGTCGTAATCCGACAGACCGTACGACTCGACGAAGCGGGCCTGCATGCCGGCCGGCAGTTCCGGCAGGGCGGCACGCACGCGCTCGATCCATTCGGCGTCGATCGCGAGCGGCATCAGATCCGGGTCCGGGAAGTAACGGTAGTCGTGCGCGTCTTCCTTGCTGCGCATCGAACGCGTTTCCTTCTTGTCCGGATCGTACAGACGCGTTTCCTGCACCACGGTGCCGCCGTCTTCGATCAGTTCGATCTGACGACGCACTTCGTACTGGATCGCCTCTTCGAGGAAGCGGAACGAGTTCAGGTTCTTGATTTCGGCACGCGTGCCGAATGCCTTCTGACCGACCGGACGCACGGACACGTTGGCGTCGCAACGGAACGAGCCTTCCTGCATGTTGCCGTCGCAGATACCGAGCCAGACGACCAGACCGTGCAGCGCCTTCGCATAGGCCACGGCCTCGGCCGCGCTGCGCATTTCAGGCTCCGTCACGATCTCCAGCAGCGGCGTACCGGCGCGGTTCAGGTCGATGCCGGTCATGCCGGCGAAGTCTTCGTGCAGCGACTTGCCTGCGTCTTCTTCGAGGTGAGCGCGCGTGAGCGTCACGACCTTCTCGTAGGCTTCACGGCCGGTGCGTGCATCGGCTTCGACCTGAATCTTCAGCGCGCCGCCCTGCACCACCGGGATCTCATACTGGCTGATCTGGTAGCCCTTGGGCAGATCCGGGTAGAAGTAATTCTTGCGCGCGAAGATGCTGCGCGGTGCGATCGTCGCGCCAATGGCCAGGCCGAACTCGATCGCACGCTCGACGGCGCCGCGATTGAGCACGGGCAGCACGCCGGGCAGCGCCAGATCCACCGGGCAGGCCTGCGTGTTGGGGGCCGCGCCGAACTGCGTCGATGCGCCCGAGAAAATCTTGGAAGCGGTGGAGAGCTGTGCGTGCGTCTCCAGACCAATAACGACTTCCCATTGCATAAGGTTCACCCTTGTCTCAACTTGTCGGCACGGCGCGATGGCCCTGCCTTCTCAACGTGTCGGCATGGCCTCTGGCCTTGCCTTCGCTGCCGGTCGTGCCACGTAGGCGACGTCCCGGTCTGTTCCTGTTCGTCGATGCCAGCCCGATATCCGTCCGACGTCGGTCGATGTGTGTTTACCGGCGCGTATCTCGCGCGCAAACGCCCGACTGCGGATCGAAGCTCACCGGCCACGCGTTTTCGTAGATGCCCGCCGAGCAGTACGCCTCGCAATTGGCATGCCCGATGGTGACGTTGCCCGGGTCCTGCCAGATCAGCAGCTTGCAGCTACCGCGGTTCGCTTGCAGCTCGATGCTCGGACGCCACTTCGTCTGGTGAAAATCCGCCAGATTGAAGTGGCAACTGCCACGGCTGCCCACCCACAGACGCCAGTCCAGCGACTGCACCTGATTGCCCTGCACCTTGAGCGTCGCCTGCTCGCGAAAGCCGTCTTCATCTGTCTGCGAGCAATAGCCCGACAGATTGATTTCGCGGTAAGCGATCGGCGTGGGACGCGAGAACGGCAGGGAGCACGACGCGAGCGTGAGCACCATGCCGGCGAGCATCAAGGCGCGAGACATCAGCCGACGGTAGGTCGGCGCGGTATCGCGCGAATCACGCGAGCCGCCCGTGGAGACGGCGGCGTGCGAGAGCGTGTCGTGCTGAACGCGCTGGCGGTCCATGATCAGACGCCCGCCGGTGCGCGCTTGTGCCAGTCGGTCGCGCGCTGGAACGCGTCGGCCACTTGCAGCAGGCGGGCTTCGTCGAAGTAGTTGCCGATCATTTGCAGCCCGACCGGACGCGCGTTGCGCCCCGGGCCGACCGGCAGGCTCATGCCCGGCAGTCCGGCGAGGCTCACCGACAGCGTGTAGATGTCGGCCAGATACATCTGCACCGGGTCGGCGCTCTTCTCGCCAAGGTTCCATGCCACCGACGGCGCCACCGGCCCCATGATGACGTCGCACTGGGCAAACGCGTTCTGGAAGTCCTGCGCGATCAGACGGCGAATCTTCTGCGCCTGCAAGTAGTAGGCGTCGTAGTAACCATGCGAGAGCACATACGTGCCCACGAGAATACGGCGCTTGACCTCGGTGCCGAAGCCTTCGGCGCGCGACTTCTTGTACATGTCGAGCAGATCGCGATATTCGGCCGCGCGGTGGCCGAAGCGCACACCGTCGAAACGCGACAGGTTCGACGAGGCTTCCGCCGGAGCCAGCACGTAATACACGGGGATCGACAGTTCCGTCTTCGGCAGCGACACCGGCACGCGCACCGCGCCGAGTTTCTCGAACTCGGCGAGTGCGTTGTCGATGGATTCGCGCACGTCGGCGTCGAGCCCTTCACCGAAGTACTCGGCGGGCAGACCGATGCGCAGGCCGGCCAGCGGCTTGTCGGCCGTGGCGCCGTCGAGCGGCTTGCCCAGACCGCGCGCGAAGTCTTCGTCCGCACGCTCAAGGCTGGTCGAATCGCGGGCGTCGAAACCGGCCATGCCGTTAAGCAGCCATGCGCAATCCGCCGCGCTGTGACCGAACGGGCCGCCCTGATCGAGCGACGAAGCGAACGCGATCATGCCGTAACGCGACACGCGGCCATACGTCGGCTTGATGCCGGTCACGCCGCAGAAGGCGGCTGGCTGACGGATCGAGCCGCCGGTGTCGGTACCGGTCGCGACCGGCGCGAGACGTGCGGCCACTGCCGCCGCCGAGCCACCCGACGATCCGCCCGGCACAGCCAGCTTGTCCCACGGGTTCTTCACGGGACCGTAGTAGGAATTTTCGTTCGACGAGCCCATGGCGAACTCGTCCATGTTGGTCTTGCCCAGCGTGACCATGCCGGCGTTCGACAGACGCTCGACGACGGCCGCATCGAACGGGCTCTCGTAGCCCTTGAGCATGCGCGAGCCAGCGGTGCTGTGCCAGCCACGCGTGACGAACACGTCCTTGTGCGCCACGGGAATGCCGAGCAACGGCTGGTTGGCGCCGTCGCCGGCGGCAATGCGCGCATCAGCGGCACGGGCCTGCGCGAGGCTCGCCTCGGCATTGACGTGCACGAAGGCGTTCAGATCGGCGGCACCGGCGATGCGGTCCAGATAGTGCTGCGTCAGCTCGACGCTCGAGACGCGCTTGGCGTCGAGCGCGGCGCGCAAATCCTGAAGGTGAATCAGATCTTGTTCCATGATGGCTGCTGTACTGGGTAGCGCATGAAAAACGGCATGAAAAATCGCAAAATCGACCGGAAGGGCGACCGGATCAGGCGGTCATGACGAAAGCGGTCACATCGGTCTCGATCGTGCGGCTCGACAACCGCAGCGAAGGATCGCGGGCGATGCGTCGCGCGGCGCCGGTTTGGCGGGGCGTCACGCACGCAACGCCGGACTCACTCGATAACCTTCGGCACCAGGTAGAGACCGTCCTGCACGGCCGGCGCCGGGCGCTGATTCGCCTCACGGTCGACCTGCTCGGTCACCGCGTCGGTGCGCAGACGCTGAGCGACTTCCTGAATCTGTTCGATCGGGTGCGCGAGCGGGGCAACGCCATTCGTGTCGACCGACTGCATCTGTTCGACGAGCGCGAAGAAGCCGTTGAGCTCCTTTTCCATGTGAGCCGCCTCGTCATCGGCCAGCTCGAGACGTGCGAGATGAGCGATGCGTTTGACGTCGGAGAGATTCAAAGCCATGAAGAAATCCCGAAAAAATGCGCATTGGAGAGCAGCCGGATGCATGTCTGTCGCCAAAATTAGGGACAGAGTGCGGAGAATATGCGCACGAGACCGAACCCGTCCGTCGTTTTACTCCGTGCACCGCGCCGCGCAGGAGGGCCGACACGCCGTGCCGCAAGGGTCCGGGCAAAACTGCCGCGGGGGTCGAATGTGGCGTCAACGTGCTCGTTTTTCCTGCAAAACCTGCGAAATTATAAGGTATCATTGCGCATTAAATTTGCGTCGGAGCGTGTTTTTGCACCCTCCGCCGCTGTCGCGCAGGTGGGCCACGGCCAGTCCGGGGGGCGCGACAGACGATCGCGCAGTCCATTGGAAGACCCTGACGCGACGAATTTTTGACGGCAGCCCCGCCTCCTGCCCAGTACCGCATTCCTCGGTTTGTCCGCACGTTTCGCGAGCCGCCGCGTGGCGCCTGGCGATTTTTTTGCGAACAGGCCGGAACCCAGACGACAGGCAGCCGTCCCAGTCAAATTCGCATTGGGCGGCCTCACGCAAACACAGGATTTTGCATGTTCGGTTTTCTTCGCAGCTATTTCTCCAACGACCTGGCCATCGACCTGGGCACGGCCAACACCCTGATCTACATGCGCGGCAAGGGCGTCGTTCTCGACGAACCCTCGGTGGTCGCCATCCGCCAGGAAGGTGGCCCGAGCGGCAAGAAGACGATTCAGGCCGTCGGTAAGGAAGCCAAGCAGATGCTCGGCAAGGTCCCGGGCAACATCGAAGCCATTCGTCCGATGAAGGACGGCGTGATCGCCGACTTCACCGTGACCGAGCAGATGATCAAGCAGTTCATCAAGATGGCCCACGAGTCGCGCCTGTTCTCGCCGTCGCCGCGCATCATCATCTGCGTGCCGTGCGGTTCGACCCAGGTCGAGCGTCGCGCCATCAAGGAAGCCGCACACGGTGCCGGCGCCTCGCAGGTGTATCTGATCGAAGAGCCGATGGCCGCTGCCATCGGTGCCGGCCTGCCGGTCTCGGAAGCCACGGGCTCGATGGTCGTCGACATCGGCGGCGGCACGACCGAAGTCGGCGTGATCTCGCTGGGCGGTATCGTCTACAAGGGTTCGGTGCGTGTGGGCGGCGACAAGTTCGACGAAGCGATCGTCAACTACATCCGCCGCAACTACGGCATGCTCATCGGCGAACAGACCGCTGAAGCGATCAAGAAGGAAATCGGCTCGGCCTTCCCGGGTTCGGAAGTCAAGGAAATGGAAGTCAAGGGCCGCAACCTCTCGGAAGGGATTCCGCGCGCCTTCACCATCTCCAGCAACGAAATCCTCGAAGCCCTGACCGATCCGCTCAACCAGATCGTGTCGTCGGTGAAGATCGCCCTCGAACAGACCCCGCCGGAACTGGGTGCAGACATCGCCGAGCGCGGCATGATGCTCACGGGCGGTGGCGCGCTGTTGCGCGATCTGGACCGTCTGCTTGCCGAAGAAACCGGCCTGCCGGTGCTCGTCGCCGAAGACCCGCTCACCTGCGTGGTACGCGGTTCGGGCATGGCGCTCGAGCGTATGGACAAGCTCGGCAGCATCTTCTCCTACGAGTAAGCCAACGTGCGTGGTTCGTCGTCCGGCGCGGTGGGATATTCCCTTCCACCCCTCGCCCGGGACGGCCAGCCACGCCGCACGACCTCGCGCACGGAGTCGGGCCTCGCGCCCCTGCGTCGCGCCCGACTGACACTACTCGCGCACCGCGGCGTCTCGCTGCGCGTGCTTCCCTGAAGGGCCCACCATGCAGTACAGTCCGCCGCCACTGTTCAAACAGGGACCGTCGGCGTTGGCCCGGCTGATCTGTTTCGTCGCGCTCGCCATCGGCCTGCTCGTGGTCGACTCGCACTACAACACGCTGGAACGGGTGCGCGCCGTTGTCGGCACCGCGCTCTATCCCGTGCAACGCATGATGCTGTTGCCGCGCGACGCCATTCTCGGCGTAGCGGGATTCTTCTCGACCGAATCGCAGCTCTCGTCCGACAACAGCACGCTGCGCGAGCGCAATCTCGAACTCTCCGTTCAGGCTCAGCGCAACAACCAGCTCGTGGCCGAGAACGAACATCTGCGTCAGATGCTGGCCTTGCGCGAGCGTCTGCCCGTACCCAGCATTCCCGCAGAAATCGAATACGACACGCGCGATCCGTTCACGCAGCGCGTGGTCATCGATCGCGGCACGAAGCACGGCGTCAAGCTCGGTGCGCCCGTCGTCACCGAACAGGGCCTGCTCGGTCAGGTCTCGCGCGTTTTCCTGATGCAAAGCGAAGTCACGCTGCTCACCGACAAGGAACAGGCCGTGCCGGTGCAGGTCACCCGCAGCGGCGTGCACAGCGTGATCTACGGCGGGCTGCGCGGCGACGTGCTCGACCTGCGCTTCATTCCGCTCTCGGCCGACGTGAAGGTCGGCGACGAGATTGCCACCAGTGGTCTGGACGGCGTCTACCCCGCCGGCTTGCCGGTGGCGCGCATCACCAAGGTCGACCGTGTCTCGGACACCGCCTTCGCCCGCATCCTGTGCCAGCCGGTCGCGAATCTGCGCAGCCAGCGTCAGGTGCTGGTCCTGCAATACACCACGCCGCTCGCCCTGCATCCGGACGCCGCCGCCGATCTCGCGCGCGCCTCCGATCCGTCGGCCAGCGGCAGCAAACCCGCGCCGAAGGGCGGCACGCGCGCCGATCCGAAACTCGCGCCGGGCGCCCGCAAGGGTCATTAAGGAACTCACATGCCACGACCGCAATACATCCTGCTGCCGGTCAATCCGTACTTCATCGCGCTCAGTCTCGTGGTGGCGTTTCTGGTGAACCTCATGCCGTGGGGGCACGCCCCGGCCATGCCCGACTTCGTCGCGCTGGTGCTGATGTTCTGGAACATCCACCAGCCGCGCAAGGTCGGCATGGGCGTCGCGTTTCTCGTCGGGTTGCTCATGGACGTGCACAACGCCGGTCTGCTCGGCGAACACGCCCTCGCCTACACGCTGCTGTCGTACGGCGCGATCATGATTCACCGCCGCGTGCTGTTCTTCACGCTGCTCGGTCAGGCACTGACGGTGCTGCCGCTGCTGCTGCTCGCGCACGTCGTGCCGTTCATCATTCGCCTGGCCACAGGCGCCGCGTTTCCGGGTTGGTGGCCGCTCGCCGCCAGCTTCGTGGAAGCCGTGCTCTGGCCGGTGATCAGTATCTTGCTGCTGGCGCCCCAGAAACGCGCCGTCGACCGCGACGATACGCGTCCGATCTGACGGCGACTGCCGTCGGATCGCACCTAAGCGCCCCACCATGCCAGCATGACCGAGTTCAAGAATCCCCAGCAACAGCTACAGACGTTTCACCTGCGGGTAACGGCGGCCGCGCTTTTCGTGCTGATCTGCTTCAGCCTGCTCGCAGTGCGCTTCGTCTATCTGCAAGTCTTCCGTCATAACCAGTACGCCCTGCAAGCCGACGAAAACCGCGTCTCGCTCGCCCCCATCGTCCCCAATCGCGGCGTGATCATGGATCGCAACGGCGTGGTACTGGCGCGCAACTATTCCGCTTACACGCTCGAAATCACGCCGTCGAAGATCGGCCGTCCGCTCGAAGATCTGGTTACCGATCTGTCCGACGTGATCGAGATCACGCCGCGCGATCGCGCCCGCTTCAAGAAGCTGATGGACGACAGCAAGAGCTTCGAGAGCCTGCCGATCCGCACACGACTGACGGACGAAGAAGTCGCGCGCTTCACCGCCCAGCGCTTCCGGTTTCCGGGGGTCGACGTGCACGCGCGCCTGTTCCGTCAATATCCGCTCGGCGAGACGGCCGCGCACGTGATCGGCTACATCGGCCGGATCTCGCAGCGCGACCGTCAGCGTATCGACGCGATGAGCGAAGAGAACGACAGCGACAGCGCGAAGTACGACATCCGGCGCGACGCCAACAACTACAAGGGCACCGATTACATCGGCAAGATCGGCGTCGAGCAGAGCTACGAAACGCAGCTTCACGGCATCACCGGTTTCGAGGAAATCGAAGTGACGGCCGGCGGTCGTCCGGTGCGCACGATCTCGCGCACCCCGGCCACCCCTGGCGACAACCTCGTGCTGTCCATCGACATCAAGCTCCAGCAAGTGGCCGAACAGGCGTTTGCGGGGCGTCGTGGCGCGGTCGTGGCCATCGAACCGAAGACGGGCGACGTGCTGGCCTTCGTGTCGGCGCCGAGCTTCGACCCGAACCTGTTCGTCGAAGGCATCGACCAGCAGAACTGGGACGCCCTGAACAACTCGCCCGACCGTCCGTTGCTCAACCGACCGCTGCGCGGCACCTATCCGATCGGCTCGACGTACAAGCCGTTCATGGCGCTCGCAGGGCTCGAACTCGGCAAGCGCACGACGAACTGGGGCTTCCAGGACACGGGCTCGTTCACGCTGGGCAACCACACGTTCCGCAACGACGTGCGTAACGGCCAGGGCTGGATCGACATGTACCGCTCGATCGTGGTCTCGAACGACACGTATTACTACATGCTCGCGCACGATCTCGGCGTGAACGCGATCCACGACTTCATGGCGCCGCTCGGCTTCGGCCAGTTGACGGGCATCGATATCGAAGGCGAGGCGCGCGGCATTCTGCCGTCGACCGAGTGGAAGCGAAAGGCGTACAAGAAGCCCGCGCAGCAGAAGTGGTACGACGGCGAGACGATCAGCCTGGGTATCGGTCAGGGCTACAACTCGTTCACGATTCTGCAACTCGCCCACGCCACGGCCACGCTCGCCAACAACGGCGTGGTGATGAAGCCTCACCTGGTGAAGGCGGTCGAGGATCCGGTCTCGCATTCGCGTCAGCTCACCGTGCCGCACGAGAGCGCACGTCTGCCTTACAAGCAGGCGGACATCGACTTCGTCAAACGCGCGATGGTCGGCGTCATCAAGGAAGGTACGGGACGTCAGGCATTCGCCGGTGCACCGTACGACGCCGGTGGCAAGACAGGGACCGCGCAGGTGTACTCGCTCGGCAAGAACGAGAAGTACAACCACAACGCGATTCCCGAATTCAAGCGCGACCACGCCCTGTTCATCGCCTTCGCACCGGCCGACGACCCGAAGATCGCGATTGCGCTGATCGTCGAGAACGCCGGTTGGGGCGGTACGCAGGCCGCACCGGTCGCGCGCAGCCTGCTCGATTACTACCTCATTACCGAACCGAAGGAACGCGCTGCGGAAGCGGCCGCGTTGCAGGCGGCGGCCTCGGGTGCCGGGGCGGCGTCGGCCGTTTCCGCAACGCCGGACGCGCCGCCCGCCAGCGCCGCCGAGCTTGACCGCAACGTCGCTACGTCGACCGCTGCCACCGCGTCCACCACCACGCTGGTGCCGCGCGTGGCGTCGGGTACGTCGGCCGCGCCCGTCGGTACGGCGCGGGCAGTCCCGGGCAAAACCTCTGCCGCGACGGCCGACCCGGCAAGACCCTCGCCGCAGTCTCCCGCCCCATCACCGCCAAACAAACCGGCCGTCAGTCCGACCGTCGCCGACGAAGCCCGCCATCGCGCCGCTATCCGTGCTCAGGGTCAGGGAGCACGAAGCCCGCAAGGAGGAACGCCATGATGGCGCTCGACAAACATACGTGGAAAGAGCAGGTCAAACGCCTGTTCGCCGCCTTCGACAAGCCGCTCGCACTGATCGTCTTCCTGTTGCTGTGCGTGGGACTGGTCACGCTCTACAGCGCCAGTATCGACGTGCCGGGCCGCGTGGAAGACCAGATCCGCAACATCGTGCTGACGTTCATTCTGATGTGGGTGCTGGCCATGTTGCCGACGCAGACGCTGATGAAGTTCGCCGTGCCGCTCTACACGGCAGGCGTTGCGTTGCTCATTGCGGTGGCGATGTTCGGTCTGACGAAGAAGGGCGCGAAGCGCTGGCTGAACGTCGGCATGGTCATTCAGCCGTCCGAGATCATGAAGATCGCCATGCCGCTCATGCTGGCCTGGTACTTCCAGAAGCGCGAAGGCAACATCCGCTGGTTCGACTATCTCGCCGCGATCGCCCTGCTGGGCATTCCCGTGGGCCTGATTGCGAAGCAGCCCGACCTCGGCACCGGTCTGCTGGTGGCCGCCGCAGGCCTCTACGTCATCTATCTGGCCGGGCTGTCGTGGAAGCTGATTCTGCCGGTGCTCATTGCCGGCGTGATCGGCATCGGCACGATCCTCGCGCTCGAAGACAGGATTTGCCAGCCGGATGTCGAATGGCACATCCTGCACGATTACCAGAAGCACCGCGTGTGCACGCTGCTGGACCCGACCTCCGATCCGCTCGGCAAGGGGTTCCACACGATTCAGTCGGTGATCGCCATCGGTTCGGGCGGCACCACGGGCAAGGGCTGGCTCAAAGGGACGCAGGCTCACCTCGAATTCATCCCGGAAAAACATACCGACTTCATCTTCGCGGTGTTCGCAGAAGAGTTCGGCCTGATCGGCGAAGGCGTGCTGATCGTGCTGTATCTGCTGCTGGTCGCGCGCGGGCTGATGATCGCCGCCAGCGGCGCGACCCTGTTCGGCCGCCTGCTCGCGGGGGCTGTCACCATGATCTTCTTCACGTACGCGTTCGTGAACATGGGCATGGTGAGCGGCATTCTGCCGGTCGTCGGCGTGCCGCTGCCGTTCATGAGCTACGGTGGCACCGCGCTCGTCACGCTGGGCCTCGGGGTCGGTATTCTCATGAGCGTGGCGCGCGAGAAACGCCTCATGCAGAGTTAGCGACTCGCAGCGGGCACGCCGGCGCGCGCCATCGGCATCACCGCATCACCGCATTACGAAAGCGGCAGGGCAATCGCCCTGCCGTTTTTTCGTTCGGTCGAGGCTTTTGCCTATTTCGATGAGCGAAAGGTGGGATTCTGCTCAGGCCGAATCCGATAAAAACGAGGCTCAAACGACACGCATGTGCGTTCGCCGAGTTCGCCGCAGTCATCGGGGGACGGAGTCCGGTAAGCGTCATGCACACCATCGAAGGAGGACTTCGCAATGAGCATGCCCCCCACGCTGCAATCCGCGGCTTCATCACCGGTGACCTCATCGTTTCCCATGGAGCAGATCACGAATGCGTTCGGCGCCGAGGGCAAACGCATCGGCATCACCAAAGACGGTCAACTCGTGACCTTCAAAGGCAGAACGTTCTTACTGCACCCGCATCAGTGCAAGCGCGCCCAAAGTCTGCTCAAGCATCACGACCTGTCCACAGAACCGCCACGCTCCATCATCGATGCGTTCAAGTTCAAGGACCTGCGCACGGATCGGGCGCCCGTGCAGGCGTTACTGACGAGGCTGGCGTTGCCCGGTCAGCCGAGACAGCCGGAGCAGCCGACGAACGGCACGTCATCCGCAACACCGGGGACTCATCCCTTGGAGGCCTCACGCCTCGTGACGCCAGAGCAGTCGAGACGCCAGTTGCCCCCTCATCTGCTGAGCGCGATGCTCAACGGTAACCTCCCGACACCCAGCGGCGACGGCCTCAGGAGGGGCTCGGACGACGGTTACGATACCGACGCCTCGGAAAACTATCATCGTGTGCAACATCAGGCCGCACAGTTGCGACGCGAGTTCGACGCCATGATGGCGGCTGACAATCCCCCGCCCCCCCTTCCGGCCAAGCAAGATCGCAACACGTTTATCGCAAGCGTCGACAAGTCGCGCGAGATGCATGAGGATTTTGTCCCGGACAGCGCCACCAGCCCCCGGCCGGTGCCAAAACCTCGAATTACCTCGCCCGTGGCTTCACCGCCAAAACCACCGCGCACCTTTGCCTTCGATCTCACGCCGAGGACAGGACCGAGCCTTAGTCGCTCCGTATCGGAAGACTCGAACGTGTCGAAGGTGTCGGAATCACCGCCCTTTGCCTCAAGCCGGGATTCGCTGGACACCGTGCTGACGTTGAAACCCCTGCCGGAAACGCCGGACGAAGCACGTGTGGAAAGCGCATCGCGGTCCTCCGGCGCATCGAGCATCCTCGAAGAATTGCGCGCGTCCGGTCGGGCGAAAGACACCCTGATCCAGACCATGCTCAGAACGCGAAAAATGGGGTGATCCGTGCCCCACCTGAGTGCCCCGCCAAGGGACTTCAGGTAACACCCGGTGTCGGCCTCGCGGCCGCGCCGGGGTCGCACGTATACGATGAGCCAAACCTGCAAGCGGCTTCACGCAGTGGACATGACCATTGTCTTTCGAACGTTCTGGACTCGGGAGGCACTTCAACGCATGGCATCGATCCACACCCAGATCAACGCCGCCACCATGACCAACCAGGAGGCCGAACAGCTCCATCGTCTGATCTGCCGGCATGCGGTCGATCCCGCCCGCACGACGGTCGGCGTGAACCGCGACGGCTATCTCGTTCTGCTCATCGGATGGAGCGCATACCGGCATCCGCATTTGTGGCGTCGTGCCCGCGATATGGCGCTCACCTCGCACCCGAACGCACCGGCGAAATGGCCCGAGTCCTCGCGTCCGGGCGTGCGCTCCATGCGCCTCGACCAGCCTTTCGTGATCGTCTGGCTGCTGCGCAACGCCACGACCTGTGTCAAGAACCGCCTGCTGCAAGGTATCAAGCGTCAGCTCGACTGGCGCGGCAATCCCGACACGTGCGCCGTCGACATCTTCGAGCGCGGACGCACGCAGGACGCACTGTGCGAACTCAAGCAGCGCATGGGCTCAGCGCAGAACGTAACCGGTCACTACAAGCTGATCACGGAACGTAGCCCGCCTTTTCTCGAGCACTACCACCGCGAGCTGTCGACGAGCCGGCAGCGCAAACTCTGGGCCGCACGACAAACGGCGTTGCATGGCCCCGATGGCACGCTGCTGCCGGCCAGCGTCATCCACGTGGACGGACAACCGCTCGCCGTGCTGTGCCAGACGCCACAGTCCGGTGCCGTCGAAGGCTTCCTCGCGCTGCTGATGCGCCTGCGCCCGGTGGTTGTCGTGCATGTCACAGCGCAATGCGAGCCGCACGGCGCCGAGCGTCACGAAGGGGCCATCCGCATGAGCCGGCGACACGTCACCACCAGTACGGCGGCCACCTTTGTGACCGATTTCAGCGTGTATTCCACATCGCTTCGCTCGTCCGAGAGCGAGGTCACATTCTCGGTGCTGCACGCGCCTTACCGGCATGCGTCGGAGGTGTCGTCCGATCGTCTGTACGTCACGCAGACCCTGCAATTCATCGAAAACGCGTTGCGCCACATGCCCCCGCCCGACGATGCCGGCGCGAAGCACAACAGCGCTCTGCCGACCGGCTGTCCCGTCATTGTGTTCGACGACCCGGAGGGCATCGCAGGGGTACTGCTGGCGGCTTTCGCCATGTCGCGCACCGCACATGAACATCTCAGCGTAGAGGAGATCATCACCGACATCAGACTCACGGGCGCGCCGCAACTCATTGGCACCAATCATCAACTGGACGTGATCGGCGCGTTTGCCGACGACCTGCGAAAGCCCTTGTTGATGCATCGATAGCGTCCGCGACGCACGGCGGACAGGGCGCCCTCTCGTCAAACACCATGCCTGCGGTGCGCCTCTGTCTCGCCACGCCTTCTCGCCCCCATCACATCACGCGCCGCCGACAGACGACGCGATTACATGAAGGAGACTTGCCATGTCGTTTCCGGTTACCGTTACTCCCACCGCCGGACACGCCGCGACGATGGCATCCCGCTGCTCGGGAGGGACGTCTCGCGCGGCATCCGCGCATGACGCTGCAACGATACCGGCACCCGCCGGGTCCGGTGAAAAATCGCCTCGCGATTCACAGACGCTGTCCCACGCGAAGCGCACGCTGGCCGTGCGGCGCGAACCCCCGCGCGCGCCGGATATCGAGCGCTACCTGCGTCGCTGGCTCACGACACCGCCATCGGTACTGATTGCGCTCGCCTCCGATGACGAGCTGCTCGCTCGCAACGCCGCTTATCCGATGCTCTCGCCCACGAGCTGCCGGTTCGGCGAGATCGGCTACGCGACCTATCTGCTCGCGCAGGGCGACTGCGGATACCACGGCACGCATCTGCGCACGTGCATCGTGTCGATCACACAGGGATGTGACGTCGTCACGTTTCCCGCCATTCAGGCGTGGGCCGACGACGGGGAGCCCATCATCCGCGCCGAAGCACTGTCGTACCTGCATCAGACCGCAGAGCGGCTCAAGATGTCGACGCCCGCACAACACATGCGTCGGCACGATTTCTATCACACCCAAATGCTGTCCCCGGCGCCGCATCCGATCGTCGTGCAATCGACACATCGTACGGCGCGACTGGGCATGTGGCTTGCGGCGACAGCCATGCTGGAGCGAAGCAGCGCGTCGCTTGAGCACGTGCTTCGCGACATCCGTATCGGCTCGACGAAGTTCGATCCGACCTTTCGTCAACATCAGGAGCTCGCCCGCCTCGCGCGCTCCCGCAATCGTCGCACTGCCGTCAAATCGGCGAATGAATCCGACGCCGACATCGGAGCCGGCACCGACACGCACGATCGCGAGATCGCTCCTTCTCCTCTTTCAAGGACCTTCCACGATGCAAGACCTGCACTCTTTTCACAACGTTGTCGGTGAACTGTTGCACCACATCGGCTTCTTTTCCTTCGAGCCGGCGCCGGATCAGGAAGTCGTAAGTCTGGATGTCGAGGACCGAATGTCGGTGCATTTCGGTGCCATCGATCACGCCTCGTGGTTCATGCTGGCCGAGTTCAATGAGATGCCGTCGACCGACTCGCTGATGGCCGCACTGTCGGCCAATCATCTGCGCGCCGATTTCCGTCAGCCGGTCTTCTCGCTGAACGACAACGGAACGCTCAATTGCTGGATGAAGATGCCGCTGGTCGGTCAGGACCGGGCGACGCTCGCCGATGCGTTCGGTGAGTTACTGGATGTCGCACAGGCGCTTCCTTCGGCAAATTGAAATCGCCTTCTCACGTATGGGAGCTTCCAATGAAAGTTCTGTCTCCGGCCACTCAGTTCGTCCCCACCACGCAGCCGATGCCACTTCCGACGAATACGAAGATCGATCAAACCCAGACCGGGGGCACCGTCAGTTACGGCGGCGCCAGCCTGTTCTTATGTCCGAGCCAATCCGCCCGGCGCAGCGATTTCATTAGCTCCGAAAATCCGCCGTCCGGGCCGGGGCCGAAGCCGTGGAACAAGTTCGTCGCACGCATACGCGCGGTTCTCGCCGGTGTGAAGGCCCCATCTTTGCCCAGGACATTGGACCGCGATACCGGTATCGCTTCAATCCCCGGGAGTTCGTATGCGGGCCGCGGCCCGGCGTTTCAAAAGCACGACAATCCGGTCGCGTCCACTTCCCCCTCCGGCGCGCCCGTCGAACAGACATTTTTTATCAATCATCGTCCGTTCGTTCCGAGCGCCATGTCGGACTGGCGCCAATTCGACTCCGACAAAGCCATCGACGACCGCTACGACCGGGCCCGTGAGGCCATCAGGGCGAGGCAGGCCCAAATAGCGATCGGCAAGCGGCCCGCGGCCGAGCCCGTGGCACCACCGGCAGCGCGCACCTCCTCACCATCGAACCCCATGTTTCATGCGAGAGACGCCGCCAACACCTCGCCCCCCCAATCTCGACCGGCACTGCTCACGCCCGCCGTAAAGCGTACGACCCCGACGGATCTCGATATCGGGATTCCAAACCCGGAACTGGTCCCGCCGCGCCCCCAGCCGAAACCCGGCGACGGCACGAACAAGACGTGACGTTCATGAAGGACGCGCAAACTCCGCGTCCTTCGTCATCGCGTCCCCTCATGCAGCGATCGCATCACGCGTCAGCGAAGGCGTCGGCGGGGGCGCTGTCGGCCGGACGTCTCGTTGCGCCGATGCCGCACCGCCTTCCGATCGACCTGCGCGCTGGCCACGCACGGACGATGTCCAGTTGCCCGACACCTTCTCTGCGTACCCGCCTTTCACGTACGCGAGCATGAACTCGGCCATCGCCTGATTGGTAAGTGACCGGTTCTGCGGCGTCGCCTCGTCAGAAAATTGCGTCGCCGCGTTGCGCAGGGTATCGAGCAAGGGACCGGTGGACGGCACCTCACGCACGATTCGCTGAAGGTCGGTTTCCAGCGTCTTTTCGGATGCGTCGGCAATCTTGAAATACATGGCATCGAGTTCCGCGCGGTGCAACGTCGAGAAATCCTGCCACCATTGCTCGCCCCCGAACCGCGGATTTGCGTAACGCATGCGCATCATCGGCGCGAGCAGATCGAGACAACTGCTGCCAATCGTCAGGTGATCGGCCGTGTTACTGTTCCATGCCAGCCCTGCGATGAACGAAACGGGCGTCGGCACCTTCCGGCTGCCCCCGAGCGTGCTCGTGATACCTCGAACAGAGTGCATGAGTGCAACGCCGTCTTCCTTGAGCTTGAAGCGCATCGAGGTCATCACCCCGGCGCTGTAGTCGAAATCGGTCGCCGCCAGTGCTTTCTGAATCTCGGAGACGCCCCACACCGTGTTGGCCCCGATGCCAGCCGCCTCGAGCGAGCCCACTACCGCGCCCGCCACGGCAACGATCCCCGACACATTGACGTTCAGGAAATGCCCGCAGTAGTGAGGATCTTCGTCTTCGGACACCTTCTCATACGTCACGGTCGCATTGACACCATTCGGAAACACAAAGGGAATGCCCGCCACACCAGCGATCTCGGCTTGCCATTTGCTCTGGCGACAGCTCAGTTCATGAACTGCCAGCGCAGGCGGCCGGAACATGCGTTCGCGTTCGTGGAACAGGTCCATGAGAATCGCTTCGACCTCCGGGTCCAGATCGCCACTGAGTTTGAGCAGCGCGAACTGTTCGAGCAGGAACCGCGCACGCGCCTCCATATCCTGAACGGCGAAACCCGACCTTCTGACCATTAACTCGGTCGTGATCTCGTTGCTCGATTGTTTGACGTGCCCACGCATCGCCTCGAGCAATGTCTCGGGGTTGTACACGAGTTGCCGGTTCGCGAGCAGCTGCCGGGCGATTTCCGGCTTCGCATCGGCAATCGAGAGAATGTCGTGCCGTGCGCGCTTGATCGTGACCAGCCGACGTCCGGCCGCGGCAAGGCTTGCCGTCACACCGAAATCGACGCCCGCCCTCGCCCGGATTTCGCCCGCCAGCGTGTCGTGGCGCTCGATGGCGCCCGTGACCGGTCCGCGTCGAACGATGTCCACGCCTTTGCCGCACAGCGCGATCAAGTCTTCTTCCAGCCAGTCGCAACTGAAATCGGCGCGCGCCCGGGTCGACTCGTACGAGGACGAGATCAGGAAGAGATCGCGAATCTTGCCGATCAGCGCGATCGGTCCCTGCTTGATCCAGGTGCTGAACTTGTGACTCTCGCTGGAAACGTAATCGGACAATGATGCATAGATTTCCGCACGCGACGACGCGCCCGACAGCGACAGTTCCGTCTCGATGAAGTCGAGCACGTCGGCATCGGCAGACAGCGTGATTTTCTTGCCCGACGCATCCACCAACCACTCCGTCGGGGTGATGCTCAGACTCGAATCGTGCGTTACGCTGGCATTGACGCCCACGCCCGGCGCCACGTCGACACCCGCCCCTACCTTAACACTGAAGGCCGTCGTGGCGCCCGGTTTCATGTTGTCCAGCCGCTGCCACAGCCCCTTGTCCAGGCGACGTTTCACGCACTCGTCGGCACTGGCCTTGAACTGCCATTTCAGGCCGCGGCTGATATTCATCGCGCGGTCGAACTGGGCGACATTGCGCCCGCCCTTGTGACGCTTCAACGCCTCTTCCAGCGAGGCGAAAAGCTGACAGGTCTTGAGCAGGTCGTCGCGCTTGGTCTTCGTACTGACCGGCCGGTTCACGAACTGTTCGACGCGCGCCTTGAGCTTGTCGTGGGCCAACCCCTTGTCGGGCAATCCCATCGCCTTGCGCGACGCCTGATATACGTCCCACAACGCGGAAACGGCCGTGCGCGTGTCCTGCTGCGACAGGGGCGCCGGCACCTTGGGCCGCCGGGTCCGGGTGACCTTGAGGTCGTCGCCATCGTTGCTCGCGAGAAAAAGACGATCGTCACTCCCGATCCGGGCGTCGGCTTCATTTTGTGAAGTCTCGACCGGCATGCTCGCCGACGTCGCGCGCGCATTGTGTGCGCCCGCAATCGATTGAATCGTTTCTGCCATAGGATTTTGTCTCCTTAAGGTGTCGGCACCGCCGCACTCCCGCCAGGGCGCTGCGAACGCTCGCCGACGTCAGTGCGAAAACATCTCACGCAAGAACATGTCGACGCAGGCTTTGATATCGCGACGCGTGCCTCGCACCTCACGCCCGTACATCAACAACACGCGCCGCGACTCGAACAACGCCGGGCTGCACATCCAGAATTCGCACACCGGCGTTCGTTCACCGAACCGCACATCCGGTAACGGTGCACCATCGACAGCGACGACCAGATGCAAATGTCCGTGAGCGTATTCGAGCAACCAGAAGGGCTCGACGCCCGGCGCTGAGCGCACCTGTACGAACGTCCCCACCGTCTCCGGGAGAGACGCATCGATCATCGAGAGAATGCTGTGGCTCATGAGGGCTTCACGGCGTGTCAATCGATTGCTTGATGCGATCCGAGACGACCAGAAACTCCCGAACCGCCGTCATGCAGGTCTCGAAACTCTCCCACGGCGCGACGTACCGATGCAGTACCAGCACACCGCGCCTCACCCCGAAGGCGAAACCCTGCCGGCAGAGCGCGAAATTCATCGACAGCGCACGTGCAGCCGCCTCGTCATCGGCGCGGGACATGCGCCGCTCGATGTGTGTGCCCGACGTCTGACGGATCACGCAGGTATCGAGATCGTGCGATTCGAAGAAAATCGTCTCCCGGCGCAGCGTCACATCGACGTGCCATCGCTCGCGCATGGTGTCGCAGATACGGCCAATCGAGAGCTGCCCCGATGCCGTAGCTGCCTCCCCTTGCGCCGGTACGGGCAGACGGGTGGCCACGTGTCTCCTAAGTGCTGCCGCCGAAATCGACCCGCCGGATCCAAAGGCTGTGTCCATGATTTCTTATAGGGTGGGGACTTTCAGGAACATGTCTTGCTTGCGGCCATGATCCCGGTCTTCTCCTGCGAGTGCATTTCATCTTTCGCCCAATGCGGAGAGATCCAGAGAAGGCACTTACGCAAATTCGTCGGGAATCGGCCTATTTGTATGGCCCTACCCCCCTGAAAAAGCGGGTTCCTCGAATAGTCTCCTCGCTTTGAGGAACATGATTTCGCCGGTGCCCCCCTCGGCGACGTTTCAGCGCACGTAGGTTTCACACGTCTTCGGCTTGTGACGGGTCAAGTCGGCAGTCGTCGTCGCTCGCGTCGAGCGGGGCTTGCTGGCAGGAGAGTCGGCACGTGAACCAGATCAGTGCGCCGCAGAACGGAAAAATCTACCTGTTCGACGATTTCTCGTTGGACGCGAACGGCATTCTCAAGCAAGGTGACCGTCAGATCAGCCTGCCGCCCAAGGAGGTGGCAGTCTTGCGTACGCTGCTCGAAGCGGCGGGCGAGAACGTCAGCAAGGACAAGTTGCTCTCGCTGGTGTGGCCCCATCAGGATGTCAGCGAGGAGTCGCTCACGCGCTGCATCTATGCGATCCGGCGCGTGCTGAGGGAGAAGAAATCGGACCGCATCGTGGAGACGGTCTACGGCACCGGCTACCGGATTCGCCGCTCGGTGGCCATCGTATCGTCGGCTACGCGAGCGGCGTCGCTATGTACGCTCGCGATCATGCCGTTCCGGCTTCCGAACTCGGCGCAGACGCTCATGCTGCACGATCGGCTCGTGACACGATTCTTCGAGTTCACCGCGTATGGCTTGCGCGTGTTACCCGCGTCGATCACGCGCAGCGTGCTCGGCTGTCACGACATCGCCCAGTTCGTCGAACGTTTCACGCCCGATTACTACATCATCGGTCACGGTATCGAAGGCGACCGGCTGCGCATCGAACTGGTCACCTCGGACGGTCATCAGCTTCTGTTCAGCGAAGATTTCGAACTGACCGACACGGCCAACACGCTTCCCCTCGAAATTCGCATCACCGATATCGTGACGAAGCACGTGCCGGGTCTATGCGCCTCCGTCCACCTCTCGCACTCCTTCGACTCGCTCGACAGCGCAACCACGTTCCTGCACGCCCGCTTCAATCTCCAGCTTCACACGCCGTCGAGTCTGCGCCAGTCGTTGCAGCTTTTTCATCAGTGCGTCGGGCACGGCGCCTCGCGAACGGCACCGTACTGCGGGCAAGCCGAGTGTTATCTCGCGCTCGCCCATCTCGGGTTGTTCGATCAGAAGGCCGCCCTGCACGGCGCGCGTGCCGCCGTCGAGGCCGCGCTCGCGCTGGCGCCGAGAGATCCTCACGCCGTCAGTCTGCTGGCGATTCTGCACAGCATGAAGTTCGAATCGAGCGTGGCGAACATTCTCTTCGACAGGGCACTGTGGTCGGCGCCGTCGAATCCTTACGTGCGCTATCACCACGCGTGGCATTGCATTCTCAAAGGGGAACTGAAGGCGGCCGAGATGGCGCTCGACATTGCGCTGGAACACGACCCCAGCTTCATCGCCGCCGCCATTCTCAAGACGTGGGCGATGTTTTACGACGGGCGCACCGACGACGCCATTGCCGTCGCCAGACAGAACCTGCAACGGCTCGGCCAGCATCACCCGGTGCTGACCAGCGCGATGGCGATCATGCTCTCGTACCAGGGGCGTCACGCCGAAGCCGAAGCGCTCGTGCGTTCGGTGCGCGAGACGGGCGACGATGCCGGACTGCTCCGGGTCAACCGCCATTACGTGGAACTCGCACGCGGTGGCGTCGCCGCGCGACGGGAGGCAGAACAATTGCTCGCCGAGATCGATCCGCGCCAGGTGCGTGCGGGGCTGTTACCGCTGATTCTGCACACGCATGGGCTGCCGCCTGCCCGTGAAGCGTGGCGACGCATGCGCACGGACTGGTATCCATGGCAACGGCTCTACCGTCACGACCCGCGTCTGGAAACGTTGTTCTCCCTTTGAGCGCTCATGAAAAAACCCCGCCTGAGTCGGCGGGGTTGGCGGGTTGGCGGGATCAAGTGGCTCACGGGTCTTGCGCCAGCGTAACGTCAACTATTGCAGCATGTGTGGCGTGGATACCGCAGACGCGGGGGCTTCCGGGAATAGCCCGAGTCCCGCCAGCATGGCCGCCACGAGCGGGTTGCGCCGAATCTCCTCGGCGGGTTCCGAGTCGCGCAAGACGAGTTGCGACGCAAACCCCCGCAATGCCTCGCGCTGCGGGTGATCAACGAGCAGCGTGATCAGAAAGCCGAAGGTATCGCTTAACGATCTTGCTTCTCCTCTGGCAAAGCACTCGAGAATCGCCCGTTGCCGCATGGCGCCTTGCGGTAACACAGCATCGCGCATGGCATTGCACTGTCGACGTAACGCAATGTCTTCGAGTAGCGACGGATCGAAGGCATCGCGCACGGCCATCATCAATGCCACACCGAGCGCGCCGGCGTCGCCGGTGCTCAACAACCCGGACAGATACGCCTGCGACGGCAGATTGCGCAATGGCCCGGGTCGAAACCGGGCGCAAGGCAACAGCTCCGGTGTCAGAATCGGCGCCGCGCGCGAACGCGCGGCGTCGAGAAGAAAGCCATCCGTGCGCATTACCGACTGAATCCCTTGAAGGTCTCGGCCATCGACAGGATGGAACCACTGAGCAGTTTGACGAGACTCTCGTTAGTGGCATTGGCTGTCGTGAAGCGCTGCGACATCGACTGCGTCGCCGTCTTCACGAGATTCTCGTGACCCGTAAAGCCCGTGCGCCAGATTTCAAGTTGCTGCGTGGTCATCTTGCTCTTGCCGTTCTTGTCGCCCTTCGGCAACGATTCGATCATCTTCGTGATCGGCGTCGTATCGATCACGACCACATATTTGCCGCTGCCTGGCGGTTGCTCCACCACGCTGCTTTTGGGCAAGCCGAGGTCCTTTGCCCATTTCTCGGCATCTTCCTTGCTGCCGCCTTCGATGTCGCCCTTACCTTCCTTATCCTGCTTCGGCCAAAGCACTGCATCCTTGCTCGGCAAGGCGTATTTCTCGAGAAGCTTTTGCAGTTCGTCCTTGAGCGCCCCCACGTCCAGCTCGACGTTCTTGCCATCGTCTTTGGACGTGATCCACGACGAGAGCTTCGCCACGATGTCGGTGAGCGCCTTGCCGAAATCGAGATAGTTCTTCGCGGCGTCGCCGAAGATGTTGAGGAAGTTCTCCTTCACGTCGGCGATCAGCTTGACGATGATCTCCCAGATCTCACCATCGGTCAGCGGCTTCTTGCCGTCTTCCGGGCTGTCTTCTTCATCGGTGCCGTTCACATCGGGCGTGTTGTCGATGCCCGGCGGCGGCGCATTGTTCACACTGGGCTTCTGCGGATCCTTACCGTCAATCCCATCGATGCCATCAATCGCGTCGGGTTCGTCTTTGCCGCCGGGTTTGTCGGGCGTCTTGCCCAGCAGCCCTTCCCGGAGTTCCCGAGGCATCGGCACGTCGCTGCGTGCCAACGCGTTGGCGCGGCTCACGAGGTCGTGCTCCGCGACCGCCACGTCGTCACGCGACGCGTCGCTCAGATCCTGCGCGAACTTCCCTCTGAGTTCCAGCAACTTGCCAGCGGCCTGTATGACACCGGCGACCCGTTGCGCGTCGATCGTCGGATCGTCGCCCGGCTGTTTGCCGGATCCGACGTTCTCTTCGACCTCCTCGGATACGGGCGCCACGTCGCTCACGTTGTTAAGCAGATACCAGGGGATCTGGTTCTCTTCACCGATTCTCGTCATCGATTCGTCCTTTGGAGTGTCGCGGGCATCAGCCGCGCAGGTTTCCGGCAATGGCGGCGGCCGAACTGACCTTCGCCTGATTGACGTTCTCGAGCGCACGCAGCATCTCGACAATCAGGGTGTTGTCCTTGTTCGCCTGATCCTGAAGGTTGTTGACGCCATCTTTGGTCAGTTGCGCGCCGCTGTCGGAGAGCTTCTGATCCTGCTGAGCGAGCGCCGACGCGTACTGTGCCGTGCCGTTGACTAGCCCGCCGGTTGGGGCTGCGAGCATGGTGAACGCCGCGCCCTGAGTACTCTTGCGTCGACCCAACAGGTTCATTTCCTCAGCACTCGGGCCGTCCGCCGACGTGGCGGGCGTGGTGTCCGGCGTCGGTTCTTGCGACGTCGGGGGCGGCGGCGCATCCGGCGTGTCGTCGGCAGCATCCGTACGCGGCGGCGGTGGCGCATCGTCCGGAGCCTGAGCGTTGACGTTACTGCGCGGCGCATCCGGCGCCGGCCCTTCCGGGGTATTGGCCACGGTCGGCGTGGGCGGGGCCTCCGGCTTCGGCGTCTGCATCTTCAATGCCTGCCGCTCGGTGGAAATACCCTTCATGCTCTGGAACGCTCCCGCACCCGCCATCGCCCCCTGCAAGACACCCGCGGAGATACCGCCCATCATTTGCGCCATGCCCTGCTCCTTAAGTGCATTGGCCGTGGCGATGACGGACTGCGTGTTGACCTGCGCGATGGTGTTGCGCATTTTCAGCGAGTTCTCGTAAGCCTTCTGGAAGAACGCGTAGAACTGCGACAGCAACATCGCATCCTCGGAGATCAGACTGCCCCCGCGAGGCGAGGGCTTGTCCTTCGTTCCCGGCATGTCGCTGCCCTGCTCCTTGAGCCAGTCAGTCGCGTCCTTGCGGTTGGCATCCGGCGGCGGGTTCATGAGCGACGGCCGCTGCGCGTCGTCGTCGTCGTCGACCTCGGCATCCGGGCTGAAGACGTTATAGAGAAGGGCCGGCGAGCGTTGCGGATCTTTCGGGGAGTTCAGGGTTTCCGGCGCCACCGCGACCGGCTGATGACGGACTTCGAGAATGTTCATGATTGGCTCCTTACATTCAAGCGCGTACGTTGTTCATCACAAAGCGTTGCGTCTCCTGCTGGACCCGGCCAGCATCGGACATCTGGGAAATGAGTTGCGAGACGATGTTCTGCGCGGCCGCGAACCGGTCGGACGACTGCTTCACCGAGTCCGTGAGCTTGTCGAGCGAGTCCTGCGAGACCATCATGTCGGCGATCGTGTCGGTCGCCCGCTTCTCGTAGGTCCCCGTCACCACGCTGCCGGCGGCCTGCGTTCCCGCCAGTCCGAGCTCACCTGCGGCCAGAAACTGGCGCAGCGTGTTGGCCAGCATCTGTGCGTTGCCTTCCTTGACGCCCACGCGCGCCATTGCCGAGGCCAGCCCCTGGGATAGCATTCGCGCGCCTGCCGAGCCGGCCTCGCGCAGGAGTTCAGGCACCATCTTTTTCACGACATCGCCCACGAGCGTGCCGAGCGCCTTGCCCATCTGCGTGGCCGCTGCCGCCCCGCCTGCCACTACGGCGACTGCCACGGCGGCAATCACGGCCACGGCGGCCACCACGACACCGATGATGTTGCCGACCAGTTCCGCCGTATCTTTCGCGACACCCAGTTCTTCGAGCATCGAGCCGACGAACTTGCCGATCTGCTCGGCCAGCGGTTGTACGACGTGGGTCATCAACGGTTTGAGCGCTTCGCCGACCAGCGAAAAGCCGGTGGTGGCGCCCATGATCGAATCGGCCATCAGCCCCACGCCGATGACCGTCATCGTGGTGCTCAGCCCGCCGGTGAACACCGCACCGACCACGCCCACGACTGCCAGTACGGCACCGAAGATCTTGCCGAAGATGCCGAAGATCCGGTTCATCTTTTCGGCCTTCCTGACCTGCGCCTCGTATTCCTCGTTCTTCTTGACGAGGTCGGCTTCACGAGCCTGACGCAGCGTCTCGAAGAACTTCATGTCTTCCTGAATCGCGTCGTTCGCGCTGTCGCCCAGCAATTTCGCGAGTTGGGCCATCAGGTAGACAAGCTGGTTCATGTTCTCCTGTTGCTTGTCGTTGGCGACGTTGTTGTTGATACCGCCGAGTGACGGATTGCCGAGAAATTTGCCCAGCAGGTCGTCGGCCTTTTTCACCGCGTCTTTTGCGACGTCGTTGGCCTTGATGGCGTCTTGTCTGGCGCTATCGAGCTTGCCCTCGGCAACGTCGTATGCAGACTTCGCTGCGTCGAAGGCCCGCTTCGCGGCGTCGTATTCGGGCGTGCCGGGGGTGGCGGCATCGAGTGCGGCTTTGGCAGCCTCGAGATTGCGCTTCGCCTGATCCAGCGCCTGCTTCGCGCTGGTGAGGGCTTCGAGTGCGGACTCGTACGCGGCGAGGGCATCCGCCGCATCGGCCGCCGCCTTGTCGAACTCCGCCTGACTTTGCTCGGCAAGCGCCTGCTGCGCCGCCGCTTCCACCTCCAGTTGCTTCAGCCGGGTCTGAAGGTCGCCCAGCGACGCGTCGCGGAACAACTGCGTCAACTGGCTGAGCAGATAGGTCAGATTCGCACGTGAATCGTTCGGCGGGGGCTTCAGGTCGGGCGCACCGGCGTTGTTCTCGGAGGGCGCATTCTGCTTTGACGTCATGTCGTCGATGATCTTCTTGACGACCGTGTTCATGTCGAACGGCAAGGCGGGCGGCGTCTTGTCCATGGCGTCGGGACCACCGGCATCCGGCTCGACATCGGGACCCAGAATGGACGACGGGATGCTGGCTGGGGAAATCGCGATACTCATGCGGCCTCCTTGTCGCCGGGGGTCTTCTCTTCGGCTTCTGCACCGATCGCGTCGAGATACGCCTTGGCCTTGGTGCGCAGATCGGCATCGCAACTGCTCTCGCACACGAGTCCGAAGCATTCGCGCGCGAGTGCGCGGTTGCGCATCATCATCTGACATTGGCCCGCGTAGAACACGGGTCGGTAGTCGTTCTTTCCGACGGCGAACGCCATCGCATAGAGATCGACGGCCTTCTGATACTCCTCCTTCAGTTGGCACACGGCTGCGAGGCCGACGATGTATTCGGGGTTGTAGAAGTCGTAGATGCAGAGGAAGCGAAAGAAGGCTTCTGCCTGCGTCAGCTGACCGTTGCTGTAGAAGTCGTAGGCGTGTGCGTAGAGGCCGTCCATGGTTTCGCTCGGAATCCCATGAATGTCCTTCAGACTGGCGCCGGCGACGACGGCATTCCAGATCGCGCTTGTGACGCGACCCTCGTCCGTATCCGTTTGCATTGCCGCTTGTGTCATCGAATTACCTCCTTCCGATACCCGAAAACGGGTCAATCTTCTGTCTGCCAGTCGAGTGACTGGAATAAATGCGAGCCGGGACACAGGTCCCCGGCGGCGCCCCGCCGACGAGCGACCCCAGAATGCGCGGGGTTCACGACGTCCGCTCTGGCCGCTCTCGCTGCCGTGACCGACATAGCCACCGTGAACACCATGACCGGCACGACCACTGCGGGCATTCGGCAGGCGAGCCGTCGATGCCTCCTGGGAGACGGCGGAGGGTGCGTGGGAAACGACAGCGGATGCGGCGTGAGTACAGGCGGGCAGCGCTGCCAGAAACAGAATCCACGGCTCCACCACAGTCGCCCGGATCCATCGATAGTCGTCGTCGGCCTGCGCAGCGGCCTCGCGCGCTTCGGCGAGTGCCACGTGGCGCTTCTGGCTGGCACGCGCGTACTGCGGGTCTCGCGGCGAGAGAATGTCGAGCACCAGTTGAATCTCGGCGACGACCAGATCGGCCTGCATCGCCCGCTCCTGACTGCGCCCGAACGCTGTCCGGGCGCGCCCATGTGCTGCGACCGCACGGCGCGCAGCGTCACTCAGACTTGCCCGGATCGAGACCTCATCGGCACATATCGATGCGTGCGCGAGCCGGCCCGGCGGTATGACTGTCGAGACGCCCGCTAACGCCGCGTCGGGAAACAGCTCATGTTCGGCTGGCAACACCGTGCCATCGGCCCGAAGCTTTTCGCGAAGGCCGACGAAGGCTTCGCGCGCCATCGTGCGCAGGCATGCCGTTGCGGGTACCTCGCTGTGCTCGTGGGTCTCGCTCCGATACGTCAATGCACCCACGTCGTGCGACCGCCAGAGGTCACGCATGTCCCGATGTACCATCGCTCCTCCTGGTGGTCTGTGTTCATGAAGGCCGGGGCTACCTCGCGTCGCTTGTCGCCATCGCTGGCATCCCGTAACTAGCATTTAAGCAATGCACTCTTTGGGAGACTTCCAAAAAGTGTTCTATAGAACGCCGTCTCCATCATGGAATTTCATCGCCATCGGCCCCTGTGATTCATGAGGGGGCCGACAGGGCTGGGCGGCCCACCAGCCGGGGCTTCATCCTCGCTCACGGCGTCGCGCGCCGAAGACCCTGCGGAATGGGGCAATTCCTTGCTCGCGTCTTCCGCTTCTTCAGCTTTTTCCTCAATTTCGCTCTCGTCGTGCATCCCTGCCCGTTCGACGTCTTCCAGCCAGACGAGCAGTCGCATGATGGCGTCGATCTCCTCGATGGAGGCGAAGGTGTAGCGCCGGTGTGTGCGGTACAGGCGCCGCGCGAGGGCGACGTCGCCGATGACCGGCACGCCCTGCGACTCGGCGTAGCGACGCACGGCGAGCGCCCGCGCATTCGTCTCCATCACCGAGATGAAGGGCAGCGGGACGATGTCGGGCCGGAAGTAGATGCCCACGGCGATGTGCGTCGGGTTGGCGATGATCAGCCGCGAATCCCGGACGTCGGACTTCACCGCCTCCGAAAGCAACTCGGAGTGCAGCGTGCGACGCTTCTGCTTGATCTCCGGGTTGCCGTCCGAGTCCTTTTGCTCCCGCTTCACTTCGTGCCGCTCCATGCGCTGCTCGCGCATGAACAGCCAGAACTCCACCATCGCATCGAGCACGGCGATCGGCACGACACACACCAGCGCGATCCACACCAGCTTCATCACGAGTTCCACCCACGCCGCCCCCACGCCTGCCGGACTCATGTGAATCTGTGCGAACAGCAGTCCTTTCGCGCTGCTCCATAACGCCACCGCGATCGCGCCGAAGCTGAGCAGGTAGAGGACCGATTTGATCGCGTCCTTGAGCGTTCGCATGCTGAAGATGCGCTTCGCGCCCTGCATCGGATTCACCGCCCCCAGATTGAGCTTGAGCGCCTGCCCCGCCCAGACGAAACCGGTCTGGAGCAACGTGGGCAGTACCGCTGCCACGATGCACACGAGCAGCACGGGCAGGAACGCTTCGAGTCCGTGCCTGAACAGCCTGACGGCAAAGGCCTGCGGATTGGCGAACTGACCGTCGGCGAGCACCTGACGGTATTCCTGCATCAACCAGATCAGCGGATCGGTCGAGAACACGTAGATCAGACCGACGAACACGAGCGTGACCATCGTCAGCTCTTTGCTCTTGAACGATTGCCCTTTCTTCGCTGCGTCGCGAAGCCGCTTCTGTGTCGGCTTCTCTGTCTTCTCACCCATGCCGCTATGACCCCACCACCGGCGAGAGCCAGCGCACGACGTCTTCGGGGCGCATGAAGCGTGTCACCAGCGCGTGCGGCAAGGTCGCCGAGAAATAGATCAGCAGGATCGTGAACCCGATCAGGCTCTTGATCGTGAGCGACAGCGCGAACGCATTGACCTGTGGCGCGAAACGCGAGAGCAGACCCAGCACGAGCTCCGACAGGAACAGCGCCGCGACGACCGGCGCGGACAACGCAATCGCGTGGCCCACCAGCGCATCCAGAAGCCCGTGCACGCGCGCCGCGGACAATGTGCATCCGCCGAACGGCTCGCATACCCGATAGCTGCTCGCGAGCACTTCGAGCAACAGCCGCATGCCCCCGAGGTGTAGGTAGATCACGGCGCCGAACCACTGAAAGAACCCCGCCAGCTCCGACGTGTCGATACCGTTCGCCGGGTCGATCACGCTGCTGAGCGTGGCGCCGCGCTGATTGTCGATATACGCGCCCAGCGCGTGGAACACCCAGAACGGAAAGGCGACGGCCACGGCGATCAGCAGGCCGACGCACGCCTCGCGCAGCAGCACCCCCCACACCGGCGCGTCGAGCGCGAGCGGTGCACCGTAGGGGTAGGGCCAGACTCCCACGGCGATCCACATCGAAACCACGGTGCGCACCACACCGGCCAGCACGTTCCCGTTGAGGATCGGCAGCAGAAACACCGTCGGCGCCACACGCGCGTAGGCAATCGCCGTGGCCAGAATTCCGTCGTGGTGCTCGAAGACGAGCGTCAGATCCATCTCAGGACTTGCCCGTCATGGCGAGTTGCATCATCGACGCACCGAAGGCCACCAGCGTCTCGCCATACCAGTCGGCGAGCAGGAACAGACTCATCGATACGGCGAGTAGCTTCAGGCCGAACGGCAACGTCTGCTCCTGCACCTGTGTCACGGTCTGAAGCAGACCCACGGTCACACCGACGAGCGTCGCCACGGCGACCGGTCCGGCCGACAGGATCAGCACGAGATAGAGGGCGCGATTGCCCGCGAAGATGAGGTTATCCATGCCGTAGTGTCCTCACGGCAGATACTGGCGAACCAGCCCCTGCGACAGCAGCGACCAGCCGTCCATCGCCACGAAAAGAATCAGCTTGATGGGCACCGAGATCGTCACGGGGCTCATCATCATCATGCCCAGCGAGAGCAGCACGCTCGAGACCACCAGATCGACCACCACGAATGGCAGATAAAGGTAGAAGCCGATGGTGAAAGCGCTCTTGATCTCGGTGAGCGCATAGGCGGGCAACAAGGCGAAGATCGACGGCGTCGACGCATCGACCGGTACCCCCGTACCGTCGCGGCTCATTTCCTGACGTGCAAAGAACTGCGTGAGTTGCGGGTCGGCGTACTTGAGCAAGTAATCGCGATAGGGGCTGAGGCCGTCGTCGAGAAAGCGACGCACCGAGTTCGGATCGGAGAAGTTGACGGGGTTCGCCTGATACGCATCGAGCACGGCCGTGGCGACCGGCAGCATCACGAAAATGGAGATGAGCAGCGCCGCGCCGTTCAGCGTCATGTTGCTCGGCACCTGTTGCAGACCGAGCGCGTTGCGCACCATCACGAAGACGATGGAGAACTTGACGAAGCAGGTCCCCGAGGCAATCAGAAACGGCAATAGTGTGAAAAAGCTCAGTACGCCGATGGCCGGCACGTCACTCCACATGGCGGGGGTCCATCGCGGCGCGCGCGCCATCGGCGGCACTCGTATCGTCCAGGCGGCGCAGGTCGTTAGACGCCATCAGCCACTCGGAGATCTCGACGCCGAGCCGCCCGTCGAGCTGCACGAGTTCACCACGCGCGAGCAACGTATCGTTCACCCTCACCTCCACGCGCTGCTCCGCGCCGGCTGGCAAAGCGAACGTACGGGTGCGGCCAAGTTGCTGGAGTTCGGCGAGCGTCATGCGTTGCCGTTGCAGCACAAACACCAGTTCGACCGGCAGTTGCTCGAAGGGCAGCGCGAGCGCAGGTTGCACTTGCTGGTCATGACCGCCGTAGGCCGCGTCGTCATAGGTCGGCCCGTCGCCCGGCGCCATGTCATCGATATCGTCATGCAAATAGGTTTCCAGCATCGCGCTTCCCTCTTCCTGTTGATAACCGCCGATGATCCGGCCCGCGCAACTCAGCCGACGCTGTGCATCGCGCACGATCAGCACGTCGCCGCGCCGGACCTGACGCAGCGTCGAAAGGCGCGCGCGGCTGCGGCCGACTTCCACGTCCAGTGGGAACCGCACGTCGCTCAGATCCAGCGGCAGCGCCGCATGAATGTCTGGCACGCGTGCGAGCCAGACGGGGCACTCGGCCGCGCGCACCCGCAGCAGCCGGGCGTCGGGCAACGCGGTGCCGTCGACCGGCGCCCCCACGTCGAGAATGTCGTAGCGAAGCTCCGGCATGGGCAGATTCAGTGGCGTTGCCGTGACGGCGAACAGGCGGGCCGCGAGTTGCTCCGAATCGGCACAGCACGCGAGCGAAGCCAGTTCGTGAGCCACGCCTTCGAGCCACATCCCCGGCTCGACCCATCCCTGCCAGGTGCGCGCCGTGTCCTGCACCCGCATCCAGGAACCCATGCGTGGCAGATGCTCGATAGACGCCTGCCAACCCCGGGCGCGCCACGCCTCGGCGGCAGCGTCGAGACGCGCCTGATCTTCGTCGATGCGCCGCAGCTTCAGCATCCGGACTCCTCGTCTCGCCTGTCATCCGAATGCGGCAAGGCTTCGACGATGTGCAAGCCCACCTCCCCGCGACTGCCGGTTTCGCCTGATGCGCCGGGTGATCCACCATCGCCGCTTGCAGGCAACGCCAGGGCAAGACGACGTTGCACGATCGCGTCGGACGCCCCCAGGACGAACCCGCTTCGGCCGTCCACCTGCACCACCTGCACGTTGACGAAATGTCCTTTGCCCCAACTACCGAACGCATAGCGCATGCCGTCACCGCGCACCGGTACCCGCTCGGCGGCGGTCGCTGTCTGCGCATGGGCGCCCGGTCTGGGCATCCTGGGCGGCGGGGCTTGCTGTGAGGTCCCGGTGCTCGCCTGCAACGGACGATGCGAGCCCGACGCCTGACCCGGCGCGCCTGACGTCTCCCCATCGTCAGGTCCGTGCCGCGCCGGTCGTCGGCCGCTGCCACCCGACGTCGCAACGGTCTCTCCGGGTCCTGAGACCCCATCTGCCGACGGCAATCCAGACTCACGTGGACGATCCGCAAGGGGTTGTGGCAGAGCCCTCGCCCCATGAGGCCGGACGGCCGCCGGCGCGATGCCGTCTCGCGCGCTCGGGGCGTCCTTCCGACTCGGGGCATCGGCGATGTCCCGGGTGTCCGCAGCAGCGGTGGCCGCCGCATGACCGGCGCCGTCCTGCACGCCCTGGGACGCAGGATGCTCACGCGCATCGGCAAACGTCTTCACCGGACGCTGCAACGCGATCTGTGTCGCAACGACGGCCTGCCTGACGGCACCGTCGAAGTTGTCGCGACGATGGCGCCCTGCGCGTTGCGCATCGTCGGCACCGGGCGCTCTCGCGTTCTTGCGCGCGTCATCCTCCGTCAACACTCCCCCGTGCGCGGCCACCGGACGCATCGGTTCCGGTGGAACCGGCGGGATCGGCATCAGCCAGACGGGCATGCCGCCGGGAAACGCGTCGCGCTCGCGCCGATCCGACCGGCGTTGACGAAGCTCGCTATCGATCCGGTCCTGGAGCGATTTTTCGTCCGACGGGCGCGAATCGTCCTCCGTCGGGCTCACCGGTCTGGCGTACATCCACGCTCCGATCATGGGCTCCATGACTGACGCTCCTCCAGTTCTGTGTACTCGGCATGCACCTGACGCTTGTGAGCGTCCCGGCGCAACGTTTTACTCAGGCGCGCGTACTTGGTTTCCTTTCGCCACCAGCGTCGCCACTCGGCTTCGGTAAGTTCTCGATCGGTCTCAAGCTGCTCGCGCGACTCTGCGAGCGTCGACATCCTCACTTCGATGTCGCGCACCTGCTGGCGCAGCATGGCCGTCGTGCGCATGCCGCCCCGTATACCCGTCATATCGGATTCGAGTTGCGAGGGCTTCGAAGAAGCGATCAACGTGAGGATGGCGTTGCGCTGCCCTTCGAGTTCGCCGTGCTTTTGGGCGAGTTCCGCGTCCCGCATCGAGATGTCCTGCAACTCGCGCTCCTGCAACTGCTTCATCTCCAGTGCACCCCGACCGAAGCGTCGCGCGTCAGCCCACGATTTCATGCAGCCTCCCCAGCGTCTCGTCGGCGGACGACCACTCGCCTTTGCCCTGTTGCAGGAACGCTTCGATACGCGGCCTGGCATCCATCGCCTCGTCGTCCTGCGCGTTCACACCGGGGCGGTACTCCCCCAGATCGACGAGCGTCTGCAACGCTTCCAGACGTGCCAGCCACGCACGTAACCGACCGGCCGCACGGATGTGATCCGCTGTCGCGACGCGTGTCGCCACCCGGCTCACGCTACGCAGCACGTCGATGGCCGGGTAGTGACTGCGGTGCGCCAGTTGCGCACTCAGATGGATGTGTCCGTCGAGGATCGAGCGGATCTCCTCGACCATCGGATCGGGCATCTCTTCGTCTTCCATGAGCACGGTGTAGAACGCGGTGATGCTGCCGCGCTTCGACGCGCCCGCGCGCTCCAGCAGTTGCGGCAGGCTGGTGTACACCGACGCCGGCACGCCCGCGCGCATCGGCAGCTCGCCGGTCGCCAGCGCAAGATCGCGGCAGGCGCGCACGTAACGCGTGAGCGAGTCGACGAACAACGCCACGCGATGTCCCTGATCGCGGAAGTGCTCGGACACGGTCGTGGCCAGCAAGGCCGCGTTGCGACGCGTGACCGCCGGGGCGTCCGACGTCGCAAAGATCACGACGCAGCGATTTGCCCCGGGCGACGCGCGCAACTCGTCGACGATCTCGACCACTTCGCGCCCGCGCTCGCCAATCAGCGCAATGACGGTCGTGTCCACCTCGACCCCTGCCATCAACGCACTGAGGAACGATGTCTTGCCGCAACCTGCCGGGGCGAAGATGCCCACGCGCTGCCCGATACCGCACGGCATGAGCGCATCGATGGCGCGCAGACCGGTATGCAGCCCCTCGGCCACCCCCACACGATGTTCGTAAGGCAATGCCGGGGCGAGCAGCGTGCGCTCGACTGCCGTCGAACTCGTCTGACCCGTCAGACTCGCCGGACCCGGCGTGGTGACGTCGCCGTCATCGATACGGTCGACGATGCCGCCGCTGGCATCGAGCACCGCACCGCGCCATGCATCGTTCGGACGGCAGGTCGCCTGCCGTCCCGTGGGCAACAACGCCGAGTCGCACGACAAGCCCTGCGTCGCGGCGAACAGACTGAGAATCGCCCGGTCGTCGTGCACCGCGATGACCTGCGCCTGCCCCACGACTTCGGGTTCGCGCCACGTACGGCGAATCTCGCAGATCTCACCGATCGCCACACCGGGAATGCACGCCTCGGCCGTATGCCCGGCAATGCGCGAGATCAGCGACAGTTGTCTGACGAGCGGCGGATGGTCCATTGATGGTTTCCCCTCAGGCATGCGTCACCCGCCTCAGATCGTGCTGATGACGTTGACGGATACGCCGTCGACCAACTCGCCGAACGACAGCACTTCCAGATCGCGAAAGCGCGTCTCCGCCAGCTTCTTCACGAACCGTCGAACATCCACGGACGCCAGCAGCACGATGTCCTTGTGAGCGCGCCCGGAGCTGTCCAGCGCCAGCGCCACGCGGTCGAGCAGCGTCTCTGCATCCTTCGGGTCCATGTTCACGAAGGCGCCACCCGCTGTCTGACGAATCGAGCGCCGCACGCTCTCCTCTACTTCCGCCGAGAGCATGACGACGCGTAACTCGCCATTGCGCAGGAACTTGTTGCAGATGTAGCGACCGAGGGCCCCACGCACGTGCTCGACGAGATTGAGTACGTCCTTCTCGCGCGGCGCCCACATGGCGAGGACCTCCATCACGAGTTTCATGTTGCGCACGGAGATGCGCTCCGTCACCAGACGCTGAAGGATTTCCGAGACGCGCTGCAAGGCCACATGTCGCAGCACCTCCTTGACAAGATCCGGATAGTGCTGCTCGACAAGATCGAGCATCTTCTTCGTTTCCTGAATGCCGAAGAACTCGTTGACGTGGCGCGTGAGCAGCACCGCCAGACTTTGATACAGCTCGTCGGCCGGCAGGTGCGTGACATGCCGCATCGCCTTCAGGGTCTCGCCCTGCTCGGGCGTCACCCATGCACACCGGCCACGCTCCGGCCCCGAGAAGACCGGCTGGAAATCGAGCGAGGCGATCTCGCTGGTGTAGGCGTCGATGCGCACCCGGTCGTAGAAAATGACAAACTCGTCGGCGCGCACTTCGTTGATGTAGACCGCCGCGCGCGAGTCGTCCAGCGTGGGAGAGCCCTGCAACAGCAGTTCCGGCAGATGCACGCCGAAGTCGGTGAAGAACTGACTTCGCACGCGTTGCGCGAACGTCGCAGCTTCAAACGCCGCGACCTGCGCCGACGGCAGCACGATGGCCAGCGGCGCGGTCGACGGCGCGACGTTATCGAGGTTGTCGATCGATGCCAGCGAGTTGTCGGCCTTCGCTCCCGTCTTCCGGGCTTTGCCCGAGGCGTCGGTGGCGCCCGCCTTGCCGGACACGCCCGCCGCACTGCCGGCGCCGGCTTTCGCATGGGGCGTCGGCTTGGCGAAATAGCATGCGAACGCCAGCAGGCAGGACAACAGCGAGAACGTCAGGAACGGAAACCCCGGCAGCGTACCGATCACCAGCGTGAGCAACGCCGTGGCACCGAGCACGAAGCGGTTGCCCATCAACTGGCTGATGATCGTGCGGCCCATGTTGTCGGCTTCGCCATTCACGCGCGTGACGACGAAGCCTGCGGCGACCGAGATCAGCAGTGCCGGAATCTGCGCGACGAGTCCGTCGCCGATCGTGAGCGAGGTGTATGTCGTGAGCGCGCCGCTCAGTTCCATCCCCCGCTGGGTCATGCCGACGATGATGCCGCCGATCAGGTTGACGAAGATGATGACGATGCCTGCGATGGCATCGCCCTTCACGAACTTCATCGCGCCGTCGAACGAGCCGTACAACTGGCTCTCGCGCTCCAGCACACTGCGCCGCTCGCGTGCGCCGTCGTTATCGAGCGTGCCGGCCTTCACGTCGGCGTCGATGCTCATCTGCTTGCCCGGCATGCCGTCGAGCGAGAAGCGCGCCGCCACTTCCGCCACGCGCTCCGAGCCCTTCGCAATCACGATGAACTGCACGATGGTCACGATGGCGAACACCACGAAGCCCACGGCCAGACTGTCGCCAATCACGAACTGTCCGAACGAATCGATGATCTTGCCCGCGTCCGCATCGATCAGGATCAGACGCGTGGTGCTGATCGACAGCGCAAGCCGGAACAGCGTGGTGATGAGCAACATCGAGGGAAACGACGAGAAGTTCAGAATCCTCTCGATGTGGAACGCTCCGAGAAAGAGCAGCACGGAGATCGTGATGTTGGTGCCGATGAGAAAGTCGACCAGATACGTCGGCAGCGGGATCACCAGCATGGCGATCACGCACGACATCAAAATCAGAATGACGATCTCGGGACGACCCCGCAGGTCGTTGAGCAACGCTGCGGGCATTACACACTCCGGCGATGCCGCGACGTCGGATCGACGGCACGAGCGCTGCTTTCACGGGCATAGGCCGCGCCACCAAGATCTCGAAGTCCGCCGAGGAGCGTGTCGCGGTTGTCCTGTGTCTGCAACGGCTCACCCGGTAGCTGCTGACAGGCGAGCAGCAGGAGATTGATGAGCCGCGCGTGATCGCCGTTCTCGCGCAGCAGCGCGTTGACACCCATGGTGTATCGCAGCGACTCGTCGAGCCCCATGGCGTCGGTCAGGACCACCAGCAGGAAATGCAGCCAGTCGCGCTCGCTCGCATTGAACGGTGCGGCCAGCGCACTCCGGCTCACGTGGAGCACGAAGCTGTGTTCGCAGGTGCGCAGGCGGCGCAGCGTCCCCAGTCGCTCCAGCGACGAAGCGAATTGCGGCGGCGTACTGCTGGGGTCTTCCGCGCGCATGTCGTCGACGATGGCGCCTTCCATGAAGATGAGCACCTGTTCGCGCCGCGCCACGCCGAAGCCGGCGATCCACGTCTGGTAAAGCTCGATGTCCGGCGCCTCGGTCGTGAGGAAGCTCCGGTAGGCGGCGCGCAGCAGGTTCGGGGCGAAGTCGAGCGCCATCTGGTGTCCGACCAGCCGGGCCTTGATCGCACAATGTACGCCTGCCTTGCGCGCGCGAATCTCTTCGGGCGGCGCGGCCTGTGCCTCGGCGATAACGACTTCCAGCGCCAGTTGCTGCTCCGCACGCAGCGTCTTGTGCTGGGTGGCCAGGGCCTGCAAGGCGACCCAACGGTCGCTGATGTCGTCGAACGCCTCACGTAACAGACGCGTCAACTCCTCGGCCGACACCCACGACGCGCCCAGAATCTCGCGAATCTTGTTCGGTGCGTCTTCTTCGAGAATGTAGTCATAGCTCTGCGCCATGCCACGGTTCTCTTCCTTGCGGTTCGCGCGCAGACGGAACTGCGCCAGCGCGGAGGACATTTCGTCGCTCGACTCCGCCGCGCGGCGGATATCGGCGACCGGCCCGCCAGAGAGCAGGCGCTGGGGGCCGTCGTCGTCGTCCGCCGTTCTCGTGGCGCGCTGCCGGCCCGAAGACGTCCTGGCAGCGGATTCCGAAAACGATGATGACGGCGACGGCCGGATGACATCAAGACTGGCCACGGTCGACTCCCGTGTGAGGAAGGGTGGAATCGTCGCGCGCCGCCGGCGCTTCGGGGGTGCCCGACGAAAGGGATGGGGCGGGTGTGTGCGCCGACGACTCGACGCGTGGCGCTGGCAGTTTCCGCACGCCATTGCCCGCAGGCGCGGCGCCCGGTACAGCATCCGTGTTCTTGCTGGCGGCGGGTGTCGGCGCATGGGCGTCGAGGCCGGTCGCGCGTCGGAGGTCTATCGAGTCGCTGTGAATCGGATAGGGCAAGGTCGCGACGGTGTCACCGGCAATATCGCTCGCGTCGCGCGTCATCGGCCCGTCGATCTCGCGCGGCTGAATCAGGAACACGCGAACGTTGTTGTTCTGCGATGTGCTGTTGTAGCGAAACACGCGGCCCAGCCACGGAATGTCGCCGAGCAGCGGCACCTTCTTCTCGACCGTGTCGCCGCTGTCGCGCGTGAATCCGCCAATGAGCAGGCTCTTGCCCTGCGGCACGCGCGCCACCGTGCTGATGCGGGTGCGCGACACCGTGGGCAGCACCGTGTACTTGCTCTTGTCCTCGCCCTGGTTGCCGGGCGCGCTCGTGCCGTCTTCGATGTTGAGCGTCATTTCGATTTCGTCGCGACCGGCAAAGCGGGGCCACACGCTGATCATCGTGCCGTAGGTGACGCTGCGCAGATCCGTGGTGCGCTCGCCTTCGAGTGGCACATAGAACGTCTGGCTGCCGTCGAACAGGGCGGGAATGTTCTCTTGCGTGAGGATGACCGGACGCGATACCACCGTCGCGTCTCCGCTCGACGCCATCGCCTGAATCGACGCAAGGAAGCGCACGCCGTCCAGCGTGCTGACCGGTGTGGTCGCGTTGAGCAGCACGCCGAGGTGCGAACCGAGGTTCACGCCGCCCGACCAATCGACACCCAGCGAGTCGAGCGCCTCCTTGCGTACGTCGATGATCCAGAGCGACAGCTCGATATGGCGGCGCGGTGAGTCGAGCCGCGACACGAGCCGCTCCACGCGCTCGACCTGCTCGGCGGTGCCGCGCACGAGCAGACTGTTGCCCGCCGGGTACGGCTGCACGATGACGCGGCCATGCGTCGGCGCGTTCTCGGCGTTCAGTGCCGCTGGCGGTAAGGCCGGGTTGAGCGCAGCAGGCGAACCCAGCCCCGGTACGGGCGGCGGCAGTGGCGAGGGCGAAGCGCCGCTACGCGCCTCTTGTGGCGACAACGGCAGTTGCGTGGACGGGGGGACGATGCCGCCCGCCGCACTGCGCGGTGGCTGCACCAGTTGCGTGATCACCGACGCCATGCCCGGGATCACGATCTTCTCGTCGCGCATCTGATACGTGCGGTCCGACACGAACGCGTTATCCATGCGCACCACGCCGATCTGATCGGGACCGGCGGCCGGAATATCGCTGACCATCGCGCGATCGATCGAGCGCGTCGCGGCGAGCACCAGATCGACGAATACCGGCGGGCCGGAGACATAGAACACTTTGTTGCCCGGTTTGCCCCGAATCGGATACCGACGGTCGTAGAGCCCCGCGTCGCGCAGATACGATTCGAGATCGCCCAGCGACGAGTAGGTCATCGAGATGGTGGCGTTGCGGATCTCGGAGGCGTCGTACACGAAGATCGACTGTCCGTCGTGATACCAGATGAGTCCAAGCTTCGTCGCCATCGTCTCGAGCAGCGAGCGGGCGTTCGACAGGTCGAAGTCTCCCGAGACCTGTTTTTTCGCCGCCAGATTGCTGACGATCACGGGGCGGCCGAGAGAGGGCGACAGCGCCGCAAAGAACTCGCGCAGATTATCGTTGCGCGCCACATAGCCGCCCCGCGCGGCCGGGCCCTGCGGCGGCAATTTCGACGGCGATTGCGCGACCGGCAGCGGCGCCTGTGGAGGTGGCACTTGTGGCGGCACTTGTGGAGATGCCTGCGGAGGCGGTGCCTGCGGTGGCGCGACGGTGCCGACGCCCGCTTGCGTCTGCGTCGGTGGCGTACCATCGAGCGAACCGGCCGAGGACAGCGCCATGGCCCACGACGCGTCGGCGGCGTTCGACAGGGTGGCGACCATCAGTGCGCAGGCGATGTCAAACGCTTTCTTCATCGAGCCAACGTTCGCAGGGCGCCAGCGGCACTGGTCGGCGACATACCGATCAGTTCCTTGATTTCCGTTGAGAAATGCGACGACGACGCGTACCCGTTACGCAGCGCGATCTCCGTGAAGCTGTCGTTGCCCTGCGCGACCTCCAGCATCGAGCGCGCCATGCGCCAGTCGCGCAATGCGATCTTGGCCGACTCGCCGAGCGCACCTCGGCATAGCCGCCGGAAGTGGGAATACGACACGCCGTACTTCGTGCACATATGGCGCAGGGTGCCGCCCGTGGGCGCGCGCGTGAGCAGAAAACGGATCAGGTCGTAGGACTCGCAGCGGCGCAGCATGTCGAGCATCGTGCGAAAGCCTTCGCCCGGCGCCGCGATCTGGCTGAGGAACCACAGCTCGCACTGACGACGATCCCCCCACGGCGCGCGCACCGGCACCCGATGCAACGCGGGCACGGCATTACGCCGGTGGTTGTCCGGCGTGTCCGTGCCCGTGGCGTGCGCTTCGTCCATGAACGCCAGCAGCTTGACGAGCACATCGCAATGCATGCGGTGGTAGTGCAGCGTGCCGCCTCTGACCAGCAACGCGCCTTTGCCGAGCATCAGAAGCCCGCAGTAGTCTGGCGGCAATTCGAGCCGTGTCGCCCCTGCGCCACTACCGTTACCGGCAGGTTGCAGTTCGAGCAACAGGCTTCGCGTGGACGGCGGCGAGCAGACGAACCACACGCCGTCGCACGCCAGTGCGAGCGGCTGGTTCGCACCCAGCGCCTGCGCGTCTTCCATGATTTCCAAACTTCTCATTGCCCACCTCACTTCCCGTCGGCACCCGACGGTTCTTCTGTTTCGCCCGACCTGACGCGCATCCGGCGTGCATTCGGCATGCGTCGCGTCGGCTGTCGTATCAGCTGTCGCTGTTCCCGCCGTCGACCGTTTCCTCGATGCGATCCAGCCATCCGTCGAACCACTCCAGCACCATCAGCCTGTTGAAGAGCTTCTGCCACTCGGTGGACGGGTCCAGCGCGTCGTCATCCCCGCTTCCGATGTCGCCGTCATCCCCCTCGGTTCCCGGGGAATGCATTGGTGCGGGACGTTGCGCGAGCGGCTCGATACCATGGGTCTGGCTGTCGGAAGACCGCATTTCCTGCACGCGTTGCGCCAGGGTCAGCGGCCGGATCTCATCGTCGGCAGGGGCCGGCGACAGGGTCTTCAGTGCATCAATAGCGGTCGTCATCGTCGTCCTCCATCGCGCTGGCTGCCGTGTTGTCCGTTGCGGCGTTCAGCGCATTCAGGTCATTCACACGCCCGTTCAGCGATGCAAGCGCCGACGCGAGCAAGCGGTGCAGATCCGTAGGCGGCACGTGCGGATCGACGCCCAGCGCCGCCTCCGCCCGCGCGGCGTAGCGCTGCGGGTCGTACTCGATGGCAATGCCTGCGCGCTGCACCGAGATACCTTCGCCCTTCACACGAAATTCGAGCGTCAAGGGCGCACGGCAGACGGCTTCGATACGCGCGCGGATATCCTCTCGCCGCGCTTTGAGCCGCACCGGCAGCACCACGGTGAGCGGCGTGTCCGACGGCACGGCCGCCTTGTCGACGAACGTGCGTATCGCGTCATCGAGCGCCGCGAGCCATGCCTCCGGATGCTGCGTCGCCGCGCCGAGCAGCTCGCGCATCTGAGCGATCATCCCGGCGCGCCACTGCTCGCACTGCGCTTCGGTGCGCATCAGGTGCGCCACCACGTCTTCCAGCGCGGCCGCGATCCCGTCCCGATACCCTTCGCACATCGCCTGCCGACGTTGCGCCTCGATCTCTCGCTGCGATTCGGTCACCCGTCGCCGGGCCCAGTGACGGATGTCGTCGTCGACACGCGTACGCGTCACACCGCGAACCAGTTGATCCTTCGGCACGATCACGCCATCAATGACGGGTGTCCGGGGGGGAATGGGGATGCTTCTTGGCATATTGCAAAGCGGTCACGAACAGTCGGACGTCGAGCGCATCGGGCACGTCTGCGGCGTACGAATCGATAGGAGGAAACAGCAGCGGCAAGCGTTGACGAAGCGGTTCGCGTAGCGTCGCTCCAAGGGCCATGAGACGCACGAAACCTTCGGCCGTCAGTTCCTCGTGCGACGGCGGCGCAGCGTTCACGGAGGGCATGGCGTCGAGCACGGGCAACTTGGCATACGCATACGCCCACTCGGGAAGCCGCAGCAGCGCCGCACGCCGGCACAGGCTCGCCTTGCGTGCCTGACAGCCCATCAGATAGGCCACCTGGGGCAGCAGTCGCCAGTTCAGCACCCACGGCCGCTCCACGATGCCGATCTGGTCGAACGGCCAATGACTGTCGAGCCGAAAGCCTGCGATGAGCATCTCGTTGATGACAGCGCGCTGGCGCGGCGACGCAAACTGCGCCGGATACACGAAGCGTGCCGCATGGATGTACGACACCGGGTCGAACATCATCGTGCGCCAGCACACGGCGATGGCGCTCTGCGATTCATGCAGGCCGGGCGTAGGCTTGAGCGACATGGTCAGCCCTCCTTCGTCTCGGGCGCGTTGGTCCGGCGCGGCCACCCGGCGCGCGACGTCCGCATGCGAGCCCCCAGCGCGGCAACCGCCAGGAGGAATAGCGCCGCGCCGCCTATCGCCAGATAGGGCCAGACCGGACGCTCGTCGGCATGCGGCATCGCAAGCGGCATGGGCGCGCGCGCACCGAGCGTTGCCGGTTGCTGCGACAGCACGACGGAGATGTTCTCGTAGCGCAGATCGTCCACGCTGTTCTTGAGAAATCGCCGGATGTCGTTGATCAGTTCCGTGCCGTTCGCACCGCTCTGGTATACGACCACGGCCGAGATGTGCGGGCTGGTCTTCGTCGGCTCGCCGTTCTGACCGTCCACGTCATAACTCACGTGCACGCGCGCGGCGAGCACGCCCTGCATCAGCCGAACGGACTGCTCCAGACGCTGCTCGATGGCGGAGTAGAGTCGCGCGCGTTCCGCGCGGGGCGATGCCACGAGCGAGTCAGGCGGGAACATCTGCGCGATCTCCATGCGCGGGCGCGGTGGCAGATCGTAGGTCTTGAGCCAGTCGACCGCCTGCGGAAAATCTGCCGCGTCGACGGTAATCGTGTATCCCGCCTTCCCTGAGTCGATCTTCTGCGTCTCGATATCGTGGCGCAGCAGCACCGCGGCCACTTCGTTGGCCTGCTGCTGGTCGAGCGCGCTCAGCAGCGTCTCGGACTTGCGACAGCCCGTCAGAAGCACCACGACGACGAGAGGGAAGACGCTCCGGAGTTTCACCGCAGTAACGCCTCCACGGCGCCGACCGTCTTGCGTGCTGCCGTCGCCACCATCGACACACCGACGCCGTAGTCCGCGAGCCGCATCTGCAACTCGATCGCGCTCTCCGGGTTGGTGGGATCGAAGTTCGTTGCCGCACTGACGATGTCGCCACGTTTGGTCTCAAACTCTGCCGAGGTGTTCGCCAGCGCGTTCATGAAGCGCGACTCCAGCGATTCGCCCGCGCCGGGGTCGGCCGCGAGCACGGGGGGCGTCGTCTTTTGCAACGCCAGGATGGACGACAACGATGGATCGAATAGCATGGCAACCTCGTGAAATGGCGGGCGATAACGGCAACGACAGCGGCAACGACAGCGTCGTCAGAATTTGGAAACGACCCCTTGCACGGCGTCCTTGAGCGACTTGATGGTGCCCGACTGGCCCGCACGCAACGACGTGTACGCGGCCATGGCCGCCTGAAACGATGCCATTGACGCCGAATCCGTCGGATCGTCCTTGACCTTTTGCAGGGCGTCTTCCATGCGCTGCTTCAGAGCGTCCACGGGCCCGTTAAAGCCGGCGGAGATTTCCTCGAGGTAGGTCTGATCGCTGCTTCTGATGCTCGGAATGATGTCGGCCATATCGCTAAGTCTCCGGAGTTATTGCCTGTTGATGAATCGCCACTGATGTGGCCCTTCCTTCACATACGACGCCGAGCCGTAGGCATACGATTGCTGCGCGGTCCAGTCGTCTTTCAAATCGATGTTGAAGTGCACGAGACGCTTGCCCCAGCGCTTCTCGAAGGTCTGCATGAAGCCGTAGAGCCGGCGCAACTGCACGTCGTCGAGTTCGGAGCTGATGTGAAACGTCACGCCTTCGGGCGTATCGGTGCGCAAGAACGGCACCATCTGGCGCTTAAGCGCGTCTTCGGCTTCGCCGCTCGCCTCGTTTTCGTCGTGCAGCGTGATGCTCACGCGCCGGGCATAGGGAATCTTCTCGAGCAGCGCCGCCCGGAAACGGGTCATCTCCGTCTCGGAAATGCCGCTCTGCCTGCGGTTGATCCACAACTCCGGCGTCGCGGGATCTTCGAGCGAGAGCTTGAAATACAGCACGTCGGTGCGCGACGCATCGATCCACTGCGTGATACGCGCGTTCTCTTCGTCCAGCGCCATGAGCACCAGCCGCTCGCGCTTGACGACATCGGCACCCAGCGCGCGCGACAGCGCATTGCGCTCTTCGCGATCTTCGGTCAGCACGTAGATGCGGCCGTCGTTGCCGGGCAAGACGGTGGCACGTCCGCCCAGCGATTCGAGGTACTCCGAGACGCCCTGTGCCTGCCGCTGCGGCTCCGACTGCCGGTAGTAGTAGACGCTGCCGATCAGAAGCAAGAGCGCGGCGCACGACACGAGCGCGAGCGTCCAGCGACGGCGTTGTCGCGCGGCGGGATGGATGGTGTCGTCCAGACGCGCATCGGCGCACAAGCTGCGCTGCACGTCATCGGACCAGACTTCGTCGATGCGCTTCACCCCGACGCGCACATCGCCCATACGCGCGATCTGCGTGGCGTCGATGGCGACTTCGGCACCCGCCCCTTCGTTGAGCACACGAATGAACAGGCCTTCACGCCCGGCATCGTCGACCAGCACTTCGAAGTTGTCGCCGCCATCGCCATCCATGGGAACGTAGATGGCATTGGGCGGCATTTCCGTTTGCCAACCGCGATCGAAGGCGGGGTCGCTCGGACCGACGATGAAGAGCGTGATGCCAGGCGAGAGGGAGAACTCGCAGCCACGCATCGGCCCCGTCAGCAGACGCAACACGGCGCCGCTCGCGTGGCTGTCGGTCTCTGCGGGGCGGGTGTCTGCTTCCATCATCTCTTCGCGAGCGTGCAATGCCGGCGCTTCCATCGGCCATGGCAATGTTCGTCGTTCGCGCTCCTCAACAATGAATTCGTTGAGGTTGAGAATACCGACCGGCTATCGGCGATTCATGATGGGATTCTTCGCAATAGAAATGTGGGTGATCATGATTTGCAGCCGCCGTTAGGCTACTTCGCCGGTGCCTGGCTGCTATCGGGTGCGGTGCGCTGGGCGCGCTCGCGGTTCATGGCGTCGAGCTTGCCCTGTGCTGCGACATCGCCCTGGGCGGCCGCTTTCCCGTACCACAGGCGGGCGCGCTCGAGATCGGGCGTGACGACGCCGTAGCCGCGCTCGTAGTAGCTCGCCACGATGTACTGCGACGGCAGATCGCCGCCGCGCGCGGCTTTCTCGTACCAGTTGAAGGCCGTCTTGTAGTCCTTCGGAACGCCGCGTCCGATGAAGTACTCGTTGGCGATGGCCGCCTGCGCCTGTACATGGCCCTGCTTCGCTGCCTTCTCGTACCAGAGGTTCGCCTGCGGGATCGATTTGCCGACGACGTAACCGTCGTCGAACATCTTGGCGTAGACGTACTGCGCTTGCGTCATGCCCGCGCTGGCGGCCCGTTCCAGCCAGTGCACCGCGCCGTCCGGATCGGCATTCACGCCTTCGCCGTTGAGCAGCATCATGGCGTAATCGAATTGCGCAAGCCGGTTGCCCTGTTCGGCCGCCCGGCGGAACTCGTCAAGCGCCTGCGTCTGCTGCCCGGCTTCATAGTGATGGACAGCCTGATCGGTCAGCGCCTGCGCCGGCGCCTGCGCGGCGGCCACGGCGTAAGGAATCGGTGCGCACGCCACCCCGGTGAGCACGAGGGAAGTACCGGCGAGCCACCGGCGCAGGACGGAAGACGGTAGGACGGCGTGTCGCATGGAACATCTCCGGGAACGGGCTTGCGCCTATTGTGCGCCAAACAAAAAGGCCTTGCCGGGACCAGGCATGGCCATGCCCGGAACGCCACGCCCATCGCCCAAAATGCAAAAACCCCGGCGTGGGCCGGGGTTTCGGTGCACAGCAAGTGCCGGGCTTACGGCTTGATGTAGGCGTAGCCCTTCTGTTGCAGACGCGTGAGTTCCACCACGCCCGACGGCGTGAAGTCGGCGTCGAGCACGAACTGGTCCTTCTTCAGGTTGCGCTGCTTGAGCGTGATCTCGCACACCTCGAACTTGACGCCACGCGCGTGCAGCGCCGAGATGAGCGGCCCGACCGTCGCCGCGTCCTTGTAACTCTCCATCAGGAAGTCGACACCCTGCGAATGCGCCACGACCACGATCTTGGTGTCCGGCACGGTATCGAGCTGGTTGCGGATGTTGCGCAGACCGGCCAGCGCCTGATGCTCCGCGTCGTTGATGTGATACACGACCTTGTCTTCCGCAAATGCCGACGTCGCCGGCACGGCAAAAACGGTGAACAGGAACGCGGTCAGCAGGCCGCGCAGCAGCGTCTTCATAGGTATGTCCCCCTTCGTGTTATCGGGTGTCTCGTCTCGGATCGACGGATGGAGCGGTGATGTCATGCCAGCCGCATCATAGCGCGTCGCCCGGCCGAGCGTGCTGCGTTGCCGTCGACTGCCCCGAAGGCGCCGCCAGCCCGGGTCAACCTCCCACGGTCTGCGGCGCCCCCATGCGGGGCAAACGCATCGCGTCAGACATCCGAGCGTGGATGCCCTTCGCGCAGATACCAGTCGAGCGATGGTCGCGAATAGCGCGGCGGTGGCAACGGCAGCATCCAGCCGCTCGTCTGAACGGCACCGGACGCCACATACGGCGGGGGCGCACACGACGGCAATTTCTCCGGCTCGCAGCCTGGAGGCGCGTATGGCGGGGGCGGATCGCCACAAGGGCGATTGGGACGACCAGGGCGTCCGGCGCGCGAGCGCGTGTCGGCGACCGCTTCGGGCGCCGTCGGTGCGACGGCGGGCACGCCGCCCGAGCCGCCCACACCTCCCGGCGCTCGCAGAGCCCGCACACTCACGATATCTGCGCGCAACGCGTCATGCCGTCGCTGCACACGACGTGGCGCCTGCGTCTCGGCACCGCGCACGTCCGGCCGATTGGCGACGCCCTCCAGCGAGCACAGGTTCTCCTGCGAATCGATGCGACGCACGGCGAACAACCGGATGCTCGTGCGCTCCTCCCGTGCCATCACGGCGGACATTGAAACTCTTGTCATGACTTCTCCGAAAAAGAAAAACCCGCCAGACATGTGATCTGGCGGGTTGGCACTTTCGGTCATGCATTCACCGGCGGCCGTCGCTTTCGCGGACGAAGTATCGGATCCGTCTCAGGTCGGGCGTCGTCCCAAGCCGGACTGGGCCATCGACGATGGCGCCGGCGAGATCAGGCAAGAGGCCCCGGCAAACTCAGGCCGTCACTTCCGACCAGCAGTTCGGTGTCTCGTACAGACGCAGGCGCACGAGGCGCAGGTCACGACCATAGTGAGCGTCGAACACGTGACTCAGCTTGTCGAATGCGGCGGCGGCCAGATTCTCGACGGTCGGCACACGATCGAACACGACGGTCTTGTGATCCGGCATCGTCTCGAGGAAGGTGCGCACAGCGGTATCGCCTTCATAGACGAGGAACGCGTGGTCCCACACGGACACGAGGTGCTCGTTGGCGAGCGCCTTCACGTCGGCGAAGTCCATCACCATGCCGTTGTCGGACGCACCGCTCTCGCGGCTCACTTCGCCCGCCAGCGTGATTTCGAGCACATAGCGATGCCCGTGCAGGTTGCGGCACTGGCTTCGGTGATCGGGAATGCGGTGGCCCGCATCGAATTCGAGTTTCCGGGTAATCGTAATCACAGCAACGGCTCAGGGAATATTCAGGTATTTGTGCGTCTGCATCGACAGCGACCAGCGCGGATGCGATTTGCAGTAGTCGATCGCCAGCTTCGTGTTGGTGTCGCGCAGCGGGCCGTCCATCGGCTGAAGATAGAAATGCGTGAAGTCGAGGGCTTCGTAATCGGCCAGACGCTGACGATCCTGCGGCACCACGACTTTCAGTTCGTCGCCACGTGTGACGACCATTTCGGCATCCGCCTTCGGGCTCACGCAAACCCAGTCGATGCCTTCGGGCACGACCTGCGTGCCATTGGTTTCCACCGCGATACGAAAACCTTCGGCGTGCAGCGCGTCGATCAGCGGTGCATCGAGTTGAAGCAGCGGCTCACCGCCCGTGCACACCACGAATCGATGCGCACGATCGTCTTGCGGCCACAACGCCACGATCTGTGCGACCAGTTCGGCCGGCGTGCGGTACTTGCCGCCGTTCTCGCCATCGGTGCCGACGAAATCGGTGTCGCAGAACTGGCAGACGGCCTCGGCACGGTCTTCTTCGCGTCCCGTCCACAGGTTGCAACCCGCAAACCGGCAGAACACCGCCGGGCGTCCGGCATTCGCGCCCTCGCCCTGCAATGTGTAGAAGATTTCCTTTACCGCGTACGTCATGATGCGCTCGATTCGACTGTCTCGATGGGGGGTAACTATTCGTTTATTCGACTATTGTGCGTGACTGCGCGCGCGCCATTGCTCATAGCCACGCTGGCGCAACTGGCATGCCGGGCATTCGCCGCACCCGTAGCCCCAGGCATGCAGCACACTGCGCTCGCCCAGATAGCACGTGTGCGTGTCTTCCCGCACGGTCTCTACCAGTACGTCGCCGCCCAGATCCTGCGCCATCTGCCACGTGTCGGCCTTGTCGATCCACATGAGCGGTGTCTCGACCACGAAGCGCTGGTCCATGCCCAGATTGAGCGCGACCTGGAGCGCCTTCATGGTGTCGTCGCGGCAGTCGGGATAGCCCGAGAAGTCCGTCTCGCACATGCCGCCGACCAGCACGCGCAGGCCGCGTCGATACGCTATGGTCGCACCAATCGTCAGGAACAGCAGATTCCGGCCCGGCACGAAGGTGTTGGGCAAGTTGTTGGCCGCCATCGCAATCGTGGTCTCGCGCGTGAGCGACGTCTCGCTGATCTGGCCGAGAATCGACAGATCGATCATGTGATCGTCGCCCATACGCGGCGCCCACTGCGGAAAACGCTCACGCAGCTTGGCCAGCACGTCGGTGCGGCACTCCAGCTCCACGCTGTGGCGCTGTCCGTAATCGAAGCCCAGGGTCTCGACGCGCGCATAGCGCGAGAGCGCCCACGCGAGGCAGGTTGTCGAATCCTGTCCACCGGAGAACAGAACCAGAGCGGAATCGGTGCTTGTCGTCATGATCATGCGCTAGCAGTAGCGCCCTCGCCGCCGGGTTGTCGGGACGCCGGAATTTCGTGACGTCGGGACAGTAGGCGATTAGGGCCGGGGCACGCGCTTGCGGCTGCCATCGGATACCAAGCGATACGGCCCTGCCGGACCCTCCGGGGCAACCCGCGTGCGGGATATGTCACGCGATTTTGAACCGCGTTGCCCCGCGTCGCTATCGCCGGGCCGTTATACCCATCATCGGGCAGCGTTTTGATTCAAACGCAAAAAGGGCTTGCGATATGCGCAAGCCCTTCGAATTTGGTGGCCTGGGTCGGAATCGAACCAACGACACGCGGATTTTCAATCCGCTGCTCTACCAACTGAGCTACCGGGCCAAGAGAAAAGCGATTATAGAGACTGAATCCGCTTTGTGCAAGCCCTTATCTTCATTTCACTGAAAAATCTGCGCGAAAGCGGCATGACGGCGCGCCGTAGCGCGTCGTGTCGCCGTATTCATCAGGTCTTGCTCTTGGAGAGTTCGACGCCCAGTTGCTTGAGCTTGCGATACAAATGCGTGCGTTCCAGTCCGGTTTTCTCGGCTACGCGCGTCATGCTGCCGTGTTCCTTGGCCAGATGGTAGGCAAAGTAGGCGCGCTCGAAGGCGTCGCGGGCTTCGCGCAGCGGCACGTCGAAGGAGATGTCGGCCGACATGCCCACCCCGGCAACGCCGCTCACGCCATCGACATCGTTCGCGCCGAGCGGCACGTGATGCGACGCCGTGCCGTTCAGTCCCGTGCTCGCGTGACGCGTCTCGCTCTCGCCGAACACGCCGGTGTCGAGCGCATCGTCGTCGGCGTCGAAGGCGCCGGCCGTGCCGCCGGAAGCTTCACGCTTGCCGCGCGCCAGTCCCTGCTCCACCGCCTGCAACAGCTTTTGCAGCGCGATGGGCTTCTCCAGGAAATTGAGCGCACCGATCTTGGTCGCCTCGACGGCGGTGTCGATCGTCGCGTGTCCCGACATCATGATCACGGGCATGGTCAGCAACTGCTGTGCCGCCCATTCCTTGAGCAAGGTCACGCCGTCGGTATCGGGCATCCAGATATCGAGCAGCACGAGGTCGGGCGTGTGTGCGGCGCGGAACACGCGCGCTTCATGCGCGTTCTCCGCCACCTCCACGACATGCCCCTCGTCGCTCAGAATCTCCGAGAGCAGCTCCCGGATCCCCATTTCGTCATCCACCACCAAAATGGTTGCCATTTACGCTACCTTCGTGTGTTCTGCCGGCTTGTTGCGCGGCAGTTCCTGGTCGTCAGCCAATTGAGTAAACAAGATCGAAATCTGTGCACCTGCACTGCCTTCGCCCTCGGGCAACGGTCGGTTACGGATATCGATGCGCGCCTGATGCTCATCGATGATCTTCTTGACCATCGCCAGCCCGAGGCCGGTGCCCTTCGCCTTGGTCGTCACGTAGGGTTCGAAGGCGCGGGTCAGAATGCGCGCCGGGAAACCCGGCCCGTTGTCCGTGATCGTCAGACGCACTGCCGTGCGCTTCGGTTCACCTGGGTGCACATCCGTTCCTGCGTATTCTACTGTCTTCGTTTCCACCGTGATAAGAGGGTTTTCGGTTCCGCCGACGGCATCTTGAGCATTCTGCAGCAGATTATGGATAACCTGCCGCAATTGCGTCGAGTCTCCGCGAATCTCCGGCAGCCCCGCATCGAGGTACGGCCGAATCGTGCCGCGCCCTTCGTCCACGCCGTATAACGTCAGTACCTCGCCGATCAGCTCGTTGATCTGCAACGGATGCATGATCGCCGGCGGCAGCCGCGCGTAGTCGCGGAAATCGTCGACCATGCGCTTCATCGCCGCCACCTGATTGACGATGGTCGTGGCGCCCTTGCGCAGCACCTCGGCGTCGGCCGGCGGCAGCTTGTCCGACAGTTTCATCTGCAAGCGCTCGGCCGACAACTGGATCGGCGTGAGCGGATTCTTGATCTCGTGCGCCAGACGCCGCGCCACTTCGGCCCACGCCACCGAGCGCTGTGCCGAGATCACGTCGCTGATGTCGTCGAACACCACCACATACCCGCCGCCCGCGCGCGTGGGCACCCCGGCCACGGCCACCATCGGCTCCGGCAGATGCGAGCCGCGCACCAGCAGCGTCACCCCATCGGTCTCGCCCGGCAACGTCAGGCCGATTTGCTGCTGCCAGTGCCCGCCCGGACCGAGGTCGGCGTTGGCATCGCGATCGGCGAACGCGCGCCGCAACGTTTCACCGAACTCTACCAGTGCCGGGATATGTGCCGGCGAGCGGTTCAGTTCGCCCTGAAAACTTTGCTTGAAGATGCGCTCGGCGCCGGCGTTGGCCGTCGTCAGACGAAAGTCGCGATCGAACACGAACACGCCCGCCGTCAGGCTCGACAGAATACTTTCCAGGTGGGCCTTCGAGCTTTCGAGCGCAAGCCGGTTGCGCTCGACCGTGGCGCGCGCATCGGACAACTGACGCGTCATCGCGTTGAACGCCTGCGTGAGGAAGCCGAGTTCGTCGTTGGTGCGCACTTCGCCCTTGGGCGACAAGTCGCCCGCCGCCACTTCCTGCGTGCCGCGCGCGAGCAGGAACAGCGGACGCGCCAACTGACTGCCCAGCGCCAGCGCGAGCATCATCGCGACGAACGTGGCCAGGAACAGCGACAACGTGAGCGTGCCGATGTACATCTTGCGCAGACCGGTGCGGCCGAGCGCCTTCTCCTGATATTCACGGTAGGCGTTCTGCACCGCCTCGGCGTTCTGCGCGAGATTGGTGGGCACCAGTTGCGTGACCTGCAGGAACCGCTCGTCGTCCTGCAACGAGGAGGTGTAGCTCGACGGCACCCGTATCACCACGCGCCAGCGAAGCTGATCGTGCCCTTCGTGTCTGTCGTACCCTTCGCTGCCGCCCTCGATCGCCGTGTAACCGCGCGACTGTGTGCGCGCCTGACGCAGCATGAGCGGTGTCGGCAGGTCCGGCACCAGCGCATTGAAGTTACCCGAGGCGGACGCCAGCACGCGCCCGTTACCGTCGACGATGGTCGCGTCCTGCAAACCGAACTGGTCGCGCATGCGAAGCAGCGTGAGCGTGCCGCCCTTGTCGCCGCTCGACGCCAGATTGTCCGCGACCAGTTGCGCCTTCGCGCCAAGATCCGACAGCCCGTTGTTCAGAATCGCGCGGCCGAGTTCGAGGCCGGAATCGAGCGCGGTCTCCACGCGCACGTCGAACCACGATTCGATACTGCGCGAGACGAACTGCAACGACACCAGATAAATGATGCCGCCGGGCAGCACGCCGACCAGCGCGAAGAAGATCGCCAGCTTGGCGAGCAGTCGCGTGCCGAAGCGCCGCTGACGCAAGCGCACCAGAATGATCCAGACGAGCGCGCCGACGATGAAGACGAAGATGATCGCGACCGCAATGTTCGCCGTGTAGAGCAGCGAGTAGTAGCGGTCGAAGAATTCGGTATTGGCCGACGCGAGCGCCAGCAGGCCGAACAGACCGATGGCGACCAGCGCCATCGTGACGATCAGCGTGCGAATGACGATGTGCTTGAGCAGGCCGCCGCCGTTATTTGACACGGGTCGCTCCGGGCGGCACCGCCGCGTTGAAGGCAAGCGGCAACTTGCCCGTCGGCCCGGAGGCGGCATTCGGCGTCTCGGACATCGGCGTCGCCGTCAGTCCCGACAACCCGCCGCCGGTCGACGTGCCGGGCGGCGCGAGCGACAGACGCGAGGAGGGCAACACGGGCATCGACACCGTGCCAGCCAACGGCGGCGTCGGTGACGAGAGGCTCGCCGCCGACGACGGTTGTGCCGGAGAGAACAGGAAGCGGGCCCAGTCCGAACTGAGGTTCCAGTCGCGGTTGTTCACGGCGTCGATCTGGAACGGCTTGGGCATGAGGGCATTGTCCAGACGCATGCGCACGGACGCCTGATACTGCGTGCCCGGCTTGACCACGCCCTTGTCGATCACACGCCAGCCGCTGACGTTGCGCACCAGCGCGAGGGCTTCGCGCAACGAGCCGAAGCCGAGTTGCAGACCGCCGCTGTTGCTGTTGCCGTTATTGCTGGAGACACGGTACTGACGCGTGAGCGGCTGAAACCACAACCGTACGCTTTGCGACGTATTCACGACCTTCTCGTCGAACCAGTACCAGCGCGAGCGCGTGAGTTCGAAGTCTGTCGTGAAGTACAGAGAGACGCCACGATTGACGGCGTCTTCGAGACTGCTGTTGAGCTCGAAGGCAAAGCGTGCGTCGAGCGTCCAGCCACCGTCGGACGGTTCTAGCCGGGCCTCGCGCACCTGGATATCGTTTTCGGCGCGCGCGGGTGCCGCATAGCCGAGCGCGAAGACGCTCAGCAGCAGCGGCAGCAGGCAGGCCAGTAGCCGTTGGGAGAATGTCACCGTTTCTGGAAACGAGCGTAGTAGAAGCCGTCGTGGGCACCGCCGGGCGTCATCAGCAGTTGCCCGGGAGCGTCCAATCGTACCGCATCTGCGCGAACCCGTTCAAACCATTGCGCTTGTTGTTCGTTTTCCGATGGAAAGACGGAGCACGTCGCGTAGATCAGTTCGCCGCCTACGGCCAGCGTCTCCCAGAGGGCCAGCAGAATGCGACGTTGCTCCTCGACCAGCGCGGCGATGTCGGCCTCGCGACGCAACCAGCGAATGTCAGGATGGCGACGCACGATACCGGCGGCCGAGCACGGCACGTCCGCCAGAATCCGGTCGAACGGCACGCCGTCCCAACCGCCGCCCGACCACTTCGACGGGGTGCCCGCGTCGCCGATACGCACGTCGGCTTCCAGCCCCAGACGTTCGAGGTTCTCGTAGATGCGCGGCACGCGCGTGCGATCGGATTCGAGCGCCGTGACGTGAACGTCCGCCATTTCCAGCAGGTGACCAGTCTTGCCGCCCGGCGCCGCGCAGGCGTCCAGCACACGCATGCCGGCGCGCGGCTGCTCGCCGAGCACGAGGGGCGCCGCCAGTTGCGCGCCCGCATCCTGCACCGACACCCAGCCGTCGGCGAAACCCGGCAGGCGATCCACCGGCACGGCCTGCGCCAGACGCAGCGCGACCGGACCGATCACCTCCGCGTCCATGCCCGCGGCGGCCAGATTCGCGCGCATCGTCTCAACGCTGACGCGACGCGTATTCACACGCAGCGTCATCGGACCCCGGCTGTCGCCCGCGCTCAGCAACGTCTCCCATTGATCCGGGTAGGCTGCGCGCACGGTATCGATCCACCACGCCGGGTAGTTCCAGCGGGCTTCGGGTTGCGAGGCGATGGCTGCCATCAGTTCGCGACGTTCGCGCAGAAAGCGCCGCAGTACCGCATTGGCGAGCCCCTTGGCCGCCACGGTCCGACGTTGTGCGGCAATGGCCTCGACGGCCTGATCGACGACGGTGAATTCGGTGTATGCCGCGCCGTCCGGCTCGTCTTGCAGCAATGCGAGGGCGCACAGCAGGATGTCGCGCACACGGGCCTGAAGCGTCGGTTTGACGAGCGACGCGAGCAGCGCCCGGCTGCTACCCAGACGCCGTACGGCACGGTAAGCGAGATCCTGCGCAGCGGCGCGCACGGTCGGTGCGCACTGGACGGTCGCCTGTGCAAGCGCCTGCGGCAAAGCGGTGCCCTTCTGGACGGATTCGACGGCCTGAGCGGCGCGTTGCAGCGCGTAGGCCAGGGATTCGGTGGGCAGACTCGGTTGCGGCATGGGCATTCTGAAAACGAACATGCCCGCGCGACGGCGGGCATGAGGACTATCGGACGGCTGTCGGGCGACAGGATATCAGACGGGATATTGCCCGGTGCGGGCCATCTCCATCAGACGCGCAACGCGTTCTTCCGTCGCCGGGTGCGTCGAGAACAAATTGGCGAGTCGGCCGCCGGACAGCGGATTCATGATCATCATCTGCGCCGTGGCCGGGTGCTGCTCGGCCGTATCGAACGGAATGCCCTGCGCATAACGATGAATCTTGTCGAGCGCCATCGCTAGCGCCTGCGGGTCGCCGGAGATCTCGGCGCCGCCCCGGTCCGCCTCGAACTCACGGGCACGCGAGATCGCCATCTGGATCAGCGACGCGGCCAGCGGCGCGAGAATCGCCACCGCAATGCTGGCGATCGGATTGGCCGGACGACCATTCTCATCGCGCCCGCCGAAGAACATGGCGAAGTTCGCAAGCGCGGAAATCGCACCGGCCATCGTCGCGGAAATCGTCGAGATGAGAATGTCGCGATGCTTCACGTGCGCCAGCTCGTGCGCCATCACCCCGCGCAGCTCACGCTCGGAGAGCACGCGCAGAATCCCGGTCGTCGCCGCCACGGCAGCGTTCTCCGGATTGCGGCCGGTGGCGAATGCGTTCGGGGCGTCCTCGTTGATCAGGTACACCTTCGGCATCGGCAGTCCGGCACGCTGCGCCAGTTCGCGCACCATGTTGTAGAACTGCGGTGCGCTGGTCTCGTCAACTTGCTGCGCGTTGTACATGCGCAGCACCATCTTGTCCGAGAACCAGTACGAAAAGAAATTCATCGCGAGCGCAAACGCCAGCGCGAGCATCATGCCCTGCTTGCCGCCGATCATGCCGCCCACCACCATGAACAACGCGGTGATGGCCGCCATCAGCAGGGTGGTCTTCATCCAATTGAACATGGTGTTCTCCTCTGCAAATTCTTGATGACCTCAGGAAGTCACGCACTTTGCGTGTCCTCGGGCGTTAGATGGCGGCGCATCCCGAAAATTCAACGCCCGACGTGTTCAGCCGGGCATTTTTTCAGACGTTCGATGCGATTCAACGCGACTTCAACGACGTTTTACGCCATTTTCGTACTGTTTTGATGTCCAGAACGCCGTCATCCCAATAAATTCAACGCGATGCGCCCGACGTAAAGACGTCACCCGCCGCCAACGCAAACCCGGCGAGGAACTCGCGCACCGGCAGGCGCTTGCCGCCCGGCTTCTGGCATTCGGTCACGCGCAGCGCGCCTTCACCGCAGGCGATCACGATGGCGTCAGCGCTCACTTCCAGCACCGTGCCCGGCGTCACCCCCGACTTGCCTGCGACCGGGCTGGCACGCCACAGCTTCACCGGCGTGTCGTGCACCGTGCCCAACGCGCCGGGGAACGGGTCAAACGCCCGCACCTGACGGGCCAGCACCTCGGCCGACTTGTGCCAGTCGAGCGCCGCTTCCTGCTTGGCGATCTTCTCGGCGTAGGTCACCCCGGCTTCGGGCTGCGCCTCGGACGGCAGATGGCCGTCGCGTGCGAGCTGTTGCAGGGCGTCAACGATCAGCTTGCCGCCGAGCGCCGCCATGCGGTCGTGCAGCGTGGCCGTGGTGTCTTCCGGCCCGATGGGCTCGGCTTCGCGCAGGATCATCGCGCCCGTATCGAGGCCGGCGTCCATCTGCATGATGGTGATGCCGGTCTCGGCGTCGCCCGCCTCGATGGCGCGATGGATCGGCGCCGCGCCGCGCCAGCGCGGCAGCAACGACCCGTGAATGTTCAGGCAGCCGTAGCGCGGCAGGTCGAGGACTTCCTGCGGCAGGATCAGGCCGTAGGCCGCCACGACCATGACGTCCGGCGCGAGCGCGCGCAACTGGTCGATGGCCGCCGACGCGTCTTCCGGATACTTCCCGTTGCGTCGCAGCGAGGGCGGCTGCGCCACCGGCATGCCGTGTTCCTGCGCATAACGTTTGACCGGACTGGCTTGCAGCTTCATTCCTCGTCCAGCGGGACGATCCGGCTGAGTGAGCACCAACTCAACAGGAAAGCCAGCAGCATCGATGGCGGCGAGCGCGGTTTGTGCAAATTCCGGCGTACCGGCGAAAACGATGCGAAGCGTCATGATGGACTTCCTCCTGCGGACAGCTTGAATACTTGGATAGGCGCGAACGAACGGTCGGCGTCGGCTTACTGGACAGCCGACCGGACGAAGGCCCGGAAACGCTCGTTCGTATCGCCTGCGCGTCCGCCTTGCCAGATTTCCTGCCAGCCACCGGGCACCGAAATGCGGGCGTTGGCCTTGTCGAGCACCAGCAACCTGCCGCAGCGCGGCGCCTCCGCCAGACTCGTCAACTGCACCGGACGCACGTCGATGAAATAGTCGAGCATGCCGCGCTCCGATTCGCCGACATTGAACGATCCGACGCAAGTGCTCGCTTCGGAAGCCCCCGTCTTCGGCGCCTTTGCCAGCACCTCACCGAGGGCCGCGAACGGCGTGCGATAGCTACGTGCCTCGTTGACCCAGGGCAGCAACAACGTCGAGAGCGTGCCCCACACGAACAACAGGCCAGCGAATCCGAAGACCAGCGCGCCGAGTTGACGGCGACGCACGATGGCCGTCACCCACAATCCGGCGATGACGAGTGCCGCAAGCACCAGACCCGGCGAGAACGGCATCACGTAGTCGAGCGGCAGCCATTTGCCGATCGGACCGGCCGCGACATGACCGTTGCCGGTCAGTTGCAAGCCCCAGCGTGCCCAGAGGAAAAGGCCCAGCACACTCATGAGGACAAGCGCCACGCCGGACCATGTCTTCTCCAGCCACGACGGCAGACGCACGCCCGCGCCCAGCACCGCGATCGCGGGGAACAGCGACAACATATAAATATCGCGGATGGCCGACGACACCACCAGCGTCAGTACGAACAGCGCGACATACAGCCACAGCATGGCGAGTTCGGGGCGCTCGGCGACGAAACGCCGCACGCCGCCCAGTCGCAACTGCGCCACCAGCGCACCGATGGCGAGCCAGCCCGCGGGGAAGGTCAGCCCCAGCAGACTCGTCACGTCGTTCCAGTACGACTTGCGCTCACCACCGAGATGGACGAACCCGAAGAAGCGCCCGAAGTTGTTATCCCAGAACCACTCGATGAATAGCGGCTCAGACGCATGCCAGAACAGCACCGGCCAGATGATCAGCCACGGCAGCGAGGCGAGCACCGCCCAGCCGAGCGCCGCCGCGTAGCGGCGCGTGCGATAGGCCGGCAGAACGAGCACGGCCAGCGCGGTCAGCCCGAGCACGCCCGGCACCAGCAGCCCCTTGCTGAGGAACGCGATACCCGCGCCCGTGCCGAACAGCAGGCCCCACGGGCGCATGGCGCTCTCGGCTCTCGCCAGACGCGCCAGCGCGGCCAGTGCGAGTGCGGCCCCGGCCAGTTGGGGCACGTCTGCCGTCAGTTTGTGGATGTTTTCGATGGCGCCGAAGCTGCCGACCATGAGCATCGGCGCGAGCCAGTTGAACCGGTCGGTGCCGTGCAGTCGCTGTGCCAGACGTCCCACACAGAGCACGGCGATGACGAGCCACACGAGCACGGCGATCTGCGCGCCCTGGAAGACCGGAAGCACGCCGGACGTCAGCCGGGCGAACAACGCGCCCGTCCAGTACATGACCGGCGGCTTTTCCACGAAGGGGTCGGCGCCCACGCGCGGCACGATCAGGTCGTGCCCGCGGAAGAAGTTCAGCACCATGCCGACCGAATACGGCTCGTCGGCTTTCCACGGATCGCGGTCGAACAGACCGGCGAGCAGAAAGGCAAACAGGAGCGCTGCGCTCAGCCAGAAGATCGTTCGGGTTCGGGACGCAGACGACGAGGCGGATGAAGCTGACGCAGGTGGCGTATGGGTAGCGATGGACATCTCGGCAGACAGTCGGGAGTTTGGCCCGACGGCAGACGTTCGAGACGCCCCGTCGCAGCAGCAGAAGGCGGGCGCATGGCCCGCGAGCGCTGCAAGTATAGAGGACTTTACCGGGCGCGCCCACGGCGGGCGGCCCTTTCAGGCAGGAAGACGGCGGAAGAAGGTCGGAAGACGCTCAGGCGCGCTCGGCCTGCTTCTTCATCTTTGACTTGATTCGGTTGCGCTTGAGCGGCGAGAGGTACTCGACGAACACGCGCCCCTTGAGGTGATCCATCTCATGCTGGATGCACACGGCGAGCAGGTCGTCGGCGTCGATGACGAACTTCTCGCCCTTCTCGTCGAGCGCTTCCACGCGCACACGATCGGCACGTTCGACTTCGTCGTAGATGCCCGGCACGGAGAGGCAGCCCTCTTCGTAGACCTTCTGTTCGTCGCTGCGCCAGACGATCTTCGGGTTGATGAACACGTGCAATTCGTCGCGCGTTTCCGAGAGGTCCATCACGATGACTTGTTCGTGGACGTCGACCTGCGTGGCGGCGAGGCCGATGCCGGGGGCGTCGTACATGGTCTCGGCCATGTCCTTGACGAGCTGACGGATCCGGTCGTCAACCTCGGCGACCGGCTTGGCCACCTTGTGCAGACGCGGATCGGGATACTGAAGAATGGGTAGTAATGCCATGATGAAAACGGGAATTCGCCGCATTGCCTCACGGGCCGCCGCCAACGCACAATCTTGCGATGGCTGGGTGCGTGGCGAAACGCTGTCGCGCGCTTCGCCTGCTCTGGCCCCCCGGTCAATGCTTACCGGATGATGAAAAATTTTAGCATAGCGCTTCCGCCGGTGCTGGCGGTCGAAACGCCCCCAACCGTCGGCGATGCCCGTCCTGTCGGCCTCACCGGCCATTCCTGCGCCGGCACCGACGCGAACGTCACAAACCTCACAAACGTCACGCACGTCGAATCGACGTCCGCACGGGAACCGACAGCGGATCGCTCACCGCCTGCCTCACAGATCGGTGCCGATCGTGAGGAAATCAAGGACTGGCTGCGGCTGTGCCATACGCCCGGCGTGCCGCCCGCTGCGGTGCGCCGTTTGTTGACGGCCTTCGGCCCGCCCGCTGCGATCTTCGGCGCCTCGCGCGCCGCATTGACGGACGTCGTTCCGGCGGACGTCGCGGCACGCCTGCTGGCGCGAACATCGCCAGAACTGCTCGCACAGATCGTCCTTACCCTCGAATGGGCCGAACGTCCGGGATGTGCCGTCGTCACGTTGTCCGAGGCGGCGTATCCCCGTGCGCTACTGACGCTCGGCGACCCACCGCCGGTGTTGTACTGCCGGGGCGACGCCGGACTCGCGAATCGCGCCGGTCCCGCCGGAGCGCGCGCGGCAGCGCTGGTCGGCAGCCGCCGCGCCACCCCGCAGGGCCGCGACAACGCCCGGCATTTCGCCCGCGTGCTGGGCGACGCTGGCGTGACGGTCGTCTCGGGGCTCGCTGCCGGGATCGACGCGGCAGCGCACGAAGGCGCGCTCGACACCGCAGGCGGCACATGCGCGGTCATCGGCACCGGCGCGGACGTCGTCTATCCGGCGCGTCACCGCGCACTGACCGAGCAGATTGCAGCGCGCGGGCTGGTGCTCTCTGCGTTTCCTGTCGGCACCCCGCCCCGGCCCGAGCACTTCCCGCGGCGCAACCGGCTCATCGCCGCGCTCGCGCGATGCACGGTGGTCATTGAGGCCACGACGCAGTCGGGATCGCTCATCACGGCGCGTCTGGCGGGCGAACTGGGACGCGACGTGCTCGCCGTCCCGGGCTCCATCCACGCGCCGCAGAGCCGGGGCTGCCACGTGCTCATCCGGGACGGGGCGACGCTGGCCACCTCCCCCGACGATGTCCTGGAAGCCATGGACATTGCGTCGCAGGGCATGCCGCCAGTCCACCCCATCATGTCCCCCGAGCCGACGACACCGGCCACGACAGCAGTTCTGGAAGCGCTGGGGTATGATCCCGTCAGCGCCGACACCCTGTGTGAGCGCACCGGACTGAGCGTCGCGGCCGTGCTGTCGCAGCTCGGCGTGCTTGAGCTGGACGGCCGCATCGGCCGTCTGCCCGGTGGCCGCTTCGTCCGGCGAGAGGCTGCATGAGCGCCCTGCCCGCCCCCCAATCCCGGAACCGATACCCCGACACCATGCCCGTTTTCGATCCCGTCGCCGACCGTCCCGCGCTTGCCGCTGCGCTGGCCGATGGCAACCCGCGTCTGGTGGCGTGCCTGTGCGCGGCGTGGTGCGGCACGTGCCGTGAATACGCGCAGACGTTCGAGCAACTGGCGGCGAAGCATCCCGACTGGTGTTTCGTCTGGGTGGATATCGAAACGCACGCCGACTGGCTGGACGACCACGATATCGAGAACTTTCCGACGCTGCTGATTCAGGACGCGCCCCAGCCCGCCGGGCAGGCCCGCTTCTTCGGCCCCGTGCTGCCGGCCATCGGCATTCTGGAGCGAATGCTCGACGCCGGCGTACTGGGCGACGCCACAGTGGTCGCACCGGCGTTGCGCGAGCACCTGCTTGCCGATTGACGGCGGTGTGATGGATGGCGGCAGGCGTCCTGGCGACCGGTCCCGGCGCCCGATAGCACCTGCCGGAACGAGGCAGCGCCCCATTCGGAAACGCTGCGACGCCGTGCCACAGCGCCACGGCGGCCGGGCCGGCCCCACCCTTGCCGCCGGCCTGCGACGCGCTTATGATGTGCCGCTTTCAGGCACGCCTTGTGCCCGATCCGACGGCAACGCCGGATTGGCTATATGTTATAAAGCCAACGAATGTCGCCTGGCGACACCCCCTCAACATTACTTAACGTCATGTCAAAAGCTCTGATCATTGCCGAGAAACCGTCTGTCGCGAATGACATCGCGCGGGCGCTGGGCGGCTTTACCAAGCATGACGAGTACTTCGAGAACGACGACTACGTCGTCTCGTCGGCGGTTGGCCACCTCGTCGAAATCGGCGCGCCGGAAGACTATGAAGTCAAACGCGGCAAGTGGAGCTTCGCCAACCTTCCCGTGATTCCCCCGCACTTCGACCTCAAGCCGATCGCCAAGAGCGAGTCGCGTCTGAAGGTGCTCACCCGCCTCATCAAGCGCAAGGACGTGGATGTCCTGATCAACGCCTGTGACGCGGGGCGCGAAGGGGAACTGATTTTCCGTCTGATCGCGCAACACGCGAAGGCGAAGCAGCCTGTCAAGCGTCTGTGGCTCCAGTCGATGACGCCGCAATCGATCCGCGATGGCTTCACGCGCCTGCGCACGGACGGCGACATGCTGCCGCTGGCCGACGCTGCGCGCAGCCGTGCCGAAGCCGACTGGCTGGTCGGGATCAACGGCACGCGTGCCATGACCGCCTTCAACAGCAAGGGCGGCGGCTTTTTCCTGACGACCGTGGGTCGTGTGCAAACGCCCACGCTGTCGATCGTGGTCGAACGCGAAGAGAAGATTCGCAAGTTCGTGTCGCGCGACTATTGGGAAGTGAAGGCCGAGTTCGTCGCCGCCGCCGGCTTCTATGAAGGCCGCTGGTTCGACCCGAATTTCAAGCGCAACGAATTCGACCCCGAGCAGCGCGATTCGCGTCTGTGGAGTCTGGCTGCGGCCGAATCGGTCGTCGCCGCCGTACGCGGCAAGCATGGCACCGTCACCGAAGAGTCGAAGCCGTCGAGCCAGCTCTCGCCGCTGCTGTTCGACCTGACGAGCCTGCAACGCGAGGCCAACAGCCGCTTCGGTTTCTCGGCCAAGAACACGCTCGGTCTGGCGCAGGCGCTGTATGAAAAGCACAAGGTGCTGACGTACCCGCGTACCGACGCCCGTGCGCTGCCGGAAGACTATCTTGAGACCGTCAAAGAGACGATGGCGGTGCTCAAGGAGAGCAACAACTATCACCAGTTCGCCAACCAGGTCCTGAACAAGGACTGGGTCAAGCCGAACAAGCGGATCTTCGACAACAGCAAGATCAGCGATCACTTTGCCATCATCCCGACGCTCCAGGCGCCGAAGAACCTCTCCGAGCCGGAGCAGAAGCTGTACGACCTCGTGGTCAAACGCTTCCTGGCGGTGTTCTTCCCGGCGGCCGAGTATCAGGTGACGACCCGCATCACGGAAGTGGTCGGTCATCACTTCAAGACCGAAGGCAAGGTGCTCGTGCAGGCCGGCTGGCTGGCTATCTACGGCAAGGAAGGCGCCGACGACGGCAAGGCCGCGAAGGAAGAGCAACCGAACCTCGTGCCGGTCGCCAAGAACGAGAAGGTCGGCGTCGACAAGGTCGCGGCGGTCGGTTTGCAAACCAAACCGCCTGCACGCTACAGCGAAGCCACGCTGCTCTCCGCCATGGAAGGCGCGGGCAAGCTCGTCGAAGACGGCGAACTGCGCGAAGCGATGGCCGGCAAGGGCCTCGGCACGCCAGCCACGCGTGCGGCGATCATCGAAGGTCTGCTCACGGAAAAGTATCTCGTGCGCGAAGGCCGTGAGTTGCATCCGACGGCCAAGGCGTTCCAGTTGATGACGCTGCTGCGCGGCCTCGGCGTGGACGAACTCACGCTGCCCGAACTGACGGGCGAATGGGAAGCCAAGCTCTCGCAGATCGAGCGCGGCGGCCTCAAGCGTGACGAGTTCATGCATGAGATCGCCCAAATGACGCAGACCATCGTCAAGCGTGCGAAGGAATACGACTCCGACACCATCCCCGGCGACTACGCGACGCTCAGCACGCCGTGCCCGCATTGCGGCGGCGTGGTCAAGGAGAACTACCGGCGCTTCGCCTGCACGAACTGCAACTTCTCGATCTCGAAGATCCCGGGCGGACGTCAGTTCGAAATTCCGGAAGTCGAAGAACTGCTGCGCAACAAGACCATCGGTCCGCTGTCGGGTTTCCGCAGCAAGATGGGACGTCCGTTCTCGGCCATCATCAAGCTCTCGCCCGATGACGAAATGGGCTACAAGCTCGAATTCGACTTCGGTCAGGACAACGGCGACGAAGACGGCGAAGCGCCGGACTTCACGGGCCAGGAGCCGGTCGGTCATTGCCCGAAGTGCAATGGGCGCGTGTTCGAGCACGGCATGCGCTACGTGTGCGAGAACGCCGTGGCCAACCCGAAGACTTGCGATTTCACGTCGGGCAAGGTGATTCTCCAGCAGGAAATCTCGCGCGAGCAGATTCACAAGCTGCTCACCGAGGGCAAGACGGACCTGCTGACGAACTTCAAGTCGTCGCGCACCGGTCGCACGTTCAAGGCCTATCTGGCCAAGCAGAAGGACGGCAAGATCGGCTTCGAATTCGAGGCGAAGGCGCCGAAGAAGACGGCTGCGAAGGCAGACGACGGCCAGCAGGACGGAGAAGGCGCAGAGAAGGCCACGCCGGCTCGCAAGACTGCCGCCAAGACCGCTGCGACCAAGGCACCGGCCAAGAAGGCCGCTGCCAAAAAGACGACCGCGAAGGCCAAACCCGCGACCAAGTCGGCCACTGCCGGCAAGGGCGACGATGCGGCCTTCGACGAGGACGACGCACCGTTCTAAGCCTCACCCCGCCATCGCTAGCGTCATTGCGATGGCGCCCCGGATCACCGGGGCAATGAAAAACGGCCACTTCCTCACGGGAGTGGCCGTTTTGCCATCTGGCGCGATCAATACCTCACGCGACACCTCACACCGGCATTTCGCTCGTGGGTGCGGCCGGTGCGCCGGACGACAGCTTCGGAGGCACCCAGCGCTCGGCGGCCGAAATGCCTTCGTTCTGGCGGAAATACTCGACCGTGAGGTCGATGAAGCCGCGCGTCTTCGCCGACAGATACTTGCGGCTCGGATAGACGAGCGAGACGTCGATGGGCGTTTGGGAATAATTACGCATGAGGGCGACGAGATCGCCGTCGCGCACGTCGTTCCCCACGAGATACGACGGCAGGAACGCAATCCCGTGCCCCAGCAACACCGACTGACGCAGCAGCGCCGTGTTGTTGCAGATGAGCTTGTTCTGCACGCGTACCCGGACTTCACCATCCGGCCCGGCGAACACACGATCGTCGCTCCAGAATTCGCTCGGTAGGCCCAGCACGCCGTGCTCGCCCAATTCCTGCGGCGTGACCGGCTCGCCATGTTCGGCGATGTACGCGGGCGAGGCGCATAGCATCACGCGCGTTTCCGCCAGTACCCGCGAGATCAGGCTTTCGCTGTTGATCATGCGCGTGAGCAGGATCCCGCAATCGTAGCCCTCCTCGACCAGATCGACGGCGCGGTCGGTCAGCGTGAGGTCCACCACGACTTTTGGGTGCAATTCCTGATATTTCTTGACCAGCGGCGCGAGGTTGCGCACGCCGAACGAGACAGGGGCAACGACCTTCAGCGTCCCCTTCGGATCACGTGAGGCGCTGGAGATGAGGGCATCGGCTTCGTCGACTTCGTCGATGATCTGCCGGCAGCGTTCGAGGTACACCTGACCGGCGCCGGTCAACGACAGGCTGCGGGTGGTGCGGTTGAGCAGGCGAACGCCGAGATGCGATTCGAGTTCCGCGACGTGCCGCGTGACCACAGCGGCAGACAGATCCATCTGGGCGGCCGTACGGGCAAAACTCCCGTTATCGGCCACTTTGACGAAAACGCGCATCGATTGCAGACGGTCCATGTTGTTTCCAGTCGTGATTTGCCGCGCCGTTCCGGCAACAACGAGTAGGGGCGGACCGGCGACATACCGGTGCTGCGCATACCCGCAGGCACCGGTCGGACCGCCGCCCCGGACGGTCCGGAGCGAGCCTCGCGCATGCCGCCAAAGCGATCGGCACGGCGGGGGACTTCGATGAAGCGGTAGGCTAAGTGTAATTAGGGCGTAGCTTACCGTAGGCAACGAAAAATTGCCTGCCGCGGCAATGATTTCGACGCATGACAGTCATGCCGCACGCGCACGACAACGCGCAAACGCCCTTCCGATGCATCGTTTTACGCACCGTTGCGTCGAATTGCACCTTGGTCGCGCGCAAGCCAAGCCGCCAGCCGGGTATTTGACGCAGGTCACGGCGCGTCGTTCGGTGCACAGATAGAGTCGAATATCACCGACTGTTACAGGCCTCGTCATGCATTCCATCCCCATTTTGTCGACGCCTTGCGCCAACGCGCCCGACGATCCGCAGGCCGGCAAACTGTGTCCCGGGTGTACCTCCCACGGGTCCGGCAAGACGAAACACGCCCACGGCACGTCGACCTGTCAGTCACGCGGCGCCTCGCCCGCGCCGATTCAGTTCGATGCCCGTCTGCTCGGCCGTTACGATGTCAACGGCCCCCGCTACACGTCCTACCCCACCGCGCTCCAGTTCCGCGACGACTTCGGCGTCAGCGATTACGCCCGCGCCGCCGCCCAGTCCAAACGCACCGGCAAACCGATTTCGCTCTATCTCCACGTGCCGTTCTGCGACACGGTGTGCTTCTACTGCGCGTGCACAAAAATCGTTACGAACAATCGCGCCCATGCCGATGCCTACGTGGCGCGTCTGCATACGGAGATCGCCAGACAGGCATCGCTGCTCGGCGCCGGCCGCACGCTGGCCCAGATGCATTGGGGCGGCGGCACACCCACTTTCCTGTCGCTGGAACAGATCGCATCGCTCATCGACGCCATCGACCGTCAGTTCGTGATGGTTCATGACGACAGCGCCGAGTACTCGATCGAGATCGATCCACGTAGCGCGGGTCCCGCGTCGATCCGTGCGCTGCGTGCGCTCGGGTTCAACCGGTTGTCCATCGGCGTGCAGGACTTCGATCCACGCGTTCAGGAAGCCATTCACCGCGTGCAGCCTCGTGCACTGGTCGAAGCCACACTGGAGGCCGCCCGTGAGTGCGGCTTCAAATCCGTCAACTTCGATCTGATTTACGGATTACCGCATCAGACGACGGTATCGTTCTCGAACACGCTGGACGCGGTGATCGAGATGGCGCCGGAGCGGTTGTCGGTGTTCAGTTACGCCCACCTGCCGCAGCAATTCAAGATGCAGCGCTGCCTGCCGAATTCGTTGCCCGACGGGCCGCAAAAACTCGCGCTGCTGCAAACGATCATCGCCCGGCTGACCGATGCCGGTTACGTCTACATCGGCATGGATCACTTCGCGCGCCCCGATGACGAACTTGCGCTCGCCCAGGCGGCCGGTACGTTGCATCGCAACTTCCAGGGGTACAGCACGCGGGCCGATTGCGATCTCGTCGGCGTCGGCATGTCGGCCATCGGCCGCATCGGCGACAGCTACGCGCAGAACGCGAAGACCTTGAAGGCGTATTACGAAGCGATCGACGCGGGCGCGCTTGCGATTGTGCGCGGCGTGCAGCTCGACGAAGACGATCACATCCGCCGCGATGTCATCTCGCGACTCATGTGTCACATGTCGCTCGACTTCGGCGCCGTCGGGCAAGCGCATGGCATCGATTTCGTGTCGTACTTCGCAGACGAACTCGGCGAGTTGGTGGATCTGGCATACGATGGTCTTGTCGCCGTCGACGCACAAGGGCTGCGCGTGCTGCCGGCCGGTCGCCTGCTGGTACGCGTGGTGGCGCAAGTGTTCGACCGCTACCGTCGCAGTGCCGCCAACGCGCGATGCGCGAAAGTGATGTGATGCCAGCGGATGGCTCTTGATGCGACAGGCGCCGCATTGAAATGACGTCGCAAAAAGCAAAACGCCCGATGGGATCTCCATCAGGCGTTTTTTTTATCAGCGACGTGATCGACGGGTGATCGATCATGCCGCCGAATCGGGGACATCGGACAAATCAGACGACTCGTCCGATCCAGACGATCCGGACAAACCGCGCGAACCCGGCACCACCGAGTCCACCCTCGCGATCAACAGCAGCGGCCACCGTTCTTGCCGCCGTAGCGCGCTTCCTGCCGTTCACGAAAGAACGCTTCATAGCTCATGACCGGCTGATCCGGATGCGTGGCCTCCATGTGCGCCACGTACGTCTCGTAGTCAGGCAGACCGACCATCAACCGCATGGCCTGCCCCAGATACCGTCCGACCTTGCCGACTTCATCGAGCATGACCTCTCCTGTACAAGAACGTCGACGTCAGACCTGACGGCCTGCCGGCATCGGCTCGAACGGCGTTTCCCTGGCCGTCGGATGGTTGGCACGGCGTGCGACCAGAATCGTGCGCAAACCGAACACCGCCACGGCCACCACGACAAACATGAACACACCGGCGAGCGTAGCGTCGACGTAGTCGTTGAACACGATCTGCTTCATCTGCGCCACCGACTTGGCCGGTGCGAGCAGCTTGCCGTCGGCCAGCGCCGTCTGGTACTTCGCTGCGTGGGCGAGGAAGCCGACCTTCGGATCCGGGTCGAACATCTTTTGCCATCCCGCCGTGAGCGTACAGGCGAGCAGCCAGAGCGTCGGCAAGACCGTGACCCAGGCGAAGCGTTCGCGCTTGAGCTTGAATAGCACGCACGTCGCCAGAATCAGCGCGATGGCGGCCAGCATCTGGTTGGAGATACCGAACAGCGGCCACAACGTGTTGATGCCGCCCAGCGGGTCGACCACGCCCTGATACAGGAAGTAGCCCCACGCCGCCACGCACAGCGCGGTGGCGATCAGGTTGGCGGGCAGCGACTCCGTGCGTTTGAGCGACGGCACGAACGTACCGAGCAGGTCTTGCAGCATGAAGCGGCCGGCACGCGTGCCTGCGTCGACTGCCGTCAGGATGAAAAGCGCTTCGAACAGGATCGCAAAGTGATACCAGAAGGCCATCATCGCTTCACCGCCCACCACCTGATGGAGGATGTGCGCCATGCCGACGGCCAGCGTCGGTGCCCCACCGGCGCGCGAAATGATCGTGTTCTCGCCGACGGCTTGCGCGGTTGCGGTCAGTACGTCCGGCGTGATCGAGAATCCCCAGCCCGAGACGACTTGCGCCACCGCTTCCGGCGTCGTGCCGATCACGGCTGCCGGACTGTTCATCGCGAAGTAGACACCCGGATCGATCACCGATGCCGCCACCAGCGCCATGATCGCCACGAACGATTCCATCAACATGCCGCCGTAACCGATGAAGCGCGCGTTGACTTCGTTGTCGAGCAGCTTGGGCGTAGTGCCCGATGAGATCAGCGCATGGAAGCCGGACACGGCGCCGCACGCGATCGTGATGAAGAGGAACGGGAACAGTTTGCCTGACCAGACCGGACCGCTACCATCGACGAACTGCGTGAGCGCAGGCATCTTCAGTTCAGGGGCGACGACCAGAATGCCGATCGCGAGCGCCAGAATCGTGCCGATCTTCAGGAACGTCGACAGATAGTCGCGCGGGGCGAGCAGCAGCCACACCGGCAGCACCGATGCCACGAAGCCGTAGCCGATCAGCATCCACGTGAGTTGCTTGCCGTCGAACGTGAACAGCGGCGCGAGCGCGGCGCTGTCGTGCACGCTCTGACCGAAATAGATCGCGGCCATGAGCATCACGAAGCCGATGATCGACACTTCGCCGATGCGGCCCGGACGAATGAAGCGCGTATAGACGCCCATGAACAGCGCGATGGGGATCGTCAGCCCGACGGTGAACGTGCCCCACGGCGAGCCGGTCAGCGCCTTGACCACGATCAGCGCCAGCACGGCGAGAATGATGATCATGATGAGGAACGCGCCGAACAGCGCGATCACGCCGGGGATCATGCCGAGCTCGGCCTTCACGAGGTCGCCCAGCGAGCGGCCGTCGCGACGCGTGGAGATGAACAGCACCATGAAGTCCTGCACGGCGCCGGCAAACACCACGCCCGCGAGAATCCACAGCATGCCGGGCAGATACCCCATCTGTGCGGCCAGCACCGGCCCCACGAGCGGCCCTGCGCCGGCAATCGCGGCGAAGTGGTGACCGAACAGCACATAGCGGTTGGTCGGCACGTAGTCCAGACCGTCGTTATGACGCCATGCCGGCGTCATGCGCGTGCCGTCGAGTTGTGCCACGCGGGTGGCGATGAACTTGCTGTAGAAGCGATACGCGATCAGATACACGCAGATGGCTGCGATCACGATCCAGAGTGCGCTGACGGTTTCGCCGCGCGATAGAGCCACCGTGCCGAGCGCGCACGCGCCGACGACGGCCACCGCTGCCCAGGGCAGTTGTTGCCAGATGCGATTCATTGTCTCTCCTCGGAACTGCCCGCATTGGTGTGCTGGGCAGCAATCCCGGGACCGCGCCGTTTTGGCACGATTCCGCCTCTTGGTGTGACGCCGTGTGGGCGTCGTGGACCCGTTGTGAGTCCATGCCGAAACGCGGCGCGCTACATCGGCTCGCTGTGCATCTCCCTCTTCGGGGTGTGACGGCAGCCAGCCTCGGCCACGATTCGGCGTGTAGTATTGGCGTTTGCCCGTCGTGCCACAAGCGCGAAACTACGCAGGAACGCTACGTGCTATTACGTAACCTCACGTCGCGTCAGCCCGCTGAAACCTGCGTAATGCGGCATTGCAAGCTCAACGAATGCCATGAATCTCCGACAGAAATTTTTCGTCCTGTCGCTCCTACCCGTCGCGCTGGCCATGGTCGCCATCGCGCTGGCCGTGCGACACCAGGGTAACGAGCTCTCACGCGCGCAGCACGACGCCGTGCAGACCACATCGCTGGCCAACAAGCGGGCCGAGCTGCTGCATTACGTCGGCCTTGCGCGCAACGCCATCGAGCCGCTCTACGACGGCCCCGACACGCCCGCTGCGCGCGAAGCTGCGCTCGCCACGCTCGCGCGCATGGAGTTCGGCAAGGACGGCTACTTCTTCGTCTACGACCTCGAAGGCCGCAGCCTCATGCATCCGCGTCAGCCGGAACTGGTCGGCCACAATCTCTGGTCGCTCAAGGACGAGTCAGGTGCCCCCACGATTCAGCGTCTGATCGCCGCCGCGCGCGCCGGGGGCGGCTACGTGCAATACGCCTGGGAGAAGCCTTCCCGTCAGCAAATGACGCCCAAGCTCGGCTACGTCATCGCCCTGCCGCGCTGGAACTGGATGATCGGCACAGGGATTTACCTTGACGACGTGGAGGCCACGCTGCGCGAATCGGACGACCGCGCGCAAGCGAATATCGACCGCACGCTGATCTGGATCACGCTCATCGCATCGTCGTGTCTCGCCATCGTCGGCCTGTGCGGACTGGTCGTGAACATCACCGAACTCAAGACGGCCGACGCGAAGCTGCGCCAGCTTGCGCGCCAGGTGGTCGAATCGCAGGAGCTCGAACGCGCACGCATCTCGCGAGAACTGCACGACGGCATCAGCCAGTTGCTCGTCTCGGTCAAGCTGCTGCTCGAATCCGCGTCGATGCGATTGCCTGGCTCTCCCGCTGCGGCGAGCACCACCCTCGGTGTCGCCATCGAACGGCTGAACGGCACGCTCGGCGAGGTCCGTCGCATCTCACAGGCGCTGCGTCCGGCGATGCTCGACGACCTGGGTCTCGCCGCCGCCATCGATCAACTCGCGCGTGAGTTCGGCTCGCACGCAGGGCTGCCCGTCGACATGAACGTCGAGGGCGAAGCGCTTGCGCTCGACGACAACATCAAGACGATGCTCTATCGCATCGCGCAGGAAGCGTTGACCAATATCGAGCGCCATGCGCACGCTTCACGAGTCTCGATTCTGCTCATCTTCAAGCCCGACGGCATTCATTTATCGATCGCCGACGACGGACGCGGTTTCGACGTCACCGACGTACATCACGACCCGCGTCACGGCATCGGTTTGCGCAATATGCGCGAACGTCTCGACGCCGTGGGCGGTGCACTCGGCATCCAGTCGTGGCCCGGCCTCACTACCATCAGCGCGTGGGTTCCGCTCACGCCCGCCGCGATGAAAGCGGCACTTCGCGCAACCTCCCGCAAATGACGCAAACCCATCCCATCCGCCTCCTGCTGATCGACGACCATCCGCTCGTGCGCGACGGGCTGCGCGCCCGATTCGACGCCTCGCCCAACTTGCAGGTCGTCGGCGAAGCGGGCAACGCGCAGGAAGCTCTCACGCGCGCCAAGACGTCATCCCCCGATCTCGCGCTGATGGACATCAGCATGCGCGGCACGAACGGCATCGAGTTGACGGCGCAGTTTCGCGATCAGTTTCCGCACATCGCCGTGCTGATTCTGTCGATGCACGACAACGCGGAGTATGTGCGCCAGGCCGTACGCGCCGGGGCACGTGGCTACGTGCTCAAGGACGCCCCCGCTCACGAAATCGTGACGGCCATCGAGCGTGTGGCCCGTGGCGAGGCGTACTACAGCGCGGCGATCGCCGCACGCGTCGTACAGGCATCGACGTCACACGCCCCCATCGATTCGCTCACCCCGCGCGAGCGGGAGATCCTCACGCGCATCGCGCACGGTCTCGCGAACAAGCAAATCGCACTGGAGATGGATTTGTCCGTGCGCACGGTCGAAACCCATCGACTCAACATCAAACGCAAGCTCGGTATCGAAGGGCAAGCGGAATTGATCAAGTTCGCCGTGGAGAACCGGCTGTAAACCTCTCGCGCGTGGATCTACCGCGCGAAAGGGTTGTACACCTCTACGCCAGTGCCGGAAAAATCTTTCACGTTGCGGGTGACGACGATGAGTTTGTGTACAAGCGCAGTCGCAGCGATCAGTTTGTCGATGGCGCCTTGTTGGTGAGGCACGCGCATGCGCGCCCAAACGTTGCAGATGCTCAGATCGACGGGAAGTATCCGTTCGAGATAATCACAGCGCACCGCCTCTACCCAGTTATCCACGAGCGTTGCCTGATGCGGATCGTTCCGATGGCGCAGCAATAATGCGCCGCGCCGTAGCTCTCCAAGAGTAATCACTGACAGGAAACGAGGAATGGCATGACGCGTCGTATGCCGGACGAACCGTTGCACGCCATCGTCGCACCCACCCTGCTTCCTGCACTCACTGATCACGTTTGTATCCAACAGGTACATGTGGCTATCCGGCACGACATTAGTTGACGCGTTCAAAATCGCTATCGAGCCCGACATTCGGGAAATTCAGGATCGCGTCTCCAATGTCGATAAACCTCGGCGTTCTCGCGAAATCACTCAGCACTTTCAGTACTTCCTCCTCGGGCGTCATGCCCGCCTTCGCCGCCCGCGACCGGATCGAGCGCATCAATGGCTCGTCAATCCCTTCGATCAACATCGTGTGCATTCATCACCTCCATCTGCGCATAAACGATAATCGTCGCCCGAAATACACACTCGAACGACGAAAGAAATGCTAGCACCGGAGGACTATCGAAAACCGGTCGACGCCGCTGCCGACGCGCCTTTCGGAAGGTTCACAAGGCAAAAAAAATCCCGCCGATGTTGCCCCCGGCGGGATCGTGTTGCGAGTCGTCAATGGCGTGCGAGTGGCGCGCCATCAACGCAACGTCTCACGACTCACGACTCACGACTTCAGTCGACGCTCGATGTCAGCCTTCGTATCGAGCAACGCTTGCGGCAAGTGATGCTTGAGCGTGTCGAACAGTTCAGCGTGAAGCTTCAGCTCCTCGTGCCATGCCGCATCGTCCATCGACGTCACGTCGTCGAACTGTGCCGAGGTAAACGACAACCCGTTCCAGTTCAGATCTTCGTAACGCGGCGTGATGCCGAACGCGTTCTCGACACCCTGCGCTGCGCCGTCGATACGGCCCAGCATCCACGCGAGCACGCGCATGTTCTCGCCGAAGCCCGGCCAGACGAACTTGCCGTCCGCGCCCTTGCGGAACCAGTTCACGCAGTAGATCTTCGGCAGCTTTGCGCCCGTCTTGTCGAGATGGACGCCGGTGTCGAGCCAATGCTGGAAGTAGTCGGCCATGTTGTAGCCGCAGAACGGCAACATCGCGAACGGATCGCGGCGCACCACGCCCTGCTGACCGGCCGCAGCGGCCGTCGTCTCCGAGCCCATCGTCGCCGCCATGTACACGCCTTCGGTCCAGTCGCGCGCTTCGGTCACCAGCGGCACCGTCGTCGAGCGGCGACCGCCGAAGATGAAGGCGTCGATCGCCACGCCGGCCGGGTTCTCCCAGTCGGCGTCGATCGACGGACACTGCGATGCCGGCGCCGTGAAGCGCGAGTTCGGATGCGCCGCCTTGCGACCGGTCTCCTTTGCGCTCTCCGGCGTCCAGTCCTTGCCCTGCCAGTCGATCAGGTGCGCCGGCGGCGTGTCCGTCAGGCCTTCCCACCAGACGTCGCCGTCGTCCGTCAGTGCGACGTTCGTGAAGATGACGTTCTCGCCAAGCGTCGCCAGGGCGTTCGGATTCGTCTTCTGGCTCGTGCCCGGGGCCACGCCGAAGAAGCCGGCCTCCGGATTGATCGCGTACAGGCGCCCGTCCTTGCCCGGCTTGATCCACGCGATGTCGTCGCCGATGGTCTCGACCTTCCAGCCTTCGAAGCCCTTCGGCGGGATCAGCATCGCGAAATTGGTCTTGCCGCACGCCGACGGGAACGCTGCCGCCACGTGATACTTCTTGCCCTCGGGCGAGGTCACGCCAAGGATCAGCATGTGCTCGGCGAGCCAGCCTTCGTCACGGCCCATCTTCGATGCGATACGCAGCGCGAAGCACTTCTTGCCCAGCAGCGCGTTACCGCCGTATCCCGACCCGTAACTCCAGATCTCACGCGTCTCCGGGAAGTGGACGATGTACTTCGTGTTGTTGCACGGCCAGGCCACATCTTTCTCGCCCGCCGCGAGCGGCTTGCCGACGGTATGCACGCACGGCACGAACTCGCCGTCGTCGCCCAGCACGTCGTACACGGCGCGGCCCATGCGCGTCATGATGCGCATGTTCACCGCGACGTAAGGCGTGTCGGACAGCTCCACGCCGATGTGCGCGATCGGCGAGCCGAGCGGGCCCATCGAGAACGGCACGACGTACATCGTGCGGCCCTGCATGCAGCCCTGGAACAGACCGTCGAGCGTGGTACGCATCTCGCGCGGATCGATCCAGTGATTGGTCGGGCCGGCGTCTTCACGCTTCTCGCTACAGATGAACGTACGGTCTTCCACGCGCGCCACGTCCGACGGGTCGGACAACGCGAGGAACGAATTGGGGCGCTTGGCGGGATTGAGCCGCTTCATCGTGCCGGCGGTCACCATCTGCTCACACAGACGGTCGTATTCCTCCTGGGAACCATCGCACCAGACCACGCGCTCCGGCTGTGTGATGGCCGCGATATGCGAGACCCAGTCGATCAGCTTGCGGTGACGCACCCAGGCGGGCAGATCACGCGTAGCAACATTGGACGAGGAGGAGGCGTTGAGCGCATTAGCGCTCACACTGGCTTGCGTCATGGGGGTTGTCTCCATGCAAAGTCGGGAAATCGAAGTGGACGTTCAGGCGCCGGTCGGTGCGAACACCGGCCGTCCTTTTTTGAGAGCACCATGCGGGCACCGCGCGTTGCCGGGCAGCCGATCCGGTTGGGGATACCGGACGGGCGTTACTGCCCCGGCACACATCGTCGGCATATCGCGCTTGCGCGCACGCCGGCTCGGGCCGCCAGAGATACGGAACGTGGTGCATGCCATACAGGTCCGGAACATCGGAAGACGCGCACGGCGACACGCACGAAACATACGAGGAGGCAGGGGGCAACACGCGCAACGATACGTGCGCATCAGGCGTCTCGCTCACCGGTTCCGACTTGCTTTTGCGGGGTGGGTTCGATTTTTCGCCATTGTGTTTAGGCGGTTTCGCCATGGTTGCCAGGACACCTGCCATACTATGCAAAACGAGGCGTCAGCATACCACCGCATAAATTGCGCCGGTGCTGCGTCGCAACAAGGCTGGCGCTGGGCTCGTCCCGGCTGGAGCCGCCCACTTCAAGAACAAGCAGGCCTGTCCAGCGGGACAGGCTCCGACAATTGTTCCGTCTGCGCAGAACGCCGTCGTTCTGCGCCGAATCGATTACGTTTTGCCATGAAAATTGCCATTCTCGACGACTATCAGGATGCCGTTCGCAAGCTCGATTGCTTCTCTCTATTGGCCGGTCATGACGTCAAGGTCTTCAACAACACGGTGAAGGGCGTCGGGCAACTCGCCGCCCGGGTCGGCGAAGCCGAAGTGCTCGTTTTGATCCGTGAACGCACCGCCATCACGGCACAACTCATCGACAAGCTGCCCCGCCTGCGTGTCATCAGCCAGACGGGACGCGCCGGCAATCACATCGACATCGACGCCTGCACCGCACGCGGCGTGGCCGTGCTAGAAGGTGTCGGCTCCCCCATCGCACCGGCAGAACTCACCTGGGCGCTCATCATGGCCGCCCAGCGTCGCATTCCGCAGTATGTCTCCAGCCTCAAGCACGGCGCCTGGCAGCAGTCGGGGCTGAAGTCGTCGAGCATGCCGCCGAACTTCGGTCTCGGTCAGGTGTTGCGCGCTCAGACGCTCGGCCTCTGGGGCTACGGCAAGATCGGCCGGCTCGTCGCCGGTTATGGCAAGGCGTTCGGCATGGAAGTGATGGTGTGGGGTCGTGAAGGCTCGCGCGAGGCCGCTGCCGCCGACGGCCTGCGCGTGGCGAACAGCAAGGAAGAACTCTTCACGCAAAGCGACGTGCTCTCGCTTCACCTGCGTCTGAATGACGAGACGCGTCATCTCGTCAAACTCGAAGACCTGTTGCAGATGAAACCGACCGCGCTGTTCGTGAACACGAGCCGAGCGGAACTGGTGGAGGAAAACGCGCTGATTACCGCGCTGAACCGGGCGCGTCCGGGCATGGCGGCCATCGACGTCTTCGAAAGCGAACCCATTCTGCAAGGCAACCCGCTGCTTCGTCTGGAGAACTGTGTCTGCACGCCGCACATCGGGTATGTGGAGCGCGAAAGCTACGAACTGTACTTCCGCGTGGCGTTCGAGAACATCGTCAACTTCCTGAACGGCGACCGCTCGCACGTGGCGAACCCCGCCGCACTGCTCGGCTTCGGGCGCTGAATCTGGCGCACTGAATTTGGCACACTAAGTCAGGCTCACTGAGTTTGGCTCACTGAGTCTGGCCAGCCGGTTCCAGCCACCGCGTCCGGGCGCTCTGCGTGCAATGCCCGGCACGCGACCGACGATGACGCGATGACGCGGTGACGCGGTGACGCGACGAAGTTATCGCATCGTCTCCAGATGCCGCAGGAACGTCTCGCCATCCTTGCGTCCCAACGCGAACGCCGGCCCCATCATCTCGGGCCGCGTGTAATCCCAACTGGAAATCGGCACGGGCTCGGACGGCTGCACATACAGCCGGTCCTGCCCGCCGTGGTGCTGCGTGAATATCTGCGGACGCGGATAGCGCCGCGTGACCAGCACCAACACCTGCCCCGGCGTCGCATCCAGGGCATCGACGGGCACGTTGTCGACCATGCCACCGTCGAGCACCGCGCGTCCCTCGCGTCGCAAGATCGGCGTGAACGGCGGGGTGCAGGACGATTGCAGCATCAGATCGGCAAGCTCCGTCGTCGTCCGGCAGTCCTGCGCCCGCACGAATTCGGGACGAAACCCGAGACTGCGTGCGAGCGTCGGATGCAGCGTGCGACGCCAATGTTTGTCGATGTTGTAAGCGACCAGTCCGGCCGCCGTCGCCGTGCGAGGTCCGAGCCAGCGCGGGATGTGCGACACGCCCACCCGAATCTCGGGACCTGCGGCAAGTTTGTCCAGTTGACCGTCGTAGATGTCGAGCAGCGCCTGCCGGTAGATGCGGTAATGCGGAAACACCCGCTCGCGCCGCAGCAGATTGCCCCAGTAGGCGTTCTTCCGATTGTTCGCAAGCGCCTGCCGGTAGTAGTCCATCACCCAGTCCGAGGCCCGCATGTGCAGCATGCAGGCCGTGGCCGCACCGGCTGAAATGCCCGTGATGACGCGGGGACGCAGTGGCACGTCGCGCGCCACCCGCTCCCAGAATCCTGCCTGCCACCAGCAGCGATTCCCGCCGCCGGCAAATACGATCTGATCGAACACCTGGTCCCCCGATGCTGGCTTGCCGCGTCACCCGGCGAAGGATGTCTAATGCGTGCTCAGAGCAACGCGTAGGTCGTGGTCGCGTGCACGGCCATCTTGCCCTGCGCATCGAAAATCTCGATCTCGCCGAATACCAGATTCTTGCCGCGACGCAGAATTCTCGCGATCACGCGCAGATCGCCGTCCGTCACAGGCCGCATGAACTGCGTGTTGAGCGTGACGGTCGTCATCGGCTGGAAGCCGCCGAGCGCGGCGGACAGCGCCACCACCATCGCGGTATCGGCCACGGCCATGAACGTCTGCCCGCAGATCACGCCGCCGCCGTGCTTGAATGCCGCGTCGAACGGCAGCCGCAACTCACTTTCCTCCGGCCCGACCGCCTCGATCTGGAGATTCAACTGCCGCACCCATGGCGAGACGAGTTCTTCGAGCATCTTCTGTGCTTGCACCAGCTCCATCCTGATCCATCCTCCACCGTTCTGACGTTATCGTTGCCCGTTGCAGCAAACGCCGAGCACCGGCACATGTCTGGTGAACATGTCAGCGGTACTTCAAACGCGCTGCGTCGTGACGCCGATGATAGCCGCAAAACAACAGCGCCACCCGGTCGGCGGGTGGCGCTGGGAACTACGAAGGGAGGGTCAATACCGAACGCTTAGCCGTTGGTCTTGTCCTGATGAATGCGCTGGCTCTGCTTGTTCTCACGATGCTGAACCCCGGCCTGCTCGCCCGCGCCCACGTGTCCGTTCTTCGCCGCGTTGGCCTCGGCGGCGTCGACATGGGCCTGCCCTTTTTCGAGACTGCCGACCTGCTTGTTGTTCAACGTGCCCGCGGCCTGACCTTGCGCGATACGCTTTTCCTGATTCACGTTGCGTTGTACATCGGACTGCAAACGCTCGGACGACTTCGACGTCGGGTTCGCCACGCGATCGTTGTGCTTGAGCTGTTCGATCTTCGCGCTCTCCTTGTTTTGCGCATTGGCGATACGGGCCTTCTGCGCCGCGGTGTCGCCGGTCTTGTCGGCGTGCGCCTGCATCTTGTCGATCTTCGCTTCGCCCTTCTCCAGGTTCGATGCCTCTTTGGTGGTCAACTGGCCGCTCTTCAGACCGTTCTCGATGCGCTGCTGCTGATTGATGTCGCGCGACGTTTCGGTCGCGGGGCTCTGTGCGAACGCCTGCGAAGCGAACACACCACCGAAGGCCAGGGTCACAGCGCTCAGGATCAGGGTTTTACGGACGTTCATGATGGAATCCTTATGTCTTTTGGCGATTAAGCGGTGTCGGAGATTCGACGGGGACCGAGCCTGCCGGCGGGATTGCCGGCGAATTTGCTGCGTCCTTATGCGGATTAACGAAGCCGGCGAGCCGCCCGCCGACAGCCGTCGTGTAACGCGGCAGTCCGAAAAGTAACGGCTTGTAATCGCGTTGGGATGGGCCTCCGACGCTATGTCCATGAAATCATTGGGGCACCCGCAGACAGCGCCGTAACGATTTGATACAGTGGTGCCCATTTGGCCGGCACGCCCTGTCCGTCTGGACGGATAAGCGCGCCACTTTAGAATCCGTCAGCCCCCTTACGCGAACACGCGAGTCAAGAAGGAGCCTTCACCATGCAGAGCACCAGAGACGATCTCGGCAAACTGATCCTGCGTCTTACCCTCGGTATCCTGCTGCTGTTTCACGGCGTCAGCAAAGTCATCAACGGTGTGGGCTTTATCGAGGGCATGATCACGTCGCACGGTCTGCCGTCGTTTCTCGCCTACGGTGCCTATCTGGGTGAAGTGCTCGCACCGGTGCTGCTGATTCTCGGCGTGCTCACCCGCCTGGGCGGCCTGCTCGTCGTGGGCAACATGCTCGTCGCCTTCTCGCTGGTTCACCTGAGCCAACTGGGCGATCTGTCGAAGACCGGCGGCTGGGCGCTGGAATTGCAGGGCTTCTATCTGTTCATGGGCCTGTGCGTGATCCTGTTCGGCGCGGGTCGCTACAGCGTGTCGGGCGGACGCGGCGCGTGGGACTGATGCGCCCCGCCCTGCCCGATCTCTCTGCCATGAAAGGTACGGAGAGGAACCGGGGGAACTGATCGTCGTACGCCGTGTCGTGCGATTGTCATGCGGCCCGCTACGCGTCGGAAATGGACGCAAGGCGGACCGAGTCGTTTCCGAATGTTGCGAACGCGGGCGCTGGTAACGTGGGGTAATACAGCCGTTGCACTTTGCAACTTGTTAGGCTGGCTGGTGACTTACTCTGAAACTGCCAATTCCGGCAGTATCGAAAGGAGTGAACACCATGCGCAAACTGAAGATCGCCGCCGCGTCGGCCATCGTTGCCGCCACCGCGATGTTCGGCGTCGCCCATGCCGCAGACGCCCCTGCGCCGGCCACCGGACCGCACGCTGCCATGCACCACATGCGCGGCGACCACGGCCCCTGGGGGCTGGGTAACATCAGCAAACTGCACGATCAACTGAAGCTCAACGCCCAGCAGGAGCAAGCCTGGCAACAGGCGGTCGCGACCTCGAAACAGAATCGCGACGCCATGCGCAAGAACGGCGAGCAATTCCGTCAGATGATCGCGCAGACGAAGGACCAGCAGGTGCTGGATCTGGCCGGCATGCGTGCCGCGCGCGAGAAGGTATTCGATCAGAACCGCCAGCTTCGCAGCCAGACCGAAGATGCATGGCTGAATGTCTATAACGGCCTGAACAACGATCAGAAGACGATCGTCAGCAATGCCATCAAAGCGCGCTGGACCAAGATGAAGGCGTGGCACGACAAGGCGATGCAGCATCGTGGCCAGATGCACAAGGGTGCACCGGCGCCGACCCCGGCACCGGCACCAGCCGGCCAGGCACAATAAGCGCGAGGCCAGCGCCGCCGGGCACGCCTGCCCGGCATGTTGTGGAACGCCCGTCCCCCTCACCGGGGGCGGGCGTTTTTTTCGTTCAGGTCTCGCTCCAGACCCGCAGCAGGTTGTGATAACAACCGACGAGCGTGCGACGCGCCATCTCGTCCGCATCGGTCGAATTCAACCGCTGGATCGCATTGTCCATGTCGAAGAGCAGCGTGCGCTGCGTGTCGTCGCGCACCAGACTCTGCACCCAGAAGAAACAGCCGACGCGCACGCCACGCGTGATCGGATTGACGCGATGCAGACTCGTCGCCGGATACAGCACCATGTCGCCCGCCGTCAGCTTGACCTGATGCGCGCCGTACTGATCCTCGATGACGAGTTCGCCGCCGTCGTACTCCTCGGCAGACGCAAGAAACAGCGTCGCCGAGATGTCCGTGCGAATGCGCATGCCGCTGCCCGGTTGCAGACGAATCGCGCCATCCACATGATTGCCGAAGTGCATGCCTTCGCCGTAGCGGTTGAACATCGGCGCGTAGACCTTGTTCGGCAGCGCAGCGCTGATGAACAACGGATTACGCTCCAGCGCGCCAAGAATCACGTCGCCCAACTCGCGCGCGACGGCCGAGCGTTCATCGATCTGCTGGTTCTGTTTGACGGGCGCGCCCTGATAGCCCGCCGTGGCCAGCCCGTCGACCCAGGCGTCGCCCGCGTTGTCGAGTTTCGCGCGAACCCATCGCACCTGATCGACGGAGAGAACGTTGGGTATGCGCAGCAGCATCGGCGGGTGTCCTTCGAGAGCGGAAGCCGTATCGGAAACGACGTCAGAAACGGTCGGAAGCAATCAGAAACGATAAGTGCCCGTGAGCAACGCCGTACGTCCGATCCCCGGCGTGGCACGGCCACCGTCCGACTGAATCAGCCCGTCCCAATACGTCTTGTTGAAGACGTTGAGCAGGTTGAAACGAATGTCGTACTTGGGCTGATGATACGCCACCGTGGCGTCCCAGCGGGTGTAGCCGCCGACCCGAATCAGGTTCGTGTTCGCCGCGTAACGCATCGACATGTAGTTCATGCCGCCGCCCACTTCCCAATGCCCCAGCGTGTACGTCGACCACAGCGTCAGCGAGTGACGCGGGGTGTTGGCGAGCACATTGCCCTGCGTACCGTCGTTCGCCTGCACGACCTGCGAATTCAGGAACATGTAGCCGCCCATCACTTGCCAGTTCGACGTGATGTGGCCCGTGGCGCTCACTTCCGCGCCACGAATGCGCACCTTGCCCGCGTTCGTGAATTCACCCGAGGTACCGGTTTGCGTGCGCGCGTTGTTCTTCGTCACCTGGAACAGCGCGGTGTTGATCGAGAGGTTGTCGTCGAACAGATTCCACTTGCTGCCGACCTCGAACGACTCGTTCGTCTCCGGCGGCAACGCCTGCGTATTGTTCGTGACGGTCAGCGCTTCGAGCGACGGGTTGAACGACGTGCCGTACGAGAAGTAGTACGACTGCGCCTCGCTCGGCTGATAGATCAGACCGGTACGAACGCTCGTGTAACTGACGGTCTGCGTCGAATAACCCGGCGCGCTGATGCTGTTCGACAACTGCGCCTTGTAGCGATCCCAGCGCAGCCCGCCCACGACCTTCCAGTGCTTGTTGAGCTCAAGCGTGTCGTTCGCGTAGAACGCGACCGTCTCCGCCGACCCCTGCGCGAGGTTGCCGGTGGACGTCGTCACGTTCGGCAGGCTCGACAAGTACGCCGTGCTGTTGGCAGGAATCCAGCCGAGGAAGCCAGACGCCTGACCGGCGCCGGTGCGCAGGTACGTCTGGTTCTCATATGTGTCCCGACCGAGTTCCGCCCCGGCGATCAGCGTGTGCTTGAACGGCCCGGTATCGAACTTCTTCACGATGTCGGTCTGGTTGAACAGCGCGGTGTCGGTGATCTGACGGTCATGACTTTGCAACTGCACGAACAACTGATCGAGCGAGTACGACGGAATGCCTGCCGTGGGCCCCACCGGGAGCGCCGTGAAGCCGCCCTTGCCGTTGGAAATTCCGACCGCGTGCGACGATGTTTCGATGGCGTCGATCACATAGCGGCTGTATTGCGTCTGGTTGGTGATCGTCAGGCTGTCGTCGACCCTGTGCTTGATCTTGGCCGAAACACTCAGCACATCCTGCACCGTGCGGTCGGTCGTCAGGCCGTAGAACTGGTTCTTCGAGACCGGCAGCGGGTTGCCGTTGTAGCCGACGATGCCGTAGTCCGGCATGTCGCGGTTATGTTCGATGAGCGCGGAGAGCGTGATTTCCGTGGGGGTACCGATACCGAGCTTGAGCGTCGGCGCGACGCCCCAGTCCTGGTTGTACATGACGTCGCGCGTGGTGTGAATGTCCTGCGCGAAGCCGTTGATACGGAAGGCGGCGGTATCCGAGAGCGGACGGTTGAAGTCGAACGAACCGCGATAGCGGTCATTGGTGCCGATGGTGCCGGAGACTTCGTTGAGCGGCTTGAGGTTGGCCTGCTTGCTCACCTGATTGATCACGCCGCCGGTCGAGCCGCGACCGAAGAGCATCGACGACGGGCCTTCGAGCACTTCGATGGAGTCGAGATAGAACGTATCGCGATAGTACTGACCGCGATCGCGGAAGCCGTCGAGATAGATGTCGGTACGCGCCGAGAAGCCTCGCAGGTTGATGTTGTTGCCGATCTGACCGCCCTCCGCGCCGCCGAGCGTGATGGCCGGCGAGTTGCGCAACGCGTCGGAGAACGACGTGGCGCCCTGTGCCTGCATCACCGCCTTGTCGATGACCGTCACCGATTGCGGAATGTCGCGAATCGCCGTGGGCACCTTGCCGCCAACGCTCGATATGTCGCGTTGATACTCCTCGCGAATCGAGGCCCCCGAGACGTCGGTCTGCGGCAACGCTGCGGCCGGTGCGGCAGGCGCAGCAGCGGAACCCGCAGATTTGGCATCCGGCGTTGCGGCAGCATTGGGCGCGGTGCTCTGCGCCATCGCGGGTGAGGCATAGGTAACGGCGAGCGGCGCGGCGAAGAGCGCCATCATCGCCAGAGCCAGCGGCTTGCGTTGCATCATGATGTTCAGGAGCGTCCTAACGGAATGAGCGGAAATGCATGGGGAACAATCTGGGGCGCGAATATAAATAGGAATGATTTTCATTACAAGATACCCACACGACGGTAACCTCATGAATTCTCAAGACATTTTGTAATACGTCGTAACACATCAGCACCTAAATGGTGCGTGCGTGCGGTAAGGCGATGAAAGCATTCGAATTGTTTTGTCGACATCGAATCGCTATTACCCGGATTCGGCACATCGATATGCGGGTTTTCCCCAAGGGCACGAACGCAACGGTCGGGGAACTTTCGGCCATCCGGGCGATTTTTAGCGACACGCGCCGGTTTCGACTGTCGATATCGAGGGGTTGCGGGCGTTGGGAGAAGTGTGAATCGCGAGATGGACCGAGACCGGCCGATTGGCTGCGTGACACGGCAAAACGAATATCCATATGACGGCCGTCTCGCTATGCAAAGTCGGATCGCTTATTGGCGCCGGGGCGGGACATCGCGATACAAGGCGAGTTCTTCCGAATCCTTCGGCCATCGTCGTCACCTCGCCTCGCTCATGACCCGCCAGCCCGACTCCGTCTCCTTCACGCCTGCTCAGTCACCGTCCTCCGTCGTCGCCGATGATGCCGATAGCGCCGATCCGCAAGACGTCTCCCGCCGACGCTTTCTCCGGCGCACAGGCACAGCCGTGCTCGCAGGAGGCGCACTTCACTCGCTCGGCGCGCTGGGCATTGCCGGCGCCCTGACCCACAGCCGCGAAGCCCGCGCGGCAGGCGCACCGCTCACCCTGCGCATCGGCTATCAGAAGTCGTCGACGCTGACCGTGCTCGCCAAGACACGCGGCACGCTGGCACAGGCGCTCGCCCCGTTGGGCGTCACGCTCACGTGGCACGAATTCACCAGCGGACTGCCGCTGCTCGAAGCGCTCAACGTGGGCAGCATCGACTTCTCGGCAGACGTCGCCGACACGGTGCCGGTGTTCGCACAGGCCGCCGGCGCGCGCATTGCCTACGTCGCGCGCGAAACACCGTCGCCGGACGCCGAGGCGATTCTGGTGCCGCAGAATTCACCCATCAAAACGCTCTCGGAGCTCAAAGGCAAACGCATCGCCGTGACGAAGGGCGCGGGCGTGCACTATCTGCTCATCGCGGCCTTGCAAAGCGTTGGTCTGCGAATCAACGACGTGCAGCCCGCCTATCTCACCCCGGCCGACGGACGCGCCGCCTTCGCGAGCGGCAACGTCGACGCCTGGGTGACGTGGGATCCGTTCGTGGCCAGCGTGGAGCGTCAGGACAAGGTGCGCACGCTGACCACGGCACGCGGCCTCGCGGGCTATCAGCGTTACTACCTCGCCACGCCGGCCTTCGCGCGCGACCATGACGCCGTGCTGCGCGAGGTCTATCGCGTGTTGCGCGAGACGGGTCAGTGGGTACGCACCAACCCACGCGAAGCGGCGGCACAACTCGCACCGGTGTGGGGCTTGGACGCCGCTACCGTCGAAGCCGCCAACAAGCGACGCAGCTACGACGTGCAGCCGGTAGTGCGCGACGCCATCACCGAACAGCAGCGCATCGCCGACGTCTTCACGCAGGCGGGGCTGTTGCCCAAACGCGTCGACGCGGCCGATGCGGCGATCTGGCAAGCGCCGGCCTGATCGGCACGCTATTTTTCCTGCGGGTAATCACGGATGATTTTTGAAGGTATTTCCGACGGATTTCATACTCCTGTTTATACTTCCGTATGTAATACCTAAAGCATTCGGCCGGAGCCCCCCCGGAACGGCCTTGGCGTCTCGCCAGCTGGGTCGCGATCCGGTTCCCGACGGCAGCATCGACTGTCACGCGGGCGCTTCGGGCGCGTCGATCTGACGCGATGACATCATGAAATTCGCAACACCGGCGAACGCCCGCGAGGCCCGCCGGTTTTGCTTATTTGCCGTCCAGGGACAATGCAAGCCAACAGATCGCTCTACCTGCTCGGACCGATGCGGGTCGAACAAGGCAAACAGGCCTGCGCCGTGAAGTACACGAAAGCGCGCGGCCTGCTCGCCTATCTCGCCCTGCAACCGGGCTATCACACGCGCGGCGCGCTGGCCGACCTGTTCTGGCCCGACGAAGACGGCCAGGGCGGACGCGACAAGCTCAAGCGCATGCTGTTCCATCTGCGCGACACCCTCGGCGACGAGCTCTTCGAATCCGACCGTCAGGTCGTGCGTCTGCGCCCCGAGACCGGGCTCTGGATCGACGCCCACGTGTTCGCCAGCATGATCGAGCAGGCCCATCGCACGCTCGACGGCGTCACCGGTCTGGATCTCGCCGCGCATCTGCAACATCTGGCCGACGCCGTCGCGCTCTATCAGGGGCCGTTCCTGCATGGTCTGTCCGTGCGCGACACGCCCGATCTCGAACAGTGGATCGAGTTGCAGCGCGACGAATACCAGCGCCGCCGTGTCTTCGGCGAACGCTTGCTGGCCGACGGCTACGCGCGACTCGGCGACCTCGATCAGGCGCTCGCGCATGCGCGTCAACTCGTGGCACTGGCGCCGTTCGACGAAACCGGGTGGCATTGCCTGCTCGCGCTGTTGCTGCGCGCCGGGCGTCGCGACGACGCCGAAACCGAATACCGGCGGCTGTGCGACATCCTCCATGAAGAACTCGGCGAGTTGCCCGGCGAAGCGCTCACGCAATTGCTCGAAACGCCGCCCGCACGCATCGAACAGCGCGCAACGGGCCCCGAGCGTCGCCAGATCACGGTCGTGGCCATCGAGTTCGCGCCGGCCGGCGTCGACGATCCCGATCAGCTCGTGGCGATGATGCGCCCGCCCCTCGTGCAGTGCGAAACGATCCTGCGTCAGTCGTGGGGCTACACCCTGCGCACGCCGACCGGCGGCCTGCTCGGCTACTTCGGCTACCCGACCGCACTGGAAGGCGCGGGACGTCACGCCGTCGAAGCCGCCATGCGTTGCGCGCAGGCGAACACCGTACGCGTGGGCATCGGTGTGGGCGTTCACACCGGACTCGTCATCAGCTCGGCGGCAGACGATAGTCCCGACACCGGCGGACGGGTCTCGCGCTCCGCCACGCAACTCGCCGATATGGCCTTGCCCGGCGAAGTCGTAATCTGCGACGCCACGCAGCGCCTCATCGGCGTTGCCATCGCGACGACGGCGCACGGCAGCGTGCGCGAGCGTCACGGCAATCGCGAAATTCCTGTGTTCCGCGTCAATCCCGATCCCACGCCCGAGCGTCGTTCGCGCCGCCGCGCCGCCATGCTCTTCGGGCGCGACGCCGCCCTCGCCGAACTCGCCGCCGCCCACGCGGCGATGCGCGACGCGAGCACCGGCCACGGTGTGCTCGCCCTCGTGATCGGCGAAGCCGGCATCGGGAAGACGGCACTGGTGCGTCACTTCGTCGAGGCGCGCGGGTTGCGCTCCATCGATCTCGCCTGCGCGCAAGACGGCGCCGGCACCCCGTTCCATCCGATTGCCCGCTGGCTGCGCTCGCAATCGACCGCGGAGGCTTCGCAGCTTCCCCAACCCGCCCTGCTCGCCCATCGTCGTCTGCGCGCCCTGTTCGACATGCATGCCGACGGCAACGTGCCTCACGCGTGGAAGCAGGCGGTACTTAACGAAGCGCCGACATTGCTCGCATCGTTGCTGCCGGACGGCGGTGTCATCGCGCTCGACGACGCGCACTGGGCCGATCCGTCCACGCAGGAATTGCTCGCGACGATGGCCGAGAACGCCCCGGGCGGACGTCTGCTGATCGTGGGCGCGCGCCCCGAATTCGAGTTGCCGTGGCGGCACACCGTAGGCTTGCGGCGCATCGACCTCGCGCCGCTCGACCCGGGCGCCGCCGCGTCCATCGTGCGCGCGGCAACGCCTCGCGTAGCCCTGCCCGCCGCCATGCGCGAGCGCATCGTGCATCTGGCCGAAGGCGTGCCGCTGTTCCTTCAGGAGCTGGCGCGAGCCACGGCGGCGCAGCAAGGCGGACGCAGTGCCGCGACGGCCATGCCGATGCCCGCGAGCCTTCAGGAACTGATGATGGCGCGCATCGACGCTGCGGGCAGCGCCAAGCCGGTCGCGCACTTCGCGTCCTGCCTAGGTCACGAGTTCCACGCCGAGTTGCTGGCCGCCGCGAGCGGTCGTTCGATGGCGCTCGTGGAGCGCTCGCTCGACACGCTCGTCGCCTGCGCCCTCGTGCAGCGTCAGGATCTCGGACGTTACGTCTTCCGTCACGCGCTGCTGCACAAGGCCGCTTACGACGCACAGCCGCAAGAGCGCCGGCAGGACGCGCACCGTCGTATCGCGCTGGCGATGCGCGACCACGACTCGGTGCAGACCGAACCCGAAGTGCTCGCGTGGCACTTCCGTCAGGCCGACGAACCGGACGCCGCCATCGAGCACTATCGTCTCGCAGGCGAGTATGCGACGGGACGGCAGGCGTTTCGTGAAGCGTGCGCGCATTATCAAAGCGCGCTCGATGTGTTGCGTCAGACCGGCACCAGCGCCCAGACCGCCCCGCGCGAACTGCAACTGCGCATGGCGATGGGCGTGCCGCTCGTCTCGCTGCACGGCTATGGTTCGGAACCGGCGCGTCACAACTTCGAGACCGCGCTGGCGCTCGCGCAGCCGATGGGCGACGACATCACGCTCTTCCCTGTCTACTGGGGGCTGTGGCTCGGCTCCAGTTCGTGGAGCGACTTCGAGCGCAGCATCGATCTCGCGCGCAAGCTCATCCTCATTGCGGAACAGGCCGGCTCGTCACCGCTGCTCGCACACGCCTATTACGCGCTGGGCAACAGTCTGTGCTGTCACGGCGATTTCGGCGGCGCCATTGCCGCGCTGGAGACCGGGCTCGCGCACTACCGTCCCGAGCGGGCAGACACCGGCCTTGGCGAAGACGCGCGCATCACCGGTCTGTCGTTCCTGTCGTGGGCTTACTGGTTCACGGGACGCCACGACGCGTCGCTCGCCGCCAGCGAAGACGCCCTGGCGCTGGGACGTCAGCAAGGCCGCCGCTATTCCTTCGCCTTCGCGCTGGTGTTCGCGGCGATGCTGCGACGCCTGCGTCGCGAAGTCGCGCCGGCCGAAGCGCTGGCGAGCGAAGCGACCGAAGTGGCTTCTGAGACCGGTGTTGCCCTGTGGGCGCTCGCAGGCCAGACGATTCGCGGCTGGGCGATCGCCTCGCGTGGCGACGTGAACGGACTGGAGCGCATCACCGACAGCGTTGGCCGTCTGAGCGAAATCATGGGGGGTGTCGAAGGCATGTTCTTCGGCCTGCTCGTCGAAGCGTGTGCGGGCACGGGCGACATCGCCCTCGGCCTGCATGCTGCGGAGCGCGGCGCGCATTTGTCGGCGCGGCGCAACGATGGACACTGGCAAGCCGAGTTCCTGCGTCAGAAGGGCGACTTCCTGCGCGCGGGCCATCATCCTGACGATGCCGTACGTCCGTGGCTCGAACACGCCTTGCAGGTCGCGCGTGCGCAGGCGTCGCCGATGCTCACGCTGCGTGCCGCGCACAGCTTGCTGCGGCTGGGCGGTGTCAATTCACCGGACAGCCTGAGCGACGCCGAATGCATGTCCGTGCTGCGCGACGCCCTCGACGCCCTGCAAGGCGGCGAGACGCTCGCCGACGTTCAGGAAGCTCGCGCCACGCTGGCCGAAGTCGCCGCGCGTAACACCCGCACGGCGCGCTACGGCAGCTAGACGCGACACACTGGCTTGCCGACCAATCAGGAATATCGGCAAGCCAGTGCCTATGCGACGCCGTCTCAGGCCGCGTGAATAGCCGCTATCAGGCACTTCGTATGTCCGCCCGAAGTCCGGCCGCTATATTGAGGCGACCGGCTCCCCCAGGCCGACATACCGAATCCACCATGTCCATCGACCCTCTGCGCGCGTCGGATGCCCGCCTCACCGCCAACGGCGTGCCGCTCACACTCGTGAGCCCTGCGACGTCATCCGCCTCGCTCGTTACACCGCCGCTCACATCACGCGAAGTCATCGTCTCCGGCGCCGTCAAACGTCGCCACTCCTTCGATCTGTGTGCGCTCATGCGCTTGCCGACGCAACTGACCGGTCCGCTCGATGTCGTCTGCCTGTCGGGCCGCAAAGTGCGCAGCGCAAGCGACTACAAGGGCGTACGACTGACCGCGTTGCTCGATGTCGCGCAATGGCGTCTGCCACAGGCGCGCGACTTCACGCGAGCCTATGTGCTGGCACAAGGCGCTGACGGCTACACCGTCATGTTCTCGTGGCATGAGTTGTACAACACACCGATTGGCGTCGGTGCGCTAATCGTCTACGAGCGTGACGGACAGCCGCTGGGCGACGACGAAGGCGGCATCGGCCTGATTTCGACGTGCGATCTGCGCGTGGCGCTGCGTCAGGTGCGTGCACTCAAGCGGCTTACCGTCCATCTGGCAGAACCCCCGGCCTTCTGACGACGCCGACTTCACCCAGGGGTCGGTGAACGGCGGCCTTAAGCCGTCGTCGTGACTTCGTCGGTGCGAATCCGATCAGGCTGACGGCGCACGCCGCTTGCGCGGGGTGGCCGAAGGCGTCGACGTTTCAACCCGTCTGGCCGACGCTGTCTTCGTTGCCGCTGCCTTCGTCGCCTTCGTTACCTTGGTCGCCTTCCCCGGGGTCGCCCGACTCGACTTCCCTTCGGCGGACGTCTTCGTCGCGGCCGGTTTCCGGCGACTTTCGCCCGAGGTTTCATGCGCGTCGGTCGCCTTGCGCGTGCCGCGCCTGGGCGTCGCCGCGTCGTCCTGCGCCGCGACCTTCGCGGGCGCCTTCCGACGCGACACCGGCGACGCATTCGCGCCGAGTTGCGAACGCACGCGCTGCTGCATGTCGGCGATATCCGAATCGAGAATCAGACGCCCGCGCAGTTTCCCGTTCATGCGCTTGATATAGGTGCGCGCTTCCTGCATGTGGAAGTGCATGAGTTCACGCACGCGCGCGACATCACCGGCACGCGCCGCATCGGTAATCTGACGATGAATGTTGACGTTCGCCGTGCCGAACTTCTCGTGTTCGCGACGCGGTGTCTCGTTACCGAACACGATCAGTTGGCGAATCATCTCGTTGACGAGTTCGCAGGTGAAGCGCAGGAAACTGTTGGGATTGGCGGCGGCAAGAATGTCGTGAAAGTCGACGTCCGCCTGACGCTGGCGCAGCAACTCGCGGCGATCGTGCGACGCCGGACTGCAACACGACATGTTGTTCTCCAACGCCGCAAAGTCCGCCTCGGTCAGATGCGGCACGGCACCGGCGGCCAGCTCCGGTTCCAGCAACTGACGCACCGTATAGATGTCGTCGATGCTGACTTCCTTGAAGAAGAGATAGTTCTGCAAGAGCTGGAACGTGCGCTCCAGCGGCACCTCCACGACCATGCCGCCACCAGACGGTCCGGTGCTCACCTTGATGAGCCCCTGCACTTCGAGCGACTTGAGCGCTTCGCGAATCGTGCTCTTCGACACGCCGAACATCTGCTGCAACTCGACTTCGCGTGGCAGCCGATCGCCGGGCAACAGGTTGCCTTCCGTGATCAGACGCTTGATGGCTTCCGCAACCAGATCGCCACGTTTTTGTTGTTTGATTTCCAACGGTTCTCGCACCGTTTGCGCATCCAATGCCATGTGGCGCCTCAGAAGTCGGTTCGGACGGGTGTCGTGCGAAATCCGCGTAAACCCGCGTAATACTTGAAGTACAACAGCGCGGTACGGACACGCCCGATCGGAATTTTTTCCGATTGACACGAAAAACCATTATACCTACGATCAAATCCATCCTATTTATCATGATAAATATGACGGATAGGGATAAGGTCCGATTCCTCCCCCGCATGGAGATCCAATTGAATCGTCGTGAACTGTTGAAGCTCGCCGCCGCGGCGTCTCTGCCTGGCTCCCTGTTCTCCGCTCGCGACGTGTTCGCGCAAAGCACCGGAGCCATTCAACTGGCGTGTCCGGTGCCCATGTCGGGGCCGTTCGCCGCCAACGGCAAGTTTGCCGACCTCGGCATGAAACTCATCGTCGAGCAGTACGGCAAGGTACTCGGCCGACCGCTTGCCTACACCACGCTGGACACCGAAGGTAAGCCCGCCACGGCGATCCGCCGCGTGCAGGAAATCGCGCAGCAAAAGGGCGCTCGCTTCTTCGCCGGCGGCATTCTGTCGTCGGAGGCGCTTGCCATGGGCAAGGAAGCCGAGAAAGCCGGCGGCATCTTCATCACCACGGCAGGCGCCGACGAAATCACGGGCAAGGATTGCAACCCGTCTACGTTCCGCTGGTCGGTGCCGACCTTTGGTGCGATCGAACAGACGGTGCGTCCGCTCATCGAATCGATGCCCAAGGCCAAGCGCTGGTACACCATCACGCCGCAGTACGTATTCGGCGAAGGGCTGCTCACCGCCGCGAAGAACATCTTCAAGGAAAAGGGCATCGAGCACGTGGGCAACAGCTACCACTCGCTCACGGAAAAGGAATTCTCAGGCTATCTCACGAACGCCGCTGCCGCGAAGCCGGACGTGCTGCTGATCCTGAACTTCGGCTCGCAATCGTCCGACACGCTGCGTCAGGCGGTGAGCTTCGGCATGAAGAAGAACTGCACGATCCTGATGGCCTGGGCGTCCGGGCTGGAACAGTTCGAGACGCTTGGCGCCGACCTGTGCGACGGCGTGTACTTCGGCGCGCAATACTGGCATGCCGTGGCCTCGCCGCTCAACCTCGATCTGGTCAAGCGCACGCAGGAACGATTCAAGCAGAACCCGAACTACAGCCTTGCCGGGTCGTACATCTGCACCAAGCTCATGCTCGACGGCATGATCAAGGCGGGCAGCGCCGATCCGAAGGCGGTCATCGCCGCCATGGAAGGCATGAAGTACGACGGGCTCACCGGACCGGAAGAGATCCGCAAGGGCGACCATCAGGTGCTCAAGAACTACTATCTGCTCAAGGGCAAGGCGAAGTCGAAGATGAAGAACGCCGACGATTACGCCGACATCGTCAACGCCGGGAAGTCGTTCTTGCCGCTCGACAAGACCGAGTGCAAGATGGCCTGAAGTACTGAAGTACTGAAGTACTGAAGTACTGAAGCACCGGCACTGTTACGAGGCCGATACAAGACCTCATCGGATCACGTAGCGCGACGCTCACCCGTACGCGCTACGCAATAAGACAAAGTGTCGGCGGTTCGGTCGTTTGTCGCTCGCGGGGACACGTTGCGTGGTCCCCGCATGTGTCGTCTGTGCCGTGCGACGTGAGTCGTACGGCGCAAGGTGTTCCACGTCTGCACCCAAGCTCTCCGGGACGCGCATGAACGTCTATCTGTTGCAAGTCATCAACGGCGTCGGGATCGGGATGTTGTACTTCCTGCTCGCCGTCGGCCTGTCGATCATCTTCGGCCTGCTGCGCTTCGTGAACTTCGCGCACGGCGCCTTCTATCTTCTCGGTGCTTACTTCTGCTATCAGGCGCTGCAATGGGGCATGTCGTTCTGGCTTGCGCTCATCGTGTGCCCGATCGTCGTGGGCGCGCTCGCGTGGATCGCAGAGAAAGTGCTGCTCTCGCATATCTACGAGAAGGCGCATGAGTTCCACATCCTCGTCACCGTGGGCCTTGCGCTGGTCGTGCAGGAACTGGTGATCATCGTGTGGGGGCCGCTCGGTGATAACGTCGCCGTGCCGGAAATCCTCGACGGCGTGGTCATGTGGGGCAGCTTCATCTATCCGAAGTACCGTCTTTTCCTCATCGGCTTCACGGCTGTCTTCGCAGTGGTGCTGTGGTGGCTGCTCGAAGGCACGCGACTGGGCAGCGCAGTGCGCGCGGGCAGCGAGTCGTCGGAAATGGTCTCGCTGCTCGGCATCAACGTGTTTCGCGTGTTCAGTTTCGCTTTCGCGCTGGGCGCAGGCACGGCGGCACTGGCCGGGGTACTGGCGGCGCCGGTTCGCGGCGTCGAACCGTTCATGGGTATCGAGGCGCTGGGCATTGCGTTCGTCGTGGTCGTCATCGGCGGCATGGGCAGCTTTGCCGGGGCGCTCGTGGGCGGTCTCGTGATCGGCATCGTACAGAGTCTGATGAGCACGATCTGGCCGGAAGGCGCACGACTGATGATTTACGTGGCGATGGCGGCGGTGCTTCTCCTGCGCCCGCACGGCCTGCTCGGGAGGGGATGATGCTGGTACGTTACCGTTTTTGGCTGCTTGCCGCTGCCGTCACGCTGATCCTGCCGGTCACGCTCTCGTCGGGCACGCTCGCCACCGAAGTGCTGATCTACGCGCTCGCGGCGCTCGGCTGCAACCTGCTGCTCGGCTACACGGGTCTGCTGTCGTTCGGACAAGGCATCTTCTTCGGTCTGGGCAGCTACACGCTGGGCATTCTGCTCACGCGCTGGTCGCTGCCGATGCCGGTCGCGATCGTCGCCTCGATCGTGCTCGGCGCGGCCATCGCCGCCATCGTGGGCAGCTTCGCGATCCGCCAGAAGGGCACCTACTTCGTGATGCTCACGCTCGCCTGCGCGCAGATGTTCTATTTCCTCGCGTACACGGCAACGGACTGGACGGGCGGCGACAACGGCCTGCTCGATATTCCGCGCAAGTCGCTCACGCTGGGCGGCAAGACGCTGATCCCGCTCGACACGCCCTGGCAGTACTACACCTTCGTGGCGGTCGTCTTCCTGATCGTCTTCGCCTGGTTGCTGCGCGTGGCGGACTCGGTGTTCGGGCGCACGCTGCTTGCCCTTCGCGACAACGAAACGCGTGCCGCCGCCATCGGCTATCACGTGAAGACGTTCAAGCTCGTGGCGTTCGCTATCTCCGGCGCGGTCACGGCGCTTGCCGGCGCACTGCATGCGCTGATGACGGGCATCGCGCCGCTGTCGAACATCGAGTACCACACGAGCGAGATGATCCTCGTGATGACGGTGATCGGCGGCACGGGCAATCTGTTCGCATCGGTGCTGGGTGCCGCGTTCTACGTGCTTGCCGCCGACTGGCTCTCGACCCTCTGGCCGCGCTGGCTGCTGCTGCTCGGCCTGTTGCTGATCGCCGTGAGCCTGTTCATGCATCGCGGCCTGTGGGGCGTGGGCGAAACGCTCTGGCACCGTATCGCGGGCAAACGCCGCGCGGCCGACGGCAAACTGGACACACAGAGTACGCAGGGAGACCCGACATGAGCGACGCTCTCATCGAAGCCTCGGGCATCGTCAAACGCTACGGCAAGTTCACTGCGCTGCATGGCGTCGACCTGCGCGTAGCGCCCCGCACGGTGCATTCCGTCATCGGCCCGAACGGCGCAGGCAAGACCACGCTGTTTCACATGCTTACCGGCACGGTGCCGGTCTCCGGCGGACGCATTATGTTCGACGGACACGACGTCACCACCGAAGCCGACTACCGCCGCGTGCAGCGCGGCATCGCCCGCTCGTTTCAGGTCACGGCGCTGTTCCAGAACCTGTCGGTGCGTGAGAACCTGCGACTCGCTGCGCTCGGCGTCACACCGCGTCACGCCCTGTCGACCTGGCGCAAGGCCGACGGGCCGCGCGCGTGCGCCTCGGTCGTGGACGACGTGCTCACGCGACTCGCCCTCACGCGTCATGCCGACACCGCCGCAGGCTCGCTCTCGCACGGTCAGCAGCGACGCCTCGAAGTCGGCATGGCGCTCGCCGCACGTCCCAAAGCGATCTTTCTGGACGAGCCAACGTCCGGCATGGGCATCGACGATCTCGACGACATGAAGCAGCTCATCCGGGGGCTGCGCGACGATCACACCGTGGTGCTGATCGAGCACAACATGAACATCGTGATGGACATCTCCGACACGATCACCGTCATGCAGATGGGTCGCGTGCTCGTCGAAGGCAAGCCCGACGCCATTCGCGCCGACGACCGGGTGCGCGCCGCCTATCTCGGCAACATGATCACCGGAGGCCGCGCATGATTCTCGACGTCGCTGGCATTCACAGCTATTACGGCAAGAGCCACATCCTGCAAGGCGTGTCGCTGAACATCGGCGACGGCGAACTCGTCACGCTGCTGGGCCGCAACGGCGCGGGCAAGTCGACCACGCTCAAGACCATCGCCGGCGTGGTGTCGCCCAAGGCGGGCAGCATTACGTTCATGGGCAAGCCGGTGGCCGGGCAGCCCGCGCATCGCATCGCGGCGCGCGGGGTGTGCTTCGTGCCCGAGCATCGCGGTATCTTCAAGCTGCTCACCGTGGAAGAGAACCTGAAGCTCGGTGCGCGACGCGACTCGCCGTGGCAACTGGCCGACATCTATCGCATCTTTCCGCGCTTGCAGGAGCGTCGCAAGAACGGCGGCGCCCAATTGTCCGGGGGCGAACAGCAGATGCTCGCCATCGGACGCGCGCTGATGAATCATCCGCGCCTGCTCATGCTCGACGAACCGGTCGAGGGTCTCGCGCCGGTGATCGTCGAGGAGATCGTTGCGCAGTTGAAGCTCATCAAGCAGGCGGGTGTGGCCATCCTGCTCGTCGAACAGAATCTGGAAGTCTGCACGCAGCTTGCCGACCGGCATTACATCGTCGAGCAGGGCGTGATCGTGTACGGCGCGGACAATGCCGCGTTTCTCGCCGACGAGGTCGTCAAGGACCGTTATCTCGGCGTGGGCGTGGCGTAGGACATAAGGCGCAACTCTCAAGGATCAGTGGAACATGGAACGTCTCGACCAACCGGCTGCCGCAGTGCGCATCGACGGTGCGCGCCTGTGGGACAGCCTCATGCAACTCGCGCAAATCGGTGCGACGGAAAAGGGCGGCGTATGCCGTCTGGCGCTGACGGATCTCGACCGGCAGGGCCGCGATCTGTTCGTCGCGTGGGCGAAGGAAATCGGCTGCACGGTGCGCATTGATGCCATCGGCAACATCTTCGCGCGCCGCGCGGGACACAACGATACGCTGCCGCCCGTAATGACCGGCAGCCACATCGACACGCAGCCGACCGGCGGCAAGTTCGACGGCAACTACGGCGTGCTCGCCGGGCTGGAAGTGCTGCGCACGCTCAACGACAACCACATCGTGACGGAAGCGCCGCTCGAAGTCGCTGTGTGGACGAACGAGGAGGGCTCGCGCTTCGTGCCGGTGATGATGGGCTCCGGCGTCTACGCTGGCGCATTTACATTGGATCACGCCCTCGCCCAGAAGGACCATGACGGCGTGAGCGTGGCCGAAGCGCTCGGCAGCATCGGTTATGCCGGTCCGACGTCGGCCGTGGGTCAGCCCGGCGCGGTAGGCGCGTACTTCGAAGCGCACATCGAGCAGGGCCCGGTGCTCGAAGCGCATGACAAAACCATCGGCGTCGTGCAGGGCGCCCTCGGCCAGCGCTGGTACGACGTGACCATCACCGGCATGGAAGCGCACGCCGGTCCCACGCCGATGGAACTGCGCCGCGATGCGCTGCTCGCCGCCGCGCAGTTGATTCAGACCGTCAACCGCATCGCGTGCGAGCATGCACCGCATGCCCGTGGCACCGTCGGCTGGCTTGATAACTATCCGAATTCGCGCAACGTCATTCCGGGGCGCGTGAAGCTCTCCGTCGATCTGCGTGCGGCCGACGACGCCACGCTCGACGCCCTGAACGCAAAGCTTCGCGCCGAGTGCACGGCGTTGAGCGCCGACGGCATCGATGTCGCCATCGAGCAGGTCGTGTACTTCCCGCCGCAACCGTTCGCACCGGCGCTCGTCGACGCGATCCGCTCCGGTGCCCAGACGCTCGGCTATTCGTCGATGGACGCCATCAGCGGCGCCGGACACGACGCCGTGTATCTCGCGCGCGTCGCGCCCACCGCGATGATCTTCGTGCCGTGCAAGGACGGCATCAGCCACAACGAGATCGAAGACGCCGATCCGGCGCATCTCGAAGCCGGTTGCAACGTGCTGCTGCAAGCCATGCTGCAACGCGCCGGAGGTGCGGCATGAAAGTCATGATCGCGCGCATGAACCACGAGACGAACACGTTCTCGCCGGTGCCCACGCCGCTCGACGCTTTCGGCAATCACGGCCCGACCTACGACGCCGAGGCCTATCGCGACAACAAGGGCATGCGCACGGCGATGGCCGCGTTCATCGATCTGGCAGAGGCGGCGGGCGCGCAGATGGTGACGCCCGTGTCGGCCGGGGCGAATCCCAGCGGTCCTGTGGCGGCGAGCGCCTACGATGAACTGTGTGATCGCATCGTGGCAGCCGCCACAGGTGTCGACGCCATCCTGCTCGACCTGCATGGCGCCATGGTGGCGGAGAACAGCAACGACGGCGAGGGCGACCTGCTCGAACGCGTGCGCGCTGCCGCGCCGCACACGCCGATCGCCGTCGCCCTCGATCTGCATGCGAACGTCACCGCGAAGATCGTGGCGAACGCCGACATCGTCGTGGGCTTCAAGACGTATCCGCACATCGACATGTACGAGACAGGCGAGCATGCCGGACGTCTGCTGTTCGAGCGACTCGCAGGCAAGCGCCGTCCGACGGTCGTGTGGCAACAGCCGCCGTTGATGGTGCATACGTTGCGCAGCACGAGTCATGGCGGTGCGATGAAACGCGCACTGGATGCCGCACGGCGTGCCGAAACGGAGGAGGGTATCACTGCCGTCTCGGTGTTCTCCGGCTTTTCGCTCGCCGATATTCCCGCGCCATGCATCAGCGTGGTGGTGACGGCGGAGGCGGGCGAGGGCGGCGTCGCCCGTGCACAGGCGGTGGCAGATCGCATCGCCGGACAAATTTGGGACGACCGCGACGATTTCGTCTACCGCAGTGCGCCGCTCGCTGACTCGATTGCCGAGGCAAGACAACTGGCCGAAGGCGCCGACAAGCCGGTGCTGCTGCTCGATCACAGCGACAATTGCATGTCGGGCGGCACGTGCGACACGATGGACGTGCTGGAAGCCGCGCTGGCTGGCGGACTGACGGGCATCGGCGTCGGCCCGCTGTGCGACCCGGAAGCGGTGGCGACGCTCATCGCCGCAGGCGAGGGGGCCGAGGTCACGCTGGCCGTGGGCAACAAGCGCCCGCTCACGCAACTCGGCATCACGAAGACACCGCCGGTGCTCACCGGCATCGTGCGCAAGATCAGCGACGGCGAGTACATCGTCTCCGGGCCGACCTACACGGGCCAGCGCTGCTACATGGGGCGGACTGTGTTGTTCGATATCGGACCGGCACGCATCGTCGTCACGGAGCGCACGCATGAGCCGTGGGATCACGGCGTATTCACGTGCGTGGGGCTCGACCCGCACCGCGAGCGGTTCCTGCTGCTCAAGTCACGGATGTACTGCCGCCCCGTGTTCGTCCCGATCTCGGCCGGGCTGGTCGAATGCGACAGCGACGGCGTGACGAGTTCGAACTACGCGCTCTTTCCGTTCTCGCGCGTGAACCGTCCGGTGTATCCGCTGGATGCGGGAGCGAAGTTCGGCGAGTGACCGTGTGAGCCGACGCGCGGGTTGGCGTGGCACACGGCGTCGGCGAGCGCTGATCGGCACGTTCGATCAGTACTGAGATGGCGCACGACCTGTCAACGTTGTCAGGTGATGCGCGGGAGGTTGCGTCCTAAGCTACCTAGACCGTCCCGGGTGACGCCACACGGCGCGCGCCCGAACGACGGTGTCCGGGGGAGCGACCGTATGCAACACGACATCGTCATCATCGACGCCGTTCGCACCGCTATCGGCGAATTCGGCGGAACGTTGCGCGAGAAGACGCCCGCGCATCTGGGAAGTGTCGTCGTGCAGGCGTTGCTGGATCGCACCGGCACGGTCGGCGACGCCATCGATCAGGTCGTCTTCGGCAACGTCCATCAGACCTCGGCAAGCGACATGTATCTCGCCCGGCGCGCGGCCATCGGCGGCGGTGTAGCGCCACGCGCCGGTGCACTGACGGTTAATCGGCTTTGCGGCTCCGGCCTCGAAGCGGTGCTGCTCGCGGCCCAGTTCATCGACTCGGGCGAGGCCGAGACCGCCATTGGCGGCGGCGCCGAAACCATGAGCCTCGCGCCTTATCTGCTACCGGCGAATCGCTTCGGCACGCGTCCCGGCGACGTGATCGCGACCGATTCCCTCATGGGCGGTCTTACCGACCCGATGACAGGGGTCCATATGGGCGAGCTGGGCGAGCGCATCGCCACGCGTTTCGACATCGATCGTGCGCAGCAGGATGCCATCGCCCTGTCGTCACACCAGCGCGCGGCACACGCGATCGGCGCCGGCTACTTCGACGCGCAGATCGTGCCGGTCGACGTCGGCTCCGCACGCAAGCCGGCAACGTTCACACGTGACGAACGCGTGCGTGCGACGCCAGAGGCCGACGATTTCGCGCAAAGCAAACCCGTCTTTCGACGCGAGAACGGCACGATCACCGCCGCCAACGCGTCAGGGATCAACGACGCAGCGAGCGCGGTGCTGATGACCACTGCACGCAACGCGCAAGGGCGACGGCTGCGTCCGATGGCACGCCTCATCGCACATGCGCGCGTCGGCGTATTGCCGGAGGAAATGGGGATCGGGCCGGTCGTCGCAACGCGAGAGGTCCTCAAACGCGCCGACCTTCACATTCGCCATATGGGCGTGATCGAGCTCAACGAAGCCTTCGCGTCGGTGGTCGGTGCGTTTCTGAAGGAGATGGCGCTCGATGCTTCACGCGTCAATCCGAACGGCGGCGCGATTGCGCTGGGTCATCCGGTCGGGGCGACCGGCGCGATCATGGTGACGAAAGCCGTCTACGAGTTGCAGCGCACCGGCGCGCGCTATGCGCTGGTCACGACGTGCATCGGTGGCGGGCAGGGAATTGCCGCCATCTTCGAGCGACTCTGACGGCAACGCCCCCGGCCATTGTCATTCACGCAAACAAAAAAGCGGCCCCTTACGGGAGCCGCCTTCTCGTTGCACCGCCGGGTGGAGCGACGCGTTACTCGTCCAACACCTTGTTACCCGTTTCTTCGAACATCGACACGGCGATGAGCGAGACGACCACGCAGACGATCATGTACCACGCCGGGGCCATCTTGTTGCCGGTCACGCGAATCAGCCAGCCCGCGACGAGCTGTGCCGTGCCGCCGAACACCGACACCGAAATCGCATACGCGCTCGACATGTAACCGGCACGCAGATGCTTCGGGAAGTTCTCCGGCATCAGCGCATATGCCGGGGCCGACCCCATCGTGTAGCAGAACATCAGCACGATCAGCGCCGCCAGCACGACCGGCAGGGACGGGTAGTGCGTCATGATCCAGAACGCCGGGTAGAGCAGGACGATGAGCGCCACGCGTCCGGCCATCGTGAGCGGCTTGCGCTTGCCCATCTTGTCCGACCACGCGCCGTAGATCGGGCACATCACCAGCGAGATCGTGCTGGCAGCCACGCCCGCGAGCATCGACATCTTCGGCGGCAGACCCAGGTACTGAATGCAGTACGTCGGCATGTAGTACATCATCACGTACGTCGACACGGACATGCCCGCGATCGAGAAGATCGTGAGGAACCAGTTACGCACGTACACGCCACGCTTCGGGTCGTCGCGACCGGCGACAGCCTTCGCCTTCGGCGGCTCTTCCTGAATGTGACGACGCAGGTAGATACCGACCGGCGCGATCAGCGTGCCCAGCAGGAACGGGATACGCCAGCCCCAGCTGTGCATGGTGTCGTCCGAGAGCAGGAAGCCGAGGCTTGCCGCCAGACCCGAACCGAGCAGGGCGGCTGCGCCCTGGCTTGCCAACTGCCAGCTCGCGCGGAAGCCACGGCTCTTCGCGCCGCCCACTTCCAGCAGCGTCGCCGTCGCCGCACCGAACTCGCCGCCCTGCGCAAAGCCTTGCAGCAGGCGCGCGCTCACGATCAGCAGCGGCGCCGCGAGACCGATCTGCGCATACGTCGGCGCCAGACCAATGGCCGCCGATCCCACCGCCATCAGCAAGATGGTGAGCGTGAGTGCCGGCTTGCGGCCCGCGCGGTCGGCGTAGCGACCCAGCACGATGCCGCCGAGCGGGCGCATCACGAAGCCCACCGCGAACACCGCGAAGGCGAGCAGCGACGACGTGATGGGATCGTCCGCCGGGAAGAACTGCTTGCCGATCGTCAGCGCGAAATAGCTGTAGACCGTGAAGTCGAAGAACTCCAGCAGGTTGCCGATGACGGCGGCGAAAACGATCTTGCGTTGTTGCGCAGCGGACATTTGCGACGCTGGCGACGACGTGGCACCGTCAGCGGCGAACGACGGCGATTGGGTTTGCGATGCAATGCTCATGCGCGGTCCTCGGCAAGAAAGCGTTCGACCAGACGCGTCCAGAAGGCGGCACCGATGGTCAGATTGTCGTCGTTGAAATCGTATTTGGCGTTGTGCAGCATCGGGCGGCCTTCGCCGTTACCGAGGCGGATGAAGCAGCCCGGCACCTTTTGCAGGTAGTACGCAAAGTCTTCGCTGCCCGCGATCGGCGGGAACGGCGCAATGATGTGCTCGTCACCGACCAGCTCTTTCGCCACGCTGTGCGCGAACTCGGTCTCGGCTTCGCTGTTCACGAGCACCGGATAACCGCGGATGTACTCGATATCGGCACTCGCGCCATACCCTTCGGTATGCGACTTCACCAGCGCACGGATGCGCTCTTCGAGCGTGGCGCGCACCTTCGCCGAGAACGAGCGCACGCTCATTTCCATCGTCGCCTCTTCCGGAATCACGTTCGGCGCGAAACCCGCGTGGAACGTGCCGACCGTCACCACGGCGGCTTCGGTCGGGTCGATGTTGCGCGCGACGACCGTTTGCAGCGCCATCACGAGGCTGCTGCCGATCATCACCGGATCGATGGCCAGATGCGGACGCGCAGCATGACCGCCACGGCCGTGAATGCGAATCTTGACGGTATCGCAGGCCGCCATGAGCGGGCCGGCACGGAAACCGAACGTGCCCGTGGCAATGCCCGGATGGTTGTGCAGCCCGAAGATCGCTTCGCACGGGAAGCGCTCGAACAGGCCATCGGCAATCATCTGCTCGGCGCCGCTGTTCGAACCGGCTTCTTCCGCCGGCTGGAAAATCAGATTGACGGTGCCGTCGAAGTTGCGCGTCTTCGCGAGTTGTTGGGCGGCGCCGAGCAACACGGTCGTATGACCGTCGTGGCCGCACGCATGCATCTTGCCGTCATGAACGCTGGCATACGCCAGTCCCGTCTGTTCAAGGATCGGCAGCGCGTCCATGTCGGCACGCACGCCGACCGTACGCGGGCTCGTGCCCACGGTGAGCGAGGCCACCACGCCGTGACCGCCGACGTTACGGGTGACCCGATACCCCCAACTCTCCAGCTTCTCGGCCACGTAACGCGACGTGTCGACTTCCTCGTAGGACAGTTCGGGGTGTTGATGGATGTGGTGACGAATATCGGCCAACTGCTCGCGCGCATCGGCCAGATCGCTCACCTCGCAATAGCGAATCTCGCTCATCGGGGGCTCCTCTCTTTTTGAATAACGCGGAGTATTGCACCGACGAAATTTCGCACCCATGACGCAAACCACGTCAGAATGTTGCTTTCAAGGCAACAGTTGCGGGTATCCGGCTATCGGCACGATGTCTGTATCGACAGAAAAAACCAACGTCGATTCAAGGACTTGGCAAACCAATCAGCCCATTCGCCCGAGCGTAGCGGTGAAACAACGATGAAACCAATGATGACCGGCGATTCATGGATGGACGACATCGGCGAGCGTCCGCTCAAATACCTGGCCGAAATTGCCGCGACCGGCGGCGTGCGCATGGCCGCCGAATCGCTCGGCGTGAACCCCTCGGTGGTCAGCCGTCAGATCGCGGCGCTGGAGCGGCGTCTGCGCTTCCCGCTCATCGAGCGGCGCGGACGCAACGTGAGCGTCACCGAAATCGGTCAGGTACTCATCGATTACTACCGCGACGGCCAGCGCCGCCAGCGCGATCTGTCGGCGCGCCTTGAGGAATACCGGCATCTGAAGCGCGGACGGGTGGCGATCGGCGTGGGCGAGGGCTTCATCGGGCGGCTGATCGCGCAGGCGTTGCAGCGCTTCTCGATGAGCTATCCCGACATCCTCGTCGAGATCCGCTCCGGCCCCACGCCTGCGGTGCTGTCGCTCGTGCGCGACGACGTGGTCGACATCGGCCTGTGCGCGCGCTCCGAGGACGACCCGGCCATGCGCATCCATCCCTTCGCCGCGAAGGCGCTGTGCGCCGTGGTCGCCCCCACGCACCGATTCGCGAAGATGACCAGCGTGCCGCCATCGGAACTGGTGCATGAGCGGCTCATCTTCATGACGGAAGCGCACGGCGTGCAGCATTTCGTGCACTCGGTGCTCGATACCGCCCGGCTTAACGTGACGCCCGCCTATCGCGTCGACCTGTTCAATACGGCGCAGACGCTCGCCGCCGCCGGTCTCGGCGTGGCGTTCATGTCGGCGATCACGGCGCGACGCGGCATCGAACTCGGCGAACTGGTCGCGGTGCCCATCGATCATCCGATTGCCGCGGGGTTCTCCAGCCAGATGATGACCCGCGTCGGACGCCGTCTCTCGCCCGCGGCCGATCACCTCTGGAAGCAGCTCGCACAAAGTCTCGCCAATCGCTGACCCTTCCGGACGCCCTGCCGTTTTGGTCCGGCACTGAAAAGGGTGTCCGTAGATGGCGTATGATCGGCCAGGTGTTGGACAAGCCCGCCTGATCAAGTAATGACGACTGACTCGAACCAACCCGCCCACCGGCGACTCCGCGCGCGCTTCGTCGCGATTTCCTGGCGAGATCTCGCCGTCTCCTTCGGCCCCGTGGTCCTGATCGCGATTGCGGCCATCTGGCTTGCCGTGTGGCTCGTGCAACCGGCGCCGCCACGCACCGTCACCATCAGTGCCGGTCCGGAAGGCAGCTCGTTCTGGAACGCGGCGCAGCGCTACAAGACCATCCTCGCGCGCGACGGGATCACCCTCAATGTGTTGCCATCCGAAGGCTCGCGTCAGAACGTCGAGCGTCTTGCCGACGATCACCAGAACGTCGACCTCGGTCTCGTGCAGGGGGGCGTGTCGCAGGGCCTCGATACCGACGGCCTCGTGTCACTCGGCAGCATGTTCTACGCGCCCATTTCAGTGTTCTATAGCGGTCCGCGCGTCACCAAGCTCTCGGACTTCGCCGGCAAGCGCATCGCCATCGGCCGAGAGGGCAGTGGTGCACGCGCGCTGTCGCTGACGTTACTCAAGGCGAACGGCATCGAGCCGGGCGGCACGACCACGCTCACGGCCTACGACGGACAGGAGGCCGCGCAAGCGCTGATCGACGGTCGCGTGGACGCCGCCATGCTCACCGGCGACACCGCCACCGGTCCGACGATGGGCAAGCTCATCCGCACGCCCGGCGTCCGGCTGATGGACTTCGCACAGGCCGACGCTTATACGCGCCGCTTTACCTATCTCAACGTGTTGACGTTGCCGCGCGGGGTCTTCGACCTCGGACGCAACCTGCCCGCCCAGCCGGTGCACGTCATCAGCCCGACGGTCGAACTCGTCGCCCGGGAAAGTCTGCACCCGGCGCTGTCCGATCTGCTGATCGAGGCCGCGCGCGAAGTGCACGGCAAGGCAAATCTGCTGCAACGTGCGGACGAGTTTCCGTCGTCGCAGGTACACGAATTCCCGATCTCGGACGACGCCGCGCGTTATTACAAGTCGGGCAAGGGTTTCCTGTACCGGCATCTGCCGTTCTGGATTGCAAGCCTTGCCGATCGCATCGTCGTGTTGCTCGTGCCGATCATCGTGGTGCTGATCCCGGCCTTCCGGCTGGTGCCGTCGCTGTATAGCTGGCGTGTGAAGTCGCGGTTGTATCGCTGGTACGGTGCGCTCATCGCGCTGGAACGCGAGGCGCTGGCAGACAACGCCCACACGGAATATCAGAACCTGCGGCACCGGCTCGACGCCGTGGAGGCTGCCGTCAACCGGCTGAAAATTCCGCTCGCCTATGCCGACCAGTTCTACGTGCTGCGTGAACACATCGGCTTCGTGCGGCAACGGCTCGACGCCATGAACGCTGAGCCCGCCGCCCCCACAGGCGACGCTGTCCAGCGTGCCGGCGGCGTCCCCGCCGCGCCCGCTGAAGATAATGACGGCGACGGCAATACGGGCGAGCAACGGTCGAAAGACGCATGACGCGCATCCCAAAGAAAGGCTTATGCGATTCATAATCGACACAAGCTTTTCTTATGACAAGGGTCGGCGCACACTGCTGACATTCGCGGACCGGAACGCCGGTCCGTCTTGACATCTCATGCTCCGGTTCGCTCGTATGTCGTCGCCTGACACCTCTCATTCGTCTCATTCCCCGACATCGTCTTCGTCGGCGGCAGCGTCCGACACGGGGGCTTCGCGTCGCATCGGCACCGAACTCGCGCGCAGCGCTTGCACCGTGCGGCCTGTGCGCGACGACGATCTGCCCGCCATCACGACCATTTACGCCCACCACGTGCGCACCGGTTCGGCGTCGTTCGAAGAAGTCCCGCCAGACGAAGCGGAGATGCGCGCGCGCTGCGCGAAGGTGCGCGACGCCGGTCTGCCGTATCTCGTCGCCGAACGCGACGGCAAGGTGCTGGGATACGCGTACGCCACGCACTATCGTCCGCGCTCGGCGTATCGGTTCACGCTGGAGGATTCGGTGTACATCGCCCCCGACGCTATCGGGCAAGGCGTCGGCCGCGCATTGTTGCTCACCCTCATCGCGCGTTGCGAAGGCGGCCCGTGGCGGCAATTGATCGCGAATGTGGGCGACAGCGGCAATCAGGCGTCGCTCGCGCTGCACGCGGCGTGCGGTTTCGAACATGCGGGCATGCTCAAGTCCGTCGGCTTCAAATTCGGACGCTGGGTCGACACCGTGCTGATGCAACGTCCGCTGAACGCCGGGGATACGACGCTGCCGGAGTGATCGCCTGATCGCGCATCAAAACGGCGAGGCGCGATCCAGTTCCTTGTAGTGACGGAAGATACCGGTGGTGTTGAACGCGACACGCCGGGACGACTTCAGATACGCCGCGACCAGCGGCGCATCCGCGACGGCGTCGCGCACCGCCTGACAGCGAGGAAACGCCCTGGCAAAGCCCGACATGGCGCGTGGAAACGCGTAATACAGCCCCTCGATCACCTGGAACAGCGACAGGTCGGCATACGACATCGCGCCCTCCGACAGCCATCCGCCCGCGTTCGGGTTGTTCGCCAGTACACGTTCGAAATAGCCGAAGAATTTCGGCAGCCGGTAGTCGATCAGATCGGCCGTGCGCTTGCGCGCTTCCGCACGCTGATTGCTGTAATAGAGCCGGCTGGCGATGGGATGGTGGCCGTCGTGCACCTCGGCGACGAGGTCGGCGAGCGTCAGTTGCAGTTGATTGACCCAGCGGCGCGCACGCGGCGATTCGCCGACCAGACCCAGCAGCGGCCCGAGATAGGCGAGGATGTTCGCGGTCTGCCCGATCAGCTCGTCGCCCGAGGCGTGGCGCACACGCAGGAAGGGCGGGGCGTAGGGCGGGTCGACGCAGCCGGGATCGTCCATCGTGTGCAGAAGCCCGTCGATGCCCTGCCCGGGTTCGTCACCCTGAACGATCTCCACATACGGTGTGCCGCTGGCCTCGAAGGCGAGGCGGACAAACTCGCCGCGCCCTTGCAGGCCCGGCCAATAGAACAGCTCGAAGGTCATGCACCCTCCTCAGGCTCAGGAAGCGCCTGGCTGCATCTCCACGCGATTCTTGCCCTGTTGCTTGGCGCGGTACAGCGCCAGATCCGCCGACTCGATCAACGAGGTCGACGCCATGTGCGTACGCGGCACCAACGCCGCGCCGCCGAGACTGATCGTGACATGCCGGCCGTTGGCCGAGCCCACGTGCGGAATTGCCATCGCTTCGATCAGCGCGCGCACCTTCTCCGCAATCGCCGCCGCCCCGCTGGCCGACGTGTTCGGCAACACCATCACGAACTCTTCGCCGCCGAAGCGCGCCGCCAGATCCGCCGGACGAGACGCCGCGTCGGCGATCGTACGTGCCACGCGACGCAGCACGTCGTCACCGGCAATGTGCCCGTAGGTGTCGTTGTAGATCTTGAAGTTGTCGACGTCGATCATCAGCAACGCCATCTCGCGCTGCTCGCGCAAGGCACGGCGCCACTCCGCACCGAAGTACTCGTCGAAGTAACGACGGTTCGCGAGTCCGGTGAGGCCGTCGGAATGCGTGAGCCGTTGCAGTTCCAGATTCGTCTCCAGCAACTGCTGCTGACTCTCGCGCAGCGCACGGTAGGCTTCGTCGCGTTGCAGCAGGTTCATGTAGGAGCGAGAGTGGTAACGAATGCGGGCCACCAGCTCGATGGTATCGGGCAGCTTGACCAGATAGTCGTTGGCCCCTGCCGAGAAGGCTTCGCGCTTGATCGTCGACTCTTCCTTCGTGGACAGCACGATGATCGGAATGTCGCGAGTAAGCGGGCTGGCGCGGTACTGACGCACGAGCGAGAGACCGTCGGTGCCCGGCATGACGAGATCCTGAAGAATGACCGTCGGGCGGGTCTGTTCGGCCACACGCAACGCGTCTTCCGGATTCGAGCAATAGTGGAAGTCGATGTTCGGCTCGCCGGCCAGCGCGCGGCGGATCGCTTCGCCGACCATCGCCTGATCGTCGACCAGCAGCACCATGGCCGACGATTCGCTCAGGCTGCTTTCGCTGCCGATCGGCTGCGGGTCCGGCTTGGGTTGGTGCGGGGTTGTCGTCATCGTTGTTCGTCCCTCTGATTCTTTCATCTCGTTGTTCTGCTCACACGGTGCCGAACAGCGTCACCAATTGTGGCGCAATGCTCGGCAGCGGCAGAATCTGCGAGGCCGCACCCGCTTCGGCTGCCGCTTTGGGCATGCCGTACACCGCACTCGTTGCGCGGTCCTGCGCGATCGTAATGAAACCCTGCGTGCGCATGGCGCCGAGGCCTGCGGCGCCGTCGCGCCCCATCCCGGTCAGCAGCACGCCGACCGCCCGCGCGCGCCAGTGTTCGGCCACGCTGCCCAGAAACACATCGATGGACGGACGATATACCGCGTCTCTGGGTTCGTCGGTATACACGCAGCGCCCGCTCGCGTCCACTCGCAAATGCCGGTTGCCGCCCGCCAGCAACACCGCCCCGGCGACCGGACGCTCTCCCGCCTCGACCAACCGGACCTTGAGCGGCGTCTGCTGATCGAGCCACGCCGCCATGCCCGGCGCGAAGGCATCGTCCACATGCTGTACGACGATCACACCCGCACCGAAGTTCGCCGGCAGTCGCCCGAGCAACGTGGCCAGCGCGGCCGGGCCGCCCGCCGAGGCGCCGATGGCCACCAGCGCGTCAGTGCCGGACGAGACGCGCGGCGGTGCGCTCGTCTGCGGCACCCGCGCATCGGCTTGCTGTGCGGCAATCGCTTCGATCTTGGCGAGCAGCGACGACGCAGGACGTGCGAGATCCGACGTCCCCAGCACCGGCGTGTCGACCGCGTCGACCGCGCCTGCGCCCATCGCGTCGTACACGAGGCTCGCGTGATGACCCACATCGGACGTCACGATCAGAATCGGGCACGGTGTGCGGCGCATGATCTCGCGCGTGGCGGCAACGCCATCCATGACCGGCATGACGAGATCCATCAGTACGAGATCGGGCGGCACGGGTGAGCACATGCGTACCGCCTGCTCACCGTCGTGCGCGACCCAGACGACCTCCAGACCCGGTCGCTGCGCGAGCGTACGGCGAAGGGCTTCTACTGCGATGACCGAATCGTTGACGATGCCGATTCTCATGACCCCGACTCCCCGATGAGATCCACGACAGCGCGCAACAACGCGTCGTCGTGGAAGCTGCCCTTCGCGAGGTAATAATCGGCACCCGCATCGAGTCCGCGCTGTCGATCTTCCTCACGATCCTTGTATGAAACGATCATGACCGGTAGTTCCGCCGTGCGTGCATCGCGCTTGATCAGGGTGACCAGCTCGATGCCGTCCATGCGCGGCATGTCGACGTCGGTGATCACCATGTCGAACGTCTCGCTGCGCACCGCGTTCCAGCCGTCCATGCCGTCTACCGCCACACTCACGTCGTAACCGCGCGCCGCGAGCAGCTTGCGCTCCAGCTCGCGCACGGTCAGCGAATCATCGACGACGAGCACGCGCTTGCGTGAGCGCCCGCTCGTCTGCGCCGCCCGCATCGGCAACCGTTCCAGCGATCCCATCTCCACGGCCTTGGCAATCGAGCGCACCAGATCGGCCGTGTCGATGATGAGCAACGGCGAGCCGTCTTCCGCCAGCGCGCCCGCCGCGATGTTGGGCACCTTGCCGAGCCGGGCATCGAGCGGCTGCACGACCAGCATACGCTCGCCGAGGAATTTATCGACGGCTAAACCGTAGCGCGCCTCGCCCTCGCCAAAGACCACGACCGGCTGATCGCCGGCGACGCCCGAGGGCTCGGTGCCACACAACACCTGCTGCGCGCTCACGAGTCCGATCTGTCTGCCGTCCAGCGTGAAATGCGGGCGGCCTTCGAGCATGTCGATATGCTCCTGCGGCAACGCCAGCGTACGCGACAGGTTCGCAAGCGGCAGCGCGTACGGCTCCCCGGCGACCTCGACGAGCAGGCTGCGCACCACCGAAAGCGTCAGCGGCAATTGCAGAATGAACTTCGTGCCGCGCCCCGGCGAATGTTCGATACGCACCGTGCCACGCACCATCGCCACCATCGCGCGCACGGCATCGAGGCCGACCCCGCGCCCCGACACATCCGTGACCGTGTCGCGCAGCGTGAAGCCGGGCAGCATCAGGAATTCGAGCAGTTCGTCATCGTCCAGACGCTGCGCGGTGTCCGGTGCGACCAGTCCCCGCTTGACGACGGTGTCGCGCACACGCGCGATGTCGATGCCCGCGCCGTCGTCGGCCACGCTCACGAGCAGCAGCCCCGCACTGTGGCGCGCGCTCAGGGTAATGACGCCCTCGGAAGGTTTGCCCGCCGCCGCACGCCCCTCCGGACTTTCCAGCCCGTGGTCGACGGCATTGCGCAGCAAGTGTCCGAGCGGCGCTTCGAGCTGGTCGAGAATGTCGCGGTCGACCTGCGTATCGGCACCGCGAATTTCGAGTCGCGCGGGCTTGCCGAGCGAGCGGCCAAGATCGCGCACCATGCGGGCGAAGCCGCCCAGGCGATCGTCGATAGGCCGCATACGACACGCGAGCGCTTCGTCGTACAGACGCTGCGAGAGTTGCGTCGAGCGTCGGTCGAAGTCGTCGAGTTCGTGAATCTGCTGCGCCAGCAACTGAGCGCCCCCGCCTAGCGCGCGGCGAAGATCCGCCAGCGCCGAGAGCATCGCCTGACGGTCTTCGTCCGAACGGTCGGCCACTTGCGCGAGCGCCGAACTCACACGATCCAGTGCATCGCCCGCCTCGTGCTGATGACGCTTGAGACGCTGCAACGATTGCGCGAACGGTTGCGACCAGCGCGACGCCACCAGCGCCTCGCTCGACAGTCGCAACAGACGATCGAGGTTGTCCGCCGAGACGCGCAGCGCACGCGTGGCGTTGTCCGAGGCATCGGCATTGCCCGCGGTGTCGGCACCGCCCGGTGCATCGAACGTCTCGCGTTTGCCGGGAGTGTCGGGCGATGGGGAGAGCGACGGTGATGGTGATGACGACTGCGTCCGTGACGAAGGTGTCGAGGTGGACAGCATCGGCGTAGACACCGGCTGCGGTGCCGTCGGCGACATTGGCGACGTCGTGTCGTCAGAGAGGGCAGGTGTCTCGTCTGCGTCACGGGTCGACAGGCCATAGCTGGCGTAGTCGAACGCATCCGGCGCTTCCGACGATGCGGCGGCTTGCGCGCCATCGCCGGCAAGCGACGCCAGCGTTTGCGTGAGCGCGCTCACGAAGGTGTCGATCTCCGCGCGACCGGCGCCTTGCGCCCAGTTCGGATCACGCCCCGGCGGATGCGCAAGACGCATCAACAGATCCACGCCCTGCAACAGCCGGTCGATGATTGGCACGTCAAGCACGAGCGCACCGCGTTGTGCGGCAACGAAGGCGTCTTCAAGCACGTGAGCGAGCGACACTCCCGCTTCCACGCCGACGATTCGCGCAGCGCCTTTGAGCGAGTGTGCCGCCCGCATGCAGGCTTCGAGCCGGGACGCATCGGTCGGGGCGCGTTCGAGCGCGAGCAGCCCGTCGCCGAGCACCTGCGCCTGCGTTTCCGTCTCCATGCGGAACAGGTCGAGCAGCGTGGCGTTTTGCAGATCGTCGCTCATGCGAGGCTCCGGTCGAACGCCGCGCCCACGCGCAACGGGTCGAGCACGCCGACGATATGGTCGCGCCACGGCAGCACTGCCACGGCAAACCCATCCGACGCACCCAGCGCCGTCGCGGGCACCGGCCCCAACGCCGTACTCGCGGGGGCGACCGTGCCGTGCACTTCCGTGACGGGAAACGCGCTCAGGTGATGCCCATGACGCAACGCCAGCAATCGCGCCGTGCTCGCGCGCAGGGTGTTCGTGGCGGACGTCTGCGTTTGCGGTGCGGGCTGCACGCCAAGCAGTTCGCCGAGCGACAGGCACGGCACAAGCGCGCCACGCAGGTTGACGAGTCCGAGCAGCGCGCGCTGACGATGCCCCGGCACCGAATGCCAGCCACGCATCGGCGCGACTTCTTCGATCGTAGCGGCAGGCAGCGCCAGCCATTCGTCGGCGAGACGGAAAACCAGCAGCGACGTGCCGCGCATCATCTCCTGTCCGTCAGCCTTGGCGCGCCACGGCGTAGGGTCGACAGGCACGACCGGCAGACGGTCGAGCAGTTCGGCGGCTTTGCGGTGCAGCGAACCGGCGGGCGGCGTACCGGGAGATCCGGGCGATCCGGCAGTGTGGGAGCGCTCGCCGGACACGGGACCGGCGTCAGGCGCAATTTCGTGATCGGTCATCGATGTCGTGTCCCGTGGCGATGCCTCTGGTCATGCGATTCGGAAGTCGTCGTAGTGTTCGTCGCGTTGCGTTCGGCACGTTCGGCTCTGTCGGCGCGCTCCAGCAAACGTTTCGCGCCCGCCGCATCGCCACGTGCATCGAGCAGCGCGGCGCAGTGAACGAGCGCTTCGTAGTGTCCCGGATCGAGATACAACGCGCGACGGTAATGAATGAGCGCGCCCTGCGCGTCGCCGCGAGCATCCTCGACCAGCCCCAGCAGATATTCCGCCTGTGCGTTGGCGCGGTCAGCAGCGAGTACGGCGCGACACAACGCGACGGCTTGCACGAAGTCGCCGGCATCGGCGGCGGCCCCCGCTTGCACCAGTTGGGCAGCAAGGTCAGCGCGGGCGGCGGCATCGATGCTCTCGAACGCAGCGGGTCTCGCCGGCTCCGGTGACGCAGCGCTGGGTGGCGCGAAAGATCGAACGCTCGACGCTGCTGCGGCGGCTGGGGCGGCATGCGCCACATGAGCCACTTGCACCGCGTGCGTCGGCCGGTGTTGCGCGATAGCGTCGACGGGGCTGTGCGGCGCGCTCGCACGGAAGGTCTCGAGCGTGCCCGTCGGACGCGACGTCCCGGCAGGCGGCACCTTCACGTCGCGCACCGGCCCGGCGACACGGAACGAAAAGGCCTGCACGTGCCCGGTCGGCGCCAGCCCGTTGCTGGTGAGCGTGCCCCCTTCGGCCGGTCCGGCGAAGAGCGTCGCGCCCATGCGCATGAGCTGTTCGAGCGCCGCGATGGCACGACGCTGCCCGTCGCGATCGAAATAGATCAGCACGTTACGGAAGAAGACGAAATCGAACGTGCCCAGCCGGTCGACGAGCGACGCGTCGAAGAGATTGCCCGCGTGCCAGCGCACCTGCGAACGCAGGGCGCCGATGACACGGAAGTTCTCGTCTTCCGGAGTGAAATAGCGGTCGCGAAACAGCATCGTGCCCGGCGGGCCGCGAAACGAGTTGCGCCCGTAACGCCCTTCGCGCGCTACGGCGAGCGCACGCTCGCTGATGTCGAGCGCATCGATGGTGAAGTCGTTCGCCGCGAATCCCGCGTCGAACATCGTCATCGCCATCGAGTAGGGTTCCTCGCCGGTCGAGCACGGCAGACTCAGCAAGCGGATGGGCTGCGCTTCGCGCGGGGTGCCGCGACGCGACGCGCGCGCCTCCTGCACCATCTGGGTCAGCGCTGTGAACGCTTCGCGATGCCGGTAGAACCATGTTTCGGGCACCACGATCGCTTCGATCAGCGCCTGAAGTTCCTGCGGCGATTGTTGCAGTCGCTGCCAGTAACGCGAGTAGGGCGGCGTGTCCTGCATCTCGGCGGAGAGGGCGGCAAGACGTGCACGCACCGCGCGTTCGATGGCATTGACGCCGAGCGTTTCGGCATCGAGTCCCATCGTGTCGCGCAGCAAACGTTCGATGTCCTGCACGTGGCTCATGACGACGCCCTCGCTGCGTTGACTTCGTTCACCTCGCCGGCCCCGTTCGTGTCACCGTCGGCGGCAGCGGCCGCCTCATCCGCCAGCGCATCCTTCGCGGCGTCGAACAGCAGCGCACGAGCGTCGTCGCTCAGCAACTGGTCGATGTGCACCCACTGCACGAGCCCGTCTTCCGTATCGAGCACCGGGCCGAGATAGCGGCCCTCGGGCAGATCGATGCCGCTCGACTTGAAGGCGGCGGCGTCCGCGCGCAAGGTGTCGGTCGCCCGCTCGACGAGCACGCCGAGCCGCCGCGCGTGCGGGCCGGGCGCGGGGTAGTGCACGAGCACCAGTCGCGTCGAGCGTCGCTCGGGCGCACCGTGCCCCGTGGCCAGACACGTCAGATCGATGACCGGGACGGATTCGCCCCGGTAGCTGAACGCCCCCGCGACCCAGACAGGCGCCGCAGGCAGGCGCTTGAGCGCCAGCCACGGCAGCACCTCGGCCACATGACTGGCTTCGATGACGTAATGATCGGTCGCGATAGCAAAACGCAGGAACAGCATGTCGGTGTCCGCGAGTGACGACGAGGGTACGGTGTATCGGTAACGTCAGACCAGACCCGAGGGCGGGAGCGCCTGCACCTTGAAGCGCGACACCCCGCTCTTGAGCCCGTTGGCGACGTGATTGAGTTCTTCGATCGCCTGACTCGATTGCTGCAACGACTCGGCCGTCTGCTGCGCAGCTTCGGAGAGTTGCACCAGCGCCTGATTGATCTGCTCGGCACCGGTCGCCTGCGCCTGCATGCCTTCATTGACGACCTGGAAGCGCGGCGGCAGCGTCTGCACCTGTGAAATGATCTGCGCGAGCTGATCGCCGACCTGACGCATTTCGTCCATGCCGCGACGCACTTCCTCGGAGAACTTGTCCATGCCCATGACCCCGGCCGACACGGCCGACTGGATCTCCTTGATCATCTGTTCGATGTCGTAGGTCGCCACGGCGGTCTGGTCGGCAAGACGACGGATCTCCGTCGCCACCACCGCGAAGCCGCGCCCGTACTCGCCGGCCTTCTCGGCTTCGATCGCCGCGTTGAGCGAGAGCAGGTTGGTCTGGTCCGCCACCTTCGTGATCGTCGTCACGACCTGATTGATGTTGCCGGCCTTCTCGTTGAGGATGCCGAGCTTGCCGTTCACGGAGCCTGCGGCTTCCACCACGTGACGCATCGCCTCTTCCATGCGCGTGAGGCCGACGTGGCCCGTGCCCGCAAGGGATGCCGCATGTTCGGCCACGCCCGCCACTTCGGTCATGGTGCGCGCCAGATCGCGTGACGTTGCAAAAATCTCACGCGACGTCGCGCCGATTTCCGTCGTGGTCGCCGCCGTCTCCGATGCCGTCGCCTGTTGCTGACGCGACGTCGCGGCAATTTCGGTCACCGATGTCGTGACTTGGAGCGCCGATTTCTGCGCCTGTCCGACGAGGCCCGTCAATTCGTCCGTCATCCGGTTGAAGCCCGACTCCAGGGCGCCGAATTCGTCACGGCGCTCCAGATCGAGACGCTTGGTCAGATCGCCCGCGCGCATGACTTCGAGAATCTGCATGACGCTCGCAAGCGGCACGCTGATCGCGCGGAACAGCAACCAGCCGGCCAGCACGGCCACCGCCAGCGCCACCACCAGCGTGATGAGCATCGTGGCCTTGGCCGCCGTCACGGCTTCACCAATGTTGTGCGTGGCGTCGTCCGCATAGGTCTTGTTGGTATCGACCAGACGCTGGATCGCCGCGCGGCCGCGTCCCCATTCCGGGTAGAGCTGCTCCGTGAGCATGGCGCGTGCGGCAGGCATCTGACCATCGGCGACAAGCTTGAGCACCTGCGTGCTGATGCGCCCGTACTGGCTGCGCGTGCCCCGCACTTCGTCGTATTGCATCTTGTCGACCGGGCGATTGACCGTCTTGCCATAGTCCTTGAGCCAGCCGTCGATGCGGGTGTCGGCAGCGCGCAGGGCGTCCAGGTCGACGGCACGCGTGCGATCGTTGTCGTCGATGGCGACGACCTGCTGGAGCAACTGGTAGCTTTCGAACCATGCGCCACGAAGCATCGTGCTGTAGTAGAGACCGGGCGCGGAATCGTCTTCCACACTGCGGGCCTCCGCTTCAATGGCGGACAGCCGCGTATAGGCAATGCCTGCCATCAGGGCCATCAAGGCAAGGATCAGGCCAAAACTGGCCAGAATGCGATGTCGGATCGACCAGTGTTTCACGCCGCGCTCCCGTTCGGGTTCATGCCCGGTGCCGAAGGGGGCGACGCGGGCCTTTTTGAGGTTACGCCGATTCTATTACAGCGGCCCGGCCGGGCAACGCCGGTCAGGCCGTGTATTTGGGTTTATTTCTGATTCGATGCGCATTCCCGGGCACAGAATGCGCCCGGGTGGACCACGATTCGGATGCCGGGCGACGGCACCGGCGGTCGAGGGATCAGGGGATCAGGGGATCAGGGGGTCAGCGGGTCAGTTCGCGCAGCGCGTCCGCCGTCATGGGGGCGAGCGCCAGCGGGGTGGCCGCGGACGTCAGAGCGCCGAGCGACGCCGCATTGTCCGGGCAGACGCTGCCGTCCGGCAGGTAGAGATTGTTCTCGAAGCCGATCCGGGCGTGGCCGCCCTGCAACACGGCGGCCAGTGCGCACTCGGCCTCGCGCGGACCAAAAGCGCACATCGCCCACGGCGTGGCGTGCACGTCTTCGCCCAGCGTTTGAGCCCCTGTCTGCCAGGCGCCGAGAAACGGGAGCAGGTCGGACGGCGAGGACAACTGGCCTTTGCTGTAGCGGCCCAGCACGAACAACACCCAGTGACGCCCAGGGGCAATCGCCCCGCTCGCGCGCAGACGCCAGTAGTGCGCAACGTCTTCGGTGTCGTACAGGATGTATTGCGTGACGATATTTTCCTGCCAGAGCCACGCGAAAAACGCTTCGGCAGCCGGCGCGTGCGCCGCATCGGGCAACACTTCGCGCAACGCCACCGAGATCGCCTCGGGACGCAGCGCCTGCACCGTCGCGATCTGCTGCGCCGGCGTGTAAATGCCGACGGCTTCGGTCGTGACCTGCAAAACAAGCGCGTTGCCGACGGCGCGACGCACGGCAGCGATCCCGGCCATGTAGTCCGGCACTTCGAGGCTGTGCGTGCCGTCCGGCTTGCGCACGTGCAAGTGGATCATCGCAGCGCCCGCGTCCAGACATGCCTTGGCGCATACGCCCAGTTCGTCCGGCGTCATCGGCAGCGCCGCGTGGTCGACGTGCGTTCGACGGGCGCCGTTGGGGGCGACGGCCAGCGCGTAGGCCCGCGTCATGCCAGACCTCCGACCTTCACACCGGTCACGTCGGCCACCGACAGCGCCAGGCGCTCCACGATGCGCTCGATGTCGTCCGGCTGGCAGATGAACGGGGGCGCGATCAGCGCATGGTCGCCATGCACGCCATCGACCGTGCCGCCCATCGGATAAATCAACAGGCCGCGCGCCTTGGCAGCGGCCTTCAAACGGGCGTGTGTCTTGTCCGCCGTCGGCAGGGTCTGCTTCGTCGCCCGGTCGGCGACGAATTCGACACCGACGAACAGCCCGCGACCGCGCACATCGCCCACGTTCGGGTGATCGGCGAAGACCTCGCGCAAACGCGCGCGCAACTGCTCGCCGCGTGCCTTCACGTTTTCCAGCAGGTTCTCCTCGGCAATCGTGCGCTGCACGGCCAGCGCCGCCGCGCAGGCCATCGCGTGTCCGAGGTAGGTGTGTCCATGCTGGAAGAAGCCCGAGCCGCCGACGACGGCGTCGAAAATCCTGTCGGAGCAGAGCATCGCGCCGATCGGCTGATACCCCGCGCCGAGACCTTTGGCGATGACCAGAATGTCCGGCGTCACGCCGTCTTCCTCGCACGCGAACAGATGGCCGGTGCGGCCCATGCCCGACATGACTTCGTCGAGCAGCAGCAGCACGCCGTACTTGTCGCACACGGCACGGATACGCTTGAAGTAATCGCCGACCGGCGGCACCGCGCCGGCCGTCGCGCCGACCACCGTCTCCGCGACGAACGCGATCACCTTGTCGCCGCCGAGCTCCAGAATCTTCGCTTCGAGTTCGTCCGCCAGACGCTGCACATAGGCCGCATCGCTCTCGCCATCGAAACGCTCGCGATAGGCAAAGCACGGCGAGACGTGATGCGCCGGCACCAGCAGCGGCAGGAACGGTTCGCGCCGCCACGCGTTGCCGCCGATGGCCAGCGCGCCAAGCGTATTGCCGTGATAGCTCTGACGACGCGCGATGAAGTACTGACGCTGCGGCTGACCGATCTCGACGAAATACTGACGCGCGAGCTTGAGCGCCGCTTCCACGCCCTCCGAGCCGCCACTGACGAAGTAGACGTGATTCAGATCGCCGGGCGCGCTCGCCGCCAGCGAGTCGGCCAGATGCTCGGCGACTTCCGTCGTGAAGAACGACGTGTGGGCATAAGCCAGTTGCGCCGCCTGCTGCTGCATCGCCTCGATCACGCGGGGATGCCCATGACCCAGACAGGAGACCGCCGCGCCGCCGCAAGCATCGAGATAGTGCTTGCCATTGCTGTCGATCAACTCGATTCCCTTGCCGCCGACCGCGACGGGCAGCGTCTGGCGCGGGTTGCGGTGAAACACATGAGTCATGCCTGGACCTCTGACGAAAATTGGCTGCGAGACGGTGGTGAATGTCGCTTTGGCGATGTCGCAGGGCACGACGGCCGGACAGCCGTCGTCGCCCCGGACGATGACGCTCAGTGTAGGCGTATCGCTCGCCCATTGCAACATATGTTTCATTCATTTTTACGTCGCAACACTTTACGCAACACCATTACCACACTCGCTGTTTCATCACAGGCCACAGTCGCGAGGGAAAGCCCGTGCGCACCGACGGCTTTTCATGCAACAATCGTTACATTCTTTCGTCGCCGTGTTGCCATCCCCCAATGACACAAGCCACAGCGCTGCCGCAGACGCTCGACCAACTGAACACACTGTTGCGCGAGCGCTACCCCCAACTCAGTCCGCAATTTCAGGCGGGCGCGCGTTTCCTGCTCGATCATCCGCAACGCGTGCCGATCAGTTCCATGCGCGCGATTGCTGCCGAAGCGGGCGTGCAACCGGCCACGTTCGTGCGGCTTGCGCAGCATCTCGGCTTCGACGGCTGGCACGGGCTTCGTGAATTGTTTCTGGAATCGATCCGGCTCGGGCCGCAGCCTTACGCGAGCCGTGCGCGGCAAGTGATCCGCGAGGGCGACGCCGCGCGCATGGTGCCGGAGATGTTTCGCGTGCAGCACAACAACCTCGATCTGACGGAAGCGGGGGCGAATGCGTCGCTGGGGGCGGCGGTCGATCTGCTCGCCAACGCGGGCACCGTGCATGTGGCGGGCTTTCGCGCGTGCTTTCCCATCGCGTTCACGTTCCAGTACGTCTATCGTCTGTTCCGGCCGACGGTGCATCTGATTCGCGGCGAGGCGGGCACGCTGGAGATGGAATTGCGGGCGCTATCGGCACGCGATGTGGTGGTCGTCATCAGCTTCGCACCATATTCGAACGAGGCGCTGATCGTCGCCCGGGCGGCGCATGCGGCGGGCGCGCGCGTGCTCGCCCTCACGGACTCGACCGTCTCGCCGCTTGCGCTCGACGCCGACGTCACGGTGCTGTTCTCGCATGAAAGCCCGTCGTTCTTCCCGTCGATCACCGCGGGCATTGCCGTGGTGGAGACGCTCGTCGAAATGCTGCTCGCCCGCAAGGGGCGCGGTGCGGTGCGCGCACTGGAGCTTGCCGAAGATCAGTTGCACGGCACCGGGGCTTACGTCAGCCCGACGGGAAGCCCCTCAGCGGGCGGCGGCACGCCGCGCGTCAAACCGGACGCCTGAGCGTTGCGGACGCGGCGCCCTCGCGGCGCAGCGATATCGCCAACGCCACACTCCCCGCGATCAACGCGGCAGTGAACAGGGCCAGCGCCACGGGCATGCCGAAGTGATCGGCGAGCCATCCGCTGGTCACGACAGGCACCGAGAAGCCGAAGTAGGCGAACAGGAAATACCCCGCTGCCGCGCGCGCCCGCAATGCCGGTGCGACCGCTGCGTTGACCGCCGCCAGGCCGCCGAGATACGTGAATCCGTAGCATGCCGAACTCGCGATGATCGCGCCGACGAGTAGTGCCGGCAGATTGACGTACACCACGCCCAGCGCCAGCACCACGAAGCCGAGCGGCACCAGTATCAGACCGACGCGCACCGCCCGCACCGGCGCCATACGGCGCGCGGCCGGCTGAAACAGCAATCCCGTCGAGACGACGAAGAACGTGGCAAAACCGGCCCATGCGGCATGACCATGCGCGGCCAGCGCCGACGGCACCACCCCGATGACGACCCCCACTGCCGCCCACGCCAGCAGAATCGCCACGCCCAACGGCACCGTGCCGGGAGCGAGCACCGGCCAGCGCAGCCACGGCACGTTCGGGTGACGGGCAGGGGCGGGGAGCGCCGCCACCGCGAGCGCCGCGACGAACGCGAACGGCAGATACGCCCACAGACTCGCGGGCGGCAACATCGACGGCGCAACGATCAGGCATACCCCCGTCACCAGCGCCCCCGTGCCGAAGCCGAGCGACGTCGCTGCGGCCACCAGCGCCGCGCCGCGCGTGGCGGCATCTTCCCGTTCGCCGTACAACTCGGTCATGTAGGCCGTGCCGCTGCCCGCGACCAGCCCCGTCGCCAGTCCGTAACAGGCACGGGCGCCGCCCAGGGCGACGAGCGTCGGCCAGCGCAACGTCAGCCAGGTGCCCACGAAGCCCAGCAGCAACGCCACCGCCAGCGGCAACCGGCGTCCCACACGATCCGACAGTCCCGCGAGAAACAGCAACGTGGGCACGAGTGCGCCCACGTAACACGCGAAGGCCAACGCCTGCACACCCGCACCGTGGCCGCTCGCCGCCGCGTAATGCGGCACCAGCGGCGCTTGCAGATTGACGGCGAACGTCACGAGAAACAGTTGCAGCGCTAGCAGCGCGACGGGCCAGCGAGGCGGATTCGACGACCGGCGATCCGGTGAAGTCGTGGAGGCAGCGTGATGAGGCATGAGGTCAACCGAAGAGGAATCGAAGCGAGGGTGCGATCCGGTCAGCCGGGCGTGCGAATGAAGTTGCAGACGGCGCAAACAGCGCAAACGGCACAGACGCGGGAGATGCCGGGGGAGACGAGGCCAACCGGGCCGCACCGAAGCCAGTATTGCGATCTCATCAATCCAGTGCAATTATTGAATTGTCCTGAGATCAATTTCCGTCTCCCGCGCATCGCGTCTTTCAACACACCCTTGCCATGCCCGCGCCCGCCCGCTATCTCGATCACGTCGAGCGTCTCACCGAAGCCATCGCCACCGGCGATCTCGCCTCGGGCACGCGCCTGCCCCCGCAACGCGATTACGCCGACACGCACGGCCTCGCCATCTCCACCGTCACCCGCATTTATGCCGAACTCGCGCGGCGCGGTCTGGCGGTGGGCGAGGTCGGACGGGGCACGTTCGTGCGCTCGCCGGCGGTGGGCGCCGCCGCCGCTTTCGCACAATGGGCACCGTCGCCGGGCGTGCTCAAAGGTGTCGATCTGGCGTTCAACTATCCCGTGCTGCCCGAGCAGGCCGAGGCGCTCCGGCAGGCGCTGCGCGAGATGGCATCCGGCGGAGATCTGAGCGCATGGCTCGCCCACACGCCGCACGACGGTCATCTGTCCGACCGTCGCGCCGCCGCGCAGTGGCTTTCGCGGCGCGACGGCGTCGCCGTCTCCCCCGATGCGCTGGTCGTCTGTGCGGGCGGCCAGCACGCGCTCGACGTGTTGCAGCTCGCGTTGTGCCGCGCGGGCGAACCGGTCGCCGTCGAAGCCCTGACGTACCCCGGCTGGAAAGCGCTGGCGGCCATGCGCGACGTGCCGCTCGTTGCGGTATCGATGACACCGGACGGTCTGGACCCGCTCGCGCTGGACAAGCTGTGCCGCTCGCATGCGGGACGCCTGCGCATCGTCTACACGATGCCAACGCTGCATAACCCGCTCGGCGGCGTGATGCCGCTCGCACAACGCATGGCATTGGTGGACGTCGCACGCCGTCACGACCTGCTCCTGATCGAAGACAGCGCCTATGGCTTTCTCGTGGCGGACGCCCCGCCGCCGCTGCGCCTGCTCGCGCCCGAGCGCACCTTCGAGGTATGCAGTCTCTCCAAACCCGCCGCGCCGGGGCTGCGCATCGCCTATCTCATCGCACCGGCCGAGTGGCGCGCCCGCGTGCATGCCGCGATGCGGGCCAGCGTCTGGAGTGCCGCGCCGTTCATGGCGCAGTTGGCGTCGCGCTGGCTGAACGACGGCACGCTCGACGACTGGATCGTACGCAAACGAGCGCTGGCCGCACAACGTCAGGCCCTCGCCATGCAATGCCTCACCGGATTGGGGTCGACGGGCTACGCGGGGGCGTTTCACAGGCTGCTACCGGTGCCGGCACCGATGCGCTGCGACGACGTCGTGGCGGCCCTTCAATCGCGAGGCGTGGCGGTGACGCCCGTCGATGCCTTCGCCGCGCCGGGGCAAACCGCGCCGTCGGCCATTCGCGTTGCCCTGGGCTCGCCGGACACCGACGCCACACTGCAAGCCGCGCTGATCCAGGTGGCCGATGTCGTCTCGGGGCGCCACCACGCCTGATCGGTCCGGGCGACGTCTGTGAAATGCCTGCCGCGGGGCGTCGATGCCACCCGATGGCAGGCAGTAGCGCCATCCTGCTGAGATGACGCCGTCGCCAGATTCTTTTATGATCGACGTGCTCCCTGCGGCCGCGCCCGACGAACCGATCCAAGGCATCATCCGGCACGGCATCGCGCAGGCTTCGTCCCCCGTCGACAATACCAAGGACTCCGAATGTCGCTTATCCGCTCCTCTCGCGCCCGCTCGCTGGTGCTCGGCACCGCGCTCGCCATTGGCGCCGGCGTGGCCGCGCCCGCGTTCGCCGCGTCGAACCTCTCCTTCATGAGCAACTCGCCGCTGGCCTACCTGCGCAAGGCGGACAACGAGTCGTTCGCCAAGGCCGCCCGCGTCGTGCTCGAAGAAAAGCAGGACAACGACACCACCGAGTGGACCAACCAGGGCACGCGCAACCCGGTTGCCATCGCCGCACAAATCACGCCGACCAACACCCAGAAAGACGGCGACAGGACGTGTCGCGATCTGGTCGTGCTGCTCACGGCCAAGGGTCAGGAAGTCACGCTCAAGCTGCCCGCGTGCAAGGCGAACGAGAAAGCCCGCTGGGAACTGCAAAAGCGCGGCACGCCGTAATTCAGGACGGCTCGCCGGTCTACGGCGACACGTCTGTCCAGACAAAAAACGCCGGCTCCGAGTTTTCGGGCCGGCGTTTTTCGTTGCCGTGTTCTGACACGACCGACGTGAAGTCAGGTCATGCCGGCCGCTTAAGCGGCAGCCGTCTTCTTGTGTCCTTCGACGTCCGGCAGGAGCACCGTCACGATACCCAGCAGCGGCAGGAATGCGCACACGTGATAGACGAAGTCGATGCTCGTGGAGTCGGCCAACTGGCCGAGCACGGCGGCGCCCACGCCCCCCATCCCGAACGCGAAGCCGAAGAACAGCCCCGACACGGTGCCGACCTTGCCCGGCATCAGCTCCTGCGCGTAGACCAGAATCGCCGAGAACGCCGAGGCGAGAATCAGGCCGATGAGCACCGTCAGAATGCCGGTCCAGAACAGACTGGCGTACGGCAGCATCAGCGTGAACGGCGCCGCGCCGAGGATCGAGCCCCAGATCACATACTTGCGGCCGATCTTGTCGCCCAGCGGACCGCCGATCATCGTGCCGGCCGCCACGGCGAACAGGAAGACGAACAGATGCACCTGCGCGCTCTGCACCGACACGTGGAACTTGCTGATCAGGTAAAACGTGAAGTAGCTGCTGATGCTCGCGAGGTAGAAATACTTGGAGAAGATCAGCACCAGCAGAATGCCAATGGCGAACAGCACCTTGCCCTGCGACAGATGCACGGTGCCGCCCCGGCGCGCCGCCGGCTTGCCCTTGCTCGCTGCGCGTTGCACCGCGTACCAGCGGCTCACGTGATACAGCACGAAGATCGCGACGAGCGCCGCCACCGAGAACCACGCCACGCTGCCACGGCCGTTCGGCACGATGATCAGCGCTGCCAGTAACGGGCCAAGCGACGAGCCGACGTTACCGCCGACCTGGAAGAACGACTGCGCCATGCCGTGACGTCCGCCCGAGGCCATACGCGCCACACGCGACGACTCCGGATGGAACACCGACGAGCCCATGCCCACGAGCGCGGCCGCCACGAGCAGCATGCCGAAGTTCGGCGCCACCGCCAGCAACAATAGCCCCACGAGCGTGAAGCCCATGCCGACCGGCAGCGAGTAAGGCTTGGGGTGCTTATCCGTGTACAGACCGACGAGCGGTTGCAGCAGCGACGCCGTGATCTGGTACGTCAACGTAATCAACCCCACCTGTCCGAAGCTCAGATGGAAGCCGGACTTGAGCAGCGGGTAGATGGCAAGGATCAACGACTGAATCATGTCGTTGAGCAAGTGGGAGAAGCTGATGGCAGACAGCACGCGAAACGCGGTGCCCTGCACGGCCGACGCGCTGGCGCCGGGGAGGGACGTGGCAGGTTGACTCGACATGGGATGGATGAATTGACGTCAAAGGCTTTGGAAAACGTGTGCTTTCCGGTCTACGCCGGTCTGCGCCGCACCATTCCGGGCGCTGGCCAATCTATGCAGGAAAGTTGGGATTGATCCCAATTTCTACCGGAAAGTTAATGAGTGAAGTGTAGAGCATGCGTAAATCGCCGTTACGCCAAGTTTTGTCGCGATTACGCCATCCGAGTGCCACGCGAAATGCGGCATCAACGCCACGTTGCAGGGCGGCGGATGGCCGCCGGAAGGCCATCTCACGCATGCCTGGCGCGCACCGTTCACGCACGTCTGCCGGGCGTTGTGCGGGTTTATCGGGGGTCGGACACCGTCAGGGATTCGTGTAGAGTCAAATGACGAGTTGTGCCGTGCAACACGCCGTGCATCGCAATGCACCGCAGTACACGTAGGGCCCCACTCCTCCCTTGGTTGGCAGCAAACATGATTCAACACTCCAGAGTCGTGCAGTGGCTGGTGACCGGACTTGTCGTGGCGGTCACGCTGGCTGTCGTCCTGTTTCTGGGCTGGCTGCGCATTTATCACATGTCGCAGTCGATCCTTCAGGAGGAAGCGGAGCGTCAGCGCGACGCCCTCGAACGCATCGTCTCCCAAGCCGAAAACACGTTGCGCGGCGCCACGCCCTGGGTGGGACGCTCGTGCAGCGAGGTCAGCACGTCGCTTCAGGCCGCCGGCACCCTCAGTCCCTACTTCCGCTCCATCTGGCTCGTCTCGCGCGGGCAGCTCTATTGCTCGTCCGTCATTCGTACCGACGCCGCCCTGAACATGCCCCTGCCGGCGGATCTCGTGCCGATGCTCACCGGTACGCGCACGCTGCTCGTGAGCGGCACGCCCTACGTGCGCGACACGCCTGCGCTGGCGCTCTATGTGCCGACGTCCGCCACCGACGGCGTGCTCGGCTTTGTCGACGGCATCTATCTCACCGAGACGCTGCATAGCGTCAAGAGCAGCGATCTGGCCTGGACGGCCATGACCGTGGGCAACGTCGCGCTCACCTCGGAAGGACCACGCCTGGAATCGGCGGGGATTGCGACGCGCGGGGCACAGGTCTCGCTGGCGTCCGAACACTTTACGACGTCGCTGGCGGGCAGTCCGTCGCTGATGCAATCGCTGGCGACGCAGCAGGTGCCCATCTTCCTGGCATTCGGCGGCATCGTGGCGTTCTTGCTGGGGATCCTGACGTTCCGTCACCTCGGCCCGGCGCAGTTCATGAAGCGGCAGATCGCGCACGGCATCAAGCGCAACGAATTCAAGGTGTATTACCAGCCGGTCATGGAGCTGGCCTCCGGGCGGTGCGCAGGCGCTGAGGCACTCATGCGCTGGCATCACCCGGTGGCCGGACTGGTGCGCCCGGACGCCTTCATCCCCATTGCCGAAGACAACGGCCTGATCGTCGAGCTCACGCGCTCGCTGTTGCGCCAGATTCGCAACGACGTCGCGAAGGGGGCGCTGCCGCAAGGCTTTCACATCGGCATCAATCTCGCCGAGCGGCACCTGCGCGACACCACCATCCTTCACGATATCGAGCGCTATTACGGCTCGCTGAACAACACCTATCCGATGGTCGCCGAGATCACCGAGCGGTATGTGATTCGCGACACGGCGGCCGCGCGCAACGTGATGGCCGAGCTTCAGCGACGCGGCATCGAAACCGCGCTGGACGACTTCGGCGCCGAGAACAATTCCATCGGGTATCTGAAGCGCTACGACTTCAACTATCTGAAGATCGACAAGGAATTCCTGCCCGTGACGGAAGACGACGTGGTCACGCGCAACATCTGCGATTCCATCATCCATCTGGCCGAGCGGCTGGACATGACGATCGTGGCGGAAGGGGTCGAGAACGAGATGCAGGCGAGTTACCTGCGTACCCGTAACGTCACCTATGCACAGGGGTATCTGTTCGCCCGTCCGATTGCGTTCGACGAACTGGTGCAATACGCGATCGCTCACGCAGGCACGGGACTCACGGCGGTGAAGAACGGCTCGGCGACTAAGACGACATCGCCCGTGACACCGCTTACGCCACGCAAGGCAGGCTAAGGGAATGTCGGGGATGCCGGGAATGCAGACACGACGAAAGCGCCAGACCCGTGAAAACACCGGCCCGGCGCTTTGTCCGGCGATACCACAGTCGGATCAGAAGACTAACTGCGGCATGTTGCTGCGTGGCGCGGGCGCAGCAGCCGCCCGCGTGCTGTCTCGCATTTCGGCGCGCAGCAGCCACAATCGCTGCGCGACGAAACTTCTGAAGCGCATTTCACCCGCGGAGAAAGAGATTTGCATCTGATGTCGCTTGCCGTTCGGCAGCGTGCGAACCAGACGATAGTATCGAGCCCCGTCAACCGTTTCCTTGATATTCCTGACGCGCATCATTTCACCCCGTTTCTGTTGTGTCAGGTGAGTAGGCACTTCGGTAAACGTCGCATTCCCGGTCATCCCGCGTCAGGCCTGAACACTTCGGCACCTGAAGCAATACGAACCGGCATTGGGGGGGCATGCGGCAAATTCAATGTAGAGGAGAAACGTCCCCCATTCGTCCCCCAAACGGACGTTCGAAGCGCGCTTCGTTGGTGCGCCGCAACAGTTCCCCGGCCAGCCGTCGTTCCGACTGGTTCGCCCACCCTCTACAATGCGGCCACCTGCTGTGTTTGATCGAAAAAATCATTATGGTTTCCGAACCTTCTTCAACGCCGGATAATTTTTTGCGCAACGAGACGACCGACGCCCTGCAAGTCAGCGGATCGCTGTGGCTGCATCGCGGTGCGTCGTCGCTCGGCGGACAAGCCCGGATCGCGTTGCTCGAACACATTGCCTCGCATGGGTCGATCACCGCTGCCGCAAAGGCCGCCGGCATGAGTTACAAGGCCGCATGGGATGCCGTCGACGCCATGAACCAGCTCGCGGGCGAGCCGCTGGTCGCACGCAGCACGGGCGGACGCGGCGGTGGCGGCACGCGCCTCACCGCGCGCGGCGCGAAGCTGGTGGCCGCGTTTCGGGCCGTGGAAGCCGCCCAGCAGCAGTTTCTCGCGCGAGTGGCCAACGATCTGGAGCATTTCGACGAGCAGTGGCCGGTCATCGCACGCCTCGGGCTTCAGACCAGTGCGCGCAACCAATTGCACGGAACGATCACCGGGATCCGGCGCTGCGGCGTGAACGACGAAGTCACGCTGACGTTGCCCGGCGGCGAAGCGATTACCGCATCGCTCACGCACCACAGCGCCCAATCGCTCGGGCTGGCGACGGGCGGACAGGCGTTCGCCCTCATCAAGGCGCCCTGGATCGAGGTCGCACGCGGGGCCGACCTCGCCGGGCTGCCGACGGCCAATCGTCTGTCCGGGACGGTAGACGCCATTGCCGACGACGCGGGGCAGGCCGAAGTGATACTCGCGCTGCCCGGCGGCACCCGGCTCGCCGCCGTCATGCCGCAGGAGACGCTCACCGCGCGGGGCCTGACGGTCGGTGTCGGCGCAACCGCCGCGTTCGCCGCCGTCAGCGTCATCATCGGCGTGATGGCCTGAAACCCATCGGAAGATCGCCCGACGCCGTGTCGCGTCAGACGATCGAACGGCTTACATCGCGGGCGTCTCGCAGGCCGGCACCGGTGCACGCGCGGCGTCGCGGCGATCCAGACGCAGACTGAGCAGCGCCACGCCCACCCCGGCGAGCGGCACCAGCGCCGCGACCCACGGCACCGCCGTCAGCCCCGGTCCGTGGTCGATCACGAAGCCGCCAAGCCACGCGCCGATGGCATTGCCGAGGTTGAACGCAGCGATATTGAAGCTCGACGCCAGACTCTCGCCCGCGCCCGACGCCTTTTCCATCACCCACAGTTGCAGCGGCGCCACTGTTGCGAAGGCCGTCGCGCCGAGCAGGGCCACGAACACGATGGCCAGCCAGTGCGAGTGCAGCGCGAACGTCATCAGACCGAGCACGACGGAAAGCGAGAGCAGGCTGCCCAGCACCGTCGGCACCACACGACGGTCGGCCAGCTTCCCGCCCAACAGATTGCCCACGACCAGACCGCCGCCGAAGATCAGCAGAATCGGCGAGACTGCGCCTTCGGAAAAGCCCGTCACTTCAGTGAGCAGCGGCGCAATGTAAGTGAACACACCGAACACGCCGACCCAACCCAGCACCGTGGTCAGCAAGCCCAGCAAGACTGGGCGACGTGCCAGCGCGCGCAAATCGGCACGCCAGTCGCCGGCGTCTTTCGGCGCGGCGATCTTCGGCACGAACGCGGCGATCACGAGGAAGGCGAGTGCACCAATGACCGTGACGGCCCAGAAGCTGGCGCGCCAGCCGAAGTGCTGGCCCAGCCATGTGCCGAACGGCACGCCGAGAATGTTGGCGACGGTCAGCCCGGTGAACATGACGGCGATGGCCGACGCACGGCGCTCGCGCGACACCAGCCCCGTAGCCACGACCGACCCGACGCCGAAGAACGTGCCGTGGGCGAACGACGTCAGCACACGTGCCGCCATCAACGCGCCGTAGCTGGGCGCGAGCGCACACGCAGCGTTACCGACGGTGAAGATCGCCATCAGCACGAGCAGCACGGTCTTGCGCGGCCAGCGGGCGGTAGCGGTCGTCATGACCGGCGCACCGACCACAACGCCCAGCGCGTAGCCCGAAATAAGCAGGCCTGCGGCCGCGATCGACACCCCGAAATCGGCGCCGACGTTGAGCAACAGCCCCATGATGACGAACTCCGTCACGCCAATGCCGAAGGCACCGGCGGTGAGAGCGTATAGCGCAATGGGCACGGAAAGACTCCTGTCTGAAATAAGGGATGGCCGCACCGCCGGCGCGCGAAGCATCGCGCATCACGGGCGGCAGCGAACCGATGTGCGGAATATAGACGCCCTCGCATTGATGAAATAGACTGCGCGAAGGAAAATCATTTGTGACTTCACAGCACAAATTGAGGCAAGCACCGGCGTAAACGCGCTCACGCACAGAGGACGAGGAACCTTCCGATGGGTCGACAGGACGTCAACCGCTCAGGCGACATGGAAGTCTTCGCGCGTGTGGTGGAATTGGGCGGCTTTTCTGCCGCAGCGCGGGCGTTGCACATGACCCCGTCGGCGGTCAGCAAGCTGGTGGCACGGCTCGAAGCGCGTCTGGGCACGCGTCTGTTCAACCGGTCCACGCGACGCCTGCAACTCACCCCGGAGGGCACCGCGTTTCACGAGCGAGCGTTGCGCGTGCTGGCGGATATCGACGCCGCCGAACGTGAAGCCGCTGCCGGGGCGGTGCCGCGCGGTCTGTTGCGGGTGAATTCGAGCGTACCCATCGGCACGCTCTATCTGCTGCCGGTCATTCCGGCATTTCTGGCGAAGTACCCTGAGATCCGGCTCGATCTGACGCTCACCGACACCGTCGTCGACCTGCTCTCGCAACGCGCCGACGTCGCCGTGCGCGCCGGACCGCTGCGCGACTCACGGCTCGTCGCCCGCAAGCTCGGTGAAAGCCGCGTGCACGTCGTGGCGTCGCCCGGTTATCTAAGCCGTAGCGCACCGCTGCGAACCCCCGAGGACCTGATTCGTCACAACGTCATGGCGTTCAATTTCGAGCGTCACATCGAGGGGTTGCCGTTTCGCGACGGCGCGGGCGGTGTCACGTTGTACCCGCCTGCCGGCAATCTGCTCGTGAGCGACGGTGAAACCATGCGCAAGCTCGCGCTTCAGGGCGTTGGCGTGGCGCGCCATTCGCGTTATCACGTCGACGCCGATCTGCGCGACGGCCGCCTGGTCACCGTGCTCGAAGACTACAACCCCGGCGATCTCGAGCCGGTACACGCGGTCTATGTCGGACAGGGCGGTCACTTGCCCGCGCGCGTTCGCGCGTTTCTCGATTTCCTCGTGGACAACGTGCACCTGCCCTGTTGAGACATCGCCGCCGTTGGCCGATGGCAGCCAACGGCAGGTCCGTCAGGCGGGCTTACGCTCGCGATGCGACCAGACGAAGAGCGGCCAGGCCAGCGCGGCGCAAATCAGACCACCCGCCCACACGAGCCCCCAGCCGCCAATCGAGAGCAACACCGGAATCGACAGCGGCGTGAGGAACATCGTCATGAAGACGCCGGTGTTGCCGATGCCCAGCGCCGTCCCGGCACGGGATGCGCCGGCCAGCGTCGCCAGCTCCGTGAAGGCCACGCCATGCCACGCCGACGCCACCACGCCGCCCGCAATCAGCAGCGCGATCATCAACGGCGTGCCGTGCGCCAGCCAGTCCGGACGCATCGAGAGCAGCGCCACGAGCAACCCCAGCATCGCGAACACGACGCCCACGGCCACCGTACACGCACGCAGATAGGCGGGACGATTGCGACGCTTGTCGGTGAAGCGTCCGCTCCATACGCGAGTGATCGCGGCCCCCGTCTGCACCGCCCCGAGCGTGAGCGAGATGGTCAGCACGTTCACGTGGGCAAAGTCATGGAGAAACACCGTCCCGAACGTCACCACGGCGACCTGCGGCATGCACAGCACGGCCATGCCCAGCGCGGTGCTCAGGAGACGGGCGTCGCGCAGGGGCGAGTAGTTGGCGGCGCGATGTGTGCCTGATGTGCCCGCTGCCGTGCCGACGGCTCGTACCGTCTCATGCGGCTCCTCCGGCGGTTCGAGCAACCACAGCCATGCCATTCCCGCCGCCGCAACGCAGGCAACTGCCAGTCCGACGAACACCGCGCCGAAGCCAAAGTGCAACGCGGTGCCCGGCAGGATCAACGCGCCGATGCCGCTCCCCATGGGCACGGCGCACTGCCGCACGCTCATCGCCAGTCCGCGCTCGCTGTCGTGGAACCAGCGCATGACGGCGCGCCCGCTCGACCCGTTCACGCTGCCGCCGAGCACCCCGATGGCCAGCATGCCGGCCGCGAGCGTCGGCATCGACGGGATGAAATGCGCCGTCGGCACACCCCACAGCCCGAGTCCCAGCAGCGCCGCCGCCGTCACCAGCAATCCGACGAGCAATACCCGCCGATCGCCCCAGCGGTCGGTCAGCATGCCCCACGGCAGTTCGGAGACGGCGATCCCGAGGCCGATCATGCCCAGCACGAGGCCGAGATCGCCGGTCGCCAGCGCGTAATCGCTTCGCATCTGCACGGCGGTAGCGGGAATGCCTCCCATGGCGGCCGCGAAGCTGCCATTGGCCGCGACGCCCACGCCGAGCACCTTCCAGCGATGGTTACGTCCGAGGCCCTGACTGACGTGCGGAGGGTGAGGGGTAGCTTCCGGGGCCGCAGCCGCGGGACGGCGGTTCGCCGCTGCGTTGGCCGACGCGGCGGGCGCAGTACATAGACGTTCATTCATGTGTGACACGGTGCGCGGCGGTGAAGTCGCGACTCAGGAGGAGGAAGTCAGCGGCATCCCCCTTCACACCTATGCATGGGATCGGGACACCATGCTCCGCATCGTACGGAGGTACAATCCATCGGAAAAGCGGGAAAATTCGATGACTTATATCGTGTTTTCCGGATTAACTCGGGATGGCATGGATCGCAGCGCTTCGCCCGTCGGCCGGCGCACGATCCGTTGAGGATGACACCGCCCGCGCGGTCGTCCCCGATGTCATGTCCGGCACCGGTTGTCCCGGCGTCCCGCCTGAGCGTCGATGCCCTATTTCCAGAGAGCCTCCATGAATGCCCGCGCCTTCGATCTGACACAGTTACGCACGTTTATCGCCATTCACGATGCCGGCAGCATTTCAGCAGCGGCAGAGCAGGTCTACCTGTCCCAGTCGACCGTGAGCGAGCAACTCAAGAAGCTTGAGGAGCGGGCCGGGCAACCGTTGCTGGTACGTTCGCGCAAGGGCATGCGTCCGACCCCTGCGGGCACGCGGCTGGTCGGCTATGCGCGTCAGATCGCGGCGCTGTCCGAAGCGGCGTTCGAAGACCTTCAGGGCGTGTTGCTCGACGGCGAGTTGCGCATCGCCATCACCGACTACTACCGTCCGCACGACGTCGGCCGCGTGCTCAAGCGCTTCACGAATCTCTACCCACGTTTGCGGCTCCACGTCAGCGCGATGCAAAGCTCGCAGATCGAGCGCACCGCGCTGACCGGGGAGCATTTCGACGTGGGGCTGGCGTTGCGTCTGCTCAATGAGGATGTGAGTCAGGGTGACGATGTCATGGGCGACGCGGCAACGTCGGGCACATCGCCCACGTTGGTGCGACGCGAGCGTCTCGTGTGGGCCATGTCGTCGACACTGGCCCAGCCGGTCGACGCGCCGCTTCCGCTGGTGACGCTGCCGCGCCCCTGTGCGCTGCAAACGCTCGTCGTCAACGTGCTGGAGCGGCACAAGGTGGCGTATCGCGTTTCGCACTCGGCGGCGGGGGTGGCCGGCATGCAGTTGGCGCTCGGCGCGGGTCTGGGCATCTCGTGCCTGAACGAATCGGCACTCACGCCGGATCTGATCGTGTGCCCGCCGTCGCTCGGCCTGCCGCCGTTGCCGCGCGCGGAATTCCACCTGCTACCGGGGCGCGCCGACGAAACCGACCTGATCCGACATGCGCGCAACGCGCTGCTGCGGCTCTTCGCGTGATACCTTTGCCGCTGATCTCATCCCCCATTTCATCCCCCTTTTTAAGTCCGCTAATTGCGGGTGCCGTCATGCCGGAAGCCACACCTAATCAACCGATTCGTCTGAATTTCAACACCCGCCGCGCGCTGCTGTTCGCGCTGACGGCCGAGCGCTTGTCGGCGTTCTACGAGCATGGGCAATGGATGACGGACAAGCAGGGGGCGACGCTGGCGCAGATGTGGCTATCGCGCTCGAAGCTGCAACTGCCGCTCGACGAGCGGCGTCTGCTTTCGTCGCTGAGCGACGACTTCGCGCGCGAACTGGCCGGTACGCTCTCTCGTGAAGCCGGCCTGTACACCGCACATGAAATGACGGAATCGCTCGACGCGGACTACGCTTACGCGTCGGTCGTGGCGCAGGATCTGCTGGAGGATTGCACGCGACGCCTCGTCGAGGCGGGCATCACCGAGTAAAACGGCACGGATGGAGGCGCCGCGCGGACGCATCACTCCGAGGCATCACTCCGAGGCATCACGCGCGTCTTGAAAATCGACGCGCGTCGCCTGCGGTTGCCTCGTCTGGAAGGGTCAGGCGACGATGCCGCGCTCTTGCACGAGCACCCACGGCGCCACGACGACGGCCCACAATTCCGGCGTACGTGCGGCGAAATCGGCGGCTTGTTCGGCTTGCATGCGCTGCACCATGCCGGACGTCAACCATTGCGTGACGGTCGTCTTGTCGTCATTAGCGACGGCTTCGGCGACCGAGACCAGATCGACGCCGGGCGAGACGAACAGCAAGACACCGCGCGCGAAGAACGATTCCAGATCCTTCCAGTCGATCTTGGCGGTTTCGCCGAGCAGGCGCAGGTAGACGTCGCTGGCCTGTGCGGTTTGATCGGTGTTGGCGGGCATGGCGGAATCGGAGGGTTTGGAAGAATCCATGACGGCGGGCTTCGGGACGAAACAAAAACCCGCATTGTAATGCGCCCCCGGCGAGCGCGACGGTGGTAGCATCGGAACCCCGCGTGTGGGCCGATGTCGCAGTGACATGGCACGGCCGCCGCGAGGTGGCTAACGTTTTACCGAGGAACCGCATGTCCAAACAAAAAACCGACCCCAAGCTGGAACAGGCCCTGACGCGCGGCGATCTCGCCATGCGCCAGATCAACTCCGCCCGAGCGACAGCGCTGCTGCGTGCCCTTGGCGAGATGATCGTGGCGGCGTCGGCGACGATCGGCGTCGAGGCGGTGGTAGACGTGCCGAACGGCGACAAGGTCTACGATCCGGAAGACGGCGTGTGGCCGCAGGCGCTCGTGCTGTCGTTCGACGGCCCCATCGAAGACGCGGAAGAAGAAGAGTTGCGCACCGTGCAACTGATCGCGGACAAGCATCCCGAGACGTTCCAGGTCGTGTGGCATCGTGCCGACGGCAAGATGGGCCGCCACGAAGCGCGTCCGCTCGCGATGGTCGCCTTCCTGACCGACGTCGAAGTGCCCTGGCTCGACGACGACGCCTGATCGCACGGCACCGGTGACGTCCACACGCTGTCGTCCGTATGAAGCAGGGCGGCATGATGGCCGCGCCTCGCGTCACGAACGCGTGCCCGGACAAACCAAAACCGCCGCCCGAGGTTCACCCCCGGGCGGCGGTTTTCGTTTGTTGCCGGACAGCGGTCAGGAGTCCGATGGCGATGCATGCCGCACCAATCGCGCCCGCGTAGGTAAGTCCGTCCCCCAAGAGAAAAAAGCCGAACACGGTGGCGAACAGCGGATCGCTTGTCTCGATGATCTGCACTTTGCTGGCTTGCCCGCGCTCGACTGCACGCGTCGTGAAGTAGAAGCCGCCGATCGTCGGCAGCAGGACAAGCGCACCGAGTGTCGCCCATTGCATGCCGTCGGGCACCGTGAAGCCCTCCTGAATCAGCGGCAGAAGCAGGAACACGCTTCCAAAGCCGAATAGCCACACCAGTTGCGGCAGGCCCGCACCGGTACGAAACCATTTCGAGAAGAAGATGAACAGGGCGTAGCCGCAGCCACCGGCCAGTGCCAGTCCGATGCCGGACGCCGTGCCACTGACATCGCTCTCGGAAAAGCTCATGATGCCAACACCGGCAACGATCGCTGCGAACGCAACGATCTTTCGACGGGTGAGTCGCTCGCCGAGATAACGTCCGGCAAGCACGACGGTTGCGCCGCCAGCGGCATAGGTCAGGAAAGAGACGAGCGGAATCGATGCTTGGGAGAACGCTTTCGTCTCGAAGAAATAAAGACAAAAGATCCCGAGAAACGCGAGGCATGCAAGCTGCGGCCAACGCGACGCGAGCCTGACGGTGCGGGTGCGATGTTCAGGTCGGCAGGCGCAATACGCCGACACCAGCACGAGCGCGCCGAAGCACTTCCAGAAGGCCACCGACGCCGTCGTCGCCCCCTGTTCGAACGCCGTTCGCGTGAGTACGCCGATCGTCCCGTTGAGAACGGCGGCCGTCAACGCGAAAACCTCCGATGCGTAGCGGTTTGCGTTAAGCCAACGGCGCGGGTAAAGCGACTCCATGATCCCTCCGACGCGCATCGTCATCGACGCGATCGCTCGTCACGTCGTCGATACGCATGACGCCTCGGGGGGAAAGCGATGCTCAAAAATCGAGTCGGGATTGTGCCAGCAGACGGTGAGGCGCGTGTCGAAATGGCCTCACGAACGAGAAGATTTCAGAATTTACGGAGGCTCCGGCCCCCCGGAGCCATCCGTCACACACAACGCCACGTCACGTCACGTCACGTCACGACAACTTAAATCGATGCCAACGCGAACGTGCTACCTGTCGCGATCTTGTCGACGGCGCCGCCTCGCTTGAAGTGCAGGGCGTCGAACTCGCCGAGTACCGTGGCGCTATCGCCATGCACGTGTAACGCCACGCCCTCGGGAATCGCGACGACACCTTCGTCCGGATTGATCGCCAGATACTCCGCCAGACGCTCCTCACGCGACTCGCCGTTGTGACCCGCAGGCTTGCCGCTGATGAAGTGCGGGTTCACCTGAAACGGCACCACGCCCAAGGCCTTGAGCGTCGGCGGCTCGACGATCGGCATGTCGTTGGTCGTGCGGATGGTCGGACACACGACGTTCGCCCCGGCACTCCAGCCCACATACGGCATGCCCGCGTTCAGACGCTCACGCAGCAATCCCACAATGCCCGCGTTGTACATGCGATCGAGCAGCACGAACGTATTGCCGCCGCCAATCACCACGGCTTCCGCCTGCTCGACGGCCGCACGCGCGTCCCGGTAGCGATGGATGGACTCCAGCTCGTAGCCGAATCGCTCGAAGGACGGCTTCACACGCGACTCATACTCGTCGAAGCTAAAGGTGATGCCGCCCGCATAGGGCACGAACAGCACGCGCTTCGCGCGGCCCTTGAGCACCGCATTCACCTGATCCTCGGCATGTTCCAGATAGGCCGATTGACCCTTGCGGGAACTGCTCATCATCAAGATCTGTTTCACGACGCTTGCCTCCTTGGGCGGATGGTCTTGGGGGGAGTGCGCACTCGGCGAAAGCATCGAGTGTACCCGTCGCCGGAACGGACAAAATCCCCCCGCCCACGCCAGCCCCAAACGTCCTCATTCGACCGCCCGCATTTCTCATAAAGTGAAACGTCATACCGAATGCTGCAACTGCACACGAAAAAATGACGACCGGGCGCAAAGCCTCGCCGCGTCGATGTCATACGCAAACCCTTATGCCACCTATAACCTGCGGTGGTGCCGGGACTCGAAATACCGGGTTTCCGAGTGACCGGAGAAGGATTACACTCAGACTCTTATATAAGACTGCCCCTTAACGTCTGTCCTCCTGACGATCGGTCCGTCGCGAAATGCGTCGGACACCCGGCAAGAAGGCAGACGGAGTCGCGTCAACCTGGTTTTCAAACTCGAGTACAGCATCATGACTTCCACTTCCCAGCGTGGCGGCCTGACGGTCGCAGACAATCTGATCGCGTTCATCGAAAAGGAAGCCCTGCCGGGCACCGGCGTCGATGTCGACGCGTTCTGGAAAGGCTTCGACGCCATCGTCCACGACCTCGCCCCGAAGAACCGCGCCCTGCTCGCCGAGCGTGACCGTCTGCAAGGCGAACTCGACAACTGGCACCGCGCCAACCCGGGCCCGATTGCCGATGCTGCCGCCTACCGCGCCTTCCTCGAAAAGGTCGGCTACCTCCTGCCCGCACCGGCCAGCGTGAAGGCCACCACGGCAGACGTCGATTACGAAATCGCCGAGCAGGCCGGCCCGCAGCTGGTCGTGCCCCTGTCGAACGCCCGCTATGCCCTGAATGCCGCCAACGCGCGCTGGGGCAGCCTGTACGACGCCCTCTACGGCACCGACGCGATCCCCGAGACCGGCGGTGCAGAGAAGGGCACCGGCTACAACCCGAAGCGCGGCGAACTCGTGATCGCCTTCGCGCGCGGTTTCCTCGATCAGGCCGCACCGCTGGCAGAAGGCTCGCATAAGGACGCCACCGGCTACAGCGTCGAGAACGGCAAGCTCGTCGTCACGACGACCAACGGCAAGACGGGTCTCGCCACGCCGGCCCTGTTCGTCGGCTTCCAGGGCGACGCCGCCGCGCCCACAGCCGTGCTGCTCAAGCACAACGGCCTGCATTTCGAAATTCAGTTCGACGCCAGCCATCCGATCGGCAAGACCGACGCCGCCCATATCAAGGACGTGCTCGTCGAAGCCGCCGTCACGACCATCATCGACTGCGAAGACTCGGTCGCGGCCGTCGACGCCGACGACAAGGTCGAGCTGTACCGCAACTGGCTGGGCCTGATGCAAGGCACGCTGACGGAAGAAGTCGCCAAGGGCGGCAAGACCTTCACGCGCCGTCTGAACGCCGATCGCGAATACACCGGCGCCGACGGCAAGCCCGTGAAGCTGCATGGCCGCTCGCTGCTGTTCATTCGCAACGTCGGTCACCTGATGACCAACCCGGCGATCACCGACCGCGAAGGCCGTGAGATTCCGGAAGGCATTCTCGATGGCGTGGTCACGGTGCTCGCCTCGCTGCACGACCGCAAGCATCGTCTGAATTCGCGCACGGGCTCGATCTACATCGTCAAGCCGAAGATGCACGGCCCGGCCGAAGTGGCCTTCGCCGACGAACTGTTCGGCCGTATCGAAGACCTGTACGCCCTGCCGCGTAACACGCTCAAGATGGGCATCATGGACGAGGAACGCCGCACCAGCGTCAACCTCTCGGCCTGTATCGCAGCGGCCGCCGCGCGCGTGGCGTTCATCAACACGGGCTTCCTCGACCGCACGGGCGACGAAATGCACACCGCGATGGAAGCCGGTCCGATGATGCGCAAGGGCGACATGAAGTCCTCCGCCTGGATCACGGCTTACGAGAAGAGCAACGTGCTCGTGGGTCTCGCCGCGGGCCTGCGTGGCCGCGCGCAGATCGGCAAGGGCATGTGGGCCATGCCGGACCTGATGCACGCGATGCTGGAACAAAAGATCGCGCATCCGAAGGCTGGCGCGAACACCGCATGGGTGCCGTCGCCGACCGCCGCCACCCTGCACGCGCTGCACTATCACGTTGTCGACGTGCAGGCCGTTCAGCAGGAACTCGAAAAGATCGATTACGCGAAGGAGCGCGATGCGCTGCTCGCCGGTCTGCTGACGGTGCCGGTCGTGGCGAAGGCCGAATGGAGCGCCGACGATATCCGCAAGGAAATCGAAAACAACGCGCAGGGCATTCTGGGTTACGTCGTGCGCTGGATCGATCAGGGCGTGGGCTGCTCGAAGGTGCCGGACATCAACGACATCGGCCTGATGGAAGACCGCGCCACGCTGCGTATTTCGAGCCAGCATCTGGCGAACTGGCTGCGCCACGGCGTGATCACGCGCGAACAGGTCGAAGAGACGATGAAGCGCATGGCCGCCGTGGTCGACAAGCAGAACGCCGGTGACAAGCATTACGTGCCGATGGCGCCGAACTTCGAGACCTCGCTGGCATTCAAGGCCGCCAGCGCACTGGTGTTCGAAGGGCTGACGCAACCGAATGGCTACACCGAACCGCTGCTGCATAAGTACCGTCTGGAACTGAAGGCGAAGCAACGCGGTTGATGGACGAAGCCGATCCCGCCATGCAGCACGGCAGGATCGGCGCATGGAACACGGCGCCCGGCGGCTCTCCACCGCCGGGCGTTTTTTATCGGCCGTCAATCACCTCGAACCCCTGCTGCCGCATGGTATCGACCGTGCGCTCGTAGAATCTGCGTTCGTCGGCGTCCGCCGGCGGGTGATCTTTGAAGATTTTGACCTCATACCCGGCATTCTTGACGTCGCCCGCCAGAAGGGAGACCCCCGAGTCCGCACCGAAACACAACAGGCTGCCTCCGCAGCCACCGGGGCGATTGGCGATCTCCAGCGCGTAGAGAAAGAGGTTTTTGCCCGACTGCGGCATGACCAGCTTGCGCGCGTATTTGTCGCGGCTCCATTCGCCGTCCCTCGTATCGACCACAAAGGTGTGATGACACGGTGAGTTGAACTCATCGTCTTCCGCAACGATACATCCCGTGCTCATCCCGAGATCTCTGGCGATGTCGTAGACCACGCCGATATTCTCGGTGGTCCCCCGGCTGACAACGACGATCTGCTGCCCATGCTGGCTATCGCGCTGCGCTTCCAACTCCCGTCGCATCGACTGCTTCAATCCTTGAGTATCTGCGTACGAGTTCCAGTGAAAGCCCTGAACGACAATGAGATGCGTACCGCAGAGCATGCGAATGAATTCGCGTTCGTAATCAGCGTCGGTTTTCCGACCCGCTGGCGCCGGTGACGACAACGTCAAAGGCGGCGATACCGTTTGTTGACCGATGGGATCCATAAGGCGACTCCTTTCAAGAGTTACGAAGGTCATCCAGAAGGCAGCCCGACACGACAGGTGTCAGTTGACGAGACCGCCCGGTGCGCGAAGGCGTTGGACAAGAGCGATCACGGTCATCGCGCGGGCCCAGTGTGAGCGCGTACGCATTGCAAGGCCTTTCAATAATGGCTCCGCGCCGTGCCCGTATTCGCCCAACGCCTGGGGACGAAAGCGATCGATGGTCGGCGAGCCGAACGCGTCTCGTCGGGACTTATCACCGCTCGCCTGACCGGGTAACCTGTCAGGCGTCTTCGTTTTTGTGAGGAGCCGGCTGCGCATGGATGCCATCGATCCCGCCATCGCCCTGCAACGCGCCGAACGGCGCGCACTCTCGTTGCTTCTCGTCGCGCTGGCGATCTTCATCGCCACGCTCTTCATGCCGGTGCACTTCCTCACCGGATGGATTCGCGCGGCGGCCGAAGCGGCCATGGTCGGCGGGCTCGCGGACTGGTTCGCCGTCGAAGCGCTGTTCCGGCGCATTCCGATCCCCGGCCTCTCGCGGCACACGAACATCCTCATCCGCAAGAAAGACGCCCTCGGCGACGGCCTCGCCCGCTTCGTGCGCGAGAAGTTTCTCGATACGCCGTCGGTGGTGCGTCTCATCGAACAGCAGAATCCGGCGGACGCCCTCACGCGCTGGCTCGGGTCGTACGAGAACACGCGTCAGTTGAGCGCCGTGCTCGTGAAGGTCACGAGCGGTGTGCTCGACGTGATGGACGAGCGCAACGTGCAGGCCTTCATTCGCCGCGCACTCGACACAATGATCGACCGGCTCGATCTGTCGCAGTCCGCCGCAGCGATTCTTGACACGCTCACGCGCGATGGACGCCATCAGGCCCTGCTCGACGAGACGCTCGACTATCTCGTCGAGTTGCTCAACGAGCCACAGACGCGCGAGTTCATCTCGGCGCGCATCGTCGAATGGCTCAAGGCCGATCATCCGAAGAAGGAAAAGGTGTTGCCCTCGGAATGGATCGGCAACAAGGGCTCCGACATGATCTCGGCGGCAGTCACGCGCCTGCTCGCGCAGATGGAGGCGGACGAGTCGCACCAGTTGCGTCAGGCCTTCGATCGCGCGGTGGCGGGGCTGATCGAGCGACTGAAGCACGATGCCGAATTTCAGGCGAAGCTCGACGGCTTCAAGACGCAGTTGAAAGGCGACACCGCGCTGAACGCCTACGTGGGCGGCCTGTGGAACGAATGGCGCAGTTGGGTGAAGCGGGATCTGGCACGCGACGACTCGGTGATCGGCGCGAAGATCACGGGCGCGGCGGCGTGGATCGGGCAGGAACTCGCACGCAGCGAGTCGTTACGAAAGGCGCTCGACGCGCAACTCCGAGATGCGGCCGAGCGCATGGCCCCGGGTTTCGCCGACTTCGTGACGGAACATATCCGCGCAACGGTGCATGGCTGGAACGCGGAACATCTGTCACGGCAGATTCGACTCAGCGTGGGACAGGACCTGCAATACATCCGCATCAACGGCACGCTCGTGGGCGGATTGATCGGCGCCGTGCTGTATCTGGTGGCGCAGGCGCCGGTGTTGCTTGCGCGCGCCGGTTAGCAATAGCGGCGCCCGCTGTCTTCTGCACGCCATGGCCACACTGGCGCCGTACAGCCACGTTCCCTTAACTCATCTTTCGCCATTTGTTCCTGGCGCCGTCCCCAAGAAAATCGCCGATCTTTCCCAACCAGCGAGCGTCGTTCTGAGGAAAGTGGGACGTGATGTCAGGCGCCGTGTCGTAGAAGCATTTCGGATCTGTCGAGGTGTGCTCGCCCTGATATCCGTTGACATGCGCATGCGCCATCGTCTGGATATGCGTGTACTGCAAGAATTGCTCCACCAACGCGTCTCGTTTGTCCGGCGCCATGAATTTCGTCTCGACGAACACGGAATGATCGCCATGCCACGCCTCGGCAACGGAAGTCATGGCATCTCCACCCCCGTATGACAGCAGCGCCCCCGAACTGGGGTGCAATGCCTGCATCGTGCCAAATACGTCGCGCTTACCTTCCGGCGTTTGCGTCGGCGCGCCAGCCTCCGCGCTCGCTATGACAATCTCCTGATCCCAGCATGGTGTTTGCGGCCGAGGATCGGCACTCTCATAGACCGCTAGCGTTCCGATGCCCAGCTCCCTTGCGACCCTGAGCGCCTCGCGGCCGATGCCGTCGCCGGTCGGATTCGCCGCGATCGTGAAAGTCCCGCGCTGGTCCCGGAGTCTTAAAAAATCGTCACGCATGGTATGGATCAGATTCCATCGGGTGTATCCATGGGCCTGCGGCCATTCACCCACGACCGCCACGGAAGGTCCGAACAAGAGAACGTTCAGCAACCGATCATTCAATTCGTTATCCGTTCGGACGAGATCCGCCGACGAAGGAGCGGCCTCGGCCCTCACGCTCGCGGTGTAGCTGACTTGACCAATTTCCATTGAAGTTCTCCTGACGGGATGGGGAGGAGGGAAGCGATATTCCAGCGCTTTCAACATGAGGAATCGACATGCCGCCCCCGCTAGATAGGCGACGCGTTTCATCGTGCGTGACGGTACAAACATAGGAAATGATTCGGCTGGCGCTTTGCAGAATTCGCTCATGCAACGCTCGCTGGCAAAGGTGAGTGCCAAGCGGGGCAAGACGGTGTCCCCGTGTTCGCTCATGTCACACCGGCCGGCTCAGCCCACTGTCGGCCACACGCAACGCTCAAGACATCACCCTGCATTGGGGCATCCCCCCAGTCTCCATGCGGCCTGCGCGCTTATATCGATTCAATTTATCGATATATAAAAAATCAAAATTATATTTATACAAGCCCCTTCCCTATAGTTCGGTCCGAACCGCGCCAACTCTCGCAAGCGCGCGGACAGACCTTAGAGAAAGCCACACCTCATGAAGACCACGATTCTGGCCCGTCTGGGCCTTGCCGGCTTTGCCGCAGCAATGGGACTCGGCGCGAGCGCCGCACACGCACAGAGCAACGTCACGATTTACGGCCTGATCTCGGGCGGCGTGGGTTACGTGAGTAATCAGGGCGGCAGCAAGACGTGGCAGGCACTCTCGGGCACCAACCAGAATCCGCGTTGGGGTTTCCGTGGTTCGGAAGACCTCGGTAACGGCAACAAGGCCATCTTCACGCTCGAAGCCGGCTTCAACATCATGAACGGCACGGGCGCCCAGAACGGCCGCGCCTTCGGTCGCCAGTCGTTCGTCGGCCTGACGAACAAGACGTGGGGTACCTTCACGCTGGGTCGTCAGTACGACACCATTCACGATTACGTCGGCCCGATCATCATTTCGAGCAACGGCGTGAACATCGGCGACAACGACAACGGATACAACGACATCCGTATGCAGAACTCGGTGAAGTGGGTCAGCCCGACCGTCGGCGGCTTCCACGGCACGGCGCAGTACGGCTTCTCGAACTCCGCCACCGGTTTCCGCAACAACAACGCCTACAGCTTCGGCCTCGGCTACAAGTACGGCAACTTCGACTGGAACGCCGCCTACGCGCAATACAACAACCCGTTCAGCGGCACCAACAACGACGGCGCCATCGCCAACGATTACGCCAGCCCGCTGCTGATCTTCTCGAAGAGCGCCACGCGTGCCAACGTCTTCGCGAGCCAGCAACGCATCTTCGCCACGGGCGGCTTCTACCGCTGGGGCCCGGCGCTTATCGGCGCCATGTTCTCGGACGTGAACTACACGTACCTCGACAACTCGCACCTGCATCTCCAGAACTACAACCTGACGCTGAACTACAACATCACGCCGGCGCTCGTGCTGGGGGCCGCGTACGGCTTCACGGCAGGCAAGTACGACGTGATCAACACGCGTCCGCAATGGCATCAGGTCAACCTGCAAGCCGACTACTGGCTGTCCAAGCGCACGGACGTCGCCCTCACGCTGAACGCCCAGCAAGCCGCCGGTGACGCAAAATATGCGCAACTGTTCGGCTACGCCGCATCGAGCACCAAGCGCCAGATGGCCGTGACGCTCGGCATGCGTCACACGTTCTGATAGCGGCAGACGACAACCAACGATAGCCAACGATACGCAACGACACGTCGCGGGTAAGCCCTGCGACGTCTCCACCCGCAAGACGATCAGTTCGACCCCATGACGACAATGAACGAACCGAACCTCACGCCCGACCTCGCCGCTACGCTCGATCACGACGACGCTCGCCATCGCAGCCGTCGCAGCTTCCTGCGCACGTCGCTCGCGGCATCCTTCGCCACACTCGGCGCGACCGGCGCCGGCACGGCGCTGGCGAAGATGACGTCGACCGAAGGCGCGTCGCCGCTCAGCGCAGAAGGCTCGCCGCGCCGTACCGTCATCATCGACTGCGACCCGGGTCAGGACGACGCCATCGCCATCCTCTTCGCCCTCGGCGCACGCGAGCAGATCGACCTCAAGGCGCTCACCGTCGTCGGCGGCAACGTGCCGCTCGCCCTCACCGAGCGCAACGCCCGTATCGTGCGCGACTGGGCCGACAAGACCCGTGCGCTGCCGGTCTACGCCGGCTGCCCGAAGCCCCTCATGCGCGATCTGGTCACGGCCGCGAACGTCATGGGACGCTCGGGACTGGACGGCGTGGAACTGCACGAGCCGCGCGGCCCGCTGGAAAAGCCGCACGCCGTGACGTATCTCATCGACACGCTGCGCGCCGCCGCGCCGGGCAGCATCACGCTCGTGGGCATCGGTCCGCTCACCAACATCGCCACCGCGTTGACGGCTGCCCCCGAGGGCGCCAAGGCCATTCGCGAGATCGTGGTGATGGGCGGCGCCTGGTTCGAGCGTGGCAACTACACGCCGGCCGCCGAGTTCAACATCTTCGTGGACCCTGAAGCCGCGAGCATCGTGCTCGGCGCGGGCGTGCCCGTGACCGTGGTGCCGCGCGACGTCAGCCTGAAGGCGCTCATCACGCCGGAGCGCATCGTGCCGTTCCGCGCGCTGAAGAACCGCTGCGGCCCCATCGTCGCCGACATTCTCGCGGCGGAAGTGGCGTATCAGAAGCGTCGCCGTGGTGTGGAAGAAGCGCCGATGTACGACCCGTGCACCATCGGGTATCTGCTCGATCCGACGATGTACGGCGGCCGCCGTGTGAACGTGGCCGTGGAGACGACGGGCCAGCTCACGCTGGGCGAGACGGTGGTGGACTGGAACGGCCGCACGAAGCGCGCAGCGAACGCGATGTGGCTCACCGACATCGACGCCGACCGCTTCTACGACATGCTGCTGGAACGCATCGCACGTCTGCCGTAATCACGCGCAGCGACACGCGGGGCAGCGTATCAAGGACGGACAACGCGGTGGTCGGCAACGGCCACCGCGTTTTGCATGACGGGCAGGGACGTTAGCGCTGCGGGCAACCGCGAGCGGCAGCGAACGATTGACCTCGCCGGAGAAGACATCACGTCGCGAGATGCGTCGCGATCCAGTCCCGGCAAGCGCTCACCTGCGGGCCGCGCTCCTTGCCGACGAGCGACATCAGCGCCACGGTGCGGGTCACGCGAGGGGCGATGACGTCGAGCGCGACGAGCGCCGGATCGTGCAGATGCAGCGTGTAGAGCCGGGGCAGGATCGCGAGCGCGAGGCCGCTGCGCACCAGTGCGTAAAGCGGCTCGGTGTACTCCATGCGGTACTTCGGTTCGAGCCGCAGATTTTGCGAGCCGCCCGTGCGTTGCAGCGAATCGCTGACGTTGCCGCGCACGAACACGGCGAGATCCCGCTCCGTCAGTTGGGCCCAGTTGACGGCCCCCGCCGAGGCGAGCGGATCGTCATGCCGGGCGACGAGCACGATTTCGTCGTCGAACAGATCGTCGCAGCGAAAGCCTTCGGTATTGGCGGCATGACCGGCTTCGTCGGCCTCGTCGCGAATCCCGACGCCGAGGTCGATTTCGCCTCGGGCGAGCGCCGCGACCAGTTCGCTGTTGGGCAAGTCGGAGAGTGCGAACCGCACGTTCGGATGCGCCTCGCGCAGGCTGCCGAGCACCGGCAGCAACCGGGCGGCGACGGACGGAATGAAGCCGATGCGCACCGTCTGCGCTTGCAGCGTGAAGGTGCTCGTCATGTCGTCGAACGTGCCGCGTGCCGCGTTGAGCAGACGTTCCGCGAGCGGCAGGATGGTCGTGCCGGCATCGGTCAGCGTCAGGCGGTGCGCGGAGCGCTCGAACAGGCGTCCGCCCAGCAGGAACTCGATCTGGCGAATGGCGGCGGTGAGTGCCGGTTGCGTGACCGAGAGCGCCTGCGCCGCCTGCGTGAAGCTGCGCGAGTGGGCGAGCGCCACGAAGTACTGGACCTGACGCAGCGTCAGCGCGGGCAGGGGAGCGATCGGCGGCGGCACTGGCTGCGCCGGGGCGGCGGCCGAAGCGACGGGCGCCTCCGCAGCCTTGGCGGCAGACGTCGCACCGGCCTTGGCCGCAGCGTTCTCGGTACGACGGGACGAAGTGGCCATGGCGCGCTCCTGAAGTTGCGTCTCGGGTTGTATCGTCGTCTGCCGTTTCGGCGCGTGCAGGGCGCGCAACGTGACGGCAGGACAACAGTATCGCGGCACCGCAAGCGACCGGATCGCCCGGAAATCCATGCACGCCGTGAAGAATAGATTCGAATTATCGAATCATAAGTAATTTCATTTTTTATTTATAGTCGGGCGCACGTAAAGTGCCACGCAAAGACCTTCTATCCTTGGCTTATGCAGACCTCTTCTCCTGAGCGCAACACGGCACACGCGGCCCCCGCAACGCAGGCAGCGCCTTCGGGTGGCTGGCTGGAACGCCGCTTCGCCATCGGCCGTCGCGGCTCCAGCGTGCGCACGGAAGTGCTCGCCGGCATCACCACGTTCCTCGCCGCCGCCTACCTGATGGTCGTCATCCCGTCGCTGCTCGCCACGGGCGGCATGGACCGTGGCGCGGCCACCACGGCTGTCATGCTGGTGTTCGTGCTGTTCTCCCTGCTCATGGGCTTCTACGCGAACCTGCCGTTCGTCGTCGGCCCCGGCATCGGCGGCTCGGTCATCGTGGGCGTCACACTCGCCGCGACCGAACACGTGGCCTGGCAGACGGGCATCGCCATCGCGTTCCTCTCGGGCGTGCTGTTCCTGCTGCTGACCGTGATCGGTGCGCGCAGTGTGGTGGCGCGTCTGATTCCGACGGCCATCAAGCTCGGCCTCGGCGCCTCCATCGGGCTGTTCATCGCGGTGCTCGGCGTGCGCAACGCCGGGATGGTCATCGCCAACGCCAAGACGAATGCCTTCGCGCTGGGCGACTTCAGCAAGCCGGGCACGATCGTCGCACTGATCGGCCTGGGCGCCGCCGTGCTGCTGCAAGGCCGCAAGGTGCCGGGCGCGATCCTCTGGTCGATCCTGATCGCCGCACTCGCCGGCGTGCCGCTCGGTGTCACGAAGGTGCCCGAATCGTTCATCTCGCTGCCGCACAGCATCGCACCGGTGGCGTTCCAGCTCGATCTCAAGAGCGCCCTGACGATCTCGGCGCTGCCGTATCTGTTCGCGTTCTTCGCAGCGGAATTCTTCTCCACGCTCGGCACGACGCTCGCCGTCGGCGGCAAGGCCGGTCTGCTCGACGAGCACGGCAACATGGAGAACATCAACCGTCCGTTCCTCGTCGATTCCATCGCGGCAACGGGCGGCGCGTTGCTGGGCATTCCCGCCCTGACCGCGCTGGTCGAGTCGGCAGCGGGCGTGGAAGCGGGTGGCCGCACCGGCCTGACGTCGGTGGCCGCCGCCGTGATGTTCGCGCTGGTGTGCTTCTTCGTGCCGGTGGCGCTTGCCATTCCGAAGGAAGCCACGGCCCCCGCGCTGATCCTGATCGGCCTGTCGATGTTCAGCACGATCCGCCATGTGCCGTTCGACGACTTCAGCGATGCCTTCCCGGTGCTCGCGATGGTCCTGCTCACGTTGCTCTCGAACAGCTTCGGCACCGGTATCGCGGGCGGTCTGCTGTGTTACGTGCTGGTCAAGGCGCTCATGGGCCGTTTCAAGGAACTGCCGTGGGGCCTGTACGTGCTGGCGCTGCCGCTGGCGTATTACTTCTGGACGGTCGTGGGGCGTCACTGACCGACTGCCGGACATTGCCGGATCAAGGGACGACGGACCGCGCACGAGCGTCGAAGACCCGATCCCGCACCGACGTCCCCGCTTCACCGATGCCATCAACAACATCAGACGTTATGACAGAGACACCGGGCCACGTGCCCGCCGCACGCACCGGCGTGCAGATTCAGGAGGCGCATCGCACGTTCTTCCATGCGATGCCGAAAGTCGAACTGCATTGCCATTTGCTGGGCGCGGTGCGTCACGACACGTTCGTGGCACTCGCCGAGAAGTCGAACGCGCCGCTCGAACGCGCCGAGATCGACGCCTTTTACACCCGTGGCGAAAAGCCCATCGGCGTGCTGCGCGTGTTGCGCGCGCTCGACGAGTATCTGCTGACGTCGCCGGACGATCTGCACCGCATCACCTACGAGTATCTGGCGGACGCCGCCGCGCATAACGTGCGCTACAGCGAGTTCTTCTGGAACCCGACCGGCACCGTGCGCACGTCCGGCATTCCCTACGCGAGCGCGCAAGACGGCATCGTCGCGGCGATTCGCGACGCCGAACGCGATCACGGCATCGTCGGCCGTCTTGTCCCGAGCATCGACCGCGAAGCCGATGCCCGCGAAGCCGTCGAAATGGTCGAGTGGATGCGTACGCATCGCGCCGACGAAGTGATCGGTATCGGCATCGACTATCGCGAGAACGACCGGCCGCCGGAACTCTTCTGGAAGGCCTATCGCAACGCGCGTCTCGCCGGCTTCAAGACGACGGTGCATGCCGGCGAATTCGGCACGCCCTGGACGAACGTCGAGACGGCCGTGGAGCTGCTCAAGTGCGATCGTATCGACCATGGCTACACCATCGTCGACGCGCCGGATTTCGCGCGCGAGTGTGCCGAGCGCGGCATCGTCTTCACGATCGTGCCGACGAATTCGTACTACCTGCGCACGCTGACCCCGGAGCGCTGGGCCGAAGATCACCCGATCCGGCGCATGCCCGGCCTTGGCCTGAAGGTGCATCCGAACACCGACGATCCGACGCTGCACAAGGTCAATCCGGCGCAGGCGTGGGAATTGATGTACAGCCACTTCGGCTTCTCGCTCGACGACCTGCGCGGCTTCATGCACAACGGGCTCGACGGCGCGTGGATCGACGACAGCACACGTCAGGACTGGCGTGGCCGTTTCGCAGCGGACTTCGACGCGGCACGCAACGTGCTCAACGATTCGCTCGCGGCCTGACACCGCCGCCAACCGCTTTTCCTTGGTCTCACCCGACCTTCAGCCGCCTTCGGGCGGCTTTTTTTTCGACACGATTTGCGTGAATTCCACAGCCGGGAAATATCGGCGGCTTTGCGCATGATTCACCCCAAAACCCCGAGCTTGTCTATTCGCGGTGACAGTCACCCGATAACATGCGCCGCTCTTATCGAAACGAGCCGACGAGCGCGCCATGCCACACACTTTTCACACGACGCAAGATGACGCGGCGCCTGCCAGCGTGTCGGCGTCGCCATCACTAACGGCGACACTGTCGCAACGCCGGCTGAACGACTTTCTCGACGTGCTGGGTCAGCGCTTCGGTCTGTCCGGTCTGCAATCGCGCGACGTTCCCGGTGCCGGCGTGACGCTGGAGAACGGCGACATGGCCTACTTCCGATCCAACGGCACGCTCGACACGTTCGATCTCTATTTCCGCATCGACATTCCCCCGTCGATGTCGGGTCGTGCCGATCTGATTCCATCGATAACGAGACACTGCTTTTCAGGAGACGAGCCGCTTGCGCTGCTTTCCGTTCAGGCGCCGGAGGGCATTCTGTTGTTCGGATGCAGGGAAATCGAATATGGCGCAATGCCTGACGCCTCGGCGCGCCGGCTCGATGCCTGCTTCTCCGACTACACCACATTGATCGGTTTTTTGAGAAACGAGGTTCATTGATTCATGTTGTTGACAGTGCAGTCCGACATTTCACGCGTCCGCTCGGCGGACAACCTGCTGGAACTGGCGATGGGCGCCCGCTTCCTGAGCCGGGCAAGCGTGGCGAGCGAATTCGACAACCGTACGCTGGAGCAGCACGTGCAGATGGCGCCGGAGCGGCCCATTCCGGCATTGCGCATGCACGCAGGCCTGCGAGCCCGTACCGATTCGCTGGAATCGTTGCCGGACAGCAAGACGTTCGAGGGGTATCGCAACACCGAGGCCGGCCGCAATCTGTTCGATTGCGAGCCGTACTATCCCAAGGCTGCCGCGCGCGTGGAGTTCGAGCGCAAGCTGGGTCAGACGTTGTGCGACGAACCACAGATCCGCGATATCGCGCGACGCATTCGCGAGCTGACCGGCACGCCCATGCGTTTCGACGATTTCGGTGAGACCGCGCAGGCCAAGATTCTCAGTGAGCGGGTGGGCATCGGTGGCGCAGACGAATGCGTGAGATCCGAGAACACGCTCGATGCCCACGTGCTGGCCACGCTGATCAAGGCCGAGGCGCCACACTACGACGATCCGGTCGCGCCCAATCCGAAGCGCCGCCGCAACATGTTCAACGCGGCGCCGCATCCTGAAAATCCCATGCATCCGTGGAATCTTCGCGAGTTCGACGTGCCGATCGCCGAGATCAAGTCACCCAAGCAGATGCCGGACCGCATCCGGCAAATCATGCAGACGCGCTGGGACACCCTCCGCAGCGGAGCGGGCAGCGAGTCCACGTTCGCCGCGCTCGTCGAGGATGCAGGCGTGGCGCGTGTTTATCGTGAGGCCGGGTTCGCTGCGACCGGCGATGCCGTCGCGTACATGTTCCAGTGCACGCCCGACGAACGCTCCCGGTTGCTGCATGACCTGCTCGACATCACGTGGAGTACGGCGAAATACACCGGAGACGAAGCCAACGGCCGCGATCTGAGTCCGATCGGGTCGGACGTGCGTCAGCATCGCACCGGGGATCGCTCGAACATGGTCAGGACCTCGGATCGCAACGATCCGCAGATCGCGAAATTCGCGCTCGGGGCCATCGTGCACGACAAGCCGGTCATCTCGGGACCCAGCGGACATACGCTGCGTTATCTGAACCACTACGCGCAGTGCCGCGAGATGGCGGCTTACGCGGGCGATGTCTCCGACTGGCCTTCGCTTGCCGAAGCCCGCATGGTGATGATGGCGAACCTGATGCCGCCCAAGGACCACCACTCGTATCACGAGATCATGGCCGCTTCGATTGGTGTGACCGACGGCAGCGAGATGCTGCATTACCGCGATCGGGCCACCTATGCAGACCTGAACGACACGCCGCTCGGCGCGGCGATGCTCGATCGCCTGAAGGAAGATGCGCGGCGGACTTCCGTGACGAATAGCGCCGCCTGAGTCAGGGTTCGGGCGACGCATCGTCGATGCATATGCATGCGTCGCCCGTTGGTCACGTGCTCATCCCTGAGACTCGTCGCCCGAACTCTCGCTCTCGGTATCGAGCGAATAATCCAGCACGACCGGTGTCCCATACGCTCGCAGCAAATGCGGCGCGTGCACAAAACGCTCGGCAATCGTTTGCGCCCGCTGTGCGGCTTCGGCGGGTGTCCCTGCCAGCGTCGCCTGCGCAATGTGCTGGACTTCGTTGGCAAACGCCATCCCGATACGCCGGCTGCTGCGGTGAAGCACGAATCGCGCGTTGGCCGGATCGAACAGACCGCCATGGGTGCGGCTCTCGGCTTCGACTTCCGCGCACGCCGCGCACGGCACGAAGCGGCCCGCCATCGGCACCACGATCAGCGCATCGGGACAGAGATGCAGACGCGTCACCGCTGCGCGATGCCAGCGCTCAGCGTTCCCCGCAATGGCCGACTCGATGCACTGCTCGGCGTGCATCGTTTCCGTCACGCCGGTCGGTAACGCCGCGAGCCTCGGTGTGTCGCGCATGGGCGTGTGCACCACGACATCGGTGAATTGCGGGGACTCGCTGGCGGCATCCCGCAGCACTTTGCGCAACGTCTCGAATGCGTCGTCGAGTTGACGAAGCGCGTTGTGCGTACCAGTCACACCATCCGCCGGCAAGCCGACTCCCTTCTCCACTTCAGCACGTGCCGCCATACGCATGTGCTCGAAACCCCGTCCCTGCACATACCGATGCCGGAGCTTGGCGATATCTCGCACTCGTCGGGACATCACCATCGCGAGCCAGTTGCGCTCGTCGCCCGGGGCAACTCGGCGCGGCGCGCCTGACATGAGCGCATCGTCCGTCAGCGCGAGATGCAGCGCGTCGCAAATGCGGTCCGCATGGAAATTCGACGCGATGTGCAACCGTCCGCCAAAGACACTCACCTGAACTTCCAGCGGGTCGACGTGCAGGCGTTCGCGCATCGTCATGTTCACGGCGATGGCGATGTGTCGCAACGACTGTGCGACGCGGTCGAAGCCGAGATAGCGCTTGGGGCGCGGAGGCGCGATGGGTCGGCGCGGGATTCGGGACGCTTCCTCGGGCGTCAGGCAGTAGTACCTCCCCGCGGACGGCGCAGGGGTGGGCCGCGCGACGTGTCGTGGGACGTCGATCTCAAGCGCTCGCGCCGCCTGCACCGCACGTGAACGGACCCCAGTCAGTGCAAACGCAAAGGCGTGCGCGGTGCGCTCGCTTTTTGCCGGAGCGCTATGGCGACGGGAACGGGAGAGAAGACAAACGTCATGTGGCAACGACATGCACGAGTGGATATTGGGCATTGGGGACAGGGGGCCGAGGCATTGGGGGGTGTCGGGCGGCCAATGCTGTCGTCCCTGACGTCCGCTTATTGCCGGTATGCAGAGGCGGTATGGCCGGTGTTGCGCCCGAGTCGGCGCGTCGCACGCTCAAGGGGCTGCGAATTCTATGAGCCCGTTTCCGGTAACGCTTCTGTATTTCGATGTGCGACTGTGGCGCGGCGTCCCAGTCATGGGCGCACGACAGGGGACATCCATGAAAAAAGCCGCCAACCCTTTCAGGCTGGCGGCTTCGCATCGCTTGGGGTCGATGCGTGGGTGCTGCGGTACTGCTGTACTACCGGGGGGTGCGGCAAACCGTGTCGATTACGAACGGCTGTCTTGTGCGAACACGTTGCGATCGCTCAGTTGGGCGCGCACGTCGGCACGAGTCAGCGGCGCGGCTTGCGTTTCGACTTGCGCCTGGGCTTGTGCTGCCGTGACCAGCGGTGCGCCGGTTTCGGTCTGGTTCAGTTGACCGCTGGCGGCGGCTTGCACCAGCTCGGCACGCACTTCGGCGCGGCTGACCTGGCTTTGCGTGGCGGCCTGGATGTCGGGGGTGTTGTCGTTGTAACGGGCATCGGCGAAAGCGGAAGCCGAAACGAACGAAGCGGCGGCGACAACGGCGGCAAGGATACGGGTGTTCATGGTGAGACTCCTGTCAATTAGATAGATAACTTCGGGTTGAGCTAGCGTTCGGGGCATCATCAGCGTCGAGGCCGGGGGGCACTTCGTTTTGCTGCGTTGCGGTGTCCGTCGCGTTGGCATGAGTGAATCTTAGGGAAAACCCGTGGTTTTTTCGCAACTGAACGTCTACGAAATGCAACCGATCGTCCGATTCGAAAAATCTATTGAAAATCAGGTATTTAGTGCCGTTAAACCGAATGTACGGCGCGCATTCGGGGCATTTTTGGACGGTTTTGGCGGGGCATGACGCCATGCGCAACAGCGTCTTTGACCGAATGGGGTTTATCGCGAAGTGCGTCAGCAGTAGAGTGACAACATGATGAAGTCAACCGACATCGTGGCTCGCAGGGTGCGCCGCACCGCGGACGATGCCGGTAGTAAGTCACAGGAGCGTTACCATGGCTGCCCTCGGTTCTTTCCTTTTACTGGCGAGCGCATCGTGGCTCACCGCGTCGTATCTGCGCAGCCGCACCGCTCGTTCGCGCCGTCAGCAGGAAGCTCGCGTGCGCGTGAAGTCTCGCTGAGCGTCGTCAGACGCCACAAAGGCAGCAAGTCACGACACGGCGGATCGCCGGTTTCGGTCGAATCGCTCGTCTAGCACGACGAATCGACGAAAACATCGTTGGATTATTTCGTTTTCAGCAATGCGTCCTTATCAAGGAACGCGTTTTTCTCCTGGTTTCGCGAGCGTAGATTGGCGGCAATGACGGCGCCCATCGTGGACGTCTCGCCAGACAGGAGAAATGAAAATGAAACACGCGCTGATCGCTTCGACTTTTGCCGCCGCATTGCTGAGTGCAGGTGCCATGACCGGCGCGAACGCTGCCGAGAATACGCAACCGGCTGCCCAGGCACAGCAAGTGCAGACGCAAGCACAAACGCAAGTGCAGGTTCAGGCACAACCGGGTCCGGTGGCCGCCCAGCAGGGTTCGGTCGTCTCGCCCGTGTACGAAGTCCCGGGCCGCGTGAATCGCGCCGGTTCGATCTACTTCGGCCAGTAAGCCCTGACGCCGCCTGTCAAACTGCGACACTGCGACACTGCGTGCGGCACAAAAAAACGGCAAGCCGGGGAGCCATCCGCCGGCCTGCCGTGTTCCCGTTCCCGGGATCTCACCCCCAACGTGATCTTGTCCTTCGGCGGCTTTTCGTCGCTTCGGGCACGTCCTGCGCGTCCTTCCCGCGCTTCAATACGTCCGCTTCATCGCCCTCGCGCACGCGGCAGACAGACATCCCACCACCAGCACGTACACCGCGATCCACCAGGGTTTGTGGCCACCGTATTCGAGCAGTGTTGCCGCCACCAGCGGTGTGATCGAGCTCGAGACGATCCCCGAGACCTGATAGACGACCGAGATGCCGGTATAGCGCACCCGCGTGTCGAACAGCTCACAGAACATCGACGCCTCCGGGCCGTACACGAACGCATACACCCCCCCCAGAGGCACGATCACCGCGAGCGATACCCACCAGACGTTCGACGAGTAATGCATCACCGCCAGCGCCGGGATCGACGACACCCCGCAAGCCAGCGCCCCTGCCGCAAACACGCGGCGTCGCCCGACGCGATCCGAAAGCTTCGACGCATACGGGATCGTCACGACCAGCACGAGTGCCGCGAGCGTGACGGCCAGCAGGATCGGCGTTTTCGGAAAGTGCAGCGTGCCGACGAGATAGGAGATCGCAAACACGGCATAGACGTTGAACACCACGCCATCGATATAGCGCGCACCCCAGCCGAGCAGAACATTGCGACGGTAATCGCGCACGATCTCCGAGAGCGGCACATGCGCGACGTGCTGACTGTCCTTGATGCGGGCGAACTCGGGCGTCTCCAGCACCCGCAGCCGGATGAACATGCCGACGGCCACGAGCACCAGACTGAGCATGAAGGCCAGACGCCATCCCCACGACATGAATTGCTCGTCGGTCAGCGTGGACGAGAGCAGGGCGACGACCCCCGTCGACAGACAGAGGCCGACAGCCAGCCCGATCTGCGGATACGCCGCGAACTGTCCGCGCTTGTCGCGCGGCGCGTACTCGAACGCCATGAGCACCGCGCCGCCCCATTCGCCGCCGAGCCCGATGCCTTGCAGCAGCCGCAGGAACAGCAGGATCAACGGCGCGGCAATGCCGATGCTGTCGTAGGTCGGCACGAGGCCGATGAGGAACGTGGACACGCCCATGATGGTGAGCGTGACGATGAGCAGCGGCTTGCGTCCGAGCCGGTCGCCGAAATGGCCGAAGAGAATGCCGCCAAGCGGACGTGTGGCGAACCCCACCGCGTAGACGGTGTACGCGAGCGCCGTTGCGACGAAGGCATCGCCGCTCGGAAAGAAGAGTTTGTTGAAGACGAGTCCGGTGATGGTCCCGTACAGAAAGAAGTCATACCACTCGACGGTCGTGCCGATCAGGCTGGCCAGCGCGACCGTGCGCACCGCTTTTTCGGCATTGACGGCATCGCGCGCGCCAACGCCGGTGAGAACCTGTTCCATTGCGCCTCCTGTTGATGCGCCGCGCCCCGGCGGCGCGCTGCGACGCACCGGTCTTTGCCGGGCGTCTGTCTCCTGGATGTCTTGGTGCCGCGCATGCCGAGGGTTCGGTGCGCGGCTATCGTTTTGATGATGGATGCTGCGGGGACTGCGGGTAAGACGCGAAAACACTCATGCCGCCACGACGGCATGACAACGGCAACCGCTACGACTGCGACAACAACGACCTCCAACGCGACGTCGCAACGTCGCAACGTCGATCAGACCCTTTCAGGCAGCCGCGCCGATGAAATTGCGGCCGCGCGGACCGTCGAGTGCGGCGGCGATCATCTGCGCGGACTCCGGCTCGCTCACGCCATAGGCGGAAAATTCGGTCGCGACGCCCAGCCCGTTCAGGAACGCCGTGAGCGCGTCGGGGGCACCGTCGATATCACCGTCGAAGACCTGTGCAAGCACGGCGTCACGATCGGCGCGTCTGCCGATGGCCAGACGCATCACCGCTGGCAACGTGAACGAGCAGGCAATGCCGTGCGGCAAGCCGTGGCGAATCGTCATGTCGTATGAAATCGAGTGCGCAAGCGCCGTCTTCGTATTCGAGAACGCCATACCCGCCTGAAGCGCGGCAAGCGCCGCCTGTGTGCGCAATGTCATGTCGTCGAGCGAGGCCATCAGTTGTGGCAGCACGCGCATCATTTCGCGTGCTGCCGTCACGGCGAATGTGTCGGAGACGGGATTCGCATTGACGTTCCAGATTGCTTCGAGCGCATGCGAGAGCGCGTCGAGACCACTTTGCAAGGTGACGGCGCGCGGCAGCGAGCGGGTCAGACACGGATCGACGATGGCCGCTTCCGGCCACGTCTGCGTCAGGTGCAGCGAGTATTTCTTGCGCTTCACATGGCGGTCCCACAGCGTGGCCCACGGCGTGACTTCACTGCCGGTGCCCGCCGTCGTGGGAATCGTGATGAGCCGTTTGGTCCGCGTCGGTTCGAAGGTGCCGCCGGCATCGAGGGCATCGACCAGCGTGGCGAACCGGTCGTCGGCGCCCGCGACCATCAACAGCTTGGCCGTGTCGAGCGCGCTGCCGCCGCCCAGCGCCACGATCACCTCGCACTGCCCGTAGCGCCGCCAGAAGTCGCTGTACATCGGTGCCAGCTCGCGAACGTCCGGATTCGGGCTGACCTGATCGATGATCCCGGCAAGCCGTTGGCCGAGCAGCGCCTCGATCTGTCCGGTCATACCGAGCGCACGCGCTTCGGGCATGGTGACGAGCACCGCGCGGCGGTGGCCGACGAGATCGGGCAGATCGGCGAGCGCCCCCGCACCGAAGCGGACGTCGACCGGATTGTGGAAGCGTGAACGTGCAGTCATGGTGAGGAGCGTGCCGCGGCGTATCTGATGTCTCTGACGTTTCAGGACGCTGCGATCGATTGAGGAAGATTGAGCTGGATTATGGTGAGCGTCGTCCTATACTTCCAATTCACATTTTTTCGGCAATCTATTGGTAAAACCTATACCTCGTCACGGGAGCGTCACGCATGCGCATTACCCAGTTGCGGTCCTTTCATGCCGTCGCGCACCACGGCAGCGTCACGCGTGCGGCACAGGCATTGCATGTGAGTCAGCCGACGATGACGACACAGATTCGCGCGCTCGAAGAGACCTACGGCGTGGAGTTGTTCTACCGGCATGGACGCGGACTCACGCTCACGCCGACGGGCAAGGCGCTGTACTCGGTCAGCCTGCGCATCTTCTCGGACGAGGCCGAAGCGCTCGGCCTGCTCAAGGAACATGGCGGCCTGCGCACGGGGGAATTGCGTCTGGGGGCTGTCGGGCCGCATCACGCGATGGAGATCGTCGCGGCGTTCCAGCCACGCTATCCGGGCATTCGCATTTCCATGCGGCCGGGCAATTCAGAGGAGATGATCGAGAGTCTGCTGGCGTATCGCACCGACGTGGCCGTGCTGGCGCGTTATCACGAGGATGCGCGTCTGCACGCCGTGCCGTATCGCACGCATCCGGTCGTGCTGCTGGTGCCGCGCACGCACCGGTTCGCGCGACGTCGCAGTGTGAAGCTCGCCGAGTTGGCCGACGAACCGATGCTCATGCGAGAGCCGGGGTCGACCACACGTCACGCGCTCGAAGCGGCGATGCAGGACGCGGGCGTGTCGCCCACGGTGGCGATGGAGATCGGCAGTCGCGAGGCGATCCGCGAAGCGGTGATTCTGGGGTTGGGTATTGCGGCGGTGTCGGCGCGGGAACACACCCCCGACGAGCGGCTGGCCACCGTCGCGATCGGCGACGCGCGGGTGGAAACCACGACAGTCGTCGTCTGCCTCGCCGAACGCCGCGAATCGCGCGCGATCGCGGCGTTCATGGATGTCGTGGCGGGACTGGTGTGACGCAGCGCCGCGATGATGACGTCATCAACGTCATGCGTGCAGCGACACCTCGGGACACAACGGAAGACGAGGGCAGTCACGACGACCGCCCCCGGACGACATCGGCTTACAGGTACTGGCTGGCGGCGAGCACGATGGCGGACGCCACGAGGCAGTAGATGCCGAACAGATACCAGCGACCATGTTCGAGCCAGCGCGACAGCCAGCGCAGCGCCACGAGCCCGGCGAGGAAACTGAACACCATGCCGACGAGGCTCGGCGTGAGCACCGACATGAAGTGACCGGAGAAGGTCTGTGCGCCGCCCGACTTGTACAGACGGTACGCTTCCTTGACGATGACCGGCGGCGTGAGCACGACCGCCAGCGCGAAGCTGAATTCTTCGACGCGCACCTTGTCGAGCCCGCGCAGCATGCCCGTCGAGATGGTCGAGCCCGAGCGCGAGAAGCCCCGGAAGGGCAGGCAGATGCCTTGCACCGCGCCGATCCAGGCGGAATCCGCACCGCGCATCGGACGATCCCCCATCGGCGGACGCTTGCTGCCCGAAATCAGGATCAGAATGCCGGCCATCGCGAGGCCTGCCGAGATGATGTAGAGATTGCCGAACAGATGCTCGATTTCCGCATGCTCGGAGCCGCGCATCAGCACCTTCTCGATGAAGAACATCAGCGCCAGACCGATCACGCCGGTGAAGGCCGTCGCAATGATCACCTGCTTCGCGTTATGGATGAAATCGTACTTCGACGAGAAGTAGCGCTCGCGCCAGGACTTCCAGAAGTAGACGATGACGGCGAGCATCGTGCCGGTATGCAGCATGACGAGCAACAACGTCATGGCGGGCGTGGACGGGTCGAGCCCCATCAGCTTCTCGGCCATGATGACGTGTGCCGAACTCGACACCGGGAGCAGCTCTGCCACGCCTTGAACGATGGCGAGCACGAGCACTTGCAGATAATCCATGCGCAATCCTTGAGAAATGGGCAAGGACAGTACGCCGTCACCGTGACGATTGTGTGACAGTCACATGACGGCGGCACCGGTCGCCTGCCCTCGACCGAATGCCGCGCATGATACTCCGACAGACTTGGCAGAAAATGAGGTTGAGGATCCGTCCGGTCATCAGGGGCCGGGGCCGGAATGCCCGGCTCCGGCCGTCGTTGCGCCAGTTAAAACAATCGCGAATCCGACGCTGGCAAACACCCTGACTTCCGCATTTCCGCATGACGACGCGAGACACTCGCACCGACTGGCGCCATCGCGAGACGATGGACCGGGCGCAGGCCAACTTACTTGCGCAGCGCCTGATCCAGATCGGCGAGCAGGTCGTCGATATGCTCGATACCGATGGACAGACGCACGGTCTCTTCGCTCACGCCGGCCTTGCGCAACTCGTCCGGAGAGAGCTGGCGGTGCGTGGTCGACGCCGGGTGCGTGGCGAGCGACTTGGCGTCGCCGATGTTGACCAGTCGCGTGAAGAGTTGCAGCGCGTCCTGAAACGCTGCGCCTGCCGCGCGTCCGCCCTTCACCCCGAAGGTCAGGATGCCCGGCCCGCGTCCCGACAGATACTTCTGCACGAGCGCATGATCCGGATGCTCCGGCAACCCGGCATAGTTGACCCACTCCACCTTCGGATGCGTCTTCAGGAATTGCGCGACTTTGAGCGCGTTGTCCGTGATGCGGTCGAGGCGCAGGGCAAGCGTCTCGATCCCCTGAAGGATCTGGAACGCGTTGAACGGCGAGATGGCCGCGCCGGTGTTACGCAGCGGCACCACGCGCGCACGGCCGATGTAGGCGGCCGGCCCAAAGGCTTCCGTGTAGACGACACCGTGATAGCTCACGTCCGGTTCGTTCAGCCGCTTGAAGCGTGCCTTGTGCTCGGCCCACGGGAACTTGCCCGAGTCGACGATGGCGCCGCCCAGGCTCGTGCCGTGCCCGCCGAGATACTTGGTCAGCGAATGCACCACGATGTCGGCGCCGTGCTCGAAGGGACGCAACAGGTACGGCGACGGCACGGTGTTGTCGATGATGAGCGGAATGCCATGGCGATGCGCAATCGCCGCGAGCTTCGCGATATCCGTGACGTTGCCCAGCGGGTTGCCGATCGACTCGGCGAAAATCGCTTTGGTCTTCTCGTCGATCAGCGGCTCGAACGACTCCGGTTCGCGCGGATCGGCGAAACGTGTGGTGATGCCCGAGAGCGGCAGCGTGTGGGCCAGCAGATTGTAGGTGCCGCCGTAGAGCGTGCTGGCCGCCACGATGTTGTCGCCGGCTTCGGCAATCGTCTGGATCGCATACGTGACAGCCGCCTGACCGGAGGCGAGCGCCAGCGCCGCCACACCGCCTTCGAGCGCCGCGACGCGTTGTTCCAGCACGTCCTGCGTCGGATTCATGATGCGGGTGTAAATGTTGCCCGGCACCTTCAGGTCGAACAGATCCGCGCCGTGCTGCGTGTCGTCGAAGGCATACGCCACCGTCTGATAGATCGGCACGGCCACCGCGCGCGTGGTCGGGTCGGGACGGTAGCCGCCGTGCACCGCCAGCGTTTCCAGCCGCCATTGCGCGGCTTGCGCGGTGTCGTTCTGCGCTTGGTTCGTATCGTTGTTGCCGCTCATGTCGCATGTCTCCGGATAGGCGTTGCGTTCCGCTGGCGGAACGGATCTGTCGAATTGATTAGTTATCCGATGGCATTCTAAACGCAGGCGCATGGACGCCTTATCTTCGATTGGCAGATGCTTAGTGCCCGACGCGCGGCGGCAACCGAAGAGCGCGCAACCGTTCGTAATATGGCGAACGACACGGCGGGTGCGGCACGCGCTATCGTGAGCGCATGAAAAGGAGACCCGCCATGCGCTTGTCTGCGTTCCGCCCACTTCGTTCGTTCCCTTTGGCGGCACACGGCCGTCGCCATCCTCGGCTTTCACTCCGGTGGTTTGCCGCTGCCCTGACCTGTGTTGCAACGCTCTCGCTCGGCTGGACGGGCAACGCCATCGCGCAGGAGAAGGTCAAGGTCGCGTCGCTGGATAGGGACAGCGACGGCAAGCCCCTCATGATCGATGCGTATCTGTTCCGCGCGGTGAACGCCAACGCGCCGACACCCGCCGTCGTCTTCATGCACGGTTGCAACGGCATGTTCTCGCGCAGAGGCACCATCGACGGACGAGAACTCGACTGGGCGCGCCGCTTCAACGCACAGGGCTATGCGGTACTGATGGTCGATAGCTTCACGACACGCGGGCAGAGCAGCGAGTGCGCGAAGGGCGGGCCGGTGCGTCCGTGGGCCGAGCGCCCGCGCGATGCCTACGGGGCGTTGCGTTACCTGCAAGCGCTGCCGGACATCCGCCCGGATCGCATCGCCTTGATGGGCTGGTCGCACGGCGGCGGCACGACGCTGTTCTCCATTGGCCCCAAGAGCCCGGCGCGAGCGCAAAGCGACACGTCGGCCCCCGACTTCGCGGCCGCTGTCGCGTTCTACCCCGGCTGGTGCAACGCGAAGGCGCAGGGCGCGGACTGGTCCACGAAGATCCCGTTGCTCCTGCTCACGGGCGCCGACGACGTCTGGACGAAGGCCGCCCCCTGTGACGCCTTCGTCAAGGACGTCACCGCCAAGGGTGCCCCGATCACGTTCCACATCTATCCGGGGGCGTATCACGACTTCGATACGCCGAATCTGCCGGTGCGCGAACGCCCCGAATTCACGAATCCGAAGACCCATGTGGTGCCGATTACCGGTACCCAGCCCGAGGCCCGCGAAGATGCCATCGAACGCGTGACGGCATTTTTGGCCAGGACGATTGGCCAGTGATTTTTCCGTGAAAACGTATTGCGGCCACGAGCGTGTGGCCGTTAACGCAGGCTGGACGGTGCTTATGGACGATTGCCGAGAAATTTATGCACCGGCTATCCACAGCTTAATCACTGAAAAGCCGAGGATTTCCACAGGAAATCCACCGGCTTATCCCCGGGTTATGCACGACATATCCACCACCTATCCACGGGATATTCACTGGTTATCCCCGTCATTTCCGGCACTTTTCCTCACGATTTCCACCGTCTATCCCCCAGCAATCCACAGCGTTACCCACAGCCCTGACACAGCTTGCTCACAGGGTTATCGACAGTGTTATCCACAGTCGAGGGTGGCGTAGGCGATGGTTCGGCGGAAACGTGCAGGGGCGCTTTTACTGCGGGATTCGTCATGACTGCCCCGAGGCGGGCGGGAACGGCGAGGGTCACCTCGACGCGAGCACAGAAAACAAAATCGGCCGCGACGAAGGCGGCCGATTGAGTATCGGAGACTGCTACCCGGAGTCACGATGCGCCGATTGACGCAGGCTCACGGGGTGAAGCCAGTACAGCGATTCGCGATTGCGATTAGTTACCGAAGTAGGTGCTGCCAGCACGCTGGGCGTTGCCGACCGAACCCGGGGTCACCGCCGACACTGCGCCGCCACTCACCGTCGAGACGGCCTTCGGGTACACCGTGTCGTGTTGTTGCAGCAAACCGGCCTTCTGCGCCTGCACCAGTTCTTCACGAACTTGTGCGCGGGTCAGCACGCTGGTCTGGGGCACCCACGAGAATTCCGACGGGCCGTCGAAAGCATCGCTCGCGAAAGCCGAACCGGCTGAGACAGCCAGCATTGCAGAAACCAGGGCAGAGGTAATAAGCGTGCGCTTCATGATGATTCTCCTGTCTGTTTGAAAGAGGCGATGTTCAATTCATCGTCGACAGTTGCAGTCTATTGCCGTCATCAATCGCAATAAAGTCGATAATTGTCTATTTCTAATTGCTTGTTTAGAAATAATTGGAAACATTTCCCAGTATCGATGATCGAGCCAATACGTTTAGAAGTAATTGCACACTCTCGTTATGACCGTTGATATACGATCTTATAGTGCGCAGATTTATCATATATTTAAAATATATTATTGATTCCAAGAGTCTCCGGCAGAAACAAAGACGGGACGCCGTATTCGGGCGTCCCGTCGTAGGTCACGAATGGTCCAGCTACGGCACCTACTTCGCCGTGGCCGCCTCCTGCGCGGTCGCCGTCTCGACCCCCGAACCCGCCGTCTGCGCCAGCACGGGTTTGAGCGCGATACCGGTGTGGCTCGCCTTGACCTTCCCCAATGCGTCGGGCGACGTGGCGGCAACGACCGTCCCGCCATCCTTACCACCCTCCGGCCCCATGTCGACGATCCAGTCGGCCTCGGCAATGACATCGAGGTTGTGCTCGATGACGATCACCGTATGCCCGCCATTCACCAGCCGGTGCAGCACATTGATCAACCGTGCCACGTCCGCCATGTGAAGACCGACGGTCGGCTCGTCGAGCACGTATAGCGTGTGGGGCGACTTCTGGCCGCGACGCGTGATGTCGTCTCGCACCTTGGTCAATTCCGTCACCAGCTTGATACGCTGCGCTTCACCGCCCGACAACGTCGGCGACGGCTGCCCCAGCGTGAGATAGCCAAGGCCGACGTCCTGCATCAGTTGCAGCGGATGCGCAATGCTCGGCATCGACGCGAAGAATTCGACGGCTTCGTCCACTTCCATCGTCAGCACGTCGCCAATGCTCTTGCCGCGCCACGTCACGGCCAGCGTCTCGGCATTGAAGCGCTGCCCGTGGCAGACATCGCACAGCACCTTCACGTCGGCGAGGAAACTCATGCCAATCGTGCGCACCCCTTGCCCTTCGCAAGCCGGGCAACGTCCCTCGCCGGTATTGAACGAGAAACGCGACGCCGAATAGCCGCGTGCGCGCGCTTCGAGCGTATCGGCGAACAACCGTCGAATCGTGTCCCAGAAGCCGATGTACGTCGCCGGGCACGAACGCGGGGTCTTGCCGATCGGCGTCTGGTCGACTTCGAGCACGCGGTCGATCGTCTCCCAGCCGGTCACCGACTCGCATCCATGCCACGCATGCACGACCGGACGCTTCGGCTCGGCCGGGGCGTCCGACTTCGCACGCGGTTTGCCGTCCGCCTTCACGACATGACGCACCGTGCCCTTGCGCGCACGACGCTCCGCCGGCGAAGACAGCACCGAGCGGCCCACGGCATCGAGCAGATTCGTCATGAGCACATCGCGCGCGAGCGTCGATTTGCCCGAGCCCGAAACGCCGGTGATCGCCGTCAGTCGCGAGAGCGGCAGCGATGCCGTCACGTTCTTCAGGTTGTGCAGCGTGGCGCCGTGTACCGTCAGCCAGTTCGGCGGTACGGCTTCGATTTCCTTCGCGCCCGCCCCTTTGCCAGCCTTCACCGGCGCAACGACCTCCCGGCGCGGCTGAAGCGGATGCTGCAACGGATGCGCGAGGAATTTGCCCGTCAGCGAATCGGGATGCGACGCGAGATCCGCCACGTTGCCCTGCGCCACGAGCGTGCCGCCGCGCTTCCCGGCGCCCGGGCCGATATCGATGATGTGATCGGCGCGACGAATCGTATCCTCGTCGTGCTCGACTACGACCAGCGTGTTGCCCTGGTCGCCGAGCTTGCGCAACGCACCGAGCAGAATGCCGTTGTCGCGCGGATGCAGCCCGATGGTCGGCTCGTCCAGCACGTAGCACACGCCCTGCAAGTTGCTGCCGAGCTGCGCCGCGAGACGAATCCGTTGCGACTCACCGCCCGAGAGCGTCGGCGCGGCCCGGTCGAGCGTGAGGTAGCCCAGACCGACCTCTTCGAGAAACTCCAGACGCCCCTGAATTTCGCTGATCAGATCGCGCGCAATGCTCGCGTCGCGGCCGGTCAGTTCCAGCCCCTGAATCCACTGACGTACGTCCGTCACGGTCCATTGCGCGACGTCGGAAATCGCATGCGCGTCGAACGTCACCGCACGTGCCACGCCGTTCAGACGCGCACCATGACAATCCGGACACGGCTGATCGCCCACGTCTTCCGGCTCCTGCTCCTGAGACGGCAACGAGTGTTCGCGCCCCCGGTTGTCCTGATTGAGGACGGTATCGTCGAACGCTTCACGCTGCTCGCGCGTGAGCGCCAGCCCGGTGCCCACGCACGTGGTGCACCAACCGTGTTTGCTGTTGAACGAGAACATGCGCGGATCGAGATCCGGGTAGCTCGTGCCGCACACCGGGCACGCACGCTTGACCGAGAACACCTCGATCTCGCCCACGCCTTCGCCGGGTTGCTCATCTGACATCGTGTCGCCCAGACCATCGAGCGGCGCGAGCAGATGCATCACGCCCTTGCCGAGTTCCAGCGCCGCCGCCAGCAGCGTACGCAGCAGACCTTCGTTCTCGGGCGCGATCACCACGTCGCCGACTGGCAATTCGATGGTGTGCTCGCGGAAACGATCGAGCTTCGGCCACGGATCGACCGGCAGGAACACGCCGTCGACACGCAGATGCGAATGCCCGCGCGCCTTGGCCCACTTCGCCAGATCGGTGTAGATCCCCTTGCGTCCGACGACCAGCGGCGCGAGCAGCCCCACGTGCTGACCGCGACGGTCGCGCATCAATTGCGCGACGATGGAGTCGGGACTTTGCGCCGTGACCGGTGCGCCATCGTGGATGCAATGCTGAATGCCGAGCTTTACATACAGCAGACGCAGGAAGTGCCAGACTTCCGTGGTCGTCGCCACCGTACTCTTGCGCCCGCCGCGCGACAGACGTTGCTCGATGGCGACGGTCGGCGGAATGCCGTACACCGCGTCGACCTCGGGGCGTCCCGCCGGTTGCACGATGGAACGCGCGTAGGCATTGAGCGATTCGAGATACCGGCGTTGTCCCTCGTTGAACAGAATGTCGAACGCGAGCGTCGATTTGCCCGAGCCGGACACCCCGGTGATCACGCTGAACTTGCCGCGCGGAATCGCCACGTCGAGCGACTTGAGGTTGTGTTCGCGAGCGTTGACGATGCGAATGTCGTCGCCGCCCGCCGGCTTGCGATGCGCGCGCGCGGCACGCAACGCCGTTTGCAGCGGCATCCCTGCATCGCCAGTGGTGTTGCCAGCCGCCACGGCCAGCCCCGGCGCGACGACCGTGCGCTCGTAGTCGGCGAGGGCGCGGCCGGTGTGCGAGCCTTCGCACGCGACAACGTGCGCCAGCGTGCCGGCGCACAGCACTTCGCCACCGCCTTCGCCGCCTTCCGGCCCCAAGTCGATGATCCAGTCTGCGGCACGTACCACGTCCAGGTTGTGTTCGATGACGAGCAGCGAGTTGCCGCCGTCGAGCAGCTTGCCGAACGCACGCATGAGCTTCGCGATATCGTCGAAGTGCAGGCCGGTCGTCGGCTCGTCGAAGATGAAGAGACGGCCGCGATGCGCGACCTTCTGGCCGCTGGCTGTCTTCTTCTGGGCCGCTTCCGCGAGGAAGCCCGCAAGCTTCAGACGTTGCGCCTCACCGCCCGAGAGCGTGGGCACCGGCTGGCCGAGCTTCACGTATTCCAGACCGACATCTACGATCGGCTGCAACACGCGCAGCACGTCGCGATCCGACGAGAACAGCTTGACGGCTTCGTTGACGGTGAGTTCGAGCACATCCGACACGCTCAGCTCGCGCATCGCTTCGCCCGGCACCGCGCGCTGGATCTTCACGTCGAGCACTTCGGCGCGGTAACGCTTGCCGTCGCAATCCGGGCAACGCAGATACACGTCGCTCAGGAACTGCATCTCCACGTGTTCGAAGCCGGAACCGCCGCACGTCGGGCAGCGGCCGTTGCCGGAGTTGAAGCTGAACGTGCTCGCGTTGTAGCCGCGTTGCAGCGCCACCGGTTCGGCGGCGAAGAGTTTGCGGATCTCGTCGAACGCCCCGACGTAGCTCGCCGGGTTCGAACGCGCCGTCTTGCCAATAGGTGACTGATCGACGAACACCACGCCCGACAATTGTTCCGCGCCGATTAACTCGTCGTGTGCACCGGGCGCCTCGGTCGGATCACCGAAGTGACGCGCCAGCGCCGGGCTCAGAATGTCCTGCACCAGCGTCGATTTGCCGGAGCCGGATACGCCGGTCACGCACACGAGGCGTCCGAGCGGAATGTCGACGCTGACATGCTTGAGGTTGTGCTCGCGCGCGCCGGTCAGGGTCAGGCGCGGCGTGGCGTCGTCCACCGGACGCGCCCGCCAGTTCGACGCGTTCGCCACGTGCTTGCGTCCACCGAGGTAGCTGCCGGTCAGCGTGTCGGCGCGCCGCACTTCCTCCGGCGTGCCGTCGAACACGATCTGACCGCCGCGCTCGCCCGGTCCCGGCCCCATGTCGATGACGCGGTCGGCGGCGAGCATCACCGCCGGGTCGTGCTCCACGACGACCAGCGTGTTACCGGCGTCGCGCAGACGATGCATGGCCGCGACGATGCGGTCCATATCGCGCGGATGCAGACCGATACTCGGCTCATCGAGCACGAAGAGCGTGTTGACGAGCGACGTGCCGAGCGCCGTCGTCAGGTTGATACGTTGCACCTCACCGCCCGAGAGCGTGCGGCTCTGACGATCGAGCGTGAGGTAACCGATGCCGACATCGCACAGATACTTCAGACGCGTACCGACCTCTTCCTGCAGGAGCTTGAGCGCGTCGTCGAGCAGGCTGGAGGGGAACGTGAGCGAATCGAAGAACTGACGCACCCGCGTGATCGGCATGAGCATCAGATCGTGCATGGTCAGGCCGGGCAGCGCTTCGAGCTGCTCGCGCGACCACGACACGCCACGCGGCATGAAGCGCTGGGCGGGCGGCAGCACGGCGTCGGCGTTTTCTTTCGAGCCGAGACGCCACAGCAGGCCTTCCGTCTTCAGACGCGCACCGCCGCAGGTTTCGCACGTGGTGTAGCTGCGGTACTTCGAGAGCAGCACGCGGATGTGCATCTTGTACGCTTTCGACTCCAGATAGCCGAAGAAGCGGCGAATGCCGTACCACTGCTTGTTCCACTCGCCCTGCCAGTCGGGATCGCCTTCGATGACCCACTCGCGATGCTCTGGCGACAGCTTCGACCAAGGCGTATCGCGGGGGATGCCGGCCTTGCCCGAGTACTCCAGCAGGTCTTCCTGAATCTCCTTCCACGCCGGCGTCTGGATGGTCTTGATGGCGCCACCGCGCAGCGTCTTACGCTCGTCCGGAATTACCAGCCCGAGATCGACGCCGATCACGCGGCCGAAGCCACGACACGCTTCGCACGCGCCGTAGGCCGAGTTGAACGAGAAGAGCGCCGGTTGCGGATCGGCGTAGTGCAGATCGCTGTCCGGGCAGTGCAGGTCTTGCGAGTAGCGCCAGATTTCCGGCTCGCCGGCCTCGGCAAGCACGTAGACGTTCACGCGAGCGCGACCGCGTTTGAGCGACGACTCGATGGCTTCCATCGCGCGCGCCTTCTCGGTGTTCTGCAGGCGGAAGCGATCGGCCACGACGTCGAGCACCTTGCGCGTTCCCTCGGCGGTGGTGATTTCGCGCTCGGCCTGCACGCGCGTGTAACCGGACGCCGAGAGCCATTGCTCGACCTCGTCGGGTGTGACACTGCCGGGCAATTCGACCGGGAACGTGACGACCAGACGCGGATCATTCTGCGCGGTGCGCGCCATGAGATCGGCGTAGATCGTTTCGGGCGTGTCGTGACGCACCGGCTGCGCGGTTTCGCGATCGAACAGCGCCGCCGCACGGGCGAAGAGCAGCTTGAGGTGGTCGTTGAGTTCGGTCATCGTGCCGACCGTCGAGCGCGAGCTGCGCACGGGGTTGGTCTGATCGATGGCGATAGCGGGCGGCACGCCTTCTACATGATCGACCTGCGGACGATCCATGCGGTCCAGGAACTGCCGGGCATAGGCACTGAAGGTCTCGACATAGCGCCGCTGGCCTTCGGCGAACAGCGTGTCGAACACCAGGCTCGACTTGCCGGAACCGGACGGACCGGTCACGACGGTCATCTCACCGGTCTGGAGATCGACGTCGAGGTTCTTGAGGTTGTGCTGGCGGGCGCCACGAATACGGATGGCGTGGCTGGCCGACGGGACGGGTTTCGAGGAGGGCTTATCCACTTGGTCTCTGGGCAGACGAGAGAGCGCATACGCGCTTTGGGGTAACTACTCTATCAGGCCGATACGACAGTCGCTGGCAGCATCCATGCGTCGCCCGGCACGCTGGGATTGTACTGTATATTTGTACAGCACCAAGCGATTCCCGCGTTGACGGTGGTCTTAATTCGGAGAACACCCCAAACCACTGCTTTGCCTTCTATCCGTCACCGCGCGACAAGTCATGCAACAGGTCGTGATATGATGCGAATGATTATCATTAACCTCAAAAGCTGCTAGATCAACGACGGTTGCAGGCACATGCAGCCAAGCCAAAACCATGATGCGTGACGACAACGGGGGACGCCAGAACCACGCACGCGCCGACGCGTCCGGCGTGGCTGCGCTCTATCACGATCACTACGGCTGGTTGCGCAACTGGCTGCATCGCAAGCTCGGCAACCACGGCGACGCCGCCGACCTCGCGCACGACACCTTTGTGCGTCTGCTCAGCAAGGACACCCCCGTCTGCCCGCGTGAACCCCGCGCCTTCCTCACCGTCGTCGCGCAGGGGCTCGTCGCCAATCTGCATCGGCATCGCAAGATCGAAGCGGCCTATCTCGAAGCGCTCGCCGCCCAGCCCGAGGCGGTAGCCCCCGACCCCGAAGCTCGCGCGATCCTGCTCCAGGCACTCATCGACATCGACCGGCGCCTCGACGGCCTGCCGCCGGTCGTACGCCGCGTCTTTCTCATGTCGCAACTCGACGGCCTCGCCCAACGCGAGATCGCCGAGACCCTCGGCATCTCCATCGCCACCGTGCAACGTCACATCGTCAAAGCGCTCCACGCCTGCTGCTTCGGAGGGACGCACGCATGAGCCCACGCCCGTCGTCCGGTCAGGGCGCCGCCCCGAACGCATCCCCGCTGCCCGAGGCGATCACGCTGGCAGCCACGGAATGGTTCGTCCGCCTGCAAGCGACGACCGACGCCAACGCGCAAGCCGCCTGGCAACAGTGGCACGACGCCGACGCGCGACACGCGCTCGCCTGGCAGCGCCTCGTCGACTTCGGCTCCCATTTGCGGACCATTCCACCGCTCGTCGCGCACAACACGCTCGTGCGTGCGCGAGCGAATCAGGGACGTCGGCGCGTACTCGGCCTGCTCGCCGTCGCGGGGGTGACCGGAGCCGTCTGGTCCGTCGGCGACTCGAATGCCGTAAGGGCATGGCGTGCGGACTTCAGCACAGGTGTCGGCGAGCGCCGCACCGTGCAACTGGCGGACGGCACCGTGCTCGCGCTCAACACCGATTCCGCCGTCGACGTGCATGTCTCGCAGGACGTGCGACGCCTGCGCCTCGTGCGCGGGGAAATCGCCGTCACGACCGGCGCCGATGCCGACCACGGCCATCGCCCGTTCTTCGTCGACACCGCGCAAGGCAGTCTTCAGGCACTCGGCACGCGCTTCACCGTGCGCCAGCACGAGGGCAGCGCCGCCGTCGCGGTGCTCGAAGGTGCGGTGCGTGTCGTTCCCGCCAACGTTGGAAATACGGCCAGCGGCGCGGTGATCCTCACCGCCGGGCAAGGCGCAACCTTCGACGCCACCGCCGTGCGCTCGCGCTTCGACGACGTCGCCATCGCCAACGCCGCGGCGGCATGGACGCAAGGCATGCTCATCGTCCACGCGATGCCGCTCGGCGACTTCCTCACGGAACTCGGCCGCTACCGGCGTGGCCACCTCGGCTGCGCGCCCGACATCGCGAACCTGCGCGTCTCGGGCATCTACCCGGTCGACGACACCGACCGCGTGCTCGACATGCTCTCGCGCGCGTTACCCGTCGAGGTCCAGCGCTTCACCCGCTGGTTCGTGCGTGTGCAGCCCGGCAACCCTTCCGGCACACGCTCCGGCAAGTCGTCGGACAGCCCGCCCACGTTGCGCGCCGTCGGCGGCGACCGCACGCATACCTGAAGCACCACGGCGTCGCCAGCGCCGCCTGCGGCACACCGTCCAGAAATATTTTGACGTCGGATGAGGGGTTTTCGAATCTCGCGGGGCATAGACAGGAAAAGCCCCGTTTCGATTTCGATGTTTCGATGCTCCAACGAAAGGAATCCGCCGTCATGTCTTCTCACGTCAGCCCCACGCCCCTGCGTGCCGCACGTGTCCGCACGTTCGCCCGTGCTGAAACCGCCCTCGCCCGACACGTCACCCAGCGCGCCGTCACGCTGGCGACCGGTACGTTGTTCGCTCTGAGCGCCATTGCTGCCGCCACGGCCGTCAGTGCACTCACCGCGTCGAATGCCCACGCGCAGACGGCATCCCCCGCAACGACCGCGCGCGCCGCACAGTCGCTGCACATCCCTGCGGGCTCACTGCAACAAGGGCTGGTCGCGTTTGCGCAGCAAACCGGCCTGATGATTTCGTACGACGCCGCCCAGATCGCCGACAAACGCACGGCAGGCGTGTCCGGGACATACACACCCACGCTCGCCCTGGCGATGCTGATCGAAGGCACCGGCCTGCAAGCGACCGGCCAGCCCAACGGCGGCTACATCGTCGCGCCCGGCCCGAACGCCACCGGCGCCGCCGCAGGTCCGGCCGTCGCGCTGCCGCAAACGGACGTCAACGCACGCGCCGAGCGCGACGTCGCCCGCGGCCCGGTCGTCGGCTATGTCGCGACACGCAGCGACACGGCAACGAAGTCGGACACGTCGATCATGCAGACCTCGCAGTCGATCAGCGTGATCCCGCGCGATCAGATGAACGATCAAGCCGTGCAGACGGTGACCGACGCCCTCAAGTACGCCGCCGGCATCAACGCCGATCCCTACGGCAGCGACACCCGCGCCGACTGGTTCTACATTCGCGGCTTTAACGCCGACGTCTATTGGGACGGCCTGCGCCTGCCGCAGATTGCCAACCGCCCCGGCAGCTACGCCGCCGTGCGCGTCGACCCGTACACCCTGGAGCGCGTGGAAGTGCTGCGCGGCCCCAGCTCGATCCTCTACGGCGCGGGCAACCTGGGCGGCCTCGTCAATCTCGTGAGCAAGGCGCCGAGCGCCGAGCCGTATCGCGAGATCGGCATCGACTACGGCACGTTCGACCGTCGGCAGCTTCGCGTCGACATGACGGGTCCGGCCAACGAAGACGGCACGCTGCTGTACCGCATCACCGGTCTTGGCCGCATGTCGAATGCGCAGACGGACAACGTCAGCGACGATCGGATCATGCTTCAGCCGTCGATTACCTGGCGCCCGAACGCGCGCACCAGCTTCACGTGGTTCGTCAACTACACGCAGGACAACATGGGGTCGTCAGTCAGTTACGGCCCGGCGCTCGGCATGGTGAATCCGTCGCGCTGGGGTCGCATCGACCGCGATTTGCTGACCGGCGACCCTTCGTTCGACCGCTACCGCAAGACGCAGGTCGCGACCGGCTACCGGTTCGAACACCGCGTGAACGACGCGCTGCAAATTCGCTCGACGGCCCGCTTCACGCACATGGATCTCGACTACAAGTCGATCTACGGCACCGCGCTGCTGGCCGACCAACGCACGTATCAACGCACCGCCTATCAGGCCGAGCCGATCCTGAACGGCTGGCAGCTCGACAACAACGTGCAATACGACACGGCGACCGGCCCCGTCGCGCACAAGGTGGTCGGTGGTGTGGACTTCCAGACGCAGCGCTTCCTCAACCGTGTGTGGACGGGCACCGCACCGTCGCTCGATCTCTACGCGCCGGTCTACGGTGTGAAGGGCGTACTGCCCGCCAATCCGACGACCAGCACCGACCAGACACAGACGCAGCTCGGCCTGTACTTGCAGGATCAGATGCGCTGGGATCGCTGGTATCTCACGCTTGGCGGACGCGAGGACTTCACCTGGTCGACGACGGACAACAACATTGCCAAGACGTCGGTCGAGCAAACGCCGAACAAGTTCACGTGGCGCGCCGGTCTGCTGTACGAATCGGCCATCGGCCTGTCGCCGTACTTCAGCTATTCGACGTCGTTCCTGCCCACGCTGTCGACGAACCTCGCGGGCACGCCGCTGCAACCCACGACCGGCCAGCAGTACGAGATCGGCCTGAAGTATCAGCCCGTGAATACCGCCGCCCTCTTTACGGCGTCGCTCTTCAACCTGACGCAGCAAAACGTCTCGACCGCCGATCCGGCCAACACGCGTAACACCATCCAGACGGGTGAAGTGCGTTCGCGCGGCGTGGAACTCGAAGCCCGCATGAGCCTGACGTCGCGTCTGAACATGGTGGCGAGCTACACCTATCAGGACGTGGAAGTCACGCGCAGCAACAACGCCGATCTGGGCAAGCGTCCGTATGGCGTGCCGCGCAACATGGCGTCGCTGTGGGCCGACTACAACTTCGGCAGCGTGGGCGATGCCAAGCTCGGCGCGGGCGCAGGCATCCGCTATCTGGGGCAGACGGCCGGCGACTCGGCAAACTCCTTCTCGGTGGCGAGCGTGACGCTCGTCGATGCCTCGCTGCACGCCGACATCGGCTGGCGCTGGCGTCTGCAACTGAACGCGAGCAACCTGTTCGACCGTACCTACGTGGCAGGCTGCAACACCACCGTGCAGTGCTACTACGGCACGGGACGCACCGTGATCGGCAGCGTCACGGCACGCTGGTAAGCGCGCCAGAAGCCGTAGCACGAAGCCGTAACGCGAAGCGCCGGGTCGTATTGGGAATATTGGGAATCGACCCGGCATCGCGCCCTTGTCGACGCAAACGGATGGAGTAGCATGGCGGGATTCCAGCTCTCACCTGCACGACATGGGCGCAATTCACGCGGTGCGCGACGCGATGCAGTACCTCGCCGCTCTGGCTTCGGTCAATGCTTCGATCTGCGCTCAGTCAGCCCGTCCGGCAGACGTCTCGCTCCCCCTCGCGCGGGGCTCGGCGCATACCCGCCGGACTTCACCCACGCCGCGACGCGGGACGCGCCTCGCCGTCTTCCTGCCGCTCGTCATCCTCACGGCGTGTGCGAGTAGCCCCGAATCGTCATCGACGACTTCGACGTCTTCATCGACGTTGCATCCACCGGCGACGGCCGCGCCGGCCACGCGCTACAACGTCAGCCGTTTCCCCATCGAGCACTACGATCAGGACGTCGATCGCTGGATCCGGCCCGACGCGCCCAACTACGATCAGCCGCTGCTTTCCGCACAGGAACAGGCGAAGCGATTCGCGGCCTTCCGCGCGCGATACTTCGGCACCGCGCCACGCGATCCGTCACCGTGGAACGGTGCATGGCTGTCGACGTCACTGCTCAACGCCGCTGGTGCATCGCAGATCGCCGACTCGCAGGCACGCCGCGCGCGACGCTTCGACAATAGCCGTCCGGGCGTGCGCAAGACGTACGGCGAGAACTTCCAGCCGCATACCTCGGCATGGGCCCGTGCCATCGAAACGAACATGGCGCTCGCCCAACTCGACGCCGATCACGCAAGCTGGGCTTACGACGCGCGACGACGCGGCATCACCGTCGATAACGCGCTGGTGCGTCTGCTACCGACCCGTGACCCCGCGTTCTACGATTTCCGGGAAGCGGGCGAGGGTTATCCGTTCGACGCCCTGCAAGACTCCGCACTGCGCCCCGGCACGCCGGTCTACACGCTGGCGCGCAGCAACGACGGCGCGTGGCTGCTCGTCTATTCCCCGGATCTGATCGGATGGGTCGAAGCCCGCACGGTGGCATCTGTCGACGAGCGCTTCGTCGCCACCTGGCGCGCGGCCGCGCAGCGCGAGCTGGGCGCCATCGTTCAGGGCGACGTGCCGCTGGCCGACACCGTATCGGGCACGACGAACGCCATCTACCGGACGTTCGCCCCGATCGGTACCGTGCTGCCCATGACACGGTCTCGCGACGGACGTCAGTTCGCGATGATCCCCGTGGCCGACGCCCAGCGCCGCGCGCAGATCCGCATGACCGCGCTCGACGCATCGGCCCTCGTGCCGATGCCATGGACGCTGACGCCCCGGCACATGGCGCAGGTGATGAAGCAACAGATCGGGCATCCGTATGGCTGGGGCAACACGCTGTTCTACAACGATTGCTCCGCCGAGACACGCAGCCTCTTCGCGCCGTTCGGCGTATGGCTGCCGCGTCACTCGTCCGATCAACTGCGGGCGGGCAAACGCACCGATCTGCGCCATGCCGATATCGATACGCGATTGCGCGTGCTGGCCGAGCGGGGACGTCCGCTCATGACGCTCATCCACATCAACGGTCACATCATGTTGTATCTCGGTAATGCCACCCGAGCCACACAAACCACACCTGCCGGGGGCGACGACACGGCGAGCGTGCCGATGACGTACCAGAACGTGTGGGGACTGTCGCCGGCGGATAACAGCCGCCGCAACGTGATCGGCGGTTCGGTCATCCTGCCGTTGCTCAAGACCTATCCTGAAGATCCCGACGTTCGCTCGCTCGCGGGCAAGCCGCTGTTCGAGATCAGCGTGATCGGCGGCGACGCGTCGGACAGCGGTGACAGTGCGCACGCTCCCGACGTCGAATCCGAAGAAGAGATGCCGCAGTAGTCTCTGAACACCGTGCGGTTTCACACACGGACGCCGGGTCCTGGGCCATCGTCATGCATCACTGACATGTAGCGACATTCGGCGGAGAGCGCCGCAATGCCCATGCCCGGACGTTCAGAAACGCTCGGCGCTGAACGGCGACGGGTCGACGAGCGTCGTCTCGCCGGTCATCATCTCGGCCACGAGACGGCCGGTCACGGGCCCGAGCGTCAGACCGTGATGGGCATGACCGAACGCGAACCACAGATCCCGATGACGCGGTGCGGGCCCGATGATCGGCTTCATGTCGGGGGTGCAGGGCCGACGGCCGAGCCAGGGCGACGGATCGACGCGCTCGCCCAGCGGGAACGTGTCGCGTGCCAGCGGTTCCACGGCGGCCAGTTGCACCGGCGTGGGTGGCGTGTCGCGACGCCCGAGTTCGACACCCGTCGTCAGACGAATGCCGCGCGTCATCGGCGTGATAAGGAAGCCGTGCTCCGCGTCGAGCACCGGTTGATTGAGACGCGCGCCCGGCTGCGCGCGATAGTGCATGTGATAGCCGCGTTTGACGGCCAGCGGGAAGCGGTAGCCCAATACACGCGTCACGGTATCGGCCCACGGACCAAGGGCGACGACAGCACGACGGCCTTCGATGCGACCGGCTTCCGTGCGCACCGACCAGTGCGGCTGTAACGTCGTCGCGTCGCCGACGAAGATGCGTCCGCCAAGCGACTCGAAGTAACGCGAATAGGCCTCGACGAGCGCCCCCGGATCGCTGACGGAATCCGATGCCGTGTAACGCAGACCGCCGACCAGCGCGTGCGTGAGCGACGGCTCGTCGTCACGCAGACGCGCCGCATCGAGCCGCTCGAACGGCACGCCGTACTCGGTGTGCCAGCGTTCGGCGTCGCGTTGCGCGGCGTCCATCGCGGCACCGGTGCGAAACACCTTGACCCAACCGCCTTCGCGCAGCAAATGCGCCGCCCCCGACGCCGCAATCAGTTCACGATGCTCCGTCACGCAATGGGCGATCAACGTGCTGTAGTGACGTGCAATCTGCGCATGACGCGACGGTTCGGAGTGATACCAGTAGCGCGCGAGAAACGGCGCGACCGTGCCCATCGCCGACGGGTGGTAGCGCACATCGGTGGAGCGATTGCGAGCGAAGCGGAGCAGGGTGCCGGGATCGCGCGGAAACGCGTACGGATACACGCCTTCGCGTTGAATCAGTCCCGCGTTGCCGAACGAGGTTTCGTTGCCGGGTGACTTGCGGTCGACGAGCGCGACCGACATGCCGCGTCGCTGCAAATGGACCGCGACGGAAACACCAACGATACCGGCACCAAGCACAAGGGCGTCGAACGTCATGGGCATGCGTCTGACACGTCGTCAGACGATCTGAGAGGGAGCGGAGAAAAGCTTCGGGCTCACTCGCGAAGATCGCAGGGGTGAGCCCGGAAGGTAGTCGGATGTGCCGGGGTACGGCGAAATCCAGTGCGACGACGTTACGCCAGCGCGGTCACGGCGATTTCGACTTCGAGCCCGGCGCGCATGAGCGGCGACTGCACGCAGGCACGCGTCGGGGCGTGGCCTTCGGTCACCCAGGCGTCCCACACGGCGTTGAATTCGGCGAAGTGCTTGGCATCCGACAACCAGATGTTGGCGGTGAGCAGACGCGACTTGTTCACGCCGGCCTCGGCGAGCAGCGAATCGATGCGGGTGAGGATTTCGGTGGTTTGCTGCGTGACGGACACGTTCGCCGTGTCGGGCACCTGGCCGGCCAGATACACCACGCCGTTGGCGATCACGATCTGGCTCATGCGAGCGTTGGTATGCAGACGCTTGATTTCGTTCGACATAGGGGGGCACCGAAAAAATGAGACGGGCCGGGAGTCGGCCCGAGTGCCGCTATCTTATACGACGCTTGCGGTGTCTTCGGGGCCGCGTCCAGTCCAGATCGACGAATGGAACGAGCGTCAGCGATTGCGTTGGGACAAAGCCCGGCGAACGCTCGACGCGTTACTGCCGGATCAGCGCCATCGCGCAATCGAGCACGGTGCGCTTGAGGTCGGCCATGCCTTCGGGGGGCAGGAACGGCCCCATCATGTGGCGGTACGACACGGTCTTGCTGATGGCCGACGTCAGCATGAAGAACATCACGTCCGCGTCCGACACGGGGCGCTTCTGCGCTTCGAGCCAGTCGGCGACGAGCGGCACCATGGCGTCGCGATACGGCCGCACCAGCCGTTGAGTGAGGATATCGAGCCGCTCGCCTTCCTCGGTCGCGGCGGTCGAGAAGAACATGCCGACGTCCGGATTCTCGAACACGGCCTCCACGAAAAGGCGCACGGCCTGCTCGATGCGCTCGAACGGCTCCATCGGCGCGTCGCGCAGCGCATTCGTCTGCTCGACCATCGAATGCGTGAGTCCCGCAATTTGATCCACCACAGCGACCCACAACGCCTCTTTCGACCCGAAATGATGCGAAATCAGCGCAGCATCGACCCCTGACGCCTCGGCAATCTGCCGCACGCTGCTCGCATAAAACCCACGCTGCGCGAAGATGCGACGGGCGTTGAGCAGCAGCGCGTCGGCCCCATGCGTGCAGTCGCACGTCGGGCGCCCGCGTGTGCGTTTGCGAGGCGAATCGGGTTGCGAGATGGCTTTGGTCGGAGTCATTGAGTGATGGGTTAGTGGAATTTGCGAGAGTCGTTTGCGCGAGCCGTGCCACAAGTCTACCCGACCCGAACGCACCTGCCTGCCCAGACACTTCCTATTTGACACGTCGGGTACACGCTCGCTATTATGCGCTTATTCATCACTTGTTGAATTTGACATTTCCCCCCAAATGTCTCGCGCAAACCGAATCGTGATCGTCGGTGGCGGTATCGCCGGCCTGATGCTGGCCACTCGTCTGGGCAGAACGCTCGGCCGTGCCGGTGCTGCGCGCGTGACACTTGTCGACAGTCATCCCACCCATCTCTGGAAGCCGATGCTGCACACCGTGGCGGCAGGCACGTGCGACGTGGCTCACACCCAGGTGGCGTACCTCGCGCATGCGTGCGGCAACGGGTTCACGTATCAGGCGGGACGCATGAGCGGGCTCGATCGGGCGCGTCGGGAAATTGTGCTCGAAGAGATGGAAGGCCATGACGGCAAGCGCTTGTTGAGCGAGCGTCGCGTGCCTTACGACGCGCTGGTGCTCGCGCTTGGCTCACAGGCCGACGACGCATGCGTACCGGGCGTTCGTGACGTCTGTCACTTCATCGATAGCCAACCGCAGGCCGAAGCGTTCAACGCAGCGTTGCATTGCGAAGCGCTAAGCAGCGCAGTGAACGACGACGCGTTGCGCATCGTGATCGCCGGTGGCGGCACGACGGGCGTAGCGCTCGCGGCCGAATTGAGCCGTTCGTTTGCGTTGGCGGCCGGCTATGGCGACCCGCAGATCTGCGAGCGACTGAAGCTCACGCTGGTGGAGCGCGGGCCGCGTGTGCTCGGGGCATTCCCGCCGGACGTGTCTGCATCGACACAGGCGCAGCTCGAACAGTTGGGCTTTCGTGTGCTGACGGATACGCGCATCGTGTGCGCGGATCGCGACGGTTTCTACCGCGACGACGGTCAGTTGATTCCCGGCGATCTGCTGGTGTGGGCGGCGGGTGTGAAGGCACCGGATTGTCTGCGCGGCATTGGCGGATTGACGACCAACGAAGCGAATCAGATTGTCGTTCGCGCCACTTTGCAGACGGCGCAGGACGAACGCATCTTTGCCCTTGGCGACTGTGCATCGCTGGCAGCGGGGCAGGGGGAAAGTGCATTGCCACCGACGGCACAGGTGGCGACACAACAGGCGGCGCATCTGGGCCGTCATCTCGGCGCGTGGCTCGAAGGCCGCGCAATTCCGCCGTTCGCTTATCGCGATCCTGGCGCGTCGTTGTCGCTGTCTGACTACAATGCGTTCGGGGCGCTCGGGCGATTCGGCTTTTTCAAAGGTGGCATCGTGCGCGGACGCTTTGCGCAGTGGAGCCACGCCATGTTGTACCGGCGTCATCAGCACGCGTTGCATGGGTTTGCTCGTGCGACGGTGTTGATGAGCGCGGAAAAACTCGGCGGCCTTCGCGGGCCGCGCATCCGGCTGGCCTGATCATGCGAAGCGACCGAACCAATTGCCCGAACCGAAGCGGCAGCAGCCGCGCCTCTGGAACGCCCTCCGTTGCGTCGTCTGCGGCGTCCGCTTCTCCGTCCAAGACGTCCCGTGCGTCGCGCTCGTCGCGCGCGGCACGTGAGCAGGGCGGGTCCTATTCCCCGTGGCAGCACACCGTTGCCATGCTCGACGCCGAACCCGTCGTGTGCCGGCCGGTGATTCCGTACACCCGGCGTGCGCCCATCGTGCGCGTGCTGGAAATATCGAGTGAGCTGACGATCACGGTGTCGTGGAACGACGCGACCGGCGGCAACTACGGCGCGCAGATCTGGCGCATTCGCAAGGCGCCGCATCCGGGTGTTTGCGCGTTGACGAACGAGACCATCGACGCGGGTGATTTCGTCTACCGTCCGCTGTTTGGCGATGTACCGCCGCTCAATGCCGACGCCATGATTTCGGCCGAAGCCATTCGCGTGATGCGCGAATCGGACAATCGCGAACTCGAACCGGCCTGATCGCCCAACAACATCACGACGCGCGAAGTCGCGTCTCGAACCCCTCGACATCCATCGACGACATACCGACGCGCTGAAAAGCTGCCCCCCCTCCCCCCGTTTTGTTTCAGCGTGTTGCCGCCCCTTGAGGGCGGCTTTTTTTTGTCTCTAGACTTCGCGGCATCCAATGCGTCTGGACTCCGAAGCGTTGAGCCATATCAAGAAGTTGAATTAGCACAAACACCGTAGATTTTTCGGCTGTTTCTGCGCCTGGCGCGTCGTCGCTCATTCAACTTCTGCAATGCCAACAACGAAAACAAGAACGCTTTTTCTGGCCTGTTCGCTGTACGTCTCGGGGACACAAGCTCAGCAAGTTCAACACACCCAACCCGCCCGCCCCGCATTAGCGCCACCCTCACAAGCCGACAACGCCGCCGCCGCCCGCCTGCGCGCGGAGCAGGATCAGCAACGTCAGCAACAGCAAGATGCGCGCGAGCGTGAAGCGAACGTCAACGCACCACACGTACGGTCGATGCACGAAGACGCGTCAGGATGGCCCACGCTGCCGGACGAAACCCCGTGCTTGCGCATCGACACGTTTGCGCTCGACACACCGCAAGGGCTATCCGGGCCGGGACAGGGAGATGGCGCCGTTTCGTCCGCGTCGGACAGATTCGCGTTCGCCCGGGAGTGGACGAGTCACTACGCAGGCAAGTGCGTAGGACAGCAAGGACTGGAGACGATCGTCAAAGGGTTGCAACGCGAGATATTGCGTCGCGGCTACATCACCACACGTGTTCGTCTGCCAGAACAGGACCTCTCAAGCGGCACGTTGCGCATCACACTGATTCCCGGCGTCATCGGTCAGATCCGCTTCGACGATCCCACGCTGCGCGGCACCTGGAAAAACGCATTTCCCGCGCGAAGCGGCGACGTCTTCGACCTGCGAGACCTGGAGCAAGGTCTCGAGCAAATGAAACGCGTGCCGAATCAGGACGTCTCGATGCAAGTCGTCCCCTCGGAATCCGACTCGCCCGGACAAAGCGACGTCGTGCTTGACGTCACCCGCACCCGAGCGTGGACGTTGATCGCGTCGATCGACAATGCAGGCACACGTGCCACCGGAAAATTTCAGGGCAGCCTGTCCGCCGGCATCTTCAACCCGCTCGGCCTGAACGACATGTTCAACGCAGGCGTCACTCACGACCTGCTTCTGAAGGACCAAACCTTCGGTTCCCGAGGTTGGAATGGCAGTTATTCGATACCGTGGGGCTACACGACGGCGACGCTTTCCGCGTACGCCAGCACCTACTACCAACAGATCGCAGGTGTGAATCAGACGTTCGTCGCGAGCGGGAACGCGCAAACCGTCGACGTCAAACTCCATCGTGTGCTGTCCCGTAGTCAGCGCCACGTCACCGGCGCGCAAATCCGTCTGTCGCGGCGTTTCGGTCAAAGCTTCATCGAAGACGTCGAAATCACGCACCAGCGACGCAACAACACCCTCCTTGAGCTAGGTCTGACGCAACGGCACTACCTGGGCAACGCGCAGCTCGACGGGCTCATCGCTTATCGGCAGGGTCTCGGCGCATTCGGCGCTCAGGCAGATCGTCTCGGCAGTCGCGGCGGGCCGACGTATCGCTTTCGCATGGCCGTGGTCGACGCCAACGTCAGCGTGCCCTTCGCGCTCGCGCAGCAGCGGTTCCGGTTTGTCACCACGTTTCACGGTCAGTACACCGCGAACCAGCTTTACTACATCGACAGCCTCTCGATCGGCAGTCGCTACACCGTACGTGGCTTCGACGGCGAAACCATGCTCGCCGCCGCACGCGGCTTCTATTGGCGCAACGAACTTCAGATTCCTATCGGGCAGACGGCCCAGTCCCTTTATGCGGGCGTCGATGTCGGACAGGTGTGGGGACCACAACCCGTGACGCTCGACGGTACGCGGCTCGCCGGGGCTGTCATGGGCGTCAAGGGAAGTGTCGTAACGCGATTCGGGAGCTACGGCTATGACCTGTTCGCGGGCACTCCGCTTCACAAACCCTCCGGATTTCCCACAGCGAAGTGGACCGTCGGATTTCAGTTGACCGCCCACCTCTGATGCAGAAGCACGCGCGCTGCGCGTACGCCCGTCACGTTTCCGATCCCGCCTTTCCTGCCTCGCGCCAAGGCATCCACCCTCTGGTCATCACGTCAATGAACAAGAACCTCTTTCGATTAGTGCACAACCCGGCACGAGGCATGCTGATGGCCGTTGCGGAGACGGTCGGCACCGCCAGTAAAGCGGGCACGCGTCGTGTGCGTGCGGGTTTCGTCGCACCGCGCACCGCACGTCTCACCCTGAGACCGATAGCGTTTGCGGCAGTCATGGCCCTCGGCGCAACGTCAGCCCATGCGCAAGTCACCGCCGCGGGCAATCTGCCCCCGTCCGTGGTGCAGACAGCCAATGGCCTTCAGCAAGTCGATATCAATACGCCAAGCGCCGCCGGTGTTTCGCAAAATACGTATTCCCAGTTCGACGTCCCGCACGCCGGCGTGATTCTGAACAATGCATCGACGATGACGCAGACGCAGCAGGCGGGCATGATCAACGGGAATCCGCATCTTGCGCCAGACCAATCGGCTCGCATCATCCTGAATCAGGTGGATAGCAATGCGCCGAGCCAGTTGCGAGGCCACCTCGAAGTTGCGGGGAGCCGGGCTGAAGTCATCGTGGCGAACGGCGCGGGCATCGTGGTCGATGGCGGGGGTTTCATCAACACCACGCGCGGCACTCTCACGACCGGGACTCCCATCTTCGATGCGAATGGCGGCATTCAGGGTTTCGACGTGACGCGCGGCAGCATCGCCATTCAGGGCGCCGGACTCAACGTCACTAACGTCGATCAGGTCGATCTTCTTGCGCGCGCCGTGCAGGCCAATGCCGCCATTCACGGCAAGACGCTAAATGTCATTACCGGCGCGAATCGAATCGATCACGACACACTCCGAACGTCAGTCACGACGGGGGACGGGCCCGCCCCGACGGTCGCTATCGACGTGAGTGCGCTCGGCGGCATGTACGCGAACCGCATCACGCTGGTCGGCACCGAAAAAGGCGTCGGCGTAACGAACGGCGGCACGATTGCCGCGCAACTGGGCGATCTGACGTTGACCAGCGCCGGGCAACTCGTGCAGACGGGCAAGCTCAATGCCTCGGGCGATATCGCGATCGATGCGCAGGGTGTCGCCAACCGCGGGACCATCTACGCGCAACGGGACGCATTCGTCCGCGCTGACGACGCACTTGCCAACAGCGGCGCACTCGCCGCGCAACGGCATCTGACGTCCACGGCGGCAGACGTCACATCGACCGGCACGCTCGGTGCGGGCGTCAACCGTGACGGGGCCGTCGATACCGGCGGCGATCTGACGGTCACCGCTTCCGCGCGCCTGCATGCAAGCGGTCTGAGTACTTCCGGCGGCAACCTCCGATTGGAAGGCGGCACGCTGGACCTCGGGGACGGCAGGACATCGTCCCAAGGTGATCTGACGCTACTCGCCACACGTGGCGATCTGAATCTGTCAAACGCCTCCGCGAGCGCGCAAGGACAGCTTGTTGCTAACGCGAAGGGCGCGCTGATCAACGATCAGGGCGCATTGGCTGCACGCCAGAACGTAACGCTCGACGCCGCCAGCCTGTCCAACGTCAACGGCAAGGTCTCGTCACAGGCAGCGCTGGTCGCCCGAATAGCGGAAGGGCTGACGAATCGGCGCGGGATATTCGTCTCGGACGGCGCGACGGAAATTCGAAGCGGATCCGTCTCCAATGATCACGGGCAAGTGCAAAGCGGAGGGGGTCTGTCGATGACGACGAAGTCCCTCGACAACACGGCAGGGCGCATTGTCGCGCTCGGCACCGATGCGCTGACGATCGAGGCTTCGGAGACGCTGACGAATACGGAGGGCGGTGCCATCGGTGGCAATGGTGCCGTCAGCATTCGCGGCGGATACATTGAAAATCGCGGCGTTCTCAGCAGCCAATCGGATCTCGAAATCGCCGCCCGGGCGCTCGACAATAGCGAAGGAACGCTGCGCGCGTCGAATCGCACGTCGGTTCGCGTCACAGAGGATTTAACCAATCGGGACGGCCGCATCGTTGCTGGAAAATCGGTAGCGCTGGATGCACAGACCCTCAACAACAGCGACGGCGCAGTGCAAGCCGAACAACTATCGCTGCATGTCGTGGACGTCGCCAATCGTGGCGGCACGATCACCCAGACGGGCGCGGGGTCAATTTCGCTCCAGATCTCCGGCGAGTTCGACAATGCTTCCGGCGGCACGCTGCAAACGAATAGCGCTGACCTTGCGTTATCGCCCGTCCGAATCAACAACAACGGCGGCACCATCACTCATGCAGGCAACGGCACGCTCACGCTCGATGCCCATGGCGGACCTGGCGAAATTCGCAACGTTGGCGGCACCGTGCGCAGCAATGGCGACACGATCATCCGCGCTGACCATCTCGACAACTCGGCGGGTTCGATCAGTAGCAAAGGCGGACTCAGCGCAACGCTCCGGGGCGCATTGACCAACGCGGGCGGCAAGTGGCTCACGAACGGCGATGTCTCACTTGTCAGCAAGACGCTGACGAACACGGACGGCGTCATCACCGGCGGCGCGAAAGCGACAATACACGTCGACGCGCTGACCAATCGCGGTGGCACCATCGTCTCGTCCGAACTCGAGGTGACGAGCCGCACCACACTTGACAACGACCACGGCACGCTCAAGGCGAACCAACTCTCGTTGAAGACAACCGACCTTCTGAACCGAGGCGGGACGATCACGCATTACGGCACAAGTCCGATGCGGATCGACGTCGATGGTTTGCTGGACAACGCTGCGGGCGGCGTGCTGCAAAGCAATGCGTCCGACCTCACGTTGACGCCATCGTCGCTCAACAATGACGGTGGGAAGATTCTGTCCGCTGGTACGGGAAAGCTGACCATCGCGCCGGGAGGGGGGACGGGGACGCTAACGAACGTTGGCGGCGAGATTGTGGCAGGCGGTGCGTTATCGGTGCTCGCTGCCCATCTCGATAACACGCAAGGTGCGCTGTCCGCACGCGGTGATTTTCAGGCCAACATTCTTGGCAACCTCATCAATTCACATGGCCTGATTCGCTCGCTGGGGTCCCTCTCGCTCGGCGCCGACGGCGACTTGCGCAACGCTGGGGGGCGTATTCAGTCCGGCACCGAGGGCGGCAGTCACACACTCTCCGTTCGCGCAGCGGCGATTGACAACGCTGAAGGCCTTGTCGGCAATCTGGGGAAGGGTGACACCGCGATGCGAAGCCTGGGCGGAATCGTCAATCGTGGCGGCGTCGTCACCGGAAGCGGTCGTGTGGCTGTGACAGCCGCCACCATCGACAATACCGACGGCGCGCAGTTAAGCGGTGCGAGCGTCGGCGCCAGCGCCGACATACTCGACAACACCGGCGGCAACATCGGCAATATCGCTGGCTTGCCCGGGGATATCGCGCTTGCGACAACGGGCGTCCTCACCAACGCCGGCGGTGAGATCGGTGCTACTGGCGATCTCAACGTCAGTGCTGCCTCGCTCGCTGGTGGCGGCGGATATCGTGCGACTCAGGATGTCGTCATCAACGTCGGCGGAGATTTCACCCTCCAGCCGACGTTTCAATTCGCCGCGGGCCGCCATCTGTCGATCACGCTGCCGGGCACGTTCACCAACGGCAGCGCATTCTCGGCGATCCGTCATTTGACGGTGACCGCAGGCGACATCACAAACTACGGCTCGATCACGGCAGGCGGAACCTTGGCAACGCGTTCGCGCACGTTGCGAAATGTCGGCTCGCTCGTGGGTGGCGATGTCTCGTTCACCGCCACATCGCGGTTGTCGAACATCGGGGCGAGCGCCCTGATTGGCGCGACGAATGCCGACGGAACGCTGGCGTTGCTCGCACCGGTCATCGACAACATCGACGACACGACCGGTACCGATTCACAGGCGACGACGGCCATCTACGGCTTGGGCCGTGTTGTGATCGCCGGACTCAAGGATGCAAGCGGTCGCTACCTGAACGCGAGCCGGATTCAAAACCACTCGGCCCTCATTCAGTCCGGTAAGGACATGGCGCTTCACGCGGATCAGGTGACTAACACCCGACGCTCGATGCAAACCTCGGGATTCAGCACCTCGGTCGATCCCGAGCTGATTACGCGTCTCGGCATCAGCCTGAGCGGACGCACGGGAGAGGTGAATACCCGGAATCCGAACGCGATTGGCGGCGTCTATATCGAGCAACCCCATGGCGGGGAATGGAACAGCGATTACATCTTCACATCGTATTGGGGCGTGGCGACGGCCAACACCGTGACGTCGATCAGCCCGCAGGCGCAAATCATGTCGGGCGCGAACCTGAACGCGTCGGCGGTAGGCCTGTTCCAGAACTACTGGAGCGCGGTTTCCGCGACAGGTGACATTGCGATGCCCGCGACGCTGGATCAGAACAGTTGGCGGGATCAGACCGCCCCCGCGGTCAGCGTCAGATATTCAGGACACTACCACTACAACAACTACGACAACAGCAAGCATGACTGGCAGCTTCCCTTCGGCGACGCGACCTTCACGACTCGCCGCCCGGGGGGGTATTCGCAGGTCGCGCCTGCGGACGTTCGTACTTATGCGCTTCCCGCCTATGAATCGAGCTTCGTCGCCAATGGCACGCTGTCGGGCTCGGGTGTCAGCGTTGAGAACACCGCAGGCAACGCAGGTACGCCGTCGCTTGGGTTACTGCCAGGACAGAATGCGACGGGTGTCAACGTCGGGACTTTCGACGGGAATGCAAGCGGCGCAAACACCGGCGTCGCTTCGTTCCAGCACGACGGCCTACTCATCGATCCGGTCATCGCCAGCGCCGTCGCGCTCGACGTGATCGCGAACCTGACGATCCCGCAAGGCGGCCTGTTCCGACCGACGACCGCACCGGGCGCCACCTACGTCATCGAATCGAATCCGGCCTTCACCAACGCGAAGACGTTTATCTCCAGCGACTACTACCTCAAGCAGATCGGCGTCGATCCGCAAACGGTCATCAAACGTCTGGGCGACGGCATGTACGAGCAGCAGTTGGTACGAAACCAGATCACGGCGCTCACCGGACGCCCCGTGCTGGGTCCCTTCGGCGATACGGAGCGCATGTTCGAGGCGATGATGGCGTCCGGCGCTGCGCTCTCCAGGTCGCTGAACTTGTCGCTTGGCATGAGCCTGTCGGCCGAACAGGTCGCCGCGCTAACGAGCGATGTGATCGTGATGCAAACGCAGGTGGTCGACGGACAGACGGTGCTGGTGCCGGTCGTCTATCTCGCGCCGACGAAGCGGCAAACCCTGAACGGCCCACTGATTGCGGCGCGCGACGTCGATCTGAAAGACACGCAGCGGTTCACCAATAGCGGGACGCTTAGCGCAGAGCGAACACTCGCCGTCGACGGCAAGGCCATCGACAACGCCTTCGGCGCATTGCAGAGCGGCGGACACATGACGTTGTCCACCGTCGGTGACGTCGATCTGAGTTCAGCGACGGTCAACGCCGGTAGCCTCGCTCTGAAAGCGGGCGGAGATCTGACACTCGATACCACGGTCAACCGTGTCGATCAGGTCAGCGACACGGGCGCGACGCGCACCTCGACCACGCTCGGTCCCGTCGCGACGCTTAACGTGACAGGCGACGCGGTGATCGCCACGGGTGGCAACTTCGAGCAAAACGCCGGAGCGTTGCACGTCGGCGGAAATCTCGGCATGGCGATCGGTGGCAACTGGGAACTGAACACCGTGCAGACGGGTGAGCAGAAAGTCGTCTCCCGGGCGAACGACGTATCCGATACCAACGTCAACGCCGCGAGGGGCAGCGCAGTGACTGTCGGTGGTGTTTCCAATATCGGCGTGGGCGGCAATCTGAGCGCGACCGGGGCGGACATCAACCTCAAGGGAGGGGGCGCGATAGCGGCCCGTGGCGACGTCACGTTGCAGGCGGCGGTGACGACGTCCACGGTGCGAAGCAGTAGCGCGGACAGCGATTACTCGGAGTCGTCGTATCGGTCAGATGACACCGTCATGGGTACCACCGTGCGGGCGGGGAGCAGTCTCACGATCGCATCCGGCAACGACATCGACTTGCGAGGCAGCGGCGTCACACTGGAAAGCGGGACGGCAACGCTCGCGGCCGCGCGGGATGTGATCGTCGGCGAGGTCACCGAGACACATGAATATCGCAGCCGTCATGAAGGCAGTCGCAGTGGCCTCGTCAGTAGCAAGCGCACGACGAGCACGATGGATTCAAAGACGGTACAAGCCAACGGCAGCATGATCTCCGCCGATGCCGTCGCCATCGTTGCGGGTAACGATCTGAGCGTACGCGGCAGCACGATTGTCGGGGGTGAGGGCGTCGCGCTTCAGGCGGGGCGCGATCTCACGATTCAATCGACGGAGAACCAGAGCGAGAGCCATTCCTTCTATGAGGAGAAGCGGTCGGGATTCGGTACCTCCGGCGGGGTGGGTATCTCTTACGGCGCAAGCGAGCAGCGCGACCGGATGAACGAGAGCCGCGTGACGCAAACCAGGAGTCTCGTGGGTGCACTCGATGGCAACGTCAGCATGATTGCCGGCAACGAGTTGCTGATTCGCGGAAGCGATATCGTCGCGAACGGTGACGTCACGGGGATTGGCCAGAACGTGACCGTGGAATCGTCCGTCAATCGTCAGCAGCAGGACGAGACGCACGAGATGAAGCGCTCCGGCTTCACGCTGGCGATCAAGTCGCCGGTCATCGACGCTGTGCAGAACGTCGCGAATCAAACGCGCGCAGCGGTAGACAACGGTGGCGACGCACGGGTGTCGGCGCTGCGCGGTTACGCAGCGGGGAGTGGCGCATACAGCGCGTATGGCGAAGGCAAGGCGGCGGTCGACGCGCTGAAGAAGGGCGGAGTTCCTGAAGGCAAGATCGAGTTGAGCTGGGGGTCATCGAGCAGCAAATCGACGTCGTCGATGGATATGACGCAGAACGATGCCAGCCACATCAGAGCGGGTGGCGCCGTCGCGCTAATCGCCACGGGCGATGCCGCCTCGGGCAAGGGCGACGTCAACGTCACAGGTTCGGATGTCGACGCCCGGGACGTTCTCCTTCAGGCGACCCATCAAGTCAACTTGCGCAACAGCACCGACACCGAGTCGATGCGTAGCGATAACCAATCGAAGAATCTCGGCTTCGGCGTGTCATACGGGACCAGCGGGTTCGGCGTTTCGGCATCCATGTCGAAGGCGAACGGCGACGCCAATACGGACTCGACATTCCAGAACAACACGCACATCAACGCGAGCAACACTGCGGTGATTGTCAGCGGTGGGGATACGAACATCGTCGGTGCGGTTGTCGATGCGAAGACTGTCGTGGCGCGCGTGGGTGGAGACCTCAATGTGGCGAGCGTGCAGGACACGACCGAAGGATCCGCGCATCAGCAAACCATGGGCGGCGGCGTGAACCTCAGCATGGCCGGGGCTTCTGGAAGCGCCAGCTATGCACGCGGCAATGCGAGTGGAAATTACGCAGGCGTGGTAGAGCAATCGGGATTGCAGGCCGGCGGGGGTGGCTTCGACATCGCCGTCGCCGGGAATACGGACCTGAAGGGCGCATACATCGCGAGTACGGCGGACGCCTCGAAGAACCACCTGACGACGGGCACGCTGACGTTCAGCGACATCGAAAACCACTCTGACTATAGCGCCAACAGTTTCGGCTTAGGCGGCGGGTTCACCGTCGGCAACGGGGGCGCTAACGAACGTACCACTGGCAAGACGTCGGGCAAGAACAAGGGTGGGATTTCTCCGATGTTGCCGCAAATGGAGAGCGGCAGCGAGCGCGCGACGACACGCACCGGCGTGAGCGAAGGGACGATTGTCATCACCGACACAGCGAACCAGACGCAGGATTTGGCAAATCTCAACAGAGATACTGAAGACCTGAACGGAACGGTCACACGGACGCCAGATTTGCAGAATCTTCTTAGCGATCAATCACGCTTGATGCAAGCGGCGACGGCGGCGGGTGAAGCCGTCGCACGCGACATCGGCACGTACGCGAACAAGAAGGCGGACGAGGCGAAGAAGCTGGCCGAGAAAACCGATGATCCCGCACTGAAAGCGCAGTACTTGGAAGAAGCGAAACAATGGTCTGAAGGCGGCGACTATCGCGCGACGATGCATGCGGCAGGCGGCGCGCTCGTTGCGGGACTCGGGGGTGGAAACGCCTTAGGAGGCGCATTGGGTGCCGGCCTGACATCCAAGCTTGGCCGGGTCCTCGACGACGTCAGTGACGACATCCGCAAGAAACGCCCCACAGGAAACGCCGACATGGACGAAGCCCTCGGACAGATCGTCGCAACGGGCTTAGGTACTGCGGTCGGTGCGGTTGCTGGTGGCAGTTCCGGGGCGTTCACTGGGTTTAATACGGATCGGTTTAATCGGCAGTTGCATCCGGATGAGAAGAAGGCTATCCGAGACAAAGCAAACGGTGACAACGAGGAGGAACAACGACTTACGCGTGCTGCATGTTATGCAGTCAAATGCTGGGCGGAATATGCCGAAGGAAGCGAGGAACGTAATCAGAACTACGTCAGTGATGCCGAAGCAGCGCAGTTGAAGTCGCAATTGGATTGGGTTGAACAACTGAAGGTGGGTGGGCTTTTTGGCTATTCTTCCCTAGAGAAAGTTGGAGACGCGTTGAAAAGTGACCCCGTAGGCGTCGCAAAAGACACTGCGAAAATCGTAGTTGGCGGAGTGTCTACAAAAACTGGTGTGGCTCTTTGTGGTACCGGATTTGGCTGCACCGTTGGGGCTTTGATGGCAAGCTTCGGCTTGAGTGAAATGGTTGAAGGAGGCGTTGGATTATACAACCGCTATAACGGCATGAATTCTGTCGGCGAAAATCCATTGCGCCGGGGTTTTAATCAATTAAGCCCCACTTGGGGGGATTCTGCTTACCATAGTATTGGACTTGCACTTTCGATCGCCGCGTTAAAAGTTCAAGTTCCTCTAAATATTGGCGTTGCCGACGGATTAAATAGACCTTCCTCAATTTTTGGCGTGACGGTTCCTCGGATAGACAATCCAAACTTGTGGCCATTTATCAAGAAACCTTGGCCATATGGAACGACGCAAGGTGCGTTGGTTTTTGGGGTTGTATCAAAGGGTTTGGCCGCTGCAAAAGAAGCCAATAAGGCCATGGAGAGAAAGGAATGAACTGGCGAAGACTGTATGCGACCTGCCAAAGGTTTGGTGCCATTTTTTCGATGGCGCTTGGTGCTTCTGGGTGTTGGGGGTTTTTGATTGCAGGGGGGTGTAGGATCGCGTTTGGCATTGACGAAGATGACGCGATGCTGTTTATCGGATTACCTATATTTGTAATTTTATTCTTTGTTTATTTTAAAAAATTGCCTAAAACTCTCTTGCGGTCAGGTATGTTGAGTGATGATCCGAGTAGATTTGGCCCATGGTTCAAATGAATTAAATATTTAAAAGGCAAGACAATGGTCTGAAGGCGGCGACTATCGCGCGACGATGCATGCAGCAGGCGGCGCGCTCGTTGCGGGACTCGGGGGTGGAAATGCCTTAGGAGGCGCATTGGGTGCCGGCCTGACATCCAAGCTTGACCGGGTCCTCGACGACGTCAGTGACGACATCCGCAAGAAGCGCCCCACAGGAAACGCCGACATGGACGAAGCCCTCGGTCAGATCGTCGCAACGGGCTTAGGTACTGCAGTCGGTGCGGTGGCCGGTGGTAGTTCGGGTGCGTTCACCGGGTTCAATACGGATCGGTTTAATCGGCAGTTGGGTGATAGGGAGAAGCCACTCGCGAGACAAATCGCTGAAATCGCCAAAGCGAACGGAACTGTGAACCCAGATGGGTCGCCAATCTCTCAGGAGCAGATCGAGAACGCCATGCGCTCAGCAAACCACAGTCAACGCGACGAGACGATCACATCTGGCATGGTCGTTCCCCTTAACGAGAAGACAACCGCGGACCAGATTTACGACACCACAGGGATGAAAGTCACGGACGACGGGGCCGGCAATCGCTACCTAGTTCAAGACCCCTCGATGCTTGTTAGCCCTTCAGACGTGGTACGAAACCTGATCATTCAAAACTCCGGCGGAGATCAATCCCCATATAGCTGGATTACGCCGTCGCCTGAAGTTTCGCGAAAGAATACGACAGAAACCTTGACCAGTTCATTCACTCCATTCTCCCCCAAATGGAATACTGGGGAAAATTCTTTAGGTCTTCAGCAACCTGGCATCAAACTGCCGGACTACGTCAGCGTGAAAATCGGGGCCTTCGGTGTAGAAGCTTCTGTCGGGCTAAACCTGCATAACGGTACGAATTTCGCTTGCGCAGGTGCTTCCGTCCCCGTCACCCCGGGTGGAGGTATCACCTTTGGTTGGATCCCGACAAACTACGGATTATCTCGCTCCGAACAAGCGCAAAAGACCGATCAATTCCTCGGGGGCGGCTCGCACTCTGCCGCCGTTTGTGCCTGGGGCATGTGTGTCGGCGGAGGACACGCCATTGGTGGAGAAACAGCAATCGAAATTGGAATAGGTGCCGGTGGTCCGACCAGAAAGATAAATATGGGCGGCAGTGCCGGCACCGGAATTTCGACCCCCGTCGTCAATGGCGCGGAGAACGGTGAATGACTCGGGCTAGCGGACAGATTTTTCATATTCTGAACAAACGCTGTCTTGTCACGATGGCGCTTGTATTTTGGGTTCTTATTTTCTTCTATGCATTAATTAAAAACCCATCTCTTCACGAGTCCAACGTACGGATTTCTATCATGAGATCAGATACATCGACAGCACTCGAAGATGACAGGATAATTTCTTATAAATATGAAAATTCAAAATACGGCAGCGCTTTACTTTATGTTCGAATTTTCAAAAAAGATTGGACACCACAAGTACGCCAAGCAAGTATCGATAATTTTATTAACCTTGGCTGGAAGCCCCGCAAACCCTCCCTAAACTCATTCTGCAAAAATGGAATGCTAATGGATATTCAAGAAAATCCGGGAAGCGAAGGAGAGATTCCGATAATCCTAATATCGATGACGTACAACGCATCAACGATCAAGATCTGCAGAATAAATTAATCATTTATCGACAAAAAATCTCACAATTTAATTAATAACAATAACGCCGGTTCGATTGCACGAGAAAATATCGAATCGCATTTGTCACAGTTCCATATAATTATTCACTTCAACTCAACGACGGAACAAAATAATTTTGAACAAAACTTTGGTTAGAGGCCCCACGGAGGATGAGTATAAGAAGTACTCAAAAGGCGACAGAATATTCTACTGGACTTTCACAACAATCGTAATTTTCATAATTTTGGTTGCCGTACTATTTAATGTTTACACCAAATAAGGTTTATGCCAACCCGGACGCGACGACAGGAAATCTGGAGAAGGGCCAAACTGGCCACTTAACTTGATTTTCACGGAAATTCCGGTCGTCACCCTTTTTGCTTTTTACGCACAAGGAACGGACTAAAAACCCGTACACGCTGGCATTCCGATGTACACAATCACGCTCGCAAATATCACAACTCAATTAACAAAAGAGCTTCGAATGTTAAGAAATAAAACGAGAAATGAACCCCAAGACGAGCTCTGAGTGGTTTCGTTGGATGCATAACATCCTGGCCTGGCTTGCCTCCGCGACCTTCCTCGCCTCGATTAATGAGTTATTCGCCGGAACAACATTAGTTTGGAATTTCAAACACATTCAATACCAGTTACCCACGTGGAATCGCCTCGGCTGGCTGACCATGATTTTTGTCGAATTTAGTATTTTTGCCGGCACTCTGACTTGGCTTTTCCGGAATAAATCTTCAACAACGCAGGAACCAAGCATGTCAAAAAATTTTTTTGTGAAAAAATCTTTCATTTACATAGTATTCGGATTTGCGTTCGGAATTTCGATATTTCAAGCATTCTTTAGCCACAGATTCTATATCCCCAACGGACTCAACTTCCCGGGGCTCATCATGGCCACAATTGTCGGGATGCTTTCGGCTGCCATCTCGGCAGTTGTGGGAAGAAAATTGTGCACACTTGATGCTGAACCCGATTTCTGGAATTTCGAAGTTAAGCGATGGGTACTTCCCTTCATCATCGTAGCGATAGTGGTGCCGGCCATCAGCAATCTGATCGGAACCCTACTCCGAGAAAGTCCGTTATTAATTGTTGGGTTGATCATGTGCAACACACTTTTGACCCCATTGGCATATTGCATACTCACAGCCCGTATCTCGAAGAATCGTCTCGCGCACGTGTGCTTTTCCGCAATACTCGCTTGGTTGATTGCAGCCCCGCTGCATCTTATTCATGAGCAGCCGCTGCAGCTCTGGTTCGCTGCATTTCCCCTTTCAGCGTTGCTAGCCATTACCGGTTATCTTGCGGCACAGGGAACTAAGGCCATTCGAAGTCACTCCGTTGCGCTGTAGACGTCGACGTGAAGTCGTATCGACTGGTCGTTGAAACTCAAGTCGTGCCTGAAGGCATCACCAGCTATTCCTTGAGGTACATCCGTATGCGCTTTGCGCCCTTCACACCCACATCAATAAGATTTGCCGAGGATGGGATCGCTCGATTCGCAACGATGCTCGCACTCGGCATGACTTCTTCAGCCAATGGGGGGGCGCGGATGAAAACTAGACACAGATTCCATCTGAGTTGCAACCGTTACAACAGTTACATGCAACCACCCTAAACCCACTTCCCTTTGGGTTTACGCTTCGTCCATAGCTCACGGCGATGCAGAATGTACGTCCCCGTGAGCCCTCATACGGAGACGAGCGTCGATGACCAAACCCTACCTCACACTCTTCGCGGCACTCGCCGCCACCGCCGCTATTAGCTGGATGGCCTTCAGTGCGCGCAGTTATGCCGCCGAGTCCGGCGCGCAAGTTCAGACGAATCCTCGTCAGGAACAGATCAAATCGCTCGTCGATGAGACCATCACGCCGCTCATGGCGCGCCAGGACATTCCCGGCATGGCCGTCGGTATCGTCGTCGACGGACAGTCCTATGTCTTCGATTACGGTGTCGCCGACAAAGCCGCCAACAAGCCGGTCACTCACGACACGCTCTTCGAAATCGGCTCTGTGAGCAAAACCTTTACCGCGACGCTCGCCACCTACGCGCAAGCCGCCGGCGTACTGTCGCTCACCGACAAGGTCAGCCGCTTCGCCCCCGAATTCGCCAATACCCCGTTCGGTGACGTAAAACTGCTCAACCTCGCCACCCACACCACGGGCGGCATGCCGTTGCAAGTGCCGGACAACGTCACCGATACCGAAGCCATCACGCAGTACCTCAAGGCATGGAAACCCGCCAAGCCGACGGGCACCGTGCGCACCTACTCCAACGTCAGCATCGGCGCGCTCGGATGGATCACCGCTCGTGCGATGCATGGCGACTTTGCATCGCTCATGTCCGAGCATGTCCTGCGACCACTCAATCTCACGCACACCTTCCTGCGCGTGCCGGAGGATCAGCAAGCGAATTACGCCTGGGGATATAAGGATGGGAAGCCCGTGCGCGTGAATCCGGGCGTCTTCGAACAAGAGGCGTACGGCGTGAAAACGACCGCGAGCGATCTGCTGCGCTTCGTGCAGGCCAACCTCGGCGAAGCCGTGCATGACCGTCGTCTGCGTCACGCGTTGTACGCCACACGCACCAGCTATTTCTTCGATGCGCCGATGACGCAGGACGTCATCTGGGAACAGTATCCGTACCCGGCCAGTGTCGACACGCTACTCGACGGCAACTCGTCGCGCATGGCTTACGAGCCGACATCGGTGCGCGAACTCGCACCGCCCATGGCGCCGTCACCGGTCGCCTGGGTGAACAAGACCGGTTCGACGAACGGCTTCGGGACGTATGTGGCGTTCGTGCCGTCGAAGCAGATGGGGATCGTGATCCTCGCCAACAAGAACTATGCGATGGTCGAGCGCATCCGTGCCGCACACCGGATTCTCTCCACGCTCGACGGCCTCCGCCCGAAAGCAGAACCGGCCAAATAACGGCAAACCGCAATCCGGCACGGTCTGACGTCGCCACCCGACAAGAGTCGCGACAGCGTTGGATACGCCCACCGTATCCAACGTCCTCGCCTCGTCAAACCATCGTCCGGCAATCAGCCGCCGAACACTTTCTCGAACGCCGCCGCAAGGTCATCGATCAGGTCTTGCGGATCTTCCAGTCCGATATGCAGACGCACGATCGGACCGGCGTTCGACCAGTCTTCGCACGTGCGCGTACCGACGACGTTCGACACCGTCGCCAAACTCTCGAAGCCGCCCCACGACGCCCCGATGCCGAACAACGTCAGTGAGTCGACGAATTGGTCCGCTTGGTGGGGTGTCGCGTTCGCGAACTCGAACGACACCAGTCCATTCGTGCCGAGACAATCGCGTCGCCACAGCTCGTGCCCCGGGTCCGTCGGCAACGCGAGGCAGAACACGCGTGCCACATGCGGCAACCCATTCAGCCAATGCACGACCTCCAGCGCGTGCCGCTCGTGCATCTCCAATCGCGCGCTTAGCGTACGCGTGCCGCGCAACACCAGATACGCGTCGTCAGGACTCACCGCAACGCCTTGCGCATCGGCCATCGTCGAAAGCGTTTGCCAGACGTCCTGCGTCGTGGTGACGGTGCCCATCATCACGTCGGAGTGACCGCTGAGATACTTCGTCGCGGCCATCACGGAGATGTCGGCGCCCAACATCAGCGGACGGCATTGCACAGCCGATCCCCAGGTGTTGTCGGCCACGAGCAACGCACCGTGACGATGCGCAAGATCGGCCAGCGCCGGAATGTCGCACATCTCGTAGACGAGCGATCCCGGCGCTTCGATGTAGATCATCTTGGTGCGCGCGGTCATGTGCTCAGCCGCATCGCTGCCGTCCGCGCGGAAGAACGTGACGTGCACGCCCCACGGTTTCAGGAACGTCTCGACGAAATGACGCAGCGGCTGATAAACGCAATCGGCAATCAACACGTGGTCGCCGGGACGCACGTACGCCAGGAACACCATCGAGATCGCCGCGAGCCCCGTCGGGAACAGACGCGTGCGATACCCGCCCTCCAGCCCGGCGACCACGTCCTCCAGCGCAAAGCCCGTGGGGTTGCCGCGCGCGCCATAGGTGAACATGCGCTCGGTGCCGCGACGGCGGCGAGCGTCGTTCATGTCGTCCATCGTGTCGAACAACACCGTGGACGCGCGCACAACCGGCGGATTGACGGCGCGCCCGCCGACGACGGCAGTATCGGTGCCGCCCTTGACGAGACGGGTGGCGAGGCGCGGATGACGTAGCGGGGGGATTTGTCGGGACATGGTCTGGCGTAGAAAAGACGTTTCGAGCGATTCAGGTCATGCGGTGAGGATGTGGGCCTGAGCGTGGGCGCCATACCTGCACGGTACGCACCTACGCCAGACGCACAGCTTACTTCGTAGCGGCGGCATCACCAATACGGAATGCACCGCGCTCCTGCTCGTCCAACTGCGCGAGCAGGCCCGTCTCCCACGCCAGATACTGACGCGCCGCCGCCTTGTTCCCATCGTGACGGTCATGCACGAAGAAGAGATAGTCGATGCACTGGGCATCGGGCGGCGAATCCGGCGTGGTCTGCACCGGCTGCCCGGCCGCCGTCCACGCCTTGAAGCCGCCTGCGAGCCACGAGAACGTGCGCGCATCCTGTGCATGCTCGCGTCGCCAGTCGGCCACGAACAACTCCGCAACGCCACGCTCATCGCCGATCATGACGACGTCGCCCGTGGCGGGCAGCGTCGGCAGATGCGGACGAATCGCCCACAGCGACCCCGGCACATGCTCACGACGGAAGCTCATGCTCGGACGTACGTCGACCACCGTCACGCTGCCGTTCGCCAGGGCGGTGACGAGCGCGGCGACATCGACTTCCGGAAGCGTTGTAGCGACACCGGCGACCGGTGCAGGCAACGACGCCCCGCTGGCAAGACCGTCGCGCAACACATAGGCATCGTGGCCCAGTTGACGCAGCCAGCTCGCGACGATCGGCGCACGCACGCCGTCGTTGTCGAACAGCACCACACGTGCGTGACGCACGCCCACGTACTGATCCGTCGCCTGAATCAACTGTCCGCCCGGGGTATGCTGCGCACCCGGCAGCGTGCCCGCGGCAAACTCTTCGGGCGTACGCACGTCGCAAAGGAACAGCGTGCGCGACGTATCCTTCGCCCACTGCGCGAACGTCGACGCCTCCACTTCAGGCACGGCAAACCGCTCGGCCAGCGCACCGCTCGCTTCACGCATCTGCGCGAGACTGGACGGCGTCACTGCATCGGGATAACGGCGCGTACTGCCATGCTCCAGCGGCAGGTCTTCCAGATACCAGCCCTGCGTGCCGTTCTCCAGCGCCATCACCGGATTGGGGATGCCAAGGTTGATGAGCGTCTGCGCACCGATGATGCTGCGCGTGCGCCCCGCGCAGTTCACGACGATGGGCGTGGTCGTATCCGGCACCAGCTCGCGAATGCGATAGCCGAGTTCGCCGTTCGGGCAGCAGATCGACGAAGGAATCGTCATCTTCAGGTATTCGTTGACGGGACGTCCGTCGAGAATCACCACGTTGTCGCCACGCTCACGCATCGCGGCAAGCTCACGTGCCGTCACACGCGGCGTGTGATACGCCATCTCGACCAGTTCGCCGAACGTCTTCGACGGCACGTTCACGCCCGCGAACAACGTAAAACCCGCTTGCTGCCAGGCATCGGTACCGCCTTCGAGGACGGACACATCCGTGTAACCCAGCACACTCAGACGCTGCGCTGCGAGCACGGCCACGCTCTGGTCGGTGTCGTACACGACCACGCGCGCATCACGGCGCGGTGCGAGGCGAACGATGTCGATTTCGAGGCGGCTGTAGGGCAGCGTCACGCCGTAGAAGAGGTGGGCCTCGCCGTACTGGCCGTGTTCGCGCACGTCGAACACAGCGATCTCGGCGCCGTCGTGCAGCCATTCCTTGAGTCGGGCTGGCGGCACAAAATGAGGAGTGAACGAAGTCATAGCGTTGCGTCGGTTGTCAGTTTCCGCCCGGCCGTAGCCAAAGCGTAGGGATGAGCAGGTCCGCACCGCCGGTGAAGGCGGTGTGTTGCGGGTGGCGCGTGGGCTTACGCGCCGTCGGGAATCGGTTGCGGCTGCGCGTGACCAGCGACTTGTACGTCGGGCGGCGGCGAAGCCTTCAGCGCATTAGTTCATCGAAGGCATCGAAGGCATCTGAAGTCAGCGGCGCGTCTTCACACCGATGTCCATCACCTGATACGTGCCGTTGGCCAGATCGAAGGTGATGCGCTCGGTGAGCGTCTCGAGCGCGCGGCCGTACATGTGCAGATGGCGGATCGGCGCCTCGCCCTTGATCTCGACCGCATGGATGTCTTCAGACGCCAGCGCAATGCCGTTGCCCGGATCGACCACGACGGTGTCGCTCACTTCGAGCGTGCCGACGCCGGGCGTCTTGCCGTCGTCGGTGCGACGGTAGACGTAGTTGTATTCCACGCCGTCGACCGCCGCGATGCATGCCCACGTCGTGTGGTTATGCGGCGTGATCTTCTTGCCCGGACGCATGACGTTCAGATACAGCGCATAGGTCTTGTCGGCGTCTTCATGAATCAGATAACGCGCTTGCAGTTCGCCGTCGTTCGGCGGCGGGAACTCGGCTTCGTTCCACAGCGCCGTACGAGCGGCGAGCGATTTGACCTGTTCGAGCACGGCGGCCAGTGCAGGGCGCGTTTCGCCCGCCGGTGCCAGCGCGGCCTTCATGGCGGCAATCGCCTCGCCGACGACGGCCTGACGTTGTTCGGGGAGTGGGGACGTGGACATGATGAAAGTCTTCTCCGTAGTGCTTTGTATGACGTTGTTGTGCGGGGCGCCCGGGTCAGGCGTTGTCGTGTGTTGGGTTATCTGGTCATTGCGGTCGTTCGGCGTGCGATGTCGGACTCAGACGGGCACTGCTTCACCGCGCGGCACGCTGATCATCGGCGACGGACGCAACACGTCTTGCAGGAATCGTTGAGCACGCGCGTGCTTCGGCTGACTGAAGAACTCCGCCGGCGGCGCGTCTTCGAGCAACTGCCCCTGATCCATGAACCAGACGCGGCTCGAGACGTCGCGCGCGAAGCCCATCTCATGCGTCACGATCATCATCGTCAGGCCGTCGTCGGCGAGCGAGCGCATCACTTGCAGCACTTCCTGCACCATCTCCGGATCGAGTGCGCTTGTCGGTTCGTCGAACAGCATCAACGGCGGCTTCATCGCCAGCGCCCGGGCAATCGCCACGCGCTGCTGCTGGCCGCCCGAGAGGTTCGCGGGCATGGCGTCGATCTTGTGCGCGAGGCCGACCTTGGCGAGCAGCGTTTCGGCTTGTGCGACCGCTTCGTCGCGCGACATGCCGAGCACTTTCGTCGGCCCGAGAATCAGGTTCTGACGCACCGACAGGTTCTGAAACAGATTGAAGCTCTGGAAGACGAAACCGATGCGGGCGCGCAACTGGTTGAGCTTCACATCGCGCGCGGTGACGTCTTTGCCCTCGAAAAGAATGCGTCCCTTCTGGATGGCTTCGAGCCGCGTGACGGTGCGAATCAGCGTCGACTTTCCCGAGCCCGACGGTCCGCACACGACAACGACTTCACCGCGATTGATGGTGGCGTCGATGCCCTTGAGGACATGGTGTTCGCCGTAAAACTTATCGACTTTCTCGAATGCGAGCATGGTCATGATCGTGCGCTGCCTCCTGACACTTGATGCTTGAGTGCTGCCACTGCGGGCTTCGTGGTTCCTGTCGCGATTCCTGGCGTCATCATCGTCGTCATGCCAGCCCCGCGCGCTGCCGGGCGATTCGACGTTCCAGCCAACCGGCGAAGCGCGAGATCGCAAAACACAACACGAAGTAGAACGCCGCGAGCACGAGGAACGTCTGTAACGGTTTGGTCAGCGTAATCGTGTTGACCTGCGCCGCCGAATACGTCAGTTCGGGCACACCGATCACATAAGCGAGCGAGGTCGCCTTGATGATCGACACGAACTGATTGACGATCGACGGCAGCATGTTCGCGAGCGCCTGCGGCAACTGCACGTAGCGCATGCTTTGCAGCCACGACAGGCCGTTCGAGCGGGCGGCTTCCATCTGTCCGCGCGGCAGCCCTTCGAGACCGGCGCGCACGATCTGCGACAGAAACGCGCTTTCGTAGACGATGATCGCGCACACCGCGGTCGTGAAGGCCGACACCTCGGCGCCCACGAGCAGCGGCACCGCGAAGTACGCCCAGAAGATGATCATCAGCAGCGGTATGCCACGCACGAGCCGTGTCCAGATACCGGCGATGCGTCCCATCCAGCGCCAGGGGGAAACCTGCGCCAGACCGATCATCACCGAGATCGGAAATGACACTACCAGCCCCAACGCCGACAGGATCAGCGTGATGGCCACGCCACCGAGCGGGCCGTTGGGCCAGCTACCAACGAGGAACAGCGCGAGATAGTCGTGAAGAATCTCGTACATCGTCAGACTCCCGAGGGCGCCGTGCGGCGTTTGGCGAAGTGCTCGGAGAGCGCCATCAAGGCCAGCGTGCCGATCAGATAAAGAATCGTGGCCACGAGAAACACATCGAACGTGCGGAACGTCAGGTTATCGATCTGACGTGTGCGATACAGCAACTCATGCACGCCGATCGCCATCGCCAGCGAACTATTCTTGAAGAGCAGCAGCGACTGGTTGAGCAGCGCGGGCAGGGCGACGCGAATGCCTTGCGGCAGGATCACGTAGCGGAACGACTGCAAGTATGTGAGGCCAATGGACCATGCCGCTTCCTGCTGCGTGTGCGGAATCGCCCGCAGGCCCGAGCGCAGGTCCTCCGAGATGAACGCCCCGGCGTTGAGCGCGAGCGCCACCGTCGCGAAGAAGAACTCGGTGTTGCCCGCGTTGATCCAGTCGCGCATGCCTTCGGGCAGCAGTTGCGGCACGCCGAAGTACCACACGAGGATCTGCACCAGCACCGGCACGTTGCGGTGATACTCCACCACCACGATCACGAAGCCCTTGAAAAGCTTCACCGGCAGGGCGCGCAAGGTGGTGAGCACCACGCCCACCACGATGGCCAGCAACCCCGAGACCACGAACAGCTTGAGCGTGGTCAGTACCCCGTCGCGAAACAGCTTCAGGTAACCGTCTTCGAGCAGAAACGAGAGATCGAACATGGTGCGACGTCTCGCTCACTGCACCTTGATCGGCTCGACCTTGTAGTCGCGCGTGAACTTGTAGACCGACTTGCTGCCGAGCCACTTCTCGAAGCTGTCCTGCAAGCCGTTGGACTTGTCGTAGTCGACGAGAATCTTGTTCACCGCGTCGCGCAGGGCCGGTTCGCCCTTGTTCATCACCACACCCCAGCGCTCCTCGAACACAGGCTTGGTGAGCAGACGGTATTGCTGACCGCCCTTCGTTGCCGCTTCGTTGGCGAAGCGCGCAAGAATCAGCTGACCGGCGACCAGTCCTTCCACCTTGCCTTGTTGCAGTGCGAGGAACGCCGACGAAATGTCGTGGAAGGTGAGCAGGTTCGAATCGGGCAGACGGGTGACGGACACCGCCGCCGAACTCGATCCTTCCGACGCTGCGATCTTCTTGCCGGAGAGTTGTTCAAGGGTCTGCACCGGCGAATCGGCGCGCACCAGCACGCGGATCGGCGCGACGAAGTACTGGTCGCTGAAGTCGACCTGCGCGGCGCGCGCGGGCATCCAGGCAACGGCGGCGGCGAGCACGTCCACGCGACGGGTCTTGAGTTCCGGAATGCGGGCGTCGGTCGACAGCGCGCGATGCTCAAGCTTCACGCCGAGCCCTTTGGCGAGCGCCGAGCACACATCGACGTCGAAGCCGACGATCTTGCGCGTGGCGGCATCGGGGAAGGCGTAGGGTTCGCTGGCGTTTTGCGTGCCGCAAACGAGCGTGCCGCGTGCCTTGATGTCAGCCAGTTGATCGGCGTGCGCGATCCCCGTCATGGCGAGTGTCGCGAACAGCGCGGCTGCAAGGTGTCGTTGCCACATGATGCTGAGTCTCCTTGGGGGTTCGACCGAAGGGCGCATCGATTTACGGGAAAGCTAATGACGAAAATCGATTAGCGGGGACCAGTCAACGCTGGCTTGCACCCCCAGTCACATAAATATTGCTTGAGTGTCAGGCAGGTTATCCACCAAAATTGTCCAGAACAATTTAATTTTTATCTCAGAAACATTAACGTTCCTGAAGTATTGATTCGGACGATCATGCGAAATCTCGACATCGATCTGCTACGCACTTTCGTGGCGATTGCGCAGCATGAGACCTTTGCCGCGGCCGCCACGCGCGTGGGTCGCACGCAGTCGGCCATCACGCAGCAGATGCAGCGGCTCGAACAGGAAATGGGGTGCCCGCTATTTGAAAAGCAGGGGCGGCAGAAGACCATGACGGCCGACGGCGTGCGTCTGGTCGCCTACGCGAACAAGATCCTCGCGCTCAACGATCAGGCCGTGCAGGTCATGCAGACGCGCGGGCCGGCGGAGAAGTTGCGCATCGGGTCGCCGCACGACGTCGCCGAGTCGATCCTGCCGAGCATGCTGCGACGGCTCTCGAAACTCTCGGCGGAATTGCAGCTGGAAATCATCGTGGGCCGCAGTCCCCATTTGATGGACGCGCTACGCGACAACGAGCTCGATCTGGCGATCTCGACGCGGTACGACGAAGGGTTTCCCGGCATCAAGCTGCGCACATCGCCGATGGTGTGGATCTGTGCGGACGATTTCATTTTCAACTCGGCAGCCCCCGTGCCGCTCGTGATGGCTGACGAGCTGAGCCTGTTCCGACGTCTGTCCATCGAGCGGCTCAACGCTGCGGGCATTGCCTGGCGCACGAGCTTCATCTCGCCGACGCTCACCGGCATCAAGGCGGCCATCAGCGCCGGTCTCGGCGTGACCGCACGCACGACCGAACTGCTCGACGCGAACATGCGCGTGCTCTCCGAAGCGGACGGCCTGCCGCGTCTGCCCGACGTGGCGTTCTATCTCTACGTGCAACCCACGTGCACGAGTCAGGTACTGCGCGAGCTGTTCGAGTCGACGGAACACATTGCTACGCGCTTCGGACCACCGTTCCTCATGGGGGAGTGAGGCGCGCGCGCATGAAGCGCGTGCCGTCCGTCGCGCACAACGTCGACGCGACGGTATCGTGACGGTAACGTGACGACTCGGGTGGACGTCGTCGCCCGAGGCTTTCGTCGCGCTTTCGTTACGCTTTCGGCAATGAACCCGGCCGCAAGTACGCAACGGCATGCGCGACATACTCGGCCTTGCCCAGTTCGACACCATGCTGACGCAGGATGCTGTAAGCGATGTTGGTATGGAAGTAGAACTGCGCGAGCGCCCAGTCGCGAGCGTATTGCTCGCCCGTCATGTCGAAGATCACGCCGTTGGGCAGCGTGAGGGCGATGTCGATGTACTCACCAGCATCGAGCGCGTTGCCTGGCAGCGCTTCGAGAAACGCGATCGCATGGGCGAGACACGCCTTCGCCTCGTCGAACGTGCCCGGACGCTGTGCACTGTTCCAGCCTTCGCGCTGAATCGCCTGCGCGGCTTCCGGGATCGCTTCGCCGCGCAGCCGGTACACCGGCTCCATCGACAGATAACTCGCAAAGCGCGCCTGCGCGGCGAGCGGATACATGTCGGGCGCGAGACGCAACGTCATCAGGGCGTCCGGGTCCTTGCCCTGGGCTTTCTCGTAGGCAGCCGCTTTGTCGAGCCACGCCGAATGGCCGCGAAGCATTTGCAGGAACGTGGGGATGAGAAGCTCGGTCAGCGTCATGGGGGTCCCTCCGGTGGACTTTTTTGGTATGAGCGGCAAGCCGCGCCGCCGGAGCAGCTTATCGTGATCTCGCACGTTTCGCACGACAGTATTGCCTAACGATAGTGCTCGACCATGAAGTCGGGCGCGACGTGCTGGATCTGGAAGACGGGCATGCCCGCGTGGTCGGCGAACGCGAGGACCTTTCGTGTGTTGGCGAGTGCCTGCGCACCCTCCGGAATCGGCATGCGGCCGCCGCACACATCATTTGTGCGGCGGCCGCACGAATCGGGCGGAGCGAGGCCTCAGTCGATCACGCGTTGAAGGCGATGTGCGACAGTCCCTGATACGAAACGTACAACCCCACGAGAACGATCAGCGCACCGGAAACGTAAGGCGCTTTGCGAGCGAACTCGCCGAAACCGCGCCAGCGACGCGACACATGCCGCACGCTGAGCGCCGCCAGCGCGCCGGACGCCACCATCGTCATCGCCAGCCCAATGCTGAAGCACAGCACCAGCCCCGCGCCTAACGCGAAGCGCTTGAGTTGCAGACACAACAGCAGCACCGTGATCGATGCGGGACAGGGCACCAACCCACCGGTCAGGCCGAACATCACGATTTGTCCGGTGCTCACCTGACGACCTGTAAAGCGCCTCTCGATGTCACGCGCGTGGGCCCGTTCGTGGGCGTCCTGATAGTCGTTGGCCGATGCGATGGTGCTCGCGGGAGCGTTCGATGTCCCTTGCGACGGACGAACGTGATCGTGGTGACTATCGTGAGCGTGATCGGTCGATTGACCCTGCGCGCGATGGACGTCGCGACGGTGTTCGGTGCCGGTGCTATGGCTATGGTCGTGGTCGTGGTCGTGAGGATGATCCGTGTGTCCGGCCTCATGTGCTTTTGCACGCACGTTATCGCGCCACGTGCGCCAGAGCATCCACCCGGCGATCACGAGAATCATCACGCCGGACGCCGCCTGAAAGTGCGCCTCCGTCGCGTCCGCATTCCAGTTTCGCCCGAAGTACAAACCCGCCATGGCGACGAGCCACACCACGGCCGTGTGCGACACCGTGGCCGACAGCCCGAGCAATACCGCCTGCCCGATGGTGCCCCGCACGGCGACGATGAACGCCGCCATCATCGTCTTGGAATGCCCCGGCTCAAGCCCGTGCAACGCACCGAGCAGGATCGCGCTGGGAATGAACAGCCAGGCATTGCCTTGCTGGAGAAGGGTGGAGAACTCGGTCATGGCACATCGCTCGATAAAGAAACGTCGTTCGCGCAATATACTCCCCCTCAGTATATTCGTGTTAGCATTTTTTCCATCTAATTCGTGACAGACAGGAGCGCGACCGGCCGTGCACACGATTCGGGACAAGAACAAACTGCTCGCACGCGTGCGTCGCATTCAGGGGCAGACGCAGGCGTTGGAGCGTCAGTTGAGTGAGGAGGGCGACTGCGTCGAGATCCTTCAGCAGATCGCTGCCATTCGCGGCGCGATCAACGGGCTGATGGGCGCGGTCATCGAGGGCCATCTGGTCGATCACGTCATCAACGAGCCCGACCAGGCGCAGCGTGATGCCGAACTGGCGCCCTTGCTTCACGTCATCAAGGCTTACCTGAAATGAGTGAAATGCGCGACGTCATGCATCAGGAACCGCTGCTTTGCTTTGAAGGGCTCACCCGGCGCTTCGACGATTTCGTGCTCTTCGAGCGTCTCGGCCTGCGCGCCGGCACCGGTTGCTTCGCGTTGCGCGACGAAGGCGGCGGCGGCAAGACCACGCTGCTCGGCATGCTTGCGGGTACGGTCGAAGCCGGTGGCGGCAAGGTGTGGATCGACGGCCATTCGATGCAGAGTGCACCCGAGGCGGCGAAGGCCGCCCTCGCGGTCGTGCCATTCGATTGCCTGACTGAGCCGTCGCAAACGGGACGGGGTTTCCTTGAGCAGCGCGCGGAACAGCGTCGCACGACGGTCAGCGCCGAAGTGCTGGACCTGGCGGAACGCTTCAGTCTGATGCCGCACATGGAGAAGCGCTTCGACCAGATGTCGACGGGTACGCGCCGCAAGTTCTATCTGACGGCCACGCTGTTTGGCTCGCCTCGCGTGATTCTCGCCGACGAACCGAGCGGCGGCCTCGACGGACCGTCACGCGCCGTACTCATCGATCTATTCAAGACGTTTGGCAAAGACCGGTGCGTGCTTTTCTCCACGCACGACGACGAACTTGCCGAGGGCTGTCAAGCGACGACCCTCGGCTTTCCCGATCTGACGAACTTTCGTGCGGACTGACCGGCGTGTTGGAACTTCGCCGCTCACTTGTTGAGCAGGTGCCTGCTCACGACTCCAACATGCCGTGTTCCTTGATACCGTCTATGACGCGATGCAATGCGCTCAATCGCGCGACCTCGTCGTACGTTTTTTGGGGCACCGTTTTCCTCAAATACGGCTGCACAGTGGTGTTTTCGGTAAATCGATCAAACCACACTCCCGTTTCGTCATTCACCGGACTGAATATCCAATTCACGGTGAGTTTTCGATCTTTCGCCGGTCCTCGTGATTCAGCAGCAAGAACGATTCCGGCACGGCAATGCTTTGTTTTTCGCTAACGGCGTTGCGAACTTCATCCCACAAATCACTCTTCGCGTTTTCCATCTCCCACGTTTCTGCTGTGAAAACCATTCCGTATTTGTCTATTCGCTTTATGAGGTAAACACGTTTGTCGTAAAACCGATCATCATCCTTATCCAATTTTTCGGTCGCCGCACGCGTTGCCTGCGATATCGACCCTTTCAGATATGGTTTTACGTCTTCATTCGCAGTGAGGCGATTAAAGTACCCGTCGATCCTCAGCTTGTCCATTTTGAATACTTCGTCAACGGCACGCTTGACGATCAGCCGTTTCTCAGACGCCGACAGTGTGTGAAAAGACGCTGGCGTTTCTGCGTCGTGCTCTCGTTTATATCCGATACAGACTGCCGCCCATAAGTCTTTGGCGGCCTTGTCTACGTTGCCGGAAGTCATCTGGAAACGCAGCGTTGTCGCAGCAACAGGCCCGCTACTCGTAGGTGGGTTCACCATGGAATCAGCGGCGCCGTGCGCAACCGAGTGCAGGTCATTGCCCATTTGCGTCGAATCCGTTCGTGTGCTTTCGGACTCACCTCGCAAGGTAGCAGTCTGCGCCGCACTCGCCACGTTCGTGTTGGAAGAAATCTGGCTCTCCATAATCCATCTCCTTCAAATTCCGTTGATCGGAGTTCCAGATTGGCACCGATGGCGCGGCGCACTTGCGCTTTTCAACCCGCCGCTTTGGTACCGTGCATCAACGGGATCGCACTTGGGACGTTCGCAGCGCAACCGCATGGGGAATGGTCTCGACGGGTAAAGTTCGCTGCGTGTTTGTCTCGCCGCGCGGCGACGAACTCGCCGAGGGCTGTCAGGCGATGGCCCTCGGCTTTCCAGGTTTATTGGCGGCATGCGAAAACCAGCGTAAGCGCGCAGTCAACAGTCGCTGTCTACCGTGTCAAACATCTCCTTGACCCGCCCTCGAACATCCGCCGGAAAATTTCTCAACCACGCAACGGTGGGAATGTCTCGGAATTCGTCCTTGTTGCCCGACACGGTGGCATTTCGGAACGCCATGTAAGCCCCGTACCGAATTGACATCTCAAGACGATTGATATTCGTCAAAAGTTCAAATGCAATATTTTCTCGAAAACACCCTCGCTGGCTTGCATACGTGCCTACCAGCTTATCGAAGCCTGGTCCATCCTCGCTCTTATGAAGTGCTGCCCATTCCGTGTACGCGGAATCGGGCAATGGCTCACCAGCCGCATAAGTAGAAATCGAAGACGCCGTCGAGGCGACTTTCGCCTTGTCGAGATCACCTGTCATTGGGTGCGCCGACTGCGGTGACGCAGGATCCTGAGAGCTAATGTGAAGCGGAGCAGAGGCTCCGGATGTCGGAGAAACGTTCATGATGATGGCTCCTATATTGGACGATGTCACCCGTGAATCATGTCCAGGCGATCGACGATTTCCTTGATGCGTGTCCGGGTATCGTAGTGTTCATGAAACTTCAACTTATCCATTATGTAGTTGTAGTTCCAGGTGGTTAGCGTTCCCTTCATATAGCTCGGAAAATCCGGGTTGCCATCGAGGGACTTGAGGCGTGGTTCAATTTGTATTTTGTTGATGCCCGGAAGCTTGCCGACGGCGTCCTGAACAACGGACTTTTTTTGACTCTCCGACAGCTTCCAGAATGAAGCTGGCGTTTTCGCTGCGCTATTAAACGTCATCCCATCAGTCGTAGCCTGCCAGATATCGTCTTTGGCTTGATCGACAATGTTGCTGTAGGTTTTCGCGACCATCCCGTAGTTCTTCATCCGCAGTTCGACATAATGACGAGCCTTTCCGGGAATCTTCGCCAACACGGCAAGAATCTTGTCATGATCCGCCTTTGAAACTGTTCTCTTGAGATATAGCCTTACATCTGCGTTCGCAGTAAAACGGTTGAACCGATTTTCCGCCTCCTCATCGACAGGCGTGAACACCCAGTTGACCGTCAACTGGACAACTTGCTTCTTCCCTTCTTCATCCAGCGCCAGAAACGAAGCGGGCGTGGTCATGTCCTCTTGGGCAGCCACACCATTGCGAACGGCCTGCCATACCTCTTGCTTCACTTTTTCGACCGTCACCGCCCAATCCGGACCACTTGCCGCGTGCGCAGCGACATTGTTAAGCAATACAGCACGGGCACGCCCATCCCCCAACGGCGCTGAGTCGGGATGCGCTTGAGCGACGGTATCCAGGTCGGTTGTCAGTTCGGAGGCACTCAACCTGCGCGCTTCCGACTCGACTTGAACCGCAGGCGGCGGAGCACTTGTCGTCACGTTGTTTTTTGAAACCGATTCCATAACCCATCTCCTTCAAATTCCGTTGATCGGAGTTCCAGATTGGCACCGATAGCGCGGCGCACTTGCGCTTTTCTACTCACCGGTTTGGTACCGTGCATCAACGGGATCGCACTTGGGACATTCGCAACGCAGCCGCATGGGGAATGGTCTCGATGGGTCGTGAATCTCCTCCGGCAACGCCTGTGCCATCATCCGTCTATCGTTTCAAAACGGGAGACGGTCATGAACGGCAAATGGTTTTCGAAGTTCTCGAGCTACCTTTCCACGCTGACCGGACGACCGGTGTCGTTCGTGCTCGCAGTCGTACTGGTGCTGATCTGGGCGCTGACCGGGCCGCTGTTCGGTTACAGCGACACATGGCAACTGGTCATCAACACCTCGACCACCATCGTCACCTTCCTGATGGTCTTCCTCATCCAGAACACGCAGAACCGCGACACGGCGGCCATGCACATCAAACTCGACGAGCTGATTCGTGCCATGGAAGGCGCGCACAACGCGTTGCTCGATCTGGAAGAGCTCGACGAGAAGGAACTCGTCCGCTTTCGCAAACGATATGAGGCGCTCGCGGGCCAGGCCCGTCTCGCGCTGCGGCAGGGCAATCCCGATACCGATTCGCCATTCATCGACGAGGGCAACGACGAAGGCGATGGCCATGACCATGGCAAGGACGACACGCAATCGTCCCAGTTTCACGCACCGAAATCGGATCCTCGCGACCATTGAGTCCGGTTGAGGCAGACAGGGGCCTGCGTTGAAGCGCAACACACTCGCATTGATCTGCGCTCACTAAAGTTACCGCTGCGTTGAGCCGTAAGCGCAGAGAGTAAGGACGCAATGGCATCCATGTTTCGCTGCAACGGCGCTGGCAGTCCGGCCCGGGCAGTCGCCCCCTGTCAACGGCCCGCTCGCGGGCCTACCGATGAAAGCCCATGAAAGTCACTTCGTTGCGAACCCGGATTCTGCTCATCACCTCTTTGACGGTGATCGGCGCGCTGATCCTCTCAGGCATTACGACTTACGTGGTCGTGCGCGACAGCATGATGTCCAGCATCGAGCACACCCTCTCCGCCGTGGCCAACGGTAGCGCCGCCACCATCGAGCGCTGGTCCGCCGACAAGGCGCAGGCCGTCGTCGCCACGTCGCAAGTCGTCGAGAAGGGCGATCCGGCCGGTCTGGTGAAGCTCATGGGAAAGACCAACGACTTCCCGATCACGAGCATCGGCTGGTCGGACAAGACGTTCTTCTCCACCGCTCCCACACCGCCGGATTACGATCCGACCGCCCGTCCCTGGTACAAGAGCGCGGTGGCCGCCGGCAAGCTGACCGTCACCAAGCCGTACGGCGATTCGTCGACGGGCATTCCTTACGTGGCCTTTACCGCACCGCTCGTGCGCGACGGACAAACCACCGGCGCCATCAGCGGCGCCGTGGCGCTCACGGGCGTGCAGGACATCATCAAGGCCGTGCACCCCACGCCGTCGAGCCTCGCGCTCGTGGTGTCGAGCGACGGACAGGTGATCGCACACCCCGACAGCAAGTACTCGCTCAAGCCGTCCACGGATGTGTCCGCCACGCTCACGGCCGATTCGCTGGCCAGCATCGCCGCCGACGGCGCCAAGCCCGTCTCGATGGAATTCTCCGGCGCCACCAAGCTGCTGGGGGCCAAGCGTATTCCGGGCACCGACTGGTATCTGGTGGTCGCCCTCGACCGGGCCGAAGCCACCGCCGGGCTCACACATGTGCTGACGGCCACCGTCGTCACGCTGGTGGTGCTCACGCTGGCTGCGCTGCTGATTGCGTCGATCTTCACCTCGCGAGCCTTCAAGCGCCTGTCGATGGTGCGCGACGCCATGGACACTATCGGTTCGGGCGACGGCGACATGACGCAGCGTCTGGACGTCTCGGGTCACGACGAAGTCGCGCAAATCTCGCAATCGTTCAACGCCTTCGTCGACAAGATCAGCAACGTGATGCTGGACGTGCGCACCGGGGTCTCGTCGATGACCTCGGCCACCAGCGAGATCGAGATGGGCAATCGCGATCTGTCGCAACGCACGGAGGCATCGGCCGGGTCGTTGCAGGAGACGTCGTCGGCCCTTACGGAGCTGACCTCCAGCGTCAAGCAGACGGCCGACACTGCCGAGCACGCGACGCGTCTGGCGAACGAGGCGAGCGCGGCTGCCGCGCGCGGCGGTCAGGTCGTGACCGACGCCGTGGGCACCATGGGCGCGATCACGCAATCGTCGGAGCGCATCACCGAGATCATCAGCGTGATCGACGGCATTGCCTTCCAGACCAACATTCTGGCGCTCAATGCCGCGGTGGAAGCCGCCCGCGCGGGCGAGCAGGGTCGTGGCTTCGCCGTGGTGGCCGGCGAGGTGCGCACGCTGGCGCAACGCAGCGCAGCGGCGGCGCAGGAGATCAAGGCGCTGATCGAGACGTCGGTGCAGAACGTGAAGAGCGGTACCGAGCGGGTGCAGGCGGCGGGCACGACGATGAACGAGATCGTCGACGGCATCACGCGCGTGCAGCGTCTGGTGAGCGAGATTCACGGGGCGATGACCGAACAGAGCGCGGGCATCAGCCAGATCGACCGGACGGTGTCGGAGATGGATCAGGCAACGCAGCAGAACGCGGCGCTGGTGGAGGAGTCGGCAGCCGCGTCGGCCATGCTCAGCGAACAGGCCCGCATGCTGGCGGAGACGGTGGCGCGCTTCCGTCTGCGGGAATCGGGGGAAAGCCACGGCTTTGGCGGCATGCATGCGCCGTCGCTGTCGCTGGTCGGCGGTTCGCAACGGCTCGCCGCCTGAGCTGAGCGCCACCACCACAAACGTCGGCTCGCGTCAGGCGAGCGCGCGCGATATATACGATGAAGACGGGGTCGTTTCGTGAGCGAAGCATTCACAAAACCTAAATTTCCCGTTACAATCGCGCTCCCTTGCAGGACAAAGCCGACGTGGTGAAATTGGTAGACACGCTATCTTGAGGGGGTAGTGGCGAAAGCTGTGCGAGTTCGAGTCTCGCCGTCGGCACCAAGGTTTCAGAAGGCAGAAGATCGAAAGGTCTTCTGCCTTTTTCGTTTACGGTGCGCCTCGTTCTTGGCGAACGGCGTACCGGCGAATAACGTTCCGGCGCATGCCGACCCGCGCTCGTACACCGATCTCATCGCAGCATGTCGGCTTCACGCAGCAGCCGCTGCACCACCGGCCACTGCTCCCGCGCGAACATGCCCAGCCCGATACGTTTCCAGTTGCGCCTGACGACGGCGCGGCCCTCGGGCCCATCCGTGAGCAGGCACTCCAGCGCCAGCGGCCGCAGCCTCGCATCCAGACGGCCGAAGTAGAAGATCAGCAGATGGAACAGCGCATAACGGGGATGAAGCGGGTGAGGCTGATGCGCGCCGGATAGCTTCGCCTGCCATCGCGCGACGAATACCCGCCACTCCAGTGTGCCGCCGCCGCGCCGGACCGCCTGACGCCAATGCGCCACGATGTCCTCGGACGCTTCCTCCGCGACGCCCAGGAATTCCGACTGAAACCGGAATGCCGTGTCAGGGTCCGGTGTCACGCACGGGAACGGCAGTTGTGCCGGCGGTTCGGGAATGTTGACGACCCCCTCGATATCCTGCGCAACCTCGGGCGTCGCACTCGCGCGCGACGCCTCCTCCATATCGGACGGCGGCACAAGACTGATATCCGGAATCGACGACGGCAACATGAGCGCATCTCCGCAGCAGTGAGCTGCCTAGGACCAATGAATTGCCCAAGATGCCACGCAAAGGGTGCCGCGCTTTGCGTTTCAGCAAGCCGGCTTCGTCATTCCGGGGAACGTCGGGAATCGGCATAGAAAAAAGCGCAGGAAAGGACGCAAAACGTCCCCACCTGCGCCTGTTGCGTTGCGCGCGCCGGACCCGTTGAACCCGACAAATCAGTCGAACTTGCGCCCGCGTGTCTCCGGCATCTTCAGATAGACGGCCAGCGAGATCGCCGCGCAGATCGTCACATACCAGTAGAAATACGACTCGTGGCCGCTCGCCTTGAAGCGCAGCGCGACGAATTCCGTCGTGCCGCCGAGGATCGCCGTCGTGAGGGCATAGGGGAAACCCACGGCCAGCGCGCGAATACGCGGCGGGAACAGCTCGGTCTTGGCGAGCATGTGCACCGACGTGAAGCCCGAGAGCATCACGAGACCGGCGAACGACAGCGCGAATGCCACCAGCGGATCCTTGGTGTGACTGAGCGCGGTGAAAAGCGGCACGGAGAAGAGCGTGGTGCTCACACCGAAGATCATCAGCACCTTGCGGCGGCCGATCACGTCCGAGAGCAGCCCGAACAGCGGTTGCAGCGGCATGTACAGCAACAACGCGAGCGTGGAGACGAACGTCGACGACTCCTTCGACAGCCCGACCGAATTCACCAGAAACTTCTGCATGTAGACGGTGAACGTGTAGAACGCCACGGTGCCGCCGATGGTGATGCCGATGGCCAGCACGATCTGACGCCAGTGCGCGAAGACTTCGCGCGCAATCGACGTCTCACGCTTCTTCGCGCTGTCGACGAACGCCTCGCTCTCCGTCACGTTGCGACGCATGTACAGCGCGAACAGCGCCAGCACGCCGCCGAGCACGAACGGGATACGCCATCCCCAATGCTCGATCTGTTCGGCCGTGAGCAGCCAGCGCTGCATCACGAGCATCAGGCCCAGCGCAACGAGTTGCCCCGCCACCACGCTCACTTGCAGGAAGCCGAGGAAGAAGCCCTTGCGGTTCTCGGGCGCGACTTCGCTCAGATAGGTCGCGCTCGTGCCGTACTCGCCGCCCATCGACAGGCCTTGCAGCAAACGCGCCGCGATCAGCACGATCGGCGCGAAGATACCGATGGTCGCGTAGCCGGGCGTGAGCGCGATCATCATCGAGCCGACACTCATCGCCAGCACCGACCCCGTGAGCGCCGCCTTGCGGCCACGACGGTCGGCGTACAGGCCGATCAGCCAGCTGCCCAGCGGACGCGCCACATAGCCGACCGCCGCAATCGCAGCCGTGTTCATCAACTGGACGGTCGGGTTGTCGCCCGGGAAAAACGCCTTCGCGAAGTAGATCGAGAAGATGCTGTACGCGAGAAAGTCGTACCACTCGATCAGGTTGCCCGCGAGACCGCCCACGATGGAGCCGATCTTGACGGGCGCGCGCGTGGCGGTAGCGGTGCTCGAAATGTTGGGGGTGGTCGGTGCCGTCCAGGTGGGGGATTGACGTGCAGCTAGGGAATCCGAGGGGGGCGTCACAATCTGTCTCCAATACTTGTTGTTTGATGCCGTAATGCAGTGTTGCTGTACTGCGGCGAAGCGGTGCTGGCGGTAACGCCGGCAACGCGCTTGTCATCGCGCGTTGCCGTCATGCGGGATAGGGCTTGCAGGGAATTGCTGAAAATTGCGTTGACGCTGAACGCTCAGTCGGCGGCGTATTGCTTGTCGAGGGCGTCGTAGAACGGCTTGTTCACGAGACGCTGACGCTCCGCGAACGGCACCACCAGCGACGGATCTTCGTCCAGACGTCCGTTATCGCGCAGCGTGCCCAGCGCCTTTTGCATACCGAGCACGGCGCTTTGCAGCGCGGCGTTCGCGTACAGCACGATGCCGTAGCCCAGCTCGGCCAGACGCGGCTGCGATTGCATCGGCGTCTTGCCGCCAATAACGATGTTGATCAGTTGCGGACGATCGAAGAGCGCCGGCAGACGCTCGATGTCGGCCAGCGTCTCCGTCGCTTCGATGAAGAGGATGTCGGCACCGGCTTCGATGAAGCGGTGGCCGCGCTCGATGGCCGCTTCGATGCCTTCCACGGCGGCCGCGTCGGTGCGCGCGATGATTTGCAGATTGCCGTCTTCCCGCGCATCGACGGCGGCGCGGATCTTGCCCACCATTTCGTCGGCGCCAATCACCGCCTTGCCGTTAAAGTGGCCGCACTTCTTGGGCAGCACCTGATCTTCGAACTGGATGGCGTCGGCACCGCTGCGTTCAAGTACGCGCACCGTGTGACGCACGTTCAGCGCGTTGCCGAAGCCCGTGTCGGCGTCGACGACGATGGGCAGCGAGACGGCGTCGCGCACGCGCGCGGTGTGCTCGGCGATCTCCGCCAGGCCGATGAACGCCAGATCGGGCAGGCCGAGCGACATGTTGGTGACGCCGGCGCCCGTGAGGTAGAGCGCCTCGAAACCAGCGTCTTCGATGACGCGTGCCGAAAGGGCGTTGAAGGCGCCGGGGACGAGCAGGCCTTGGCGGGCCTCGACCTTGCGGCGGAATTCGGCGCGGCGTTGTGCGGTCGCGGTAGTCATGATGACGGTCTCCATGTGAGTTATCGGTAAATGGAGACACGGTTCGCAATCTGCGTGCCAGACGGCCTTCAACTTGAGAATGCCGCGAAAATCGCCGCCGAATCATGGGCTTGTGCTGGGCGGCCTGTTTTCCACAGATGTGGCAGAATTCGCGAAACGGCATTTGAAACGTTTCATGAAACACAGTTGAAACACATCGGAAACGGTGTCGTGAAACGTTCAAGCCGTGCCGTCAGCGCCGTTCGGAGACACCCGTCATGCCCCCCAGCCACACCAGCGCGGAGCCGCCGCGTCGCGTTGCGCCCGCCCCCATCGATCCCCGTGCCCGCCGCCCCGGCATCGCCCTCGTGAGCATCAGCCGGTTGCAGACGCTTTGCGAGACGGTCGCCCCGCGCTACACCGACCGCGCACGCTTCTATTCCGTGCGCGAGGGCTACGGCGCGGCAGTGGCGGCGTTGCAGTCGTATGTGGAGTCGGGCGCGGTCGACGTGGTGCTGGCCGCCGGTTCGAACGGCGCGTACTTGCGCGAGAACCTGTCGGTGCCGGTCGTGACCGTCAAGGTCAACGGCTTCGACGTACTCAGTGCGATCACGCGTGCGACGACCACCTGGCCGGACCAGCCGCTGGGACTGGTGCTGCACGAGACCGTATCGCGCGAGCTGGACGATCTCGGCCAGTTGCTCAAGATCCAGATCCGTCAGCGCGCGTATCGCTCGGTGGACGAAGTGCAGGACGCCGTCGACACGCTCGCTGTGCAGGGCTGCAAGGTCATTATCGGTCCCGGCATGGCGTGCGACTTCGCGCAGGAGGCGGGGCTCGAACACGTCTTCCTGTACTCCCTCGGCGCGGTGGAGGAGGCCTTCGAGCGCTCCGTCGAACTCGCGCGCGTGAGTCGCGAGAAGGAGTCGAAGCGCATGCGGCTGAATACCATCGTGGCGCACATGCGCGATGGCGTAGCGGCGTTCGACGAGAACGGACAACTGGAAGCGGTGAATCCCGCGATGTTCACGCTGCTGGAGGTGGAGGGCGAGCGCATCGCCACGCACGGCGCACGTCAGTTCGAACTGACACGCAAGCTCGGGCCGATGTTGCGGGAGCTGTCGGAGAGCGGTGTCGCGATCGAGGAGCGTCTGGAGCATATCGACGGACGGGCATTCATCACGAGTTGCGTGCCGATCTACGAGCACGGCATGCGCTCCGGTGCCGTGGTCACGGTGCAGGACGCGCAGATGGCACAGCGCATCGACCGGTCTTTGCGCACGACGCAGCGTCCCCGGCATCTCGTCGCGAAGCATGAACTCGCGGAACTGGTCGGCGATTCGCCGCAGATCGAGAAAGTGCGGCGTCTTGCGCGAGCGGGCGCGTCGCACGACGCGACGGTGCTACTGACGGGCGAGAGCGGCACGGGCAAGGAACTGGTCGCGCAGGGCATTCACAATGCGAGTGCACGCCGCGGCAATCCGTTCGTCGCCTTCAACTGTGCCGCGTTGCCCGAAGGGCTGATCGAGAGCGAGTTGTTCGGGCATGACGAGGGGGCGTTCACGGGGGCGCGACGCGGCGGGAAGGCGGGCCTGTTCGAGATCGCCCACACGGGGACGATCTTTCTCGACGAGATCGGCGAGATGCCGGCGGCGATGCAGAGCCGGTTGTTGCGCGTGTTGCAGGAGCGTGAGGTGATGCGGCTGGGGTCGGGGCGTCCGGTGCCGGTCGACGTTCGTGTGATCGCCGCAACGCACCGGGATCTGAACGCACTGGTCGCAGAGGGACGCTTCCGTGCCGATCTCTATTTTCGTCTGAACCTGTTGCAAGTGACGTTGCCGGCGCTGCGCGAGCGGCGCGACGATATTCGTCTGCTGGCGCAAACGCTGCTGGCAAGAAATGCCGTGCAATACGGGTTGAATGCCCGCGTGATGAAACCCATCCTCGACGTGCTCTCGCCGCTCTTCGATCGCTACGACTGGCCGGGCAATGTGCGCGAGCTGGAGAACCTGCTTGCACGCGCGGCGATCTATCTCGACAACGACGTCGCCGCGCATGCGCAAACACTGCATGAGGTATTTCCGGAGTTGGCGCGTTTGACGCATGCACGTGCGCCGGACCGCGATTTGCAGCGGGAGAGCGAGGACGATGCCGGAGAGCGTCACGAAGCCGTCACGCGTGAGGCCGCCCTTGCCGCGTTGCAGGCGGCGGGCGGCAATCGCGCGGCTGCGGCGCGCTCGCTGGGCATCAGCCGGACGACCTTCTGGCGATTGATGAAAGCCGGGTAGCGAAGGACACGGCCGGTGTCGTCGCATCTACCAGTGGTTGCTATCGTCCGGTTTACAAGCCGCCGACGCCCCCGACTTCGAGCGCTACAGCGCGGACTTCGATCCGGTGACGGGTACGGGGACACTGGATATCTGGATTCCCGTTCAAGGCTTCACCGCGTAAGTGGCAACGAACGTCGCCATGAAGCGATCGATGACGAATCGTGGATTGGGTTGGTCGTCTTCGATAAAGCCCTTGAGCAGGAACCCCGCGTCGAGCTGTCCGCCGATCTGCTCGCTGAGGCTGTGACCGAAAACCAGGGCGTCGCCTTTGGCTTGTTTCGCGGCGAGGGCATCGGGCGAGAGATCGCGCACGTCCGAGTACGGCACTTTGAAGCGCGGGCGGATGATGCCTTGCCCGGCGTCCTGCGGGTTGCGGTCTGCGACGAACACCACCGGGTTGAAGAAGCTGCTCAGGAGGCGTCCGCCGGGTCGCAGCACACGGAAACATTCGCGCCACACCGGACGGATGTCCGGCACGTATTGATTCGACACCGGATGGAAGATGATGTCGAACGCGCCGTCGTCGAACATCGACAGGTCACGCATATCGCCTTGCAGGGTCGTGAGCGTCAGACCCTCGCGACGCGCGACCCTGTCGTCCTGCGCGAGTTGTGCGGACGAGATATCCAGCACGGTGACGTCGGCGCCCGCTGCGCTCAATACCGGGGCTTGCTGGCCGCCTGCCGAGGCGAGACACAGGATTCGCAGGCCCCGGACGTCGTTGGGCAACCAGCCGACGGGGAGCGCGGAGGGCGTGAGATGCACGTCCCATTGGCCGTCGCGTGCGGCAGCAATGACTTCAGCGCTGACCGGGCGCGACCATTCGCATTGCGTCGCCGCCTGGCGATCCCACGCGGCGCGATTGTGTTCGATAACGTCGTCGGCGTCGTTGGAACCGAAAGGGGGGTTGGATTCGGGCATGGTGTCTAGCTCAAATCACGCCTTGCGCGAGCATCGCGTCGGCGACCTTGGCGAAGCCAGCGACATTGGCCCCGTTGACATAGCTCACCGAGCCATCGGCGCGACGACCGTGCTGCACACAGACTTCGTGAATGCTGCGCATGATGTCGTGCAGACGCGCATCGACCTCCTCGCGCGGCCACGAGATGCGCATGGCGTTCTGGCTCATCTCAAGACCCGATGTCGCAACCCCGCCGGCGTTACTGGCCTTGCCGGGCGCGTACAGAATGCCCTTGCTTTCGAAGCGCTTGGCAGCCTCGTTGGTCGACGGCATGTTGGCGCCTTCCGCGACGCAGATCACGCCGTTCGCGATCAGCGTTTCGGCGTCGTCGGCATTGAGTTCGTTCTGCGTGGCGCACGGCAGCGCGACGTCCACCGGGATATGCCACGGACGCTCGCCCGCGAGAAACTTTGCACCGGTGCGCTTGGCGTAATCGCTGACGCGTCCGTAGTGGTGGTTCTTCACGTCCATCAACTCGGCGAGCTTTTCGGTAGTGAAGCCGTCTTCGTCGACGATGGTGCCGCTCGAATCCGAGACGGTCACGACCGTCGCGCCGAGCGCCATCGCTTTCTCCACGGCGTATTGCGCGACGTTACCTGAGCCGGAGACGCTTACGCGCAGGCCGTCGAAGCTGCGCCCGGTTTGCTTGAGCATCTCTTCGGCGAAGTACACCGTGCCGTAGCCGGTCGCCTCGGGACGAATCAGCGAGCCGCCGAACGACAACCCCTTACCGGTGAAGACGCAATCGGCACGGTTGGAGAGCTTCTTCATCATGCCGGCCATGAAGCCGACTTCACGGCCGCCGACGCCGATGTCACCCGCCGGCACGTCCGTATCGCTGCCGACGTGACGGAAGAGTTCGCTGACGAACGCCTGACAGAAGCGCATGACTTCGCCCGGGCTCTTACCCTTCGGATCGAAATCGGAGCCACCTTTACCGCCGCCCATCGGGAGCGTGGTGAGGGCGTTCTTGAACGTCTGCTCGAAGGCGAGGAATTTGAGGATGGAAAGATTCACCGACGGGTGAAAGCGCAGGCCGCCCTTGTACGGCCCGATGGCCGAACTGTGCTGGATGCGATACCCGCGATTGACCTGCACGTCACCATGATCGTCGACCCACGAGACGCGGAACATGACGGTGCGCTCCGGCTCGACGAGACGGTCGAGCAGGCCGTGCTCGGCGTATTTGGGATGCTTCGATATGAACGGCCAGAGGCTCTCCATCACCTCCGTGACCGCTTGCAGGAACTCCGGTTGACCGGGATTGCGCTCGCCGGTGGCGCGCAGAAAGTCGTCAAGTGATTGATATTTCATCTCGGATGCCCATTGATGGTGCTTATTCTTGTACAGGGAAAGTATTTTGCACCAATTAGGATCGCGATATGATCTGAAATTATAAAAATCAGGGGAAACACGGTAGTTCGTGCTGTGATTTGACGTAGTACGAAGTGTTTGTGCTTTTTGAAGCGCTTGCGTACGGATTTTGCTGGACTGTCTCAGTTCGTCACATTTGTACGTAGCATGTCTGTATTTATCTGCTGTAGCAGCTTGCGTTCGTTGTGCGTTGTTCGTCTGTGTAGTTGATGTCAGAAGTTGCTCGAATACCTCTCTGTGTGAATCCGGCGCCGCCCGGCGTCAATTGAATCGCTGGTGCCCCCCACTGGCGTTTGTTACCAGGAGCGAGAAATGGCAGAAACTCTCATCAAGGTCGATCTCAATCAATCCGCGTACGAGAATGAGCAGGTGCATAACCGCTGGCATCCGGACTGTTTGCGCAGCAACAGCGCCAACAGCAGCACCAGCGAAACAATGCTCAGCGCAACGAGGACGTAGAAGGCAGTTTCGGTCATGTTGTTCCTAGGTTTTCATTGTTCTTTCAAGGTCGCCGCCGCATAGAGGGACGCTATGGGTTGATTTGCTCCTGGTCAACAAACCTTCCGTAGGACTGCAGGGCGGGTATCAGGTGGGCGTCCGCGTAGGCACAACCGGAGGTGCCTAGCGCCTTCTGTCCTTGCTTGTCGGCGGCTTCCGGTGAATGCCCCTTGCCTTCTATGAGAGCGGCCAGCATCTGGGAGTAGCCTGGTTCCCAAGCCGTGAGGCCGAGGAAACTTGTGCGCATAGCAGACAGGATGCGCATGCCAGACCAATCCAGGTCCCCCCAGAAGAAGGCCGGAATGACATCCTTGTCAAAGAGCCAGGCCTCGAAGCCATCTCGAAGGTTTTGACTGATGCCGCCACGCGCCGCGTAGAAGAGCGAGCAACCATCCGGCGTGCGCAGCCGCTGAGCACTTCCCTTGAAGCCTGACGCGTAGACCAGCGTCAGCCCGTCGAACGCCGAGCTCGTCGAGCGAATGGCGCGCTCGAAGCTCATGAGGTTCTCGATGAACAGCACGCCCCGGCAGCCCGCCGGCGGCAGGAACACCTGCAGCTGAATCGGAGACTCCGGAAATGGGCACTCATCGACACCTAAGACTGCGGCGACGAGGCCCTGCCGCTTGTCCAGGACCTTCGACATGCCCCAGAACAGCTGAGAGGAGACTTCGCGGAGCAGCATGGGCTTGCCGGCTAGAGCGGGGAGCTCGTTCAGCCGTTCGACAACCTCTGTCATAGTGTGGTCCGGCATATCGATGCAAAACTCCGAGACAGCGGCCTTGACCTCGGCGGCCCCCTGGAGCCCGTCGCGGACAGCCTCGCGCCAGCGCTCCGCTGGGGACTTGACGCGCTGTGCGCGACCAACCGTCCTTCTCACCTCGACCTCGTTGGCAACCGTGACTCGCGGCGAGTCGGCATAGCCAGAGCGGGAGCGGATAGCGCCGGCTGGCTTGACCGTGAGCCACCCCCAACGCACCAACTCGACGGCATGGCCCCAAAGCTCCTCCTTTTCCGACTCCCGCTGCGCGTTGTAGAGAGCCGGCCAAGTCCGCTCCCAGAGAGCGACCGACTGGGTACGAGCGCTTCCCCTTTGCTCGGCAGAGTCCATTCGGTCCACGAGCAGGTTCAGCAGCTGCTGTACAGGCGAAGACTGAAGCCAAAGCGGCTGCTCTGTCACTTCGCAGCTCCCGTGACTTCTTCAGGCTCTGCCGCATCAAAGAGCAGCTTAGCTTGTTCGCGAACCTCTTGACGCTGCGCTTCCCAGACCTCGCGCATGCGGTCCTTCTTGAAGAGGCGCTCATCGCACTCGGAGACGAAGTCAATTTCACCGTTGTCTGGCACGTTCATCCGACTGAAGCTGAACTCGCGGTCGAACTCAGGGCGCAGCGCGCCGGCGTGCTTGGTCGGCATGGCGCTGACTAGCTGCAGGCCCATGCTATCTCGCAGATACCGCAGGACGGCACGTGCACGCGGCTCGTCCATGCGAGAGAAAGACTCGTCGCTAACAAGCAACTTCAAGCTGGCGCCCTTCTCGAACAGGCGCAGGCGGTTGGTCACAACGGCGGCGCGCACAATGTACGCCGGCGTCTCCAACTGACCACCAGAGCCCGTCCCCCACGTCGACAGGGCGATGCGGCCGCCGCTGTCCGAATCATTCCAGATTTCGTAGCGTCGGTAGTTGCGGTAGTCAGCGATGCGCAGCAACTCGCGCCCAGCCCTGTCCTGGTCTTGGTCCAGGAGTAGCTTGACCAGGCGGTCACGGACCTCGACGTGCTTAGGCGAAAGCTCCGTCTCCCCAAACAAGTCCACCGCTTCCGGCGAATCGGCCAGTTCCGCAACGGCTGAGAAGAAGCCGTAATACTCCTGGAACTCGGGCTCCCACTTTGACCAGTCGATGTTGAAGCGGTCGGTGCCAAACTTCAGCTTCTCGAGCTCGACGTTCAACTGGCGCAGCATCCGCACGCCATCGTCGACCTTGCTCTTGATTTCAACGCAGAATTGCTTGGTGAAGACGTCGTGGAAAGAGCGTTCCGCTTCCTCAATCTTCGCGCGGTTGTTGTACAGCCCGATACTCTCCAGCTCGTTGTGAAGCGTGCTGACCGAGCGCCCGAGGAGGACCAGGGGACCGTAGTAGGGGTCGAAGGATAGCGCATCCGTAAGGTGCGGCAGCGCGGCCTGAAAGCGTTCGTCCGCACGAACAGCAGCGTTGTACTCCGCCAGCATCTCGCGCACGTCGCCCAAGAGCTTTTCGGGTTGCGTACGCAGATGGCCAAGCCGTGCTTGGACGGCAGGGAAGTCGTACGTGTGAGACGCAATGAGGTCGTCCACCTCTTGGGCCATCACCGTGTACGTCTTCTCTGAGTTCGCTTCGCAGAGGTGCTTCAGGCGGCGAATCTGGTTTTCGCGCTCTTGGAAGCGAGCGTCCCGGCCCTCGTTGATGCGCTTGATGACGGCGTCCGCAGCCATGATGCGCTGCTCGGCCAGCGTGACTGCCTTCTTGGCCGCCTCAATTTCCAAATCATGTACTCGGATGAGTTCTTCCAGTCGAGCCAGCTCCGCCCTCAACTGTTCGACTTCGGTCAAGTCGAGCTGCGACAGCGTCAGACGTGTGGCGTCTAGGTCGCCGGCATGCTGCGCCAAGGGTGCCGCATCAAAGGGCGGTTCCTTCAGCGATGTGAGCACTCTCCGGAAGCCATCTAACGTGCCTTGGGATTGTTCTAGCGCCTGGATGTCACGGTCAACGGTTTCCAGCTTCTCGGTGGTGGTCTGCAGCGCCCGCTCACGAGCCTTGCGACCAAGTACAAAGTCACGTCGTTCGCAGATGAACATCGTCATCGCGCCACTACCCTTGCCGTCCGTGGTGAGGCCGCGCGGGGTCCGCCGCAGCTCCTCGGAGTCTGCCACCTTTACGACAGACCCGAACTGCTCGATGAGGTAGGCCCGCGCGATAGGGTGGTCGGTGCGCAACTCGTGGATGATGGAAGTGCTCGGCACACGAGACTGGTCGGCACGCTCCAAGCATCGCTTGCCTTGAACGACCTTCGAGCGCGAACCCCAGGACTGCAGGAAGTCAATCGTGCGAGCTTCCCAGTCCGGCTTGACGATGAAATTGAAGCGCGCGCCGTCCATGTAGCCCTCGATGGCGCCCTGCCACGCTTCGGACACCGGCTCGACGAGGTCGCACAACACCTGGACACCCGCGTCGGGAAGCCTCTCTCGAATGCGCTCCAGCGCGAGGACGGTGTCCCGGTTGTAGTTGCCAGCACCTGCCGCAAGACGTTGCTTGCGGTCAGCCAGCTCGCCGCGCTCCTTCTTAGCGGCCTCCACGCGTTGGCCGAGGGATGTCGATTCAGCAGCGACCGCCATGAGCACGCTGTCCTCGGTACCGACCAACGAGTTATGCAGCTGGCCCAGGCCGACGTCGATGCCGTCAAATGCGGCGGCCAACTGAAACAGCTTCTCTACTGACAGGACGTCATCACCGTTTGCGTCCGCCACGGAATTGAGCAGCCCGGCCAGCCGGTCCACATTGGTGGATGCAAGGGCCTTGGCCACGACGTCTACAGACGCGCCCAGCTTCGGGAACTGTTCCGGCACTGGCCGTTTGACGATAGAGTCACCGGTGTTCTTGATGTGTGCTGCAGCGAGGAGACCTGCATGCAGTTCAGCGAGCTTGGCGCGCGCGGCGGACGTCGCCCGCTCTAGGCGCTCGTCAAGCATATTCTTCTCGGTGTGGGCCGGAATGCCGCTCAACTTCGCTGCGATATTAATGCGGCTGCTATCAACGTTGCGCTTCAACTGCGCTTCGGTCTTGGCCTTGAGCTCGTATTGGTCGGCCAGCGCGCTGTCATCCTTGATTTTCTTCCGCTCGAAAGCGACGCGCTCTTCGTCCGCTGCCAGCTGCATCTTCGCCAAGAGCAAGTCATGTTGGACCTGCTCTTCGAAGGTAGCTGTCGTCTTGCCGATGACCTCCTTCAGCTCGCGAAGTCGAGTGACGGTCGCTTCAATGCGCTTGCCTTCAACCTTCAAGCTCGTCACCTGGCGCATCAGGTCACTGATGCGGGTGATGCTCTCCTGCAGCAGCTTTCCATCGAACTCAAGGATGTCGTCCCGAACCAGGTCATGAACCGAGCCGATGGGCTTGTAGGCAATCGACTGCGACCATGCCCGAGCCGCGTTCTGAGCCTCGTCCCAGGGAATGGACATGCGCCCGCGGAACCTGCCATAAAGCCCGCTGAGGTAGTCGCGCTTGTGGTCGTCGTAGGTGATGACCTTCGGGTACTTAGCCCTCAGTCGCTTGACGATGTCTTCGACCGGCACACAGATACCTTGGTCCATGTCCTCAAAGAACTGTTCGACCGACAGCGCAGCGTCTTCGACGATGACCAGAACGAGACGCTCCAGCTTCGCGTCTCGCCGCTCTCCTGAGCCGTCCACGCGCGCCGAGGCTGCTACGAGCGCAGTGAACATCTTGGCCGAGCCGTCCTCGGGCCCTGGACGAAAGACCGCCGCGAGGTAGCCTTGGGCACCTGCCGGCCGAGAGAAGAGGCTGTACTCAGCGCCGACCACGAAGGATTCAAGGGTGCGTTTGGATTTGCCGCGGCGATGGTTTTGCTGAACTTCCTCTTGGCCAGGGTTGTAGGCCACGATACCTTGGTAGGCTGCCGTCATGATGGTCTGAAGACCATCGAGCATCGTCGATTTGCCCGCACCCGTTGGGCCAGTGAGCAGCGTCATGTTTCCCAGCTCGTAGTTGCCGGGCTGCAGTTGTCCCCAGTTCACAAGAACCAAGCGGTCGAGCTTCATTGGTCGCTCTCCTCGACGGACGTTTCTTGGTCAACCACGCCTTCTGATTCCAGAGCTGCACTCAGCGCGTCGTTGGACACGATGCCCAGGATGGTTGGCCGGATTGCGAGCAGCGCGTCTTCATCCGAAATCGAAAACTCGGCCGTGTAGCTGAGCAGGCGATGCCGCTTCAACTCGGCCAGCAAGGTCATCTTGTCGCCCATGCCGTTCGGCAGAGGACGCTTTAATTGCGTCTGCATGGTGGCCGCGATTTCCTCGAAGCTAACCAGCGCTTCGCCCTGGGGCTGGATGTCGCCCGTATTGAGCTTGTTCTGGTACAGGAAGCGCAGAGCAAGGGCCATCGCAACGAAGTCGGGAGACACCCGAGTCCGCAGCGATGGCGTCGGCTCCAGGATGTCCTCAGGCAGTCCATCGACTACGGCGCCCGCCACGTAGAGGCGATAGAACTGATTATTGCTGTCGTGGTGCAAACGGAAGCCAGCAATGTCGAAGTAGTCCTCCAGCAAGCCCTCGACGCGCCTTGCGTCGTCATACAGCAGTTGCTCAACCCGGTCCTCTTCACGCACGATGGCACCGTAAGCCATCAGGCGGTTGATGATTTCCCGGAACCGGTCTGGCTTGATGTTGGCAAGCGCTAGTTGTTCGTTGACGTGCGACAGGAGGCTCATTTTTTGAGGTCAATCTCGTAGTCGTTGCCGCTGTAGAGCCCGTTTTCCAAGGGGGTGGGCAGCTTCTTGATGGACAGGTCTGCGCCGACCTCGCTTCGAACCGCTTCCACGGCCTGCATGGCACGGAGGGTGTCGCGGGCGGTGGCCGTTGGGAGCGCTGAGACTCGAATGGGATGCTGAAAGATGCGCAGGTCGCGCCGAAGCAGCTGAGCAACCTCTTCGTTGGGGATGGAGAAGGCCTCCGCTTCGGCGCGGGCCATAGCAGCAGCCAAGCGCTCTTCGCGAGAGGGTCGCGGCCGAACGGAAATCGTGACCGCCTTGCGGCGCTGGGCGGCCGTCCGGAGCTTGAAGCTTGCGGGGTCCAGCAACCGCACCTCAGCTGGCGCCAGAAACTGCCCGATGTGCATGAGCAGCTGGTCCTGTTGCTCCTTGGAGGCCTCTGCGACCTGCTGAATCGCAGCAAGGTAGGCATGCCGGGTCTGGCCTGCGCGCAGCATCATCGACTGCAGCGCCAAGCCATTGACCCGCTTGAGGTAAGTCTCCATGGCCTTCAGGAAGCCAGGCTGCTTCGACTGGCACGCAGCATCGACGATGTCTTCAATGCGGGTCAGTAGCCAGTCATAGACGGACGTGCCCACGTATTCCTTCACGGCCCAATGGGCAATGTCTCGCAGCTGTTCGTCCATCCGATTGAACTTGGCCTCGGGGACGAGACGAAGCCGCTCCAGCTTCTGCACGATGGCCTGCCGGTTAAGCATTGCGTTATCGGCAGTGAGCTGCTTGGAATAGTCACGCTGGAAGCGGTCCAGGAACTCGACGAACTCGCTCCATTGCGTTTGCACCGAAGCGGTCTGCATCAGGTGCCGGACCAGCTCCTGGAAGTAGTCGATGCCATCGGTCAAATCCTCGATGACTTTCTCGGCGTACTCGTAAGCGTCGACTAGGTCGTGCGCGTCACCTCGGTCGGAGAGTGCCGCCTCCAATGCATTGCGACAGCCCCGCATGTTCCGTTGCCGGCTGCGGCTCGGGCGGTCCAACGACCAGAGGGCCTCCGCGAACAGCTTCCCTGGTCGAGAGAATCGGAAGGCCGTGACGAGGCCGGTGCGGTCGGCGAATTGCTCCAGCCAAGCGTCGGTTAGCAGTGCCCGGATGACCATGCCGACGAGCGCCTGCGGGTCATCGGCTTCCGCTCTGCTCAGCTCATCGTCGCCACCCTCTTGCGCCTTGACGCTTTGGTACTGCCGAACAACCGGCAGCAGGAGCTCGCGCAGCGCATCCCGCGTGAGGTTGTGGGCATAGTCAGCCATAGGGCCGTGCAGTCGGTCATAGAGTGCCCGTAGGCAAGCAGCCACAAGCTCCCGGCGAGAGCTGTTCAGGGCACGGAAGAACCGCTGACGCTCAGCCTCAAAGAACACAGGATGACCCGCTGGTGGGGTCATGGGGTCCGGCAACAGGTCAGACGGTATCAAGGCTGATTGCTCCCACTGGACCTTGTCTGGTCCATGCACTTTTGAAGTATTATCTTCAAGGATAATTTATCTTGCAAGATAACATATGGGCATGCCACTTACCCCAGCGCAGCTGCGCCTGCGAGACATGGAACTGCTGCTTCGTTGGGAAGGCGAAATTGATAACAGTCGTCTGCGCGAGGTGTTCGGCATCCAGTCCGTACAGGCCAGCCGCCTGCTGGCGGCGTTCTTGGCGGAGTTCACCGATACGGTCACGCGAGCCACGCCGTACGCGCCCATCACCGCCACACAGTCGTTCCGACCAAGGCTGGCCGGCAAAAGCCCTGACGAGTACCTGCAACTGATTCAAAAGCTTGGCGCCTCACACATCTACTCCACGGTCGAAGACCTACGACTTGATTTGGCACCGGTCCGCCCAGCCCTCTTTGCCATCATCACTCAGGCCTGCCGTAGACGCGTAGGGCTCCGCATCCGCTATCGGTCGCTGGCAGCCCCGGAAGGCCAGGACCGCCTTGTCTACCCGCATGTGCTCGTTCGAGCTGCGCGCCGGTGGCACGCTCGTGCATGGTGTGTACAACGGCAAGCCTTTCGAGACTTCGCGCTAGGACGCATCGCGCAAGCTGCTCTCGATGCTGAACCAGCGCCGGCCGCCGCGCAGACGGACAAGGACTGGTCCGAGTTCGTCAAACTAATCGTGCAAGCTCATCCAGGTCTACCGGACGGGCAAGCCCGGCTTCTTCGGGACGAGTACCTAGGCGGCGAGGAAAGCAGAACATTGCGAGTACGCCGATGCTTGGTTGGGTACACGGTCCAAGACCTACGCATTGCCACTGAGCCGGCCAGACAGACACCGCCTGAGTACCAACTAGCGCTTTCAAATACCAGGGACTTTGTCGGAGAGTTCGGAGTGGGCGGTGGCTGACCGCCATCTCGCGCATTGAGCCCGATATAGACCAACCAAACACATTGGGCATGGCCTGACTTGCAGACCAGTTGACAGGCGCTCGTTCAGAGAAAGGCGTACAAGAGACGCGTCAGAGTGCCCGCAAAACTTTTGCCCTACTACGCGAAAATCCGGCTACCCACGTCCGACATGCCGGGCTAGGCCTTTTTGAGCGAGCGCCGATATGGATTACTTTGCATCGCGCGGCACTTTTCGAGCTCTCGCGACAGTGCATCGATTTCCGACTGCATCCCGGCTGCCCGCTTGAGCAGTTGGGCAACTCGATACCAATACTCATAGCCCAGGTCGCCATCTGCCAATCCGAGCTCGTGAAACTTGCGAAGCGCAATGTCCAGGGCGATTTGATTTTCTGACGACATCATCGTTCTCCTTTTTTGGCGTGGCAGGCTCACTCCCCGCGATGAGCGTGAGTGACAGCGCTCTCCTGTTAGCTTAGGTCCTCTTCCCATCATCTGCCTGGCACATCGACCATCCAAATCCATTCGCATTTCATGCCCATCGGAGATGCATATACTCTTATGCAAGACTCTACGTGCTTCCGCCGAGCGCCACGCCGCCGGATAGAAGGGCCGCCCCATCCATCGATGGGCCTCGGTGATGTAGTAATTGCCGCCTGCGCGGACGAGGCGACAAGCACCAGCGCGCAGGGGACACCGGATTCTGGGGGGAAGTTCTGAGAAATCCGGCGCGCTGGCGAAGGCAGAGGCGCGGAACGAAAGTCTGCCGGGCGAGGCCGGCTCCATACCGTAGTGGTTTGGGTGGCGGCTGAGTGAAGGCGCATCCCAGGCAAACATGCCACACGTTCTTTCTCTTCGCGTAGATATATTTTGTCAGACCGCTTCTTCTAAGGCAGCCCGTCTTACGATTCCGCACCTACGCGAGAGTCTTCCGTTCCGATATGTCACGCGCGTTGCGGCCGACACTAGACGTTGCTCAAGAAGCCGCGACGGCGGTGGTGAAGGACCGATGCAGACCCAGCGTGAGGCTGATTGAGTTACGGTGGGTGACGGATGTCGCCCCTTGCCGCCGCGCGACGAGCACGAGCGCTTCAACCTGCGCGCGTAAGTCGGGATACCACGCGCGGGCGCGGCATGACCACAGCGGCCGCGCTGCTAAGGTTCCGCAGCGCCATGGGGGCTCGAGTCGCTTAGAGCCGGCCCGTGAGCAGTTGATGCATCAGAGCGACATGGTGATAAATCTGCCGTTCTTTGCTCTTCCCCAACCCAGGGTAGTGCTGTGCCGCGACGTCGTCAGCGTAATCCTGCAACGCTCGGTCGTTGCCGAACTTTCGCGGAAACTGCCGAGCGCGCGCGACAAGTTTCCCCGCGGCCTGGAGGAATTTTTCGCCGACTGTGCCAACGTTGAGTTCAACGTCGTCGGAAACGAAGTGTTCAACCCACACGTCTCCACCTCGCTCCTTGAACGCGCCGTGTATCGCCACCGCGGCGGCAGGCCCGCCGCCCGCTTCAAACGTTGCCCCGAGGATTGTGTAATCGCCGAATCCCACCGCTCCTTGCTGATAGTTCAGGTGTCGGTCGGTGAAGAATTCGATACCGACGTAGTCGGCATTGCGCGCTTTGCGTTGGAAGTCGTCGCGTACGTCCACAACCTTTTCACGAGGAAGCATCGCTCGATGCGCCGCGCTCGTCCGCTCGTGCAGGTTGATATGGAATCGAATGTTCGCTCTTTCGGCCAGCCGTTGTACCTGAGCGTCCGACAGCCGGGCATTCAAGTACAGCAGTGCAACGTCGCGGTCGCGATATTGCGCGAGGAAATCTCTGATTTGCTCCGCAGTCGTCGCTTGCGAGCACAGCAGGCCAGGAATAAGCGAATCGTGCGCGTCGATAGCAGCTTTGATAGGCTCAATCCAGCCGTCGAGGCCGCGGCCATGGAACTGGTGCTGGTCGGGGTTCGTAATGACAATCAGATTGTCATCAGCCTCCCCGAAATCGTTCAGTAGTCGCTGCAGGGGCGCGTGTGCGCGATTGACCGGCTCGAGTATGGGAATAACGATGTCTCGAAGCGGGTAGTCACCACGCAACGAACGTAACGCCAACATCTCCGACTGCCGAGCGTAGAGAAAAGGAAAGTACAAAGTTTAGCCCCCTCGCATTCCGCCATGCGGGCAGAGAGAGGGCCTCAGGTGAGCTGGAAGCCGACGCTCTCTCTCAACGCAGAGAGTGCGGTTTCTCTCTGGCGCCCTGATAACGGAGTGGCGTAGCCCAGCACGCGCAAACTCTCCGGCAGCGCGGTCACAAAGCGCACGGTTTCCCCGTCAGTTTTCCTTTTTCTTAATGCATCGACGAAGATAGCATGCGCCTCCAAGGGAGTAAACTCTCTGAAGACCTCGCCGCAATAGGCTTGAATAATCCCTGATGGCTTCACTACCGGCGTGCCGGTTTTCATCGAAACAGCATCGATATATTCGGCTTTCTGAAGACAGCTAAATATGGTTTGGGGTACTACGTTATTGCAGTTTGTCAAGGGCTCGCGAATCTGTTTCAGGGAACCCCGCTCGGTCAGGACAAGGACACCAACGCGCGGGTCAACGATTTCAGCGTAGCTTTCCGCACAGCGCGCATGGGTCACCAAGCAAACACGGTCAAACGCAGCCAGGTAGTCCGATGTCTGTGTAGTGAGGCGTCGCGGCGTATCGAATTCAGTTTTGATTTCGTAGGCCGTCGACGTGCCGTTGAAGACCGCAACGTCAACGATTGAGCGCCCGACGGGAAGTTCCACGTGCAGCGATGCAGTGTTCGGACTGTGCCTGCCAAACACTATCCGGCCGGCAATTTCCGTCTTGTAGACGAACTCGTTGCGGTATGCGCGTCGAATCTCGAGCCATGCAGACTCGAATAACGATGCCAACGGCTGGCCCTTGGCCGCCGTCAACAGCTCATGCTCCGCCAGAAACCCGAGTGCGACCTGCCAGTTTCCAGACCGCGCAATATCTGCAAATACCGGCCGCGTGAACATCCGCGCGAGCAGCCGCAGCCGCTCCGCCGAACTCAAGGTTCGGCGCGGTGGGCGTGATTTCGCGAATGAAGCCACGGATTTCAAGTCAGGCATTTGGTCTGGGTTCTGGTCGGCGGGCGTACCCACCGTATAAGTCGGTCGATATTGTAATCCCGACGCGATTTTCATTGCCAACTCGCGGAAAACAGTGCCAGCTTCTTTCCGGGCTGCCCAGGCCGCAAAACTTTTCCTCGCTACGTACCGCCACTAACTTTGCCAGATTCCGCATTTCGTATGCGTCGCGCGGAGAGATGTGATTGCCCCTGTTTGGAAGGTCTTCGGATACCACCGGGACCCGACGACGAATTCGATAAATCAACTCTACCAATCGAAAGGACCCATAAGTTTCTCAACTTATGGGTCCTTTTTTCTCAGGTTATGCGTCTATCTACAGACTCAATCAAACATCAATATTCCCAGCCCGCAGCGCGTTGCTCTCAATAAACGCGCGACGCGGCTCAACATCGTCACCCATCAGCGTCGTGAAGATGCCGTCGGCGGCGATGGCGTCTTCGATCTGAACGCGGAGCAGGCGGCGGACCGTCGGGTCCATCGTCGTTTCCCAGAGCTGTTCGGCGTTCATCTCGCCCAGGCCCTTATAGCGCTGCTTCGAGACCTTGCTCTCCGCATCGGCCATCAGCCACTTCATCGCCGACTTGAAGTTCGTCACCGCTTGCGAACGCTCACCGCGCTTGATCGTCGCACCTTCGCCAATCAGGCCCTTGAACGTCTCGGCCGTCTTCTGCAACTGCGCGTAATCCGCCGATTGCAGGAAGTCCGGATCGATCACGCTGACCTTCACGTTGCCATGATGACGACGCTCCACACGCAACGACACCACCGGGTCCGCATTCTCGACGTCTTCCGTCACCGCCGTGATCGTGATCTCAGGCGCCAGCGGGTCATTGCTCAACGCCGCTTCCAATGCCGCCGCCGATCGCTTCGCGACTTCTTCGTTGGTCAGATCGATGTCGACGCCCTCGGTCACCGCCGTCAGCACCGAGGCCTCATATACGCGGCTCAGACGCTCGATCACGCCATCCGACAACTGATAGCTGCGCGTCAATTCGCCCAGTGCATCGCCCGAAATCGGGGCTGCGCCCGTCGTCGGCACCAGCTCCGCATTGTTCAGCGCCAGCTTCAGCATGTACTGACCCAACTCAGACTCGTCCTTGATGTAACGCTCGTCCTTGTTGTGCTTGACCTTGTACAGCGGCGGCTGCGCAATGTACACGTAGCCGCGCTCGATCAGCTCCGGCACCTGACGGTACAGGAACGTCAGCAACAGCGTACGGATGTGCGCACCGTCCACGTCAGCATCGGTCATGATGATGATGCGGTGATAACGCAGCTTGTCGATGTTGTAGTCGTCCTTGCCGATACCGCAACCCAGCGCGGTAATCAGCGTCACGATCTGCTCGCTCGAAATCAGCTTGTCGAAACGCGCCTTCTCGACGTTCAGCACCTTGCCGCGCAGCGGCAGAATCGCCTGGAACTTACGGTCGCGACCCTGCTTTGCCGAACCGCCTGCCGAGTCACCCTCGACCACGTAGATTTCGCACAGCGCCGGATCCTTCTCCTGGCAGTCCGCCAGCTTGCCCGGCAGACCCACGCCGTCGAGCACGCCCTTACGACGCGTCATTTCACGCGCCTTGCGTGCCGCGTCGCGCGCACGCGCCGCTTCCACGATCTTCGAGCAAATGATCTTCGCGTCGATCGGCGTCTCTTGCAGGAAATCCTCCAGCGCCTTCGCCACGTACTCTTCCACCGGCGCACGCACTTCGGACGACACCAGCTTGTCCTTCGTCTGCGACGAGAACTTCGGCTCAGGCACCTTCACCGACAACACGCAGGTCAACCCCTCGCGCATGTCGTCGCCCGTCGTCTCGACCTTGGCCTTCTTGGCGATCTCGCTCTCCGCGATGTACTTGTTGATCACGCGCGTCATCGCCGCACGCAGACCGGTCAAGTGCGTACCGCCGTCACGCTGCGGAATGTTGTTCGTGAAGCACAGCACCGATTCGTTGTAGCTGTCGTTCCACTGCATGGCGACTTCCACGCCAATGCCGTCGCGCTCGCCCATCACGTGGAAGACGGTCGGGTGCAGCACCGTCTTCGACTTGTTGATGTACTCGACGAAGCCCTTCACGCCGCCACCGAATGCGAAATCGTCTTCCTTGCCCGTGCGCTGATCCGTCAGACGAATGCGAACGCCGTTGTTCAGGAAGGACAGCTCGCGCATGCGCTTGGCGAGAATGTCGTAGTGGAATTCGACCTTGCCGAAGATCGTTTCGTCAGCCAGGAAGTGCACTTCCGTGCCGCGCTTGTCCGTGTCGCCCAACACCTTGAGCGGCGACGTCTCAACGCCGTCGACCATCTCGATCTCACGGTTTTGCGGCACGCCACGGTGGAATTCCATGAAGTGCTTCTTGCCGTCGCGACGCACGGTGACCTTGAGGTACGACGAGAGCGCGTTCACGCACGACACACCCACACCGTGCAGACCGCCCGACACCTTGTAGCTGTTCTGGTCGAACTTGCCGCCGGCGTGCAGCTCCGTCATCACGATTTCCGCCGCGCTACGCTTCGGCTCGTGCTTGTCGTCGAACTTGATGCCCGTGGGAATACCGCGACCGTTGTCCGTCACGGAAATGGAATTGTCCGCGTGAATGATCACGTGGATGTCATCGCAGTAACCCGCAAGCGCCTCGTCGATCGAGTTGTCCAGCACCTCGAAAACCAGGTGATGCAGACCCGTACCGTCCGACGTGTCGCCAATGTACATGCCGGGACGCTTGCGCACAGCCTCCAGACCCTCGAGGATCTGAATGGAGGCTGCACCATAGCCGCTTTCGGCCTGCTTTTGCTGTTCGCTCATGACAATCTTCCGGTTACTGCGTCATTTCTGACGAATTACTGCTTCATGACCTGCCGCCCCCCGAACGCTTTTGGCGCTCCGAAGGCCGCTTATCCCGCAAAAGGATAATTCTCTAGAAACGCCAAAGGGGCGCTCGGCCCCTTCGCGCATGTGTGACGGCGCGTATGGCGGACAAGCCGCTCAAATGCGCATCGGCATGACGACGTACTTGAATTCGTCGTTGTCAGGCAGGGTGATCAGCGCGCTCGAATTGGCGTCGCCGAGGCTGACCTTCACCTGCTCGACCTTGAGGTTCGACAGCACGTCGAGCAGATACGTCACGTTAAAGCCGATGTCCACCGACTCGCCCGTGTAATCGATCTCGATTTCTTCTTGCGCTTCTTCGTTTTCGGTGTTGTTCGCGCTGATCTTCAACTGGTTTTCGCTCACCAGGAAACGAACACCCTTGAACTTGTCCGACGTCACGATCGCCGCGCGCTGCAACGAACGATGCAGCTCTTCACGGCTGATCACGAAGCTCTTGTTGTAACCCTTCGGGATCACTCGGTTGAAGTCGGGGAACTTGCCCTCGACCAGCTTCGACACCAGCTCGACGTTCGCGAAACGGAACTTGACCTGGCTCGGCGCCACGTCGATCTGCACCGGATCGTCGATGTCTTCGAGCAGACGCTGCAATTCGAGAATCGTCTTGCGCGGGATGATCACTTCCTGACGCGCGAACTTCTCGCCCGCAATCGTCGTATTGCAGTACGCCAGACGGTGACCGTCCGTCGCCACGGCTTCGATCTTCTCGCCCTCGACCACCAGCAGCATGCCGTTCAGGTAATAACGGATGTCCTGCTGTGCCATGGCGAAGTGCACCATGCCCAGCAGTTGGCGGAACGCACGCTGCGGCAGCGCGAAGCTCGCAGCGTAGTCGTTGGCCTCAGCCACCGTCGGGAAATCTTCGGCCGCCAGCGTCTGCAACTGGAAACGGCTCTTGCCGGCCTGCACCGTCAGACGCTTGTCGGAGAGCGACAACGCGACTTCGGCGTCCGGCATGTTGCGAAGGATGTCGAGCAACTTGCGCGCGGCCACGGTCGTCGCCACGTCATCGGCGCCGGCACCGCAATCAGCGGTGGTCGTGATCTGCAACTCGAGATCGGTCGACAGGAAGGAAATGTCCTGTCCGTGCTTGCGAATCAGCAAATTGGCCAGAATCGGCAACGTGTGGCGACGCTCGACGATGCCACTCACAATTTGCAGCGGCCGCAGCAGATTGTCTCGTTGAGTTTTGACCAATTGCATATTTATCCTTCGTAGTAACTGTTAACGGGTGCCAGTTTCTGCTGAAAACCCGAAGATTCCCTTATCAATCAATCGCTTGCAGATGGGATAACAGGGCGAAAAACGCTGTGGACGAGCCGGGGACGCATTGTGCGCCGATCCGCTATTGTGCCCGAAAACCCCAGTTCCCCCCAAACCGCACCCAGCTTATCCACAGGGATCCGGGCAACCCCGCCCGACACCCTGAGAATTCGTCGGCTGTGACGCCGACCCCAACCGGTCCGTTACCCCTTGAGCGTCTGCTCCAGCACGTGCAACTCGTGGTTGAGCTGCGCGTCCTTGCCCCGCTCTTCTGCAATCTTGCGTACCGCGTGCAGCACGGTCGTATGGTCGCGTCCGCCGAACAGTTCGCCGATTTCCGGCAGGCTCTTCTGCGTCAGCTCCTTCGCCAGATACATCGCAATCTGCCGCGGCCGTGCAATATTGGCAGGCCGCTTTTTCGAATACATGTCGGCGACCTTGATATTGTAAAAATCGGCGACCGTCTTCTGGATGTTCTCGACAGAAATCTGACGATTCTGAACCGTCAACAGATCTTTCAGCGCTTCCTTCGTCAGCTCGATCGTGATCTCGCGACCGTGGAACTTCGAGTACGCCAGGATCTTGCGCAGCGCGCCCTCCAGTTCACGGACGTTCGAGCGCAAGTGCTTGCCGACGAAGAACGCCACGTCCTCCGAGAGCCCCACACCTTCGGCCTGCGCCTTCTTGATCAGGATCGCCACGCGCATTTCGAGCTCTGGCGGCTCGATGGCCACCGTCAGCCCCGAATCGAAGCGCGAAATCAGCCGGTCGTCGATGCCGGTGATTTCCTTCGGGTACGTGTCGCTCGTGATGATCACCTGCGCACGGTTCGCAATCAGCGCCTCGAACGCGTAGAAGAATTCTTCCTGCGTACGGCTCTTGCCCGAGAAGAACTGAATATCGTCAATCAGCAGCAGATCGAGCGAATGGTAGTAACGCTTGAATTCGTCGAAGGCCTTGCGCTGATACGCCTTGACCACGTCTGACACGTATTGCTCGGCGTGGATGTAGCGAATGCGCGGGTTCTGCTTCTCGGCCAGCAACTGGTTGCCGATGGCGTGAATCAAGTGGGTCTTACCGAGACCGACGCCGCCATACAGGAACAGCGGGTTGTACGACGTACCCGGGTTGTTCGCGACCTGAATCGCCGCGGCGCGGGCCAGCTGGTTCGATTTACCCGTGACGAAATTGTCGAAGGTCAGCACCGGGTTGAGCTTCGAGCGCTCATAGATCGACTCGACTTCACCGACCTGAACCGGCTCCTGCGGCGTCACCCGCCAGTTGCGACGCACCGCCTCGGCTTCGCTCGCTTCCAGATCGGGACGCTCCCCGTCGAGCGACGCCGTATCGGCCGCATGACCACCCGCGACCGCAGCCTGCGCGGCAGCGGCGGCCGGGTTGGCACGCGCGACGCTCGTCGGCACGGGGGCCGGTGCGACGCTCGGCGTCGGGGCGGGTGCCGGAGCAGGGGTCGAGGAGGGCACGCGCAGACCCGCCTTCGGATCGAGGACGAACGTCACTTCGATCGGGGCGTTCCAATAGTCCGACGCCATGGTCTGGATGCGCCCGGAGAACTGGCTCCTCACCCAATCCAGCTTGAAGCGGTTGGGCGCGCCGATCTTGAGCGTGCGCGCCTGTTCGTCGAAGTCGAGCGGCGCCAGCGGTTTGATCCAGGTGCGGAATTGCTGGGGCGTGAGCTCTTGTTCGAGACGGGTCGCGCAGTGTTGCCAGAAATCGTTCATGCAGCGTGTATCCAGGTGGCGCGGAGCCCATCCGACGACATCGGTCTGGCACTTTTTCGCCCACTATCCGTTACATCAGATATGGGGACGAAACGTGCCAAACCAAGCGGTTTCCCTGTCCCAGACTGGATCGGAACGGGTCACCGGCAAAGGTCGAGTCGGACCAGCGGCGCATTGCAGAAGTCCGGCAGGACGCGAACCACGGCGCTGCGTTCGGGTTCCATCTCGCGCGTGCGGCCGGCTCCTCCGGCGCGCGCAGACGACAAAACCCGGCGCGCTATCCACATGGCGACGTCACCGGTACTCTGCTGGGAAAAAAATTGATGGGGGATTTTACCGCCAAAGCGTCGGCAAAGCGAGTTATCCACAGGAATGCCCACAGCACGCGCATCTCCGGGCGGGCGGACCGCGTTAACCCGCCTGCGTTCGCACGATGCCTGCGCAAATGCCCGGCAATTGCGACGATTTGCCGCGACGCCCGGGAAATCTGCCCACATTCCCATTTATCCACTGGCACAAAATGACGACACAGGCATTTCGCGCCATTATCCACAGCCTTGAGGCTGCCGGATGGCGTATCTGCGACAACCCGGGCGGCGATCGTGCGCGGGCGCAGCGGGGGCGATGGCTAACCTATTGACACACAACGGAAAAGCCGATTAAATAGCGGGTTCGTTAGAAAGATAACCGGATTCCTATCCAACTCCCGACGGCTGGGATGCGCGTGAAAGTCCTTGAATTTGCAGGTTTTCACGGTGTCCTTGTGGCGTTTTACGATGCTGCTGCGCGGGAATTTTTTCACACAGTGAGTGCATCATGAAACGTACTTTTCAGCCTTCCGTGACGCGCCGCAAGCGCACCCATGGCTTCCTGGTTCGCATGAAGACCCGTGGCGGCCGCAAGGTCATCGCCGCTCGTCGCGCCAAGGGCCGTAAGCGCCTGGCCGTCTAATCGCGGTTCTCGGTCATACCGCGGTTTGCGCGTTAAGTCCGCAAGGCGCGAAGTCCCGGCTCTGGGGTTTCCCAAGGCCGCCAGACTTCTCAAAACGGATGAGTTTTCATCCGTTTTTAGTTTGCGCCCCCTGCGTCGCAGCGCGCACTTCGTGTTGTATATGCGCTGGCGCGAAGATGCGCCGGACACCTCTGCCGATGCCACGCCTCAAGAAGGCCGCATCGGCATTGTCGTCGGCAAGAAGCACGCACCGCGTGCGGTCACTCGCAATCTGATCAAACGTCAGGCGCGCGAGATGTTCCGCCAGCGTCGTGCGGCACTGGCCGGCTGGGATTTCGTATTGCGACTGACCCGGCGATTCGACAAGGGGACGTATACAGCGGCGGCGGCGCCGGTGTTGAACACACTGTGCCAGACCGAGTTCGCGCAGCTCTTCGACGCAGCCGAAAAGGCCGCCCGCAAGCGCCGCGCCTCCGACGACAAGACGGAAGGTAGTTAGTCCCCACACGGTAGCGCCCGACCCCGGGCATGCGCCGCCCTCCCGGCCACCTCGGCCGGATTGACAGGCGGAATCGAGATGCGAAGCGTGCTGTTGTTGCTCCTGCGCGGTTACAAGCTGGTGATCAGTCCCTGGCTGGGGAACCGTTGCCGCTTTCATCCGAGCTGCTCCGACTACGCACGCGAGGCCATCGTCGAGCACGGTGCCGGTTACGGCACTTATCTCGCGGCCAGGCGTCTATGCCGCTGTCATCCGTTTCACCCCGGCGGTTTCGATCCCGTGCCGCCGGCTCGACACGTCTGTAACGTTCCCGACCAAAACGCCGATGGCGCCGACAAGGCCGCCGGAAACGACACGTCGCGAGCCAGGCAGACGGTCTCGTCCGGGCCCGCGGCCGCATCGGCAGTAACGCGCCGCGCGCCGGGCCATTCCTGAGTTTCGTCCACCACGAGTTACCGCATGGACATCAAACGCACCGTACTCTGGGTCATTTTCGCGCTGTCTGTCGTGATGCTTTTCGACAACTGGCAACGCGCCAATGGCCATTCGTCGCTGTTCTTCCCGACGCCCGAGGCATCCGCCCCGGCCGCGACGGGCGCCAACCAGACGGCGGCTAACGACCTGCCGCAATCGGCCAACGCCGGCGCTGCCGCAGGCAACGCACCGGGTAACGCACCGGCTGCCGCCACCGCGCAGAAGGTTCGCATCACGACCGACGTCTACGAAGCCGACATCAGCACGCAAGGCGGCACGCTGTCGTTCCTGGCGCTCACGAAGTGGCCGGATGCCGACGAAGCCGACAAGCACGTCGTGCTGTTCGACAACACCCCGAGCCATCAGTACTTCGCTCGCACGGGTCTGATCGGCGGCGATTTCCCGAACCACAACGACATCTTCACGCTGGTGCCGGGCCCGACCACGATGACGGGCGACACGCTGACCGTGAAGTTCGAATCGCCGGTCAAGGGCGGCTTGCAACTGGTGCGTGCCTACACGTTCCATCGCGGCAGCTACGTGATCGACGTGTCGAACACGATCGTCAACAAGACCGACGCCGCCATCAAGCCGACGCTGTACATGGAACTGGTGCGTGACGGCCGCGAAATCAGCGGCGCGAAGTTCTCGCACACGTTCACGGGCCCGACGGTCTACAGCAGCGACGAGAAGTTCCAGAAGATCACGTTCAGCGACATCGATAAGGACAAGGCGAAGTACATCAAGCAGTCCAGCGATGGCTGGATCGGCATGGTGCAGCATTACTTCGCTACCGCCTGGATTCCGAAGGAAGGTGTTGCACGCGACAACTACATCGGCAAGCTGGACAACGGTCTGTATCGTGTCGGCGTGAAGGAGCAGCTCGCGAGCATTCCCGCGAACGGCAGCCAGACGGTCGATGCACGTTTGTTCGCCGGCCCGCAGGAAGAGCACATGCTCGAACAGATCGCGCCGGGTCTGGAACTGACGAAGGACTACGGTTACTTCACGATTCTGGCCAAGCCGCTGTTCTGGCTGCTCTCGAAGCTGCACGCGCTGATCGGTAACTGGGGTTGGGCGATCATCGCCGTGACCGTGATCATCAAGCTGGTGTTCTTCCCGCTGTCGGCAGCAAGCTACAAGTCGATGGCGCGCATGAAGGAAATCACGCCGCGCATGCAGGCGCTTCGCGAACGCTACAAGAGCGATCCGCAGAAGATGAACGCCGCGCTCATGGAGCTGTACAAGACCGAGAAGGTCAATCCGTTCGGCGGCTGTATCCCGATCGTGATTCAGATCCCGGTGTTCATTGCGCTGTACTGGGTGTTGCTCTCGTCGGTGGAAATGCGCGGCGCGCCGTGGCTGGGCTGGATTCATGACCTCTCGGCACAGGATCCGTATTACATCCTGCCGGTGCTGATGGCCGTGTCGATGTTCATCCAGACGAAGCTGAACCCGACGCCGCCGGATCCGATGCAGGCCAAGATGATGATGTTCATGCCGCTGATCTTCTCGGTGATGTTCCTCTTCCTGCCGTCCGGTCTGGTGCTGTACTACGTGGTCAACAACACGTTGTCGATCGCGCAGCAATGGTCGATCAACCGAATGCTCGGGACCAAGAAGAAGGAAAAGGCGGCCTGACGATTGACGTCTGACCGTCTGAAAGACCTGGCCGCCCGCGAGTCTCTCGCGGGCGGTTTTGTTTGGTGCATGTCAAAATAAGCCACTGTTTTTCAACGAATCGTTCCATGAGCGTTACTGCCTCCACCTCTGCCGTTGCAAGCGTCCCGATCGCTGCCATCGCCACCGCTCCCGGACGCGGCGGCATCGGCGTGGTGCGCGTGTCCTTCGGCAAGCATCGCGGCGACGCCGTGCAACGTGTCATCGCGCGTCTGGTCGGGCAACCGCTCAAGCCGCGTCATGCGTCGTATCTGCCGTTCCTCGACGGTGCCGGCGACGCACTGGATCGCGGCATCGCGCTGTACTTCCCCGGTCCGAATTCGTACACCGGCGAGGACGTGCTGGAACTGCAAGGTCACGGCGGCCCGATCGTTCTGCAACTGCTGTTGCAGCGTTGTATCGACGAAGGGGCGACGCTTGGGGTGCGTCTTGCCGAGCCGGGCGAATTCACGCATCGCGCGTTTCTGAACGACAAGCTCGATCTGGCGCAGGCCGAAGCGGTGGCGGATCTGATCGAAGCGAGCACCGAAGCGGCGGCACGTTCGGCGAGCCGGTCGTTGGACGGTGCGTTTTCGCGCGAGATTCATTCGCTGGTGGATCTGGTGATTCATCTGCGCATGCTCGTCGAAGCGACGCTCGATTTTCCGGAAGAGGAAATCGATTTTCTGGAGGCAGCGGACGCCTTCGGTCAACTCGAACGCATTCGCGCGCAGTTGGCGCAGGTGCTCTCGCAAGCGCGGCAGGGAGCGTTGTTGCGTGAGGGGATCAACGTCGTGCTGGCGGGGCAGCCGAACGTCGGCAAGTCGTCGTTACTCAACGCGCTGGCCGGTGCCGAGCTGGCGATCGTCACGCCGATTGCCGGGACCACACGCGACAAGGTGCAACAGACAATTCAGATCGATGGCATTCCGCTGCACATCATCGACACGGCGGGTTTGCGGGAGACGGAAGACGAAGTGGAGCGCATTGGCATCGCGCGTAGCTGGAGCGAGATCGCGAAGGCGGATGCGGTCCTGCATCTGCTCGATGCGCGCACCGGCATGACGCCCGAAGACGAAGTCATCGCAACGCAACTGCCGAAGCACGTGCCCATCGTGCGCGTGTACAACAAGACGGATCTGGCGGGTGAACCGGCGACGGTATTACCGGCGGAAGGCACGGCGCCGCTGGGCGTGCGCTTGTCGGCAAAAGGCGGGCAGGGGATCGACTTCCTGCGCGCGGAACTGCTCAGGATTGCCGGATGGCAGGCGGGTAACGAAGGCGTGTTTCTGGCGCGCGAACGTCATTTGTCGGCACTTCGCGCGGCACGCGATCACATCGAGATGGCGGATGCGCATGCGCGTCAGAACGCAAGCGCACTCGATCTCTTCGCCGAAGAACTACGTCTCGCGCAGGAGCAACTCAGCACGATTACCGGCGAATTCACTTCGGACGATTTGCTTGGCGTGATCTTCAGTCGGTTTTGTATTGGGAAGTGATATCGACGCGAGTGCTATTCATGCACCCGCGCCGTTGGTCGCTCAAACGTAATTCGAATCGTCGTCGTAATCACCGGTGTCCATCAGGCCGTCGTCGATGTTCGAGAAGTCCGAGTTCGACGTGTCGAGGAAGTTGTTGTCGCTTCCCCCACCGTTCCCACCGCCGTTTCCGTTCTCGTAGATCGTGTTGTTGATGATCGTCTCCGAGGGCATCATGCCGCTGCCCAATCCGCCCATCGCCGGTTGACCGAAGAAGCCGCCGCCGCTGTTGCGGTGAAACAGGCTCTCGATGCCCTGGAACAGGAAAGCGCCGCCGGCCACGCCCGCGGCGGTCGTCGCGATGCTGCCGAGCGTGCTGCGGGCGCCGTCGCCTAACCATCCCGAACGTTGTGCCGGCGGGGCAGCTTGTGGAGCCGGTTGCGCCTGCGCAGGGGATTGCATCTGCGTCGGGTACTGGGCCGGTGCTTGAGCCGGTGCTGCACCCGCGCCCGCGTTGCCATACCCCGCCGCCGCTGTCGGTGCCGCCGCCCCCGCTGCATACCCTCCGTTCCCCGCGTTCCCCCACGTGTTGGCACCGCCGAGGAAACTGTCGTGTGCGCCGCCGCCCTGCGCCGACTGCAATTGCGATTGCAGCGTCGCGATCTGCGCGCGTGCGGACACCAGTGCGTGATCGAGCAGCAATGCACGCTGCACGAGGAGATACGCCGCGTCCGGCTGACGACGCACGGCATCGGCGATCAATGCCTCCGCCTGCTCGTCCTTGACGCCAGCCTGCGCTTGCGTAAGTTGAGTCAGAAAGCCCTGAAGTGTCTGCAATTCCTGCTGATTCATGATGTGCCCCTATGAGCGACGCGAGTGGTGCGAGCGATGCGTGTGATAAGTGTCATGCGCCTCGCACCGATGATGCGACGGGTGCGAGTCACGAGGCCAGTTTGCGGCGGCAAGCTTAAGCGGATCTTAAGACGGCCGACCGTCGTGTAACGACATGTAGCCGCCTGCACATACCGCAGCGAAATGGCGTCGGCGGCGCGTCGATCCCATCCCCGTGATACGCCGCCGCCGACATCGGAACGCACCGGCCCGCTGACACTCAGTCCCCTCGAAGAAGGCTCCTCATTCAGGAAACATCCACGCAAAAACGTAATGCTTTGAAACACTTCTAACAGGCGTCGTAATTGCCCGGCAGGGGTGTCAGGCCTAGACTCTGAGGCGTCAACTCCAGGGCGGCGTTGCGTCGACTCAGGTCGAAATCGGTGTGCGACGATCTTCATCGTCGGACGGATGAATGGATGGCTTCGAATGCCATCGCACCGGTTTCACCCAACTCGCATTCGACGCTCGTCCGCGAGGCGGAATCCACCGCGCCCGGAGTTCGTTCTTCGAGGTCTGTGTCGTGAAACGTCTTCCTGTAGTCCTCGGCTTCGTCGCCGTGGCCGCCGCGATGGCCAGCAGCAGCGCCTTCGCCTGGCATAGCGGCGTGCGCGTTTGGGTCGGCCCCGGCTATTACCCGTATCCGTACGCTTATCCCTACGCCGCACCCACGCCTTACTACGCACCGCCGCTCGTCGTCGTCCCCAGCCAACCGCAGCAATACGTCGAGCAACCGCAACCCGGCGCGCAAAACGATCAGCCCGGTGCGAGCAGCGACACCTGGTACTACTGCGACAAGGCCGGTGCCTACTATCCCTACGTGAAAACGTGTCCTGCCGGATGGCGCGAAGTGCCCGCGCAACCGGCGTCGAACTGATCGGGAGACACGTGATGTCATTCGAATCACCCAGCCAATTGACCCGACCTGACGCGCAAACAACGCCAGCGACGCCAATGACGCATGGCGCAGCACCCGCGCGCCGCGTCCGCATGCCGCGCCTCGTAGCCCCCGTCGCCATCGCAATCGCCGCTGCCACACTCGCCGGCTGTGTCGTCGTGCCCACCGGGCCGAGCCTCATGGCGCTTCCCGGTACGGGGAAATCGTTCGATCAGTTCCGTCAGGACGATTTCAACTGCCGCCAGTACGCCTCCGGCCAGAACGGCGGCATCGACGCCACCACGGCAGCCAACAACAGTGCCATCGGCAGCGCCGTGCTCGGTACCGCCCTCGGCGCTGCGGCCGGTGCCGCCATCGGTGGCGGCTCAGGTGCCGCCATCGGTGCGGGTGCAGGCCTGCTCGCAGGCGGCGCGGTGGGCGCCGGCAACGCGCAGTCGTCTGCATATCTGACCCAAAGCCGCTATGATCAGGCCTACGTTCAGTGCATGTATGCCTCCGGCAATCGCGTTCCTGTGCGCGGCGACATGGTGTCGTCGCAACCCGTTCAGCGCTATGCACCACCACCGCCTCCGCCCCCGGGCTGGAAGCCGCCGCCCGGCAGCTACTGATCCCGTAGCGACATTAACGATAATTGCGATGTGACGGACGTCGGCCGACGTCGCCCCTGCGAGGCGAGCGAACCGGCGTCTACGTCTTCTCGCTAGAGATTTCCGATGGCCCACAAGTCGACTGTCCGCGTTGCCTCCAATGCCCCCTTTGCCCATTACATCCCCTCGCTCGCGTTGTTGCGCAAGTCGCTGTGGTGGATGCTTCCCGCCGTTTTCGTGACGGCACTGGCCGTCACGCCGCACGCTCACGCGCAAAACACGCCCGCACCGGCGAACGGCGCCACGGGTGTTGGCGGATCGGCCCCGGCGGGTGGTGCGTCAGCATTCAACCCGACGGCCGACATCTCACGCGCCGTCTCCCGTGACAGCGCCGACGCCGCCATCCAGAACAACTGGAACAGCATCATGCGTCCGCCTGTGCAGGCCAAGCCCGAAGAGAAACCGGCCGACACGCCGCGTCGCGGTCGCCGTGGCATCACCCCGGGTATTTCGACGAACTGATCTGCGGCCGGTAACTCGCCTGGGCGACGAAGATTGCCTGGCGTGATGTCCGGGCAGCGCCTCGCACGGCATTGCCCCGTCTGAAGTTCGTCGGCGCCAGCACAACGCCGGCACAATCCATCGTGCCGATCCACTGCCGTTTGTCCGGCTGGAATTCGCCGGATCTCCCGCCTACTATGAGAATCATCAGCAGGATCCACTCCCTGGTGTTCTCATGCGACTCTTCCTTGCCTTGTGGCCCGGGCCGGGCGTACGTGCGCAGCTTCACGACTGGGCCCGGTCGGCCCATGCAGAATGCGGCGGACGCGTACTTCGCGCCCAGACCTTGCATCTGACGCTCGCATTCCTCGACGAGGTCGACCCCGCACGTCTGCCCGTGTTGCTCGGGCTCATGCAGCGCACGCCGCTCGATCCATTCACGCTGACGTTCGATCATCTCGGCTACTGGTCCGACCGAAAGATCGTCTGGGCAGGCGCGCCGAGCGTGCCGGACAATCTCCTCGCCACACGCGACGCGCTGCTCTCGCAGTGGCGAGCGACCGGCGCACGCGTCGTGACGCAAGCGTTTCGTCCGCACGTCTCCCTGTTGCGTCACGCGCGTCGCGCGCCCTCCGACCTGTCTCCGCCGCCGCTGGTCTGGCAGTGCGATGGTTATGTGCTCGTCCATTCGGTACGGACACCGCGCGGGCCGCATTACCGCGTGCTGGCCGAGCATCACGGCGGGCAGCCGGAAGGCTTTTTCGAGACCTCACCCGAGAAATCGGCAATGCCGTCAACGCAATACGGTATAGTCGGATGACGATGCACCGGCCGGCCGGTCGGCGCATCGGTTTCTCGTCATTCGCAGGAGGCTCAAGTGCAAGTCGGATCGATCGTCAAATCCAATCACATCGCAGTGCCGCGTGGTGCCGTTGGCATCGTGACCCGTGTGCTGGGTCACATGGCGATGGTTAAGTGGTACGCCGGCCAACCCGGCGCGTCGCGCGAACTCAACACTGAACCGTTCGATATCGTCGACCTGATCGAAACAGGCGATGTCATGCCCATCAGCGGAAGCCCGATTCTGCACTGATCGTGGTGCAGCGTCGTCAGACGCTCTGAAAGCCTGACCCAACAAAACGCCGGCCCGTCTTACGAGGGGCCGGCGTTTTGTATTGTGACGACGTGCAATGCGCTCGTTCAACGCATTCCGTACGCCAATTCCGAATTCCGCGAGATGTCTTGCACGTTGCCGCAACCGGTCAGACGTGCCCCGCCCGTTGACGCATCAGTGCGTCCAGACGCGCCGCCATGCGTTCGCGCCGCTTGCGCGAAGTGCGATACAGCAGCACGGCCATCGCCATCAGCACGACGCACGCGATCACGAATACCCCGTACGGCAGCGTATCGCCCTGCAAGCGCAGGCTGACCTGCGCGCGTGTCTCCGCTGTGCAGATGATCGTGCCCGCGCGCATGCCGGTGTAATGCATCCCGCACACTGCCACCGCCATGACCAGCGCCGCCAGCGCACGTTGCAGGCTGGTCTCCAGATGGAACGCCAGCCATAGCGCCACGCTCGCCGCCACGATGGCGATGAGCACCGAGAGCGCGATGATCGTCGTGTCCCATTCGAAGTACGCCTGCGTGCGCACCGCACTCATGCCGAGATAATGCATGCCGGCAACGCCCAGACCCGCCCCCACGCCACCGACGGCGCATTGCAGTGCGTTTCGATACGGCGCCCGCGCGACGTACCAGAGCGCCAGTCCGGAGACGATCACTGCCAGCACGAGGCTACCCAGCGTAGGCCAGAGCGAATAGGTGACGGGGAAGGGCATGCGTTGCGCGGCCATGCCGATGAAATGCATGCCCCAGATACCGATGCCCCCGAGCGCGAACGCCGCCACAATGACATAGCCGGCGCTGATACGTCCGTCCTCGTCGCGAATCCGCGACGCGGCCACCAGCGCGACATAGGCACCCAGCGCCGATATCACGAAGGACAGCAGGACAAGGAACTCGCTGTAATACAGGGGAACGACGCTACCTGGCTGCATGGGCTTATCCTGTGGTTTTTCTTTTCGCCGGACCGCCGTTGGGCGAAGGGACGAGAGTTTCTTATTTGAGCCTGCGAGACAACGGACGGCGTGACGACAGCACCCGTGGACAGCGACGCAGCATGGCAAACGTCGGGCGCTACGGGCGATTCAATCCTGCCGCCCCTACGGCGTCAAGAGGTAAAACCGTCCGGCGTTCGGCCCAACTGGACGAATCGCCGCAGCCGGCGCGCAGCCAATGAACCGCACCGACCGCAAACCCTTACGGGACGCGTGATTCACGCAAGACGTGACGAGTTGCGAGACAGTTACGAGCGCTTCCTGACGATTTAGAGACTCGCTTCCAAACCCGCGTCGCACAACGCGCGGGATGTGCGGCACCATCCGGGAAAGACATCGATCGTGCGGCGCCACGGGCGCCGGCCGTCATTTCAGGGAGACGCATCACATGGCAGACGCTGCCACCGCAACCTCCGCCGCCGCGCCGACCGGCGCGCCGCTCACCGGCGGGCGACTGGCCATCCTGACCGTCGGGCTCGCGCTCGGCACGTTCATGGAGGTGCTCGACACCTCCATCGCGAACGTTGCCGTGCCGACCATCGCCGGGAGTGTCGGCGTCTCGAACAGTCAGGGGACGTGGGTGATCAGCTCCTACGCGGTGGCCGCCGCCATCGCCGTGCCGCTGACCGGATGGCTGGCAAGGCGCGTGGGCGAAGCGAAACTGTTCGTGCTTTCTGTCACGGCCTTCACGATTGCGTCGATGCTGTGCGGCCTCGCGCCCAACATGGAGTCGCTCGTCTTCTTCCGTCTGCTGCAAGGGCTCGTGTCCGGCCCGATGGTGCCGCTCTCGCAGACCATTCTGCTGCGCAGTTTCCCCGAGAAGAAACGCGGGCTGGCGCTTGGCCTATGGGCGATGACGGTGATCGTCGCGCCGATTTTCGGTCCTGTGGTCGGCGGCTGGATCACGGACAACTACACGTGGCCCTGGATCTTCTACATCAACGTGCCCGTCGGCCTGTTCTCGGCAATCTCATGCTTCCTCCTGCTGCGCGGTCATGAAACGAAGACGCAGAAGCTGCCCATCGATCTGATCGGACTCGCGTTGCTGGCCATCGGCGTCGGCTCGTTGCAGATGATGCTCGACCTCGGCAAGGACCGCGACTGGTTCAACAACAGTCTGATCGTCACGCTCGCGCTCACCGCCGCGATCTGCCTGTCGTTCCTGATCCTGTGGGAGCTGACGTCGGACAAGCCGATCGTCGACCTCACGCTCTTCAAGGATCGCAACTTTGCGCTCGGCGTCGTGGTGATTTCGTTCGGCTTCATGACGTTCTTCGCCTCGGTGGTGATCTTCCCGCTATGGCTGCAAACGGTGATGGACTACACCGCCGGCAAGGCCGGGCTGGCGACAGCGCCCGTGGGTCTGCTGGCGCTCGTGCTGTCGCCGATCATCGGGCAAAACATGAACCGGCTGAATTTGCGGGCGGTGGCGTCGTTCGCGTTCTTCGTCTTTGCCGGGGTGTCATTCTGGAACTCGCATTTCGCGCTGAATCTGTCGTTTGCGAAGGTCATCGAGCCACGGCTGGTGCAAGGCATCGGTATCGCCTGCTTCTTCGTGCCGGTCACGACCATCACGCTCTCCAGCATCTCGGACGACCGTCTTGCGGCCGCCTCCGGCCTGTCGAACTTCTTCCGTACGCTTTCCGGCGCCATCGGCACGGCGGTCAGCACGACAATGTGGGAGGACCGCGCCATCTACCATCACGCGCGGCTCGCCGAACACGTCACCCCGTATTCGGATGCCACGACGAGCTACCTCGATCAGTTGCGCCAGGGGTTGGGGCTGGCGAACGGCGCCGATCTCGGCATGCTCAATGATCTGGTGACACGCCAGTCCTTCATGCTGGCGACGAACGACATCTTCCATTTGTCGGGGTATGTTTTCCTCGCGATGGCCGCGCTGGTCTGGCTGACCCGGCCGAAGCGGGGGGCGTCGGCGGCGATGGGGCACTGATGGCGCGTCAATGACAGGCTGAACGCTCGCCGGCTGCCGCTTGTGCTCGGGTGATTGCTGCCACGTAGGCCATGGAATCACGCGCTATCGGGACGATTGCAGCAGGTCGCCGTCGCTTTTGAGGCGATCGTTCCAGAAAAGCAACAATACTTTTCGGCTTCACGGCTTCTGGCCGTCACAGCCCGGCAGTAACATGCAACTTTGCGCGCCGACTGGCGCGCATTCGTCGTCTGCGGCCGCGCTTCGGCCAACCCTCATCCGCCAACAGGTACCCGGCATGTTGTTCGATATGATCGCCCGCTTCGGGCTCTGGCTCGTCTTCCTGAATATCTTCGGACAGGCGCTGGGGCTGCCGCTGCCGGCCTATCCCACGCTCATCGTGACGGCATCGACGTCGCTGTTCTCGCCGCTGCTGATCATCGCCCTCGCGGTCTTCGCCGCATTGCTCGGCGACGCGCTCTGGTTTCTCGCCGGACGTCGCTACGGTCACCACATCCTGCGTCTGATGTGCCGTCTGTCCATCTCGCCGGACACCTGTGTGAGCCGCACGGAAGGGGCGATCGGACGTCACGGCGTGCGCGTGCTGATGTTTGCCCGTTTCGTGCCGGGGCTTTCCGCGCTGTCGGTGCCGATGGCCGGGGCGCTCGGCGTGTCGTGGCGCACCTTCCTGCTGTACGACGCCATTGGCGCGGTGCTCTGGTCGGGTGTCGCCGTGGCGCTCGGCGTGGGCTTCGCGTCGCACATCGTGGCCGTGCTCGATGCGTTCGACACGCTCGGTCGCGGCGTGCTGTGGCTGGTGGTGCTGGTCTTCGCACTGTACCTGCTCAATCGCTGGCTGAACCGTTACCGCCTGCTGCGTTCGCTGCGCATGGCCCGTATCGGCGTACAGACGCTCGAAGGCTGGATGAAGGACGAGATCACGCCGGTCGTAATCGACGTGCGCTCCGCCGCACGCCGCGCCGTCGATCCCTTCACGATTCCGGGGGCGCTGGCCATCGAGCCGGACGAAATCACCGAGAAACTGCGGGATATCCCTCGCGATCGCCGCATCGTGGTGTTCTGTGCCTGTCCCAACGAGGTGACGGCCGCGAAACTGGCCCAGCAACTGCGTCAGCAGGGGTTTGCGGAAGTGCGTCCGCTGCTCGGCGGACTGGATGCCTGGCGTGATGCCGGTTACACCGTGGAGAAAATCGACGGGATGGAAATGCTCATGCCCGCACACTGAGTTTTCGACGATGGCGCATTAGATTGCGCACAACTAAATGACGCGCGCTTTTCCGTACGGAAGCGCGCGTTTTCTTTTTTCAGACGTCGGTGAGCGTATCGCGCAATTGCAACAACAGGTTGCGAAGCGTCTTTTGCGCGGTATCGGATTGCCCCGTGGCGACCTGAATTTGCGCCGGCACCTGACGCGCCTCACGACGCAGACTCACGCCACGCGGCGTCAGGTCGATGAACACCTGACGTTCGTCCTCTTCGCCACGACGCCGCGTCAAAAGTCCCATGATTTCCAGTCTTTTCAGCAACGGCGTGAGCGTGCCCGAGTCGAGACCGAGACGCGCGCCCAACTGATTGACGGCGATGTCGTCCTGCTCCCAGAGCACGACCATGGCGAGGTATTGTGAGTAGGTCAGACCCAGTCGGTCGAGCATCGGCTTGTGGGCCTTTGTCATCGCCAGCGATGCCGAGTACAACGCGAAGCCCAGTTGATCTTCCAGACGCACGGGCGATTTTTGTGCGGCCTTTTTGCTAACTGCCATTCGGGTATTACGCTTGAGTTCCAATTCGATTGCGCGCCATTCTATTTCACCGCGTGGAATGTGACCAGCGATGTGATGGGGCATTGAAGATGTCCATGAGGGGCCGGGCAGGCGATGACTCGCAATACCCAAGGCCGGAAGGGCGCACCGTCACTGGGTTCGTGTCGGCGGATGGGCAAATCGGGGGAGTACAGGCGTTAGGCCGCCAGACAGGGCCATGGAGAGCCATGCCATCAGCGGCCTCGCTGAAGGCCGCGCATGCGCCAAAGCGCCAAAAAGCCCTCTCACAAACTCGCTTCAGGCCTCGAAATTTACCTTTATCTGAATCATGTTCAGAAATTGGCCGTCGCCCGGCCCCGTTTGAAAGGTCCGCAAAATCCATCGGACGTGAAAAATCGGGGCAATCCGGAAAGGCCAAAATCGATCACGGATCGACGACACCCAATCGACATCGAGCGATGCGCCGAAACGGCACCGATACCCTGACGAAAAATGCTTTACCTGAGCATTATTCAGTTTCCACGGTCAATTTGATCGTCCGGCGGTGCGCTTTCAAAAAAAGGCGTCGGTCGATACCATGAGGCCCACTACGACAACAACCGCCTCCTATCCGTGTCAGCCGTGTCCGCCTGGGCCAAATTGCCCGTCGTCGTGTGGGTGCGACGTCAATTCGCGCCGAACACCTTGCAAATCACGTTGCTGCTGGCCGGCATCGTCGGACTGCTGGGGGCGTTGGCGACCGTCGCGTTCCGTGAGGCGCTCTCGGGTCTGCAATTTCTGCTCGCCGGACACCACAGCGGCATGGTCGAGCTGGCGCAGGACCTCAACTGGTGGCAGCGTCTGCTGCTGCCGACCGCCGGCGGGCTCGTCGCCGGCCTGATTCTTCAGTACGCCTCGCTGTGGGTGCCCAAGAAGGGCTCCGACGACTATATGGAGGCGATCGCCATCGGCACGGGCGTGCTCAGTCTGCGGCAAACGCTCGTCAAGAGTCTGTCGTCGCTGTGCTCGGTCGCTTCCGGAGCATCGATCGGCCGGGAAGGGCCGATGGTGCAGCTCGCCGCGATGTTCGCCTCACTCGTCGGACGCATCCTGGCGTTCCCGCCCGAGCGCCTGCGTCTGCTGGTCGCTTGCGGCGCCACGGCCGGTATCACGTCGGCCTACAACGCGCCGATCGCGGGCGCGTTGTTCATCTCCGAGATCGTCTACGGCTCCATTTCGACGGCAACGCTCGGGCCGCTGGTCGTCGCGTCGGTCATCGCCAACATCGTCATCCGCCAGTTCCTCGGCTACGACGCGGTCTATCAAATGCCGCGCTTCGACTTCGTCTCCGGCTGGGAAGTCCTGTTCTACATGGGCCTCGGCGTGCTGGCCGGCGTGCTCGCACCGTTGTTCCTGCGCCTGCTCGACACCGCCAAGGCGCGCTTCGGGGCCTTGCCCATCCCGCTGTTCCTGCGGCTCGCGCTCGGCGGCCTGATCGTGGGCGTGCTCTCGTTGCAGGTGCCGCAGGTCTGGGGCAACGGCTACAGCGTGGTGAACTCGATCCTGCACACGCATTGGGCCTGGCAGGCGCTCGCAATGGTGCTGGTGTTCAAGGTGCTGGCGACGGCGTCGTCCGCCGGGTCCGGGGGGGTCGGCGGGGTCTTCACGCCCACGCTCTTCGTCGGCGCCGCGCTCGGCAGTCTTTACGGCATCGCGATGAACGCGCTTGCCCCGGCAACGGCGTCGGTGGCGAGCAGTTACGCGGTCGTCGGTATGGGGGCGTTTCTTGCGGCCACGACGTACGCCCCCCTGATGTCGATTCTGATGATCTTCGAGATGACGCTGAGTTATCAGGTCGTCCTGCCGCTCATGCTGGCCTGCGTGACCGCCTATCTGACGGCGCACACGCTGCGCGCCGACTCGGTCTACGCGAAGTCGCTGCGTCGCAATCAGGTGGCTGGCCGCTGGTTGTCGATGACGGGCGAGGGCAGCGAGATGCGGCTCTCGTCGCTAGCCGTGGATAACGACAATAACGATGCCGTCGTGAGCGCCGCCGACAGCTCGGATGCCATTGGCGAGCGCTTCGTCGACACCGGCTACCGCAACCTTGTGGTGCGCGCGCAGGATGGCCGCCTGATCGGCACGCTCGACGCCGCCAGTTGGTGGCGACGTCAGGCGACAGGCAAACCGGAACTTTGGACGGAGATCGTCACGCCCTGCAAGGCGCTCGACGGCGACATGGCGCTGGTCAGCGCGTTGCGCTCGGTGGGCAAGATGCACGCCGACTGGGTGCCCGTGACGGGCGCCGACGGCGAGTGGCTGGGCGTGGTGTCACTGCCGGGGCTGATCGAAATCGTCACCGAAGAGCGGGGAAGCGAATGAGCCGCCGTCCGGGCAGTGTCCCGATCACACCGGCGCAACCGTCCACGACGGAAGACGGCACCCCGTATTCAGACGCCTTCGAAGACGTCTATCACAGCACGGGCGGTGCGCTCGGCCAGGCGCGGTACGTCTTTCTCGGTGGCAATGGCTTGCCTGAGCGCTGGCGGGGGCGCGAGCAATTCGTGATCGTCGAGACCGGTTTCGGTCTGGGCCTGAATTTCCTCGCGACGTGGGCGGCCTGGCGCGACGATCCCCAACGTCCCGCCCGGCTGCACTTCGTGTCCGTGGAGAAATATCCGTTCCGTCCGCTGGATCTGCGCCGCACGCTCGAACCGATGCTCGTGCAGCCCGGCATGACGGAACTCGCGCCGCTGGTGCAACGGCTGTGCGAAGTATGGCCTTTGCCGGTTGCCGGCTGGCACCGGCTGGACCTCGCCCCGGGCGTGGTGCTGAGCGTGGGGTTCGGCGACGCGACCGATCTGCTGCCGTCGCTGCGCGTGGGGGCGGACGCCTTCTATCTCGACGGCTTCTCCCCGTCACGGAACCCCGACATCTGGACGCTGGAGATCTTCAAGTCGCTCGGTCGGCTGGCGCGCGATGGAGCGACGCTGGCGACGTACACCGCCGTCGGACAGGTCCGTCGCGATCTGATCGCCGCGGGCTTTCAGGTCATCCGTCATCACGGGTACGGGCCAAAACGCTCGATGCTCGCCGGACCCTATGCGCCGCCGTACCGCATGCGCCGTTACGATCCGCCTGCTGCCCGCACGCCACGGGCGCAGCACACGCGTGAAGCGATCGTCGTCGGTGCGGGGATGGCCGGGGCAGCGATGGCGCGACGCCTCATCGCACGCGGCTGGCGCGTTCGGCTCTTCGAGCGGGCGCAAGCCCCGGGGACGGCGGCGTCAGGCAATCCCGCAGGCGTCTTCCATCCGCAACTCTCGGCCGATGACAACGTGCTGTCGCGCCTGACGCGCGCCGGTTTCCTCTACGCGCTCTCGCAATGGCGAACGCTCCCGGGCGGCCTGCCCGGACACGCCGACGGCCTGCTTCAGGTCGCCACGTCCGACACCGAGGCGCAGGCGTTGCAGCAGGTCATGGAAGCGCACGCGTATCCGGAGGCGTATGCGAAGTGGGTCGACGTGGCGCAGGCGTCGGCGCTCGCCGGGGAAACGTTGGCCCACGGGGGGGTGTGGTATCCGGAAGGCGGCTGGCTCGCCCCGGCCATGTTGTGCCGCGCCGAGCTGGTGGCGTCAGGGCCGTCGCTGGACGCGCGCTATGGTGTGAGCGTCGAACGGCTGGCGCGACGTGAGGACGGCCGCTGGACGGCGTTCGACGACACCGGACGCGAACTGACCACCGCCGATGTGGCGATCGTGACCGCGGCCGACCTCTCGCAAAAGCTGCTGGCGCCGTACCTCGACCCGACGTACATGCCGGTCAGACGGGTTCGCGGGCAACTGACGTTCCTTCCGCCCGACGCGCTGCCCGAGCTTCGTGTGCCGGTTTGTGGCGACGGTTATGTCGCGCCATCGCTGCTGGGCGGCGCCGGGCCCATCACCGGGGCGACCTACGGATTCGATGATCCCGCCGAGGAGATCCGTCTAGCCGATCATCAGGCCAACCTGCGTCGGCTAGCCGCCTTGCTGCCCGCACACGCAGCGGCCTTTGGCGACGGTGGACTGGCCAGTGAGAGTGCCGCCGCCGAGTTGGGCGGACGCACGGCCTTCAGGGCACTCGTCCCGGATCGTCTGCCGATGGCCGGGCAACTGCCGGATGTCGCGGCCATCGAGCCGCTGCGGCGACGTCTGTCCGGGGGGCATCTGCGGGATCTGCCACGGCTGGACGGCCTGTACGCCAGCTTTGCGTTCGGCTCTCGCGGACTGGTGTTCGCGTCGCTGTGTGCGGAGCTCGTCGCCAGCCAGATCGAAGGCGAACCGTGGCCGATCGGTAGCGATCTGGCCGACGCCATCGATCCGGCACGCTATCTCATGCAGGCGCTGCGCAAGGCCTGAGACACATTAGGCGCCGAATGCCCGGGATGGCGTTGTCTCCAAGTTCAGCGGCCGTCTGGCTACGCTCTCGCCAGGATCGTCAGATGAAACCCCGTTCAGCCCGTTATTCGCGCCCCGTCGGAGCGGTAGCGCTGCGGCTCAACACGTCCATTTTCTGAAAATGGTGGACCGTCTCGATAAATCGAATCTGACCCTATAGCGGTGCAAAGCCCGCCCCATGCGGGGGCGGCGCGCCCTGCCGGCGCTTGCCCCCGTACTTTCTGGCTACCCCCGGCATTATCAAGTGCTCGAAGACTGTCGACGTCCCGGGTTGGCAGCGACAGGAACTGCCTTCCCGCGACGTACTCCCCCGACATGCCCGTACGGCGGGCCTCCGGCCATCTCGACGACCGTTTGAAGGGCGTAAAAACCGAGTGTGGCAAAATGACCCCAACCCTTCGGGTCCGTCGCGCATTTGTCCTTCATCTGCAACCCCGCGCGCGACTTTCTTTCCTTTTCACCACTTGATGCGCCGTCAAGCGGCGCAAAGCGAGCATTAATGACGTCGGAACTGTCCCTTTTTCCGGGCTGGCCGCCGGCGCCCGATCCCGTTTTCTTCGCCGGGCTGGCATTGGTATTTGCCGGTCTCGCCGGGGAAATCTGTTTCCGGAGACTGCGCCTGCCGCGCATCACCGGTTACGCCGTGGTCGGGCTGGTCGGTGGCACCCTGGGTCTGTCTTCCATGCTGGACGCGCAAACGAGCGCGGCCATCCGGCTGCTGATCGACCTGGCGCTTGGCCTGCTGCTGTTCGAACTGGGCAGCCGCCTGAACCTGAAATGGATGCGGGCCAATCCCTGGATCATCGTCACGAGTGCGCTGGAAGCTTTGCTCACGTTCATCGCGGTCTACGCGGTCTTGCGTGTCTTCAGCGTGTCGCCGCTCACGGCGGTCCTCATCGCGTCCATCAGCATGGCGACGTCGCCTGCGGTCGTGATCCAGTTGAAGAACGAGTTGCGTGCCGAGGGGCAGGTGACGGAGCGTCTGCTGGCGCTCGCGGCGCTCAATAGCGTGTACGCGGTCGTGGCCGTCAAGCTGGTCTACGGCTGGATGCACCAGGCCTATCACTCCAGCTTCTGGGTCGTGCTGTTCCACCCGCTCTACCTGCTCATCGGCTCGATCGTGCTGGCGTTCGTGCTGGCCAAGGCCTGCAACCTGGTCTTTCGCAAGTTCGGCAGCCAGGACCACCACGCCTTCGTGATGCTCATCGGGCTGATCATGCTGATGGTCGCGCTGGTGCACATGCTCAAGCTGCCGAACTCGCTCACGCTGCTGCTCGCCGGGATCATCTTCCGGAATCTGGATGAGCGCCCGCAACTGTGGCCGGCGTACTTCGGCACGGCCGGATGGCTGCTCGCCGTGGTGCTGTTCGTGCTGACGTCGCTGGCGTTTCAATGGGAATACCTGGTACTCGGCGGGTTGGCGGCGCTGGCGATCATCATCGTTCGCGGCGTAGCCAAGGTCGTGGGCACGGTGGCCGTCGCCCATCAGGCCGGTATCAGTTACAAGCAGGCCGTCGCGCTCGGATTGTCGTTGTGCCCGATGGCCAGTCTCGCGTTCGTACTCGTTGCCGACACGTACGACATCTATCCGCAGTTCGATCCGATGCTCAAGGCCGTGGTGATGTGCACCATCGCGTTGCTGCAACTGGCCGGCCCGCTGGTGGTCTATTGGGCATTGGCCCTTGTCGGTGAACGGAAGGATTAAGCCATGTCATTAGAAGCATTCGTTCCCTCAAAGCCCTGCACCTTCGGGGTAGAGCTGGAAATGCAGATCGTCAATCGTCACGATTACGATCTGACCAAAGCGGCGGCTGACGTCATGCGTCTGGTCGCCAAGGAGTCGCATCCGGGTGATATCAAGCCGGAAATGACAGAAAGCATGATCGAGCTATCGACCGACATCTGTCATCACCACAGCGACGCCGTCTCCCAGCTCACGCGCGTGCGCGACGTGCTCGTGGCCGCGAGCGAGCAGCTCAACGTCGGGTTGTGTGGGGGCGGTACCCACGCATTTCAGCGCTGGAGCGAGCGGACGATCTACGATTCCCCGCGCTTTCACTTTCTGTCCGAACTCTATGGCTACCTGGCCAAGCAGTTCACCGTTTTCGGCCAGCACGTTCACATCGGTTGCCCCGATCCGGACAGCGCGTTGTACCTCCTGCACGCCATGTCGCGTTACATCCCCCATTTCATCGCGCTGTCGGCCTCGTCGCCGTACGTGCAGGGGGTGGACACCGGCTTCCACTCAGCCCGTCTGAACTCCGTTTTCGCCTTCCCGCTGTCGGGTCGTGCACCTTTCGTGCTCAAGTGGTCGGATTTCGAGACGTATTTCGACAAGATGGTGAAGACCGGCGTTGTCGAGAGCATGAAGGACTTCTACTGGGATATTCGTCCTAAACCGGGTTTTGGGACGATCGAGGTCCGGGTGATGGATACCCCCTTGTCAGTAGGTCGCGCGGCCGCTATCGCCTGTTATATCCAGTCTCTGGCCCACTATCTGCTCAACGAGCGTCCGTTCGAGCTCAGTGAAGACGATTATCTGGTCTACACGTTCAACCGCTTCGAAGCCTGCCGGTTCGGTCTGGAAGGCGCTTACGTGGATCCGCAGACCGGTGAGCGGTCGATGCTCGGCGATCACATTACCAAGACGCTCGAGCTCATTAAACCGCATGCGGCGGCGCTTGAAGCCGAAGGTGCATGCGAGGAGATTCGCCAGTTGGTGGCGTCCGGTAAAAACGATGCCGTGTGGCTGCGTGAGGTTCATGCAGACGCCAAATCGCTCAACGAGATGGTCCGGCAGCAATGCCTGCGATGGGCAGCACCCCCTGAACGTGCTTTGTAGCCCGATACCGGTCGTTAGGCGATCGGTGTGACGAAACCCCGCCAAGGCGGGGTTTTTTCTTGCCTGGAGGGTTTGTGTCGCGCGTTCCCGGATGCGGTCGTCTGTGGTGACGCCGTGGGGGCGGCTGTGCGGCACACCACAGGATTCGCATCCGGTTAGTGCCGCCCTCGCGGGCAAAGCCCTACGAGAGGCTTATCCCGAGGTCGTCAGTGGGACCGATCACGCATCGCAAGCGCTGCGTTTTCCACTGTTCAGGACGACAGGGTTTTGCCGTTTTTGCGCCGCTCGTAGCAAGGTTTTAAGGTTTTAATAGGTTTACTGTATGTATACATAGTAGTAGTTAACAAAGGCAGCCAACTCCTGTGGATAACCACAGTTAACGTTGTGTAAACAGGAAGTTGCCGGATTGAGAACTGGATGGACAAACAGCGGGTATCCGAAGAACAACTCTGAACAGATTTTGACCCCTGTGGAAAGATTCGCGACTTATCCCGAACCCATGCACAACTAGTCCGATAACTTATCCAGAAAGTTATCCACAGGCGCCTAAATATTGTGCAATACACCCTCGAAAACACGGTTTTGTGGATAATTTTGACGTTCTCGGACTGGTTGACCGGTTCGCGGCTACAATCGCGCCACGTTGTTTTCCCGACCTGCCGTACGTGGTGCAAGAAGTGAATGATGTTGGTTTTGCTGACCGTAACGAGCGACATCGTCCGTACCGTCAAATTTCTCAATTCGCGAGTCTCGAAGCGGCTGCTTTCGGACTCGCCGATCAGTTCTTTCCCTTTTTTCTCACGCGATGCGACTGCCGACGACTGACGACCGGCGGTTGTGTTTCAAATCATTTGCGTTCTGTCCGAAACGCAGGGTGGTCTGCGAGCATTCGTCGCATCGCTCGAAACGCGCGGATGTCTCGAATATCAAGAGATTTTCATTGGGGACGTAACGGGGACGTTGCGCTCGCGAAATGCATCGCTAAGGGCTACGAGCCGCGTCGGATGAGGCTTTGCGAGACAGTTGAGAATTGGTGCGGGGTACGACGCGCTTCGATACGCCGCGATGCGTTACACCAATTCAGTGAGCGGTGTAATTCGCATGGGATGCGAAATGATTTTTTCGGTGCGTCGCTTCGCCGCGCAAGTGCACAGGACACCAATATTTTGTAAACATCATGAGTAGGATTTGGGAGATCAGTACAAGAACTGATACGCCAAAATTAAACTCAGAACACACAATGGAATCGTGGTGGGGCGGCGCGTTCAACAGCGACTCGCCGTCGAGTATCGACACGGAAGTAGCTTAGGGTTTCCCCCGGGCGGGGCGCCAAAATATACGATGCACAAGGTAGAGACGTGTGATGCACCGCCCGTGAGTTCATTTGACAAGCTGTTTTATCGACGTATAGTTTTTAGAAATCCTAACGAAAATCATGGCTACCCCGACCCCACTTGATGAAGCGCTCTCCAAACGCGTAACGGCAGGTTTGTTGCGCATGGGAACTGCGTTACGGAGCCACGCCTGGGAAGGCGCGGCACTGTCTGGATTGACGCCGACGCAGGGTGAGATTCTCACGCTCCTGCTCATGCGCGGCGTGCCGATGCGATTGGGCGAGATCGCGGAAGACGCCGCCCTGACATCGGCCACGGTCAGTGAGGCCGTGAGTACGCTCGAGAGCAAGGGACTCGTCGAAAAGCGCCGGGACGCCAACGACGGTCGTGCGCTGGCGCTGCGTCTGACCGCGAAAGGCCGCACGTCCGCCAAGCGGGCATCGCAATGGGCGAGCTTCGTGACGACGGCCGCAGATCTGCTGAGCGAAAAAGATCGGGCTCAGCTGTACCGCATGCTCGTCAAGCTCATCTCCACGGCGGAAATCCGCGGTGATATGCCACAGCAGCGCATGTGTCTGACGTGCGAGCACTTCGAGATGTCGGCGCGTGGCAAAGGCACCTATCACTGCAATCATTTCAACACCACGTACGACGATTCGCGACTCGCGCTCGATTGCAATGCGCATGTCGAAGCGTCAATCGCCACGCGCAACAAAGTCTGGAAGCTCTACAGCAAGAGCTGAGCGACGGGTTGGCATCGGCACGCTCGGGCATGATGCCCGAGCGGCGCGAATCAGGGGGAGAACGTCATCCGCGACCGGGTGACGTTTTTTTTCGTCAGGGGCTGTCACGCACATGACCGTCGCGTGCCTGTACACTGCGCTTTTTTGCATCCACGAAACCTCATCGCATAGAGATGGCAGCCAAGCGCAGAATCGAAGTCAGGAAGTCAGGCGTCCACGGAAAGGGTGTGTATGCGATCAAGCGACTCAAGAAAGGGGATCGCGTGATCGAGTACAAGGGCGAGATCATTTCGTGGCGCGAGGCGTTGCGTCGCCATCCGCACGATCCGGATCATCCGACGCACACCTTTTATTTCAGCCTGGAAGACGGCCGCTGTATCGACGGCAAGGTCGACGGCAACAATGCACGCTGGATCAACCACGCCTGCGCGCCGAACTGCGAGGCGCGGGAGGAAGGGGAGCGCGTCTACATCTATGCGATGCGCGATATTGAAGCGGGCGAAGAACTGTTTTACGACTACGGTCTGGTGATCGACGCCCGCTACACCAAAAAGCTCAAACGCGAATACGCCTGCCACTGTGGCAGCAAGGCCTGTCGCGGCACGCTGCTCGCGCCGAAGCGCTGAGCGCGTGAGGGAAGGAACGCGACAGGAAGGATCAGCGCGACGTCCGGTCGCCGGCAAACTGGTCGATGGCCAGTGCCAGCTTGACGTCGCGCTCGGTCAGGCCTTCGGCATCATGGGTCGATAGGGTGATGTCCACGCGGTTGTAGACGTTGAACCACTCCGGGTGATGGTCCATCTTTTCCGCTTTGAGCGCGACTTGCGTCATGAAGCCGAACGCTTCGTTGAAGTCGTGAAACGTGAAGCTGCGCTGGATGGCGTCGCGGCCGACCACCTGGTGCCACTCGGGCAGCACTTCGGTCAGCGTGGCGCGTTCCTCGGATGTGAGTCGTGTTGTCATGGCATTCCTTTCAAGGCACTGTGAGACTCGACCATTGTTCCACAGGCTGGCGGTGCACGTGTGTAAGCGCTTTCCGATAGCGCGTGCCAAACTGGAAAAAGTACGTTCAGGCGCTGTCGAGGGTGCGCTGAATACGGGCGATGGACGTTTTTGGAGGCGATGACCCGGAACGCTCCGGGCCATGCCATCATGCCGGCAGCAGAATCCGCGCGTCGTCTGGCCGACGCGCGTTGGCCTCGAACGACGGCTGTGCGGCAAACGCCTTGAACAGTGCCGGCAGATCGGCACGCATGGCGTCGAACAACTGAGCAAAGTCGTCGATCACGAAGTACGTCTGCTGGAAGGTGTCGATGCGGTATTGCGTGCGCAGCACCCGTTCGAGCGAGAACCCGATGCGATTCGGCTCGCGCGACGTCAGCGAGAATTCGGTTTCGCCCCGGCTCGAGACGATGCCCGCGCCATAAATGCGAAGCCCGTCGCCGTCGCGCATCAAACCGAATTCGACGGTGTACCAGTACAGGCGCGCCAGCAGCGGCAGCGCGCCGAGCGATTGCGCGAGCGTGCCGGCTTTGCCGTACGCTTGCATGAAGTCGGCAAACACCGGATTGGCAAGCAGCGGCACGTGACCGAACACGTCGTGGAAGCAGTCGGGTTCCTGAAGGTAATCGAGCTGGTCGGGGCGACGCATCCACCATGTGGCCGGGAAACGCCGATTGGCGAGGTGATCGAAGAAGACGTCATCCGGCACGAGTCCGGGTACCGCTACGACCTGCCAGCCGGTTGCCGCCATCAGTTTTTCGTTCAGGCGTTCGAACTCGGGCACACGACGCGCGTCCATGTCCAGAGCACGAATGCCATCCATGAAAGCATCGCAGACGCGGCCTGGCAACATGGCCGTCTGGCGTTCGTAGAGCTGCTGCCACACCGCGTGATCCACCGCGCCGTACTGTTCGACGGGTTGATCGATGGTGAAGTCGGGGCGGGTCGAGAGACCTGCGTCGAATTGCTCCTGGAGCATGGCGGTAAGGGACATGATACGAACGACTCAATCAAGCGATGACAATGTTTGAAAGTGTATTGCGCATGTCACGCGAAATGGGCGCATAATGCGCCTGTGGTGAAAGTCGTTTGCATAAATTTCGCATAAAAATGTGATTTATTGCGGAGAATCGTCATGCTTGATCTGGATAGCTTCGATTTGGCCCTTCTGGACGCCTTGCAGAAGGAAGGACGGGCCACCCATCATCAGTTGGCGGAGCATGTGGCGTTGTCGGCGTCGCAGATCGGTCGACGCCTGCAACGGCTCGAAGCCGCAGGGGTCATCGAGGGGTATCGCGTGGTATTGCGGCCCGAGGCGCTGGGCCTGGCGGTAACGGCTTTCACGACGCTGCGCTTGCAGCACCATGGCGATCAGGTCATCGAGCGATTCCAGGCAGAAATCGATCTGCTGCCCGAGGTGCTCGAATGTCACGCGGTGGTCGGCGAGGCCGATTACCTGCTGAGGATCGTCGTTCCGGATCTGAACGCCTTGTCGGCATTCGTCATGAAGCGGCTGATGCAGGTGCCGGGCGTAGAGAACGTGCGCTCGAACATCGTGCTGAGCGCCTTCAAGCGCAGCAACGCGTTGCCGCTGAGCTACCTGTCGAACAACCGGCCGGCGCAGCGCTGAGCGCAGGCGGCACTCGCCGCCTCGCTTTTCGGGATACAGCGCAGCGTCAGTCCTCCGGCATCAGCAGGGGCTTCACGTAGCGTCCGTAAATCAGCGACTGAATGAGTGCGACGGTGGAGCCGACCAGCACTTCGATCACGCGCAGCATGGCGAGGCTCAGTTCTTCGTGCAGGCCTTGCCCCTGTCCGCTGAGCGCCGCCGACATCAGAATCACTACCGTGGCTGGTCCGAGCCGCCAGTTCGCCGGATAGTTCTGCACCAGCATCGCGGCCAGCGTGGCGATCGTGATTCCCACGAGCATCGCCGCCAGTCCCGGCCCCATCACCAGCAAGACGATACACGCCACGATCGCACCGGTAATCGTGTTGATCGAGCGCGCCTTGAAGTTGCTGCGCGCCTGTAACGGATCGGGCTCCGTCACGATGATGAGCGAGATCATCGCCCAGTAGGGTTCGGGAAAGCCTGCTGCACGCAGGCCAAACCAGACGATCAGCGAGCCGCTGAGAATCTTCACCAGATAGACCAGCGCGTTCTTCTTGGGATGGAGAAAGGCGACGGACATGTGTGACGCACGCGGCGAATACGGAAAGACGCCAGTGTGACATAGGCGGCTTTCGCAGCCACGATTGTCGCGACATCGATACGACGATTGAGACGAATTCCGAGAGGATCGATCAGACGTTTCCGAGCGAGGCGGGTATCCCATCCCAAATATCGAATTCCGCCCTGATTCTGTTGGGAAACGGTTCGAAATGCCAAGGACCGCAGGTTAGAATCGCCTCACCAGAACCCGGGAGGAGTCCGGCATGCATAGCCGAACGCAACGCGTCTGGCCGGCTGCGCCGTTGGCGTGGGCGGCGCTTTGTCTAGGATTGGTTACGGTGTCGCCGGCGCAGGCCGCGCGCATCGTGAGCGTCAGCCCGCAGGGTGAAGTTGCCAGCGTGAATCAGGTCGTCGTGAAGTTCGACGAAGCGATTGTGCCTGCCGGCGACCCTCGGGCGACAGCGCCTGCCACCGTCCGATGCTCGGACGCCACGCTCACGGGCGATGGCCACTGGCTCGAACCCAAGATCTGGGTCTATGACTTCAAAAACGCGCTGCCACCGGGGGCGAAATGCGCCGTCGAGATGCGTAGCGGTCTTTCCTCCGTGTCGGGTACGGCACTCTCCGGCACCACGAAATACGCATTCAATACCGGGGGGCCGGCCGTCTCGTCCATCCGCCCGTCGTACGGTCCCATCGACGAAAACCAGATATTCATTCTCACGCTCAACGGTGCGGCCGATCCGGCCAGCGTGCGTCAGAACGCATGGTGCGAGACCGAGGGGGTAGGCGAGCGCCTCGGCGTGAAGTGGATCGAAGGCGATACGCGTACGGCGCTGCTCAAGCGGTTCAATCTCGACAAGCAAGCGTCGCGCGTGGTGATGCTGCAATGCAATCGCACGCTCGCGGCGGGTGCGAAGATGCATCTGGTCTGGGGCGCCGGGATTGCGACGCCGTCGGGCGTTGCGACCCGGCAGGCACGCCGTTTCGAATATGAGGTTCGCGAGCCGTTCACCGCGAGCTTCAGTTGCGAGCGTGAAAACGCCAATGCGCCGTGCACGCCGTTGCGTCCGCTGCGTCTGTCGTTCAGTTCGCCGGTCGCGCGCGACATGGTGACCAAGATCCGCCTGCAAGGCGCAGGCGCGGAGCGTTCGCCCAAGCTTGACGATTCGGACCGTTCGTCCAGCGTGAGCGGCATCACCTTCGAGGCGCCGTTTCCGGAGAAGGCCGAGCTGACGATTTCGTTGCCGAAGGGCTTCGTGGATGACAGCGGCCGCGCGCTCGATAACGCGAGTGAATTCCCGTTGAAGACCAGGACGGCGACGATGCCGCCGCTGGCCAAATTTGCGGCGGCGCCCTTTGGCATCGTGGAGCGATTTGCCGAGCCGGGCATGCCGCCGATGCTGCCTGTCACGCTACGTAAGGTCGAGCCGGCACTACAGATCAATGGACTGGGCGTGGCGGGCGAGGGTGCGAATGGACGGACGCTGCAACTGCGGGTGGACGATGACGCCGACGTCATGACGTGGATGTCGCGCGTAAGACGCTTCGACGAGACCACGATGACGCGCAAGCAGATCGCGCAGGAGATGCCGTCGATCCTGAGCGCGCCTGCGGCAAGGGAGACCTTCGGGCCTAACGCGGCGGCCATCGTCGAAGACAAGATCACGCGTTATGACACGCGAAGCCTGTCGCTGCTCTCCGGCTTGCCTGGGGTTCAGGCGCTGACGTTGCCGGTGCCCAAAGAGAAGGATCCGCGCCCGTTCGAGGTCGTCGGCATTCCGTTCCAGAAGCCGGGGTTCTATGTCGTGGAGCTGGCGTCGCAATCCCTGGGGGCGGCGCTGCTAGGCAAGTCGTTGCCGATGTATGTGCGTACCACGGTGCTCGTTACGAACCTCGGTGTGCACTTCAAGATGGGGCGTGAGAACGCCGTGGCGTGGGTCACTACGCTCGACAAGGGCCAACCTGTCGCCAATGCCAAGGTGCGCGTGCTCGATTGCGACGGCAGCGAAGTAGCGTCGGCCGTGACCGACAAAACGGGCGTGGCGAAAATCGACAAGGCGCTCGAACGTTATCGCTATTGCCAGAAGACGGGGCGCTCCGGGTATTTCGTCGTCGCCCGCACGCAGGGGAACGATCCGGACATGGCGTTCGTGTCGTCCGACTGGGATCGCGGTATCGAGCCCTGGCGCTTCCATGTGCCGACCGATGGTGGCACCACCCCGACGATTCGTGCGCAGACCGTGTTTGACCGCATGCTGTTCCGCGTAGGCGAGACGGTATCGATGAAACACTTCATCCGTCAGGAAACGATGCAGGGGCTGGCGCTGCCGGTGAGCCTGCCGTCACAACTGACGATTACCCACCAAGGGTCAGGGCAGACGTACACGCAGCCCATCACGTGGCGCAACGGTCGGCTGGCAGAGAACACTTTCCAGATTCCACAAGGCGCGAAGCTCGGCGAGTATGCCGTCACGCTGGACTACACGGACAGCGATTCGCGTCCGAAGACCTATCCGCAATCGCTGGATGCCGGGCATTTCCGTGTCGAGGCTTTCCGTTTGCCGGTGCTGGCGGGTTCCATCGGCGTGCGCGACGCGGCCAAGTCACCGCTCATCAACAAGACGGAAGCGCCGGTGAACGTGCAGGTGAATTACGTGGCGGGCGGACCGGCCGGTAATCTGCCGGTTCGTGTCTCGGCGCTCATGCGAGTACGTGACCTGACGTTCGATGGCTATGACGATTTCAGTTTCACGCCCTATCGTCCGCCTTCGGCGCAGTCGGGGGCTGACGACGACGATCAGGGCAATGACGAAAGCTCAGGTTCCAGCGATCAGAAGCTGGTGGCTGACAAGCAGCGACTGGTCCTCGACCGCAACGGTGCCGGCACGCTGACGCTCAAGGATTTGCCGAAGGTGGATCGTCCGAGCGATCTGGTGCTAGAGGCCAGCTTCGCCGACCCTAACGGGGAGATTCAGACGCTTCGCGGGAATGCCACGCTGTGGCCGGCCAATCTGATCACGGGCGTACGCAGCGAAAGCTGGGTGTCGGTGACCAACAAGCTGCCGGTCAAGGCGCTGGCGCTCGATCTGCAAGGCAAGCCGAAGTCTGGCGTGGCGATGGAAGTGCGCGCCGAAGCCCGCATCACGACCAGTAGCCGTAAGCGCATGGTGGGCGGGTTCTACGCTTACGACAACCGCACGGAGGTCAAGGATCTCGGTAAGGTCTGTAGCGGCAAGACGGATGATCGCGGCCAGTTGTCGTGCGATGTCTCGTTGTCACAGCCCGGAGAAATCACGCTGATCGCGCAGGCGAAGGACGAGAAGGGCAATCTGACCACGTCCACGACGGGCGTGTGGGTAACGGGCCGCGGCGAAGTCTGGTTCGGCGGTGACAACACCGACCGCATGGACGTCCTGCCGGAGCGTCGTGCCTATGAGCCGGGCGAGACGGCCAGGTTGCAGGTGCGCATGCCGTTCCGTTCGGCCACCGCGCTGGTTGCCATTGAACGTGAAGGCGTGATGGAGACGCGCACGATGGAAATCTCGGGGAAGGATCCGAACATTTCCCTCAAGGTCGATCCGACGTGGGGCCCCAACGTTTACGTCTCCGTGCTGGCAGTGCGTGGCCGTATTCACGAGGTGCCCTGGTATTCCTTCTTCCAATGGGGCTGGAAGCAGCCGCTGGAGTGGTTCCGCGCCTTCTGGTACGAGGGCCGTGAGTATCAGGCGCCGACAGGCCTCGTGGATCTGGGCAAGCCCGCCTACCGCTTCGGTCTGGCCGAGTTGCGCGTGGGAACGGCGGGACAGCGTCTGACCGTGGACGTAAAACCCGATGCGCCGACGTACCCGGTACGCGGTCACGCCAAGGTGCGCATCAAGGTCACCCAGCCCGACGGCAAGCCGGTCGCCGCCGGCTCCGAAGTCGCGGTCGCCGCCGTGGACGAGGCGCTGCTGGAACTGGCGCCGAACACCAGCTGGAATCTGCTCGACGCCATGTGGCAGCGCCGCAGCTACAGCGTGACGACGGCCACCGCGCAAATGGAGATCATCGGCCGTCGACATTACGGTCGTAAAGCCGTGCCCGCTGGCGGTGGCGGCGGCAAGAGTCCGACGCGCGAACTGTTCGATACCTTGTTGTTGTGGCAGCCACGCGTGGTGCTCGACGACAAGGGCGAGGCCACGGTCGATGTGCCGCTCAACGATTCGCTGTCGAGCTTCCGCATCGTAGCGGTGGCCGATGATGGCAAACCGGGCACGCAGGCGCTTGGCTGGTTCGGCACCGGCTCCGCCACCATTCGCTCCACGCAGGATCTGCAATTGATCTCGGGATTGCCGCCGCTAGTGCGTGAGGGCGACAACTACCGCGCGCAGTTCACGGTGCGCAATACGACGCAGCACGCCATGCAGGTGCAGTTGACGGCTCGGGCGACACAGTTGACGTTGGCACCGCAGCGTGTCGATGTGCCGGCGGGCGAATCGCGAGAGGTGACGTGGGAGGTCACTGCGCCGACCGGGCTGGCCGACACGCGCGCACAGCGGGTGCTGTGGGAGGTGAGTGCGCAGGCACCCGCCGCCGCCGGCGCACCTGCGGCCAGTGACGCGATCAAGGTGGGGCAGGACATTCAACCCTCATTGCCCGCGAGTGTGCAGCAGTCGGTGCTGATGCAGGTCGAAGGCAGTCTGACGCTACCGATGGCGCCGCCCGCCGGGGCGGTTACCGACAGCACGGGCAAGCTGCGTGGTGGCGTTCGCATCAACATGCAGCCGCGTCTGTCGCAAGGGTTGCCGGGCGTGAAACGCTGGTTCGAGCTGTATCCGTATGCCTGTCTGGAACAGCAGGCGTCCAAGGCGCTCGGATTGCGTGACATTGCCCAGTGGAAGCGGGTGATGGGCACGTTGCCGTCGTATCTCGACGAAGACGGCCTCGCGAGCTATTTCCCGCCACAGGAAGGCTTCGCGAATCAGGGCAGCGACACGCTGACCGCCTATCTGCTGGCGATGAGCAACGAAGCGAAGGCGCTCGATCCCTCGTATGCGCTGCCGGACGACGCGCTCGCCCGCATGGAAGACGGTCTGACGGCGTTCGTGGAAGGGCGCCTCACGCGACGCTTCTGGGCGCCCCGGGACGACCTGACGCTGCGCAAGCTCAGCGCGATCGAGGCGCTGTCTCGCTACGGCCGCGCCAATGCGCGCATGCTCGGCTCGCTCACTATCGCGCCGAACGACTGGCCGACGTCTGCGGTGATCGATTGGTACGCGATTCTGCAACGTCTGCCCGACGCGCCGCAGCGGGCCGAACGCATGGCACAGGCCGAGCAGATCCTTCGGGCGCGTCTGTCTTACCAGGGCACGCGCGTCGGCTTCTCGACCCAAGGCACCGACGGTCTCTGGTGGCTCATGGTCGGCCCTGAGACGAACGCCGCGCGACTCGCATTGCTGATGAACGCGAATCCGGCATGGAAGGACGAGATGCCGCGTCTGGTGATCGGCCTGCTGGGTCTGCAATCGCGCGGTGCGTGGTCGACGACGACCGCCAACGTCTGGGGCGGTCTCGCGGTGGATCGCTTCTCGGCACGGTTCGAGCGCGATACGCCCACGGGTCAGACGTCGATCCAGTGGCAGCGCGACAACCAGACCAGCGGTGGCGTGCAAAGCGTTGACTGGGACAAGCTCAAGGCGGGCACGGTGCCGCCACCGGTGTCGTTGCCGTGGCTCACGAATGCCGCCGCCGGGGCGGACAACGGGCGCGACGTGCTGCGTCTGGAGCAAACCGGTGCGGGTAAGCCTTGGGCGACGATCCAGAGTCTGGCCGCTGTGCCGCTCAAGGCGCCGTTCGCCGCCGGCTATCGTGTGACGCGCAGCGTTCAGGTGCAGGACGCCGCCGATCGCTCGGGCGACAGCTTCGTGCGCGGTGCGGTGTTGCGGGTGCGGCTCGATATCGATGCGCAGGCAGATATGCGCTGGGTCGTGGTGAGCGACCCGCTGCCGGGCGGCGCGACTGTGCTGGGCGGCGGACTGGGACGCGATTCGGTGATCGCGACGCAGGGCGAGAAGAGCGAAGGGGCGATGCCGGCGTTCGAGGAGCGCGCGCAGGACGCTTACCGCGCGTACTACGACTATCTGCCGAAGGGCCAGCATCGGATCGAGTACACCGTGCGTCTGAATAACGTGGGCAAGTTCGCGACGCCGCCCACGCGTGTCGAAGCGATGTACGAACCTGCGATGTATGGCGAAACCCCGAACGCGCCGGTGCAGGTCGTGCCCGCGAAGCCGTGATGCGTGATGAGATGCACGGCGCAATTGACCCGACGAGCCGAGGCACTGAGGCATTGAGGAAGCGATGACATGGACGACGAACGTGGATAGTGGCGAGATGACGAGCGCAGACGATCGGGAGAGGGACTGACATGACGTCGAACTTCTTTGCGCCGGCGGCGGCGCTGCCGCGCGAGGCACGCCGCTTCTGGTGGCTTGCCGCCATCGCGGGCACGGCCTATGCCCTCGCACTGCGAGGGGCTCCGTACGCGGATCAGGCCGTGGCGAAGGCGTTGCTGTGCGCGTTGCTGCTGTTCGCCGCGATGTACCACCAGGACCGGCGTGAACGTGTCTGGTTGTGGGCGGCGCTGATCTTCTCGGGCGCGGGTGATGTGCTGCTCGCGATACCGGCACTGGAACAGGGCTTCGTGATGGGGCTCGGCGCGTTCCTGCTGGCGCATCTCGCCTACTTCGCCTTGTTCTGGCGCGTGCGTCGTCCGTGGGCGCAGGTGCCTGCGTGGCATCGAATCGCCATCGTCGTCGTGTGGATCGCGGCGGCACTGTCGTATGCGATGTACTGGCCGGGCATGGGCGAGTTGAAAGCGCCGGTCGCGTGTTACGTCATCGTGCTGGCGATGATGGCGTCGGCGGCGCTGCTGGCCAATCTGCGCGGAGAGTGGGCAGCCGTCGGTGCGCTGCTCTTCACCGTTTCTGACGCCCTTATCGGTACCACACGATTCGTCGGCACGATTCCCGCGCAGGAGTACGCCATCTGGATTCTGTACGCGCTCGCACAATTACTACTCGTCGCGGGGATCATGGCCGTGCGCACATCGGGCGTGCCACGCGCGCCGCAGGAAGCTTCGCAGTGAAATGGTCATGAACGATCGGCAACGGATGAGGCGGATGGGCGCAGTAGACCGGGAGCGCGGGGAGGTCGTGCAGAGCGACGTCAGTGACGTTCGTGACGTTGGCGATGTTCGTCGTCGGCACCCTGTACGTTTCGCCTTTCATACGGTGCTGAGCGTCGTGCTGTCGCTCGGCATGCTGGTGACGCCCGCACCCGCACAAGCCGTACCGTCGTTCGACGAGGTGCGTCAGGACTGGCGCGCGTCGGACTGGATTCTGCTGGATCGTCGTGGCGAACCGTTGCAGCGGCTGCGTGCGGACATGCAGGCGCAGCGGGGCGATTGGGTGACGCTTGCCGACGTATCGCCCGCGTTTCGCGAGGCATTGATCGTCTCCGAAGACAAACGCTTTTACGAGCACAGCGGCGTCGACTGGCGAGGCGTGGCCGCCGCTGCATGGGGCAATCTCTGGCACTCGCGAACGCGCGGTGCCTCTACGCTGACGATGCAACTGGCGGGATTGCTCGACGACGATCTGCGCCCGAGTGTGCGCAATCGCTCCGTCACACAGAAGATCGGTCAGGCGGCCACGGCCGTGTGGCTGGAGCGGCGCTGGCGCAAGGACCAGATTCTCGAAGCGTATCTGAACCTCGTGCCGTTCCGTGGCGAGCTGGTCGGTATTTCCGCGGTCTCGCAGACACTCTTCGGCAAACTTCCCGTCGGACTGGATGCCCGTGAGGCCGCCCTGGCTGTTGCGTTGCTGCGCGCGCCGAATGCGTCGGCGGCACGCGTCTCGCAGCGGGCGTGCGGCATTCTGAAGGAGATGGGACAGGCCGCCGATTGCAACGGGCTGGAAGGTTACACGCAGTTGGTGTTTTCGCGTCCGGCCAGCGTGATGAGGACGCGCGACGCCGTCGATCTCGCGCCGCATCTTGCGCGTCGCGTATTCAGCGCAAGTCGTCCGCCAGCGGGCACGCGGATCGTCAGCACGCTGGACGCGAACCTTCAGCGCGTCGCGGTGAGCACGCTTCAGCAGACATTGCGCGAGTTGAGCACGCCGGGACGCTCGCGCAACGTGCAGGACGGTGCGATCGTGGTGATCGATAACGCCAGCGGCGACATTCTGGCGTGGGTCGGCTCATCGGGCGCGGCGTTGTCGTCTGCGGCGCAGGTGGACGGGGTGACGTCGCTGCGTCAGGCAGGCTCGACGCTCAAGCCCTTCCTGTACGCACAGGCGATTGCCGAGCAACGTCTTACGGCAGCATCTTTGCTGGACGATTCGCCCATCGACTTGCCGACGGGCGGTGGTCTGTACATTCCGCAGAACTACGACCGTCACTTCAAGGGATGGGTGAGTGCGCGCACGGCGTTGGGCTCATCGCTGAACGTGCCTGCCGTGCGAACGCTCGTGATGGTCACGCCGCGCCGGTTTGCACAGACGCTCGTCTCGCTGGGTCTGCCACTCACGCAAAGCGGCGATTACTACGGCTTCAGTCTGGCGCTCGGCAGCGCCGACGTCACGTTGCTTACGCTGACGAATGCTTATCGCGCGCTGGCCAATGGCGGTACGGCGAGCGGCACGAATGAGCTGATGCCTGAGCGGATGAATGAGCGGATGAATGGGCATGCGACGTCGACCTCCCGCTCACCTGCCGATGACGGCCAGTCCACGGGGAAAAGTCGCGCCGGGAATACCGCACGCACCGTGGTCTTCTCCCCGCAGGTGAGCTTCATCGTGTCGGACATGATCGCGGACCGTCAGGCGAGAACGCGCACGTTCGGGCTCGACAGTCCGCTCTCCACGCGCTACTGGACGGCGGTGAAGACCGGCACGAGCAAGGATATGCGCGATAACTGGGCCGTGGGGTATTCGCGTCGCTATACCGTCGGGGTGTGGGTCGGCAATGCGGATGGTGCGCCGATGTGGGATGTCTCGGGCGTGTCCGGCGCAGCGCCGATCTGGCATCGGGTGATGGACTATCTGCATCGCCGCACGGCGAGTCTGCCGCCGGCCCCGCCGCCGGGCGTCGAGCATGTCGCAGTGCAGTATGCCGAGCATGTCGAACCCGGGCGTGAAGAGTGGTTCCTGCCGGGCACGTCGCAGCCAACGATTGCGCTGTCTGCGCTCGCGACGAAGGCGCCCAGCGGCCCGCTCTGGCGCATTGCCGGGCCGACTGACGGCACCATCGTCGCGCTCGATCCGGATATTCCGCCAGCGAACCAGCGATTGTGGTTCCAGGTCGCCGCGGCGTGGCCCAAAGGGGCGGCCTGGCGGCTCGACGGCAAGCCGCTCTCGGGCACCTCGCGTGTCGGCTGGTTGCCGTGGCCGGGGCGGCATACGCTCGAACTCGTCGACGCTACCGGCACCGTTCGCGACAGCGTGCGCTTCGAGGTACGCGGTGCGACCGTCAACGACGACAAACGCATGCGCAATGCGAGCCGCTGAGCGCATGTGCGCGATGTTGCGGGCGACCTCATAAGCAAATTCCGTCGTTGCGTGTGGACGCCATGACACGAATTGTCACGATTAAATTTTGATGTGGCAGACGCGTTCTCACGATGCGCGCTACACTGAATTCAGACTTGGCAAAAAGCGTGACGCGATGTGACGACGACGAGTGAAAGCTCTGCCGCCGGTGGCGCACGCCCTGAAGCGGAGACATATCGATGATCACGCTGGATGCGCAGCAAACTGCGCAGCTGTTGCCCTATCCCCAGTTGGCCGATGGCATCGAGGCCATGCTCATGGAGATGCGCTCGGGCACGGCCCGCGCGCCCGAGCGTCTGCATTTTCCCCTGACCGAACCCGAACGCGGCCGCCGAGGTGGCGTGCTGCTCGTCATGCCCGCCGTCAATCGCGATGTGGCGATGACCAAACACATCACCGTGCATCCCGAAAACTGTCGTGCCGGAAAGCCGTCGATCATCGGCGAGGTGATGGTGTTCGATCCGCGCACGGGCGAGCGTCTGATGTTGCTCGACGGGCCGACCGTCACGGGCCGCCGCACGGCGGCCGTCACGCTGTTCGCTGCGCGCAAATTCGCGCCGAGGCCGAAGGGGCCGGTGCTGATCGTCGGTGCGGGCGTGCAGGCGAAGGCGCATCTTGAAGCGTTTGCTGCGGGCATGGGCACGCGGCACTTCATGATCTATTCGCGCAGTCCGGAGCGTGCGCATGCGCTGGCGGACCATGCCGCTACGCTCGGTGTCGAGGCGAGCGTCGTCGATGCCATCGAGCCGGTACTCAGTACGGTGAGCATCGTGATTACGGCCACAACCAGCAGCGAGCCGGTGCTGCCCGACGCCGACGTGATGCGCTGGCGCGACGACATCTTCGTGGCCGGCGTGGGCGCGATTCGTCCCGACATGCGCGAGTTGCCGCCACAGTTGTGCCGCGACGCCGCCGTGCGCGGCACGCTGGTGGTCGATACGTGGGAGGTCAAGCACGAAGCCGGTGATTTGCTGCACGCGGCGATCGACTGGGGACGCGCGGCGCCGCTGATGGACGCGATCATCACCCCCGACCGGTTCCGTTCGAGCGGCCCCGTGCTCTTCAAGAGCGTCGGTTATGCGCTGTGGGATCTCGCCGCCGTGTTGTGTGCGCGCGCGAACGTGGCGAAGGATGGCATTCCGTCGGTTTGATGCCGATGCGTTCGGCGCGGTCCCGCTTGATCTGTCGTGATCCGCCGAATGCCACTGACTTATGCCGACCTGAACTGACTAAACTGACCCGAGCTAACTTACGCGGGCAATGCGAACGGCACGCCCGCCGACGCGCCGGTCATGGCGGCATGACCCGGCAGGCTCTGCGGCGTGATCACGTGCACGGGAAGTCCGAGCGTCGTCTCGATGAGATCGGCGCGCATCACCTCCCGAGGCGTGCCGGTGGCGAGTATGCGTCCGTCGGCGAGCAGTGCCATACGGTCGGCATGACGCGCTGCAAGATTCACGTCGTGCACGATCGCCATCGCGCCGAATCCCCAGGACTTCGCCAGTTCTCGCGTGAGTGAGAGCAGGTGATGTTGATGAGCGAGGTCGAGCGCGGCGGTTGGTTCGTCGAGCAGGAGATAACGCGGTACGGACGGCGCCGTTGCATTGTCGTCCGGCCAGAGTTGCGCCAGCACTCGCGCGAATTGCACCCGCGCCCATTCACCGCCCGAAAGCGTCATCACGTCGCGATGCATCAGCGACAGTGCGCCAGCCTGCTCCAGCGCGAGCATGGCGATTTCCTCGTCGCTCCTGCGCTGAATTCCCGACTTTCCCGACTTCGCTTTCGGAAACGGCAGCCGTCCCATCGTGACGATTTCGAGTGCGCTGAACGGGAACGACAACTGCGCTGTTTGCGGCAGCACGGCACGCAGTCGTGCGAGCGCCGACGTGGTGTATTGCGACAGCAACGCGCCGTTAAGCGTGATCGCGCCGCTCATGTGTGTGCGCGGCGGCAACGGTTCGCCGGCGAGTGCCTTGAGCAACGTGCTCTTGCCCGCACCGTTGCGCCCGAGCAGCACGAGCAACTCGCCGGGACGGATGTCGAGCGACAGGCCGTCGAGCACGGGGGATTCGGTGTGGGCGATCGTCAGGTCGTAGGCGCTGAGCATGGGGAGGTCCGGGTGTCGTCGATGGACGGAGCTGAGTGAGGTCGTATATCGTATGGGAAGGCCGGGCGAGTCGTTACAACCCGAACTGTCCGCGACGTCGCCACAACAGCATGAGGAAGAACGGCGCGCCGAGCAGTGCCGTCAGAATGCCCAGCGGCAATTCAGCGGGCGCGACCCAGGTGCGCGCGACGAGATCGGCGAGCAGCGTGAGAATCGCGCCGAAGAGCGCCGCGGCCGGGAGCACGGCGCGCGGGTCGGGCCCGACGACCAGACGCACGATGTGCGGCGCGATCAGCCCGATGAACCCGATCATGCCGCTCGACGCCACCAATGCGCCCACACACAGCGCGCAGGCCACCATCACGCGTCGCTTGACCGACTGCACGGCAACGCCCAGGTGCAGCGCCTCGGCTTCACCGAGCAACAGCGCATTGAGCGAACGGCACTGCGAGGCGAGTGCGACGATGCCCAGCGCGACGGGCCAGACGATCACCGCCAGCATCGACCACTGTGCGCCGCCGAGACTGCCGAGCGTCCAGAAGGTGAGGGTACGCAACTGCGTATCGTTGGCCAGATAGGTGAGCAACCCGATGGCCGCGCCGGAGACCGCATTGATCGCGATACCGGCGAGCAGCAGCAACGGCAGGGCGAGACGCCCGCGTCCGGCAGCAAGACGGTAGACGAGAGCCGTGACACCCAGCGCACCGACAAACGCAGCCACCGGCAACATCCACAAGCCGAGCGACGCAGCGAGCGCCGCCGGCAGGAGCACGCCGCCGAGCACGATGACGCCCGCCGCGCCCAGCGCTGCGCCACTCGCCACACCGATCAGACCGGGATCGGCGAGCGGATTGCGAAAGAGCGCCTGCAATGCCGCCCCGGCCGCGCCGAACCCTGCACCGACGAGTATGCCGAGCACGATGCGCGGCAAACGGATCTGCAACATCACGTTGCGCGCCTGATCCTGCACGAAGTCACCCGTCGCCCCCCGGAACAGCGCGGCGATGGCCTCGCCGGGCGCGATGCGATAAGCGCCGCCGCACAAGGCGGCGAGTACGGCTGCCGCGAGCAATGCGACGAGCACCGTCATCACGATCCATCGTGGCGGACGCCGGCGTGCGGCGCCCCTGTCGCGAACCCGATCGCGCGAACGATCTTCGAGACGACCCGGCGAACTGGCCGGCGAGCTGGAAGGATGGGATGACGTGGCGAGAGAAGACGAAACCGCGTTCGACGTTGTCGTCCGGTCGTGACTGGACGACAAAGGCTTCGGAATCGGAGGAGCGGCTGACATGGCGTCGTTCACTGGCGAATGGCTGGTTTTCAGGAGGATCGGCAGGGCGGCAGGGAGGGAATGTCACGAGGGGTGCCCGCGCAACATTCGTCGTCCCTGCACGCGCCTTTGCAGGCCTTCACACGCTGTTATGCGGCGTGCACACGTTTGGCCAGATCGGCGACGGCCTGCGGCAGACGTGGGCCGAAACCGAGCAAGTACAGCGCGTCGAAACTGACGACGCGCCGGGCACGTCCCGCGGGCGTGTTCGCCAGCCCCGGCTGTGTGAGCAACGACGCGCTCGGATCGGCGGCAGACGGCCCCGTCGTGGTCGTGAGCAGCACGTCCGGCTGTGCAGCCACGGCAGCCTCTGCGGTGAGCGGCCGGTAACCGTTGAAGCCCCGCAGGGCGTTCTCGGCACCGGCGTACGCGAGCATGGCGTCGGCGGCCGTGTCCTGCCCCGCCACCATCACCTGATTGCCGGTGTGACCGAGGATGAACAGCACGCGCGGACGTCGCGCGATGCCATACGTTTCCTCCACCGTGCCGCGCGCTTGCATCCACTCTGACATGAAGCGCGCCGCCACACGTGCGCCGTCGTCGCCCATCTTCAGCGCGTTGGCGACGCCGCGAATGTTGTCGCGCACGAGTTCCGCCGTGTAGCCGTGCCTGAAATGCTGCACCGGCACACCGGCCGCCTCGATTTGCGTCAGCACGTTCGGCGGGCCGGCTTCCGCACCGGCAAGCAGCAGATCCGGATGCAACGACAGCACGCCTTCGGCGGACAACGTGCGCAGATAGCCGATCTTCGGCAGCTTGGCAGCCGCTTCGGGATAGAGGCTCGTGAGGTCGTTGGCGATCACACGATTCTGCGCGCCGAGCGCGTAGACGATTTCCGTCAGTGCGCCACCAGCGACGATCACGCGCTTGGGGGCGTCTTTGGCGACCGCTGCCGTTGCCGCGTGGACCAGTGAGGTCGGCCACAGTGCACCGAGCCACGCGCTCGTCGCGAGCGTGGCGCCACCGGTCAGCAAGGCGCGGCGCGATACCCGCGAACCGCCGCGCGCGTCGAAAGAGGTTTTCACGCCGAGGCCTCCGCAACACCTTGCGAGCCTTCCACGCGAACCAGCGCGGCGCGCCAGTCTTCGCGCTCGGCCTGACCCGGCTTGCGCTCGCCGAAGAACATGGCGATGACCATGCCCGAGGCGTCGAGCAATTCGAGCGACGAAACGATGCCGTCGGCGGTCGGCTTGCGCACGATCCATGCGGTATCCACGAGGTCTTCACGCAGATGCAGGTTGAAGCCCGCATCGAGAACGTTGACCCACGGGCCCATCACCTTGATGTTCTGCACCGGGCCGGTGTGGATCTGGATCATGCCCGCGTTGCCGACGAACACCATGATCGGCAGCCCGGTGCCGGCCGCGTCGTCGAGCAGGGCGCGCACCGAGGTGGCCGCCACGCGTCTGGCATGGCCTTCCGGCGCGAGGCGCAGCGCTTGCGAGCGCGAGACACCGTGGCGCTTGAGCATGTCGAAGAACTGGTGCGTGTCCGTCATCGCGAGCCAGTCGCGCTGGAAGGCGGCGGCGTCGATATCGCCGTCGGGCGTTTCGGTCTTGGGTGCATCGGCGGCTACGACGTGCTGGCCCGGCGTCTGATCGTCAGCACGGAAACGGGCCACGAGGGCCTCGAAGGCGGCCACGTCGCTGTGATCGCGCAGGAACATCTTGTGCACGGCGGTGCCGGATTTGTCGAAGAATTGCAGCGAGCGGCGCGGGCCGTTTTCCGCCGGCGTCTCGACGGCATAGCCGTACGCCCACTGGTGATAGAAGATGCGCAGGTCGAGGTCTTTGCCCAGACCCAGACCGATGGTGCCCTGGTGCGAGAGCTTCTCGTACTGACCGTCCTTCTCGTGCACGGCGGCATTGTTGCGCGTGAGCGCCATGACGCGCCCGAGCGCGGGCAGCGCTTCGACGATCTCGACGAATTCGGGACGCAGGCGCACGACATGCTCACCGACGAAGGCCGCGACGGTCTCACCTTCGGACACGCCGAGGGCAGCAGCAGCGTCGCGATCGCGCAGGTTCTGTTCGGTCTTCACACGTTGGAATTCGCTGCGCAGACGGGTGACGTCGGCGAGCGCGGGGAATGCCGGGCGGGCGGAGGAGGTGGCGTTTTGAGCGGTCATCATGGCAATTCCTTGAAAGCGTGTTGGCTGGCGTTGATTGACAGTGGCTAGCAGGCGCCGGCGGGCAAACAAACAGCGTGAGCACTTCGATAGCAGGGCGACATCAGTGCAAAGGCAGAGCTTGATGTCGCATGCGCGCCGGCGCGGTTCCGATAATCGATCCTCGGGATCAGTACTGAAGCTTCAGGCTCACAGCCACGCTGCGGCCCGGTGCCGAATAGGCGTCCTTGACGGTCGAGTTATCGGCGAGGTTGCGAACGTCCGACCAGTTCCAGTACTTGCGGTCGAACACGTTGTAAATACCGGCATAGATCGTCGCGTTCTTGTTGATGTGGTACCCGCCCGAGAGGTCGAGCACGATCGACGACGGCGGTGCCCAGCAGTTCTGGTTCTGCTGCGTGCCTGCCGTACAGGACTTGGCGATCTGGCTTTGCGATTTGGCTGCCTGGAACATCAGGTCGGCCTGTGCGAACCACGTGCTGTTCGGCTCGTACCGCACCCCCACGACCATCGAGAACGGGTTGATGGTGTTGAGCGGCTGGCTCGCGGCGCCGTCGTCTTCGGTCGTGCCGTGCGTGTAGGCCATGGCGGTGCGCAGGGTGATGCCTCCCTTGAGGGCCCATGCGGCACGGCCTTCCCAACCTTGAATGTTGGCGCGGCTGAAGTTCACGTACTGGAAGATGAGCGGATCGCCCGGACGCCCGGAGCCGCTGATGTTCTGCTGCGAGATGAAGTTGCGGTACTTGCCCGCGAACACGGCGGTGCTGTAAGTGACGGGGCCGAGCGTGGTCGCCAGACGGCCACGCAGACCCAGCTCGACGGTATCGCTCGTCTCCGGCTTCAGGTTCGGGTTCGCGATCGACATGTAGCCGAAGATCGGGTTCGAGAAGCCGTTGTTGACCTGATCGGGCGTCGGCGTGCGGAAGCCGCGTGCGTACTGGACATACGGAATCAGCGACGGGGCGATCTCGTACATGATCGCCAGACGCGGCGAGAACGCGGAGTCGTTCGACGACGTGGGCTGCACCAGCTTGCCCGAGCTCGTCTGCGAGACGTACAGCGGATCGTTTTGCTTCGGCGACAGCCAGTAGGCGTCGTAACGAATACCCGGCGTGACCGTGAGCGCGCCATAGCGCATCTCGTCTTGCAGGAACGCGCCGAACAGCGTGTAGTCGGTGTCCGGGAATGCCTTGTTCGGGAACGACTCACCCACGCCCGGCACGGTGCCGTTGCGATAGCTGGTCACGTAGGCGAGGCTCGCGTCGGTGCCGTACACGAGCTTGTGCGCGAGCGGGCCCGTCTCGAAGTTGCTTTCTGCCTGCAACGAGCCGCCGACGGTGCGCTCCTTGTACGTGTTGTCGCGCGTACGGTCGCCCGCAGTGCGCTTCTCGTACGAGTACTGGCTGTTCTTGGCGTCCTGGAAATAGAGTAGGGCGTGCGCGTTCTGGATGTACGACTGCGACGCATCGGCGAAGTCGTAGTCGAGACTCACGCGGTTGCGTTCGAGCCGGTCGCTCGTGTGCAGGCCGAGCGTGGTGGGCGGTGCGACGGCGGACAGCACGTCCGAATCGGTGCGGCGGCGCACATTTTCTGCCGTGAGCTTGAACGTCGAGAACGGTGTCGCCTTGAAGACGAGCGTGCCGAGCACCGAGTTGCCGTTGGTGTCCTGCGGGTTCGCCGTCGTGCGCGCGGTGCTCGCGGAATCGTTGGTGCCCTTGCCGTCGAGTTCGTGGCCCTTGTTGCCGTCGACGATCAACATGCCCTGCCACTGCTCGCCGCCCCACGCGGCTTGCGCCGTCGTGCCGAAGCTGCGGTCCATCGAGTTGTAGTACGGACGCAGCGAGAAGTAGGTCGACTTGCCGAACACGTCGAGCAGGTCCTGCGGATCCTTGGTGAGGAAGTTGACCACGCCGGTAAGCCCGTCGCTGCCGTACAGCGACGATGCCGGGCCGCGCAGGATTTCGATGCGGCGCAGCAGGTCCATGCTCATGTAGTCGCCACGGCCGGCTTCGAGCGGGCCGAACGAGTAGGACGAGGGCAGGCGGATGCCGTCTTCGAAGAGCGCGACGCGGTTGCCTTCCAGACCCCGCACGTTGATGCTCGAATTGCCGTCGCGACCACCGCCGGCGGCGGCCGACGCCGGGCGATACGGCGCGCGACGCACGGTCACGCCGGGCTCGTAGCGTAGCGCTTCCTTGATGTCCTGCGCCTGCTGTTCTTCGAGATCCTGATCGGTGATGACCGAAATGGACGCCGGTGTGCGTTCCGCTTCGGTCGGCGTACGGGTTGCCGTCACGTTCACCTCGCGCAAATTGGCTTCGGCGAGTTGCAGCGGAGCGCCGGGCGATGTTTGCGCGAGGTGAAGGGTCTGGACGGACTGGCCGGGCCTGGCGGGTTGCGCCGAGCCGTCGGCCGGCGCCTGTTGCGCGAAAGCGGCAGGCAGCCAGAACGCGGCAAACACCGCGCCGGCGAGCGGATGCAGACGCCGACGTGGCTCGGACGCACGCTGGCGTCGCGAGGCTCCGATTCGTTGCGCCTCGAAGGCGATCGAATCGGTCGTGCCCGAATCCCCGATCTCCCGACGCGTAGACATGACAAAGGCGCGGCCCCCGCCGCTCGACGACTGCTTCACTGCTGGCTCCCAGTGCAAAAAACCCCGTTGCTGGCTGGCAAGCGCTCGTGGCAATCGGCGTGTCGGCAGCGTCTCTCGACGCTTCACTACACGCTGGCAGGCGCGGCTGGCGAAAAATCTTGCGCCACCGTGCCGTCGTGATTCGGCCTTGGGACGAAGAGCGTTGATTCGTTGGTTAAATGAGAATCATTTGCATTTTTAGCGAAGATTCTCTGCTCCGTCAAGTGAAAATGTGGCGTGTTGTCAACATATGGGAACCGATCGTAAGGAACTGCGACATGATCGGTACACGTTGAAGGCAGGGGCTGCGCAGGCCGGGATCCCTGCACGTCAGGCGGGCGCGGCACGGTGGCCCATCAGAGTCGTCAGACCCCATGTCACAGCCACAACTGACGTCAGATCGGCAGGCTCGTATCGAACTTGATTTCCCGCAGCACGACGCTCGTTTTGACGTTCGATACCGCGGGCAGCCGGAAGATGTGTTCGTGCAAGAACGCGTCGTAGGCCTTGATGTCCGGCGCCACGATCTTGAGGATGTAGTCCGCTTCGCCGGTCGTGCTGTAGCACTCGGTGACTTCAGGGCACGAGCGAATCTCGCGCTCGAACTGCTCGGTGCCGCCTTCCGTATGGCGCGTGAGCTGCACGTGCGCCAGCGCACACACGTGCAGGCCGAGCTTTTCGCGGTCGAGCAGCACCGTGTAGCGCTGGATCACGCCGCTTTGCTCCATGTCCTTGATGCGGCGCCAGCAAGGTGTCGCGGACAGGCCGACGTTTTCAGACAGTTCCTGCGCCGAGCGGCGTGAATCGATCTGCAACAGACGCAGAATCTGGCGGGCGAAGTTGTCGAGTAATTCCATTTTCCAAAACCGCCTTTTGCGAAATAAACGCTTCTTATTGTGCGCCAGATGGAGTGAAATAGTAAAAATCTTTCTCCTGCCTCCCCATACACTGCTTCCATAACCGACGTCGATCCGAGCCGTACCTGCGCCTATCCATGCATTGCGCGCTGACGTCGAAACGAACAGAACAAACGCCCCCGAAGCAGTGCCGGCCAGTCGATTCCAGGAAGACGCGACAGGCCGGTGCGGGGGATCAGGAGATACCCGATGAATGCCCCCATGCGCGCCGCGCTCGCGACGCCGACGGCCAACCCCCTGGCCCATCCCGACTACCAGCTCTCCGACGCCCTGACGGCGCGCAGCGGTCAGATCTTTCTGACCGGCACGCAGGCGCTCGTTCGCATCCTGCTCATGCAGCACCAGCTGGACGCCGCGCGTGGCCTGAACACCGCCGGCTTCATCAGCGGGTATCGGGGTTCGCCGCTGGGCGGTGTGGACCAGCAGTTGTGGAAGGCGAAGAAACTGCTCGACGCAGCCAGCGTCAAGTTCCTGCCGGCCATCAACGAGGAACTGGGCGGCACGGCCGTGATGGGCACGCAACGCGTGGAAGCCGACCCGGAGCGCACCGTCGAAGGTGTATTCGGCATGTGGTACGGCAAGGGCCCGGGCGTGGACCGCGCGGGCGACGCGCTCAAGCACGGCAACGCCTACGGTGCGTCGCGTCACGGCGGCGTGCTCGTGGTGGCGGGTGACGATCACGGCTGCGTGTCGTCGTCGATGCCGCATCAGAGCGACTTCACGATGATGTCGTGGAGCATGCCGGTGCTCAATCCGGCGGACATCGGCGAATTGGTCGAATTCGGTCTCTACGGCTATGCACTGTCGCGTTTTTCCGGCGCATGGGCGGGTCTCAAGGCCATCTCCGAGACGGTCGAGTCGCGCGGTACCGTCGACCTCGACAAGATCCGCACCGACTGGACCGAGCCGCTCGACTACGTCGCTCCGGCGGGCGGTCTGCACAACCGCTGGCCCGACCTGCCGAGCCTGGCGCTCGAAGCGCGCCTGGCGGACAAGCTCGACGCCGTGCGCGCCTTCTCGCGCGTGAACAGCATCGACAAGTGGATTGCGCCGTCGCCCGAGGCCGACATCGGCATCGTGACGTGCGGCAAGGCGCACCTCGACCTGATGGAGACGCTGCGTCGTCTGGACATCACCGTCGACGATCTCGCAGCGGCCGGCGTGCGCATCTACAAGGTGGGTCTGTCGTTCCCGCTGGACATGTCGCGTCTGGACACCTTCGTTGCCGGGCTGAAGGAAATTCTCGTGATCGAGGAGAAGGGCCCGGTCGTCGAGCAGCAGATCAAGCAGTACCTCTACAACCGCACCTCGGGCACGCGTCCGGTCGTGCTTGGCAAGACCGATGCCGAAGGCCGCGCGCTGCTCTCCGCGCTGGGCGAGTTGCGTCCGTCGCGCGTGTTGCCGGTGTTCGCCGAGTGGCTCGCGAAACATCGTCCGGCACTGGATCGCCGTGAGCGCGTGGTCGATCTCGTGGCGCACGAGATTCTGTCGAATGCGGCCGACGGCGTGCGTCGCGTGCCGTACTTCTGCTCGGGCTGTCCGCACAACACGTCGACGAAGGTGCCTGAAGGCTCCATCGCGCAGGCGGGGATCGGTTGTCACTTCATGGCGTCATGGATGGATCGCGACACGACCGGCCTGATTCAGATGGGCGGCGAGGGCGTGGACTGGGCGGCGCATTCGCACTTCACGAAGCGCCCGCACGTCTTCCAGAATCTGGGGGACGGCACGTACTTCCACTCGGGGTTGCTGGCGATTCGTCAGGCGGTCGCGTCGAAGGCGAACATCACCTACAAGATCCTCTACAACGATGCGGTGGCGATGACCGGCGGCCAGCCGGTCGACGGCTCGATTTCGGTGCCGCAGATCGCGCGTCAGGTCGAAGCCGAGGGCATCGCCAAGCTCGTGGTCGTGAGCGACGAGCCGGAGAAGTACGTCGGTCATGAAGGGCAGTTCCCGAAGGGCACGACCTTTCATCACCGCAGCGAACTCGACGCCGTGCAGCGCGAACTGCGCGACATTCCCGGCGCGACCGTGCTCATCTACGATCAGACGTGCGCGGCTGAGAAGCGTCGTCGTCGCAAGAAAAACGAATTCCCGAATCCGGACCGCCGTCTGTTCATCAACGAAGCCGTTTGCGAAGGCTGCGGCGATTGCGGCGTGGCGTCGAACTGCCTGTCGGTCGAGCCGGTCGAGACCGCGATGGGACGCAAGCGTCGCATCGACCAATCGTCGTGCAACAAGGACTTCTCCTGCGTGAACGGCTTCTGCCCGAGCTTCGTTTCGGTCAAGGGCGCGCAGTTGAAGAAGGCGCTGGCGGCGGCATTCGATCAGGCGGCATTCGAGGGACGTCTGAACGCGCTGCCGGAACCGGTCGCGCTCGCGGGCGACGCGCCGTTCGACATCATGGTCACGGGCGTGGGCGGTACGGGCGTCGTGACGATCGGTGCGCTCATCACGATGGCGGCGCACCTGGAGGGCAAGAGCGCGTCGGTGCTCGACTTCATGGGCTTCGCACAGAAGGGGGGCGCGGTGCTGTCGTTCGTGCGGTTCGCGAACACGCCGCAGGCGCTCAATCAGGTGCGTATCGATACGCAGCAGGCCGACGTGCTGCTCGCCTGCGACATGGTCGTGGGCGCGAGTGCGGACGCGTTGCAGACGGTGCGTCGCGACCGCACGCGTGTGGTCGTCAATACGCACGCAATTCCGAACGCGACGTTCGTGCAGAACCCCGATGCGAATCTGCATGCCGGCGAGCTGCTGGAGAAGATGCGTCACGCGGCGGGCAACGACAAGCTCGACGCCTGCGATGCACAGGCGCTCGCCCAGCGTTTCCTCGGCGACACGATGGGCTCGAACATCATCATGCTCGGCTACGCGTGGCAACTCGGCCTGGTGCCGGTCTCGCTGCAAGCGCTGCAACGCGCCATCGAACTGAACAACGTGGCGGTGCCGATGAACCACCTGGCGTTGGCCATCGGCCGTCTGGCGGCGGGCGATCCCGCTGCGCTGACGGAAACCACGGCCAAGGCCGCGCATGCGCCGATGCACGCCCCCGTCGCAGACGACATGACGTTCGACGCGCTCGTCGCCCATCGCGTGGACTTGCTCACGCAGTATCAGAGCGCGGCGTACGCGTCGCAATTCACGGCCTTCGTGAAGCGCGTGGCCGAGGCGGAGACGCGTGTGGCTGGTGCGCCGGGACGTCTGTCGCGCGCGGTGGCGCAGCAGCTCTCGCGTCTGATGGCGTACAAGGACGAGTACGAAGTGGCGCGTCTCTATGCGCAAACGGCGTTCACCGACGCATTGGGCGAAACGTTCGAAGGCAAGCCGGGCAGCGACTTTCGTCTCGAGTTCCACATGGCGCCGCCGCTCATCGCGCGCGGCAAGGATGGTGGCGTACCGAAGAAGGTGACGATCGGGCCGTGGCTGTGGCCGGTGCTGCGCGGTATGGCGAAGCTGCGGGGTCTGCGTGGCGGTGCGCTCGACGTCTTCGGTTACACGCTGGAGCGCCGTATGGAGCGGCAGTTGATCGCGGACTACCGCACGACGCTGGAACGTGCGCTGGGCGGTCTGTCGGCCGACACGCTGGCGGATGCGATCGCGCTGGCCGAAGCGCCGGCGAAGATTCGCGGCTACGGTCACGTGAAGCTGGCGAATCTGGCGATGGTCAAGCGTGTGGAAGCGACGATTGCCGGGCGTCTGGGCATCACCGCCGCCACGGGCGACGCCGTCGAACAGGCGCTCGCGCACGCCCGCAGCAACGGCAAATCGCTCAAGGGCATTCCGGTCGTGACGTCGCGCTGAGCTTTCGCCGCAAACGTCGGCAATCCGCACGGGGGCTTCGGCCCCCGTTTTTCATGGCGCGGCGTGTCATGTGCGGCTCATGCGCGACGCGGGAACGGCATGAAGCGGGAGGGTTTCTGCACCGTCATCGGGCCGACGCGCTACCATTCGGGGTAGTGACGCTTGATTACGGAGAGGAAAATGAGTGTTTCGAAGGCGCCTGCGGATCGCAAGGTGATCCTCACGGGTGACCGTCCGACGGGCCCGCTGCATCTGGGCCATTACGTCGGTAGTCTGAAGAACCGTGTTGCATATCAGCACGAGTACAAGCAATTCATCCTGGTCGCCGACGCACAGGCGCTGACCGATAACACCGACGACGAAGGCAAAGGCCGCGACAAGGTGCATCGTAACGTCTCTGAGGTCGCGCTCGACTATCTGGCCGTCGGCATCGACCCGGATGTCACGACCATCTGCGTGCAGACGTGGCTGCCCGAACTGACCGAACTCACGTTCTATTACCTGAATCTGGTTACCGTGGCGCGTCTGGAGCGTAATCCGACCGTCAAGCAGGAAATCAGCCTGCGTAACTTCGAGCGCGACATTCCGGCCGGTTTTCTCACGTACCCCGTGAGCCAGGCGGCCGACATCACTGCTTTTCGCGCCACGCTCGTGCCCGTCGGCGAAGACCAGTTGCCGATGATCGAGCAGACCAATGAAATCGTGCGCCGTCTGAATCGCATGGCGAACCGCGAGATCCTGACCGAAGCGAAGGCCCTCGTGCCGCCGATCGGACGTCTGCCGGGCATCGACGGCAAGGCCAAGATGAGCAAGTCGCTCGGCAACGTCATCAACATTTCCTCCACGCCCGACGAAATCCGCGCCGCCGTGAAGAAGTGCTACACCGACCCGCTGCACCTGAAGGTCGAAGACCCCGGACACCTGGAAGGTAACGTCGCGTTCGCCTATCTCGACGCGTTCGACGAAGACAAGGAAGGCCTGCAAGCGCTCAAGGATCACTATGTGCGCGGCGGGCTGGCCGACTCGAAGGTGAAGGCGCGTCTGGAAGAGCGCTTGCAGGAAATGCTGCGTCCGATGCGCGAGCGTCGCGAGGAGTACGCAAAGAACCCGGACTACGTGTGGGACATGCTGCGCGCGGGCACCGAACGCGCTCGCGAAACGGTCTCGCAAACGCTGGACGACGTGCGTTCAGTGTTCGTCACGCCGGGTTGGAAGAAGTAGGACGAAGTCGCTGCCATGGCGTAAGCCTGCGATGGCACAGGCGATAACGTCATCAGCCATTCGCGCCTCGATGTGATTTGCCTCCTGACGGATCGGAACGTTCCCCGATACGCAGGGGGCAATGCTTTTTTTGGGGGCGTCGATTCAGTGGGCCGCAGGGCTCTTCTTCGCGGTATCGTGCGCGCCATTGCTGTCACGCAGGATTTTTCGCATCGCGCTTGCGCGAAGACCTGGCGGTTGCGGCGAAAGTGGCGAGGACGGTGCGGACTGTGAGGCGCAGGCAGGCGCGTCGGAACTCTCGGATTTCCCTGATGGCTCGCAGCTCACCATGTCCCCTATGAAGTCCTTGCACTTTTCCAGCGTTGGAGAGGTGGGGGGCGATTCCTTCGGGTTGTCCAGCGCGCGCATCAATGCAGCCTGTTCGGCTTTTAATTGGCGCACCTTCTCAAGCGCTTGCGTCAACCTCATGTTCAGATGCATGGCCTTCGCGCGCGTGGCGTAGCCCATCCCTGCCGGCTGGGCATAGTGGAACGGTGATTCGGGTATCTTTGGCATGACGGTCAGAGTCCTGTAAAAAGTTTCGAGATGAGAGATTCGACGACCGATACCTTTTGGGGGCGCGCTCATTTGTGCCGGGGTCGCTGGCTGCGGGTATCGACTTTTTGCGCCATCTCGTCCTGCATGTCGCCCAGCGTGTCGATTTCGTCGCTCAACGCCTCGATCTTGCCGGTGATTTCGGTCGTCTCCTTATCGGTTTCAAAGAGCTGTCTGGCGTTGATCTGCTGATTGAGCGTCTGATACAGATTGCGCACCTTGGTAATGCAGTTCGTGAGGTCGGTCCAGCCTCGATTGCGCGGGTAGCCCACGACGTTGAAGATGCTGTGCGTCGTGCTGAGAATGCCGATGAGCGCGGCGGAAAACTTCAGCCCCAGGCCGAGTCCGAGTACGGCCGGAAGCAGCGGAGGGAGCATGACCGACGCGACACCGAGCGCAACCGTCAGCACACAGAGGATGACGAGAACGGAAATCTTCGTTTTCCAGTACCGGCGGTCTCGCGGCATGGCCGCCGTGGCTCGTGTAAGCGCTCCATTGACGAGCAAAGTTGTGCTGTTCAGCAATTTTCCGACTTTCGCAAAGGCCTGTGCGACGACGCGCCGGTTTTTGAGAATTGCCACAGGAGACATCGGAACGCCGCGCTCGACCTCCTTGTGTTGTGTCTCCGCGCATTGCGCGGCTGCCAGCGCCGTGCGCATCAATTTGATGGTCTTGTCGATGTGACCCAGTGCGGTATGTGCCGCAAGCGCGTAAGGGGTCAATGCATCGACCGACGTCACCGATTTTTGCGAGCCGACGGATCGCCACGTCCCCCAGGGCAACTGGCGCGAGCGGTAGATCTTCCGTATAGCGGTGTCGAAGTTCGCGATCAACGTGTCGATGCTGAGGATGTCGGTGGCGTTCTCGCGTAACGCGGTATCGACTTGCGCAGCGAGGTCGTTGATCGGGCCGAAGGATTCCGGCAACGACGTATCGCTGATATCGACACTCAGTGCCGCTCCCATGGATCGCCACGTTGTCGCCATCTCACCCAGTTCGTTCAGGATGGACTTGCGAAGCCCCTCCAGCGACGCGGCATCGCTACCGTCCTCCAGAGGTGTCACGTCTTGCTGCCTGACTTTCACGGCGTGCCAGTCGCTCAACGCAGGGGCGATGTCGAACCGCGAAGTGATGCGGCGTTCGGGGAAAAGGACTAGCGAAGCGATCGTCATGGCGAGCACCCTGTTTTCAGCCTCTATGAGGCGAGACTAGTCCTCTCGGTGTGTGTGTCGCTTTTACATTTTGCGCACGCTGCGTAGAGTCGATTCCCATGGGGATGGCGCAAAAAAAAGCCACGATGTGCATGGCATCGTGGCGTTTTTTCATCGTCCGACAGATCTGTCGCGCTTCGCGATAACCGTGGCCTTACCGCGAGGTGAGTGCGGCGTTATTGCGACGCGATCGCGATTTCACGGCTGTTTTGCGACCTTACCGTCCTTGAAGACCCAGCGAATCGCTTCGCCCTGACCCGTGAGCACGTCGATCGATTCGAGCGGGTTGCCGTCGACGACCAGCACGTCGGCCAGCGCGCCCGGCGCAATCACGCCGAGTTCGCCCACGCGATTCAGAATCTCCGCGCCGATCACCGTTGCCGAGCGCAGCGTCTCGGCGGCGCCGAGCACGTCGGCGCGAATCGTCAGCTCGTCGGACTGGTACTTGTGCATATCGCCGAGCAGGTCCGAGCCGAAGCCCATCTTCACGCCTGCGTCACGATAGATCGAAAGCGATTCGCGGCCCGCGCGTTGCACGCTCTCTACCTTGGCCACCGATTCCGGCGGCAGGCCGAGCGAGGCGCCATCCTTGGCCAGCGCATCGTAAGTCACGAGCGTCGGCACGACATACGCACCTTTCTCGGCCATGAGTTTCGCCGTTTCAGCGTCGCACAGGTTGCCATGTTCGATGGTGCGCACGCCGCAACGCACGGCACGCGCGATCGCCTTCGGCGTGTAGGCGTGGGCCATCACGTAGGTCTGTGCGGCTTCCGCTTCCGCAACGGCGGCGCGGATTTCATCTTCCGAATATTGCGTGTTGGCGATGGGATCGACCGGCGAGGCGACACCGCCCGACGCCATCAGCTTGATCTGCGTCGCACCCTTCTGAATTTCTTCGCGCACGGCGAGGCGAATCGGATCGACACCGTCGACCACACGGCCGATGGCGCCCGCACGGAACGCACACGAGCACGGCTCCAGTGTGTCGCTACGCGGGCGGAAGTCACCGTGACCGCCGGTCTGCGAGAGCGCCTTGCCCGACGGGAAAATACGCGGGCCGGGAATTACCCCTTGCTCGATGGCCTGTTGCAGCGCCCAGTCGGCGCCACCGGCATCGCGCACGGTCGTGAAGCCGCGATGCAGCATGCCCTGCATGATCGGCAGCGACTTGAGCACGGTGAGCACGTTCGGCTGACTGGCGTTCGTGCCGAGGTTCGGATGCGATGCGAGCACGTGTACGTGGCAATCGATCATGCCGGGCATGACGGTCTTGCCGGCGACGTCGATCACCGTGGCGCCTGCGACGTCGAGCGGCGTGGCACTCACCGCCGTGATGCGGTTGCCTTCGATGACGACGTCATGGCGTTCGAGCAGACGGCCGGCGGCCGCGTCGAGCACGTTGCCGCCGCGAAGCAAAGTAACGGTCGTGGGGGACATGTGGGAATTCCTTGGGGAAAAAAGCACAAGGCGCGCCGGGAAAGGGCGCGCCTTGTTCAGGGGAAACTCAGGCCTTCGGGAGCGGCTTGACGAAGCGCGTGCCGACGAGGCTGATGGCGGCGGCGATGATCACGTAGATTGCCGGGGCCATGTTGCTGCCCGTACGGGCAATCAGCCACGTGATGATGAGCGCCGCGAAACCGCCGAAGATCGTCACGGCGAAGTTGTAGGCCACCGACAGACCGGTCGAGAGCACCTTCGCCGGGAACAGCTCCGAGAACGCAGCGAGAATCGGACCGGTGTAGCAGGCGATCAGCAGGCCGAACACGATCTGGAACGTGAGCAGCGAGTGCAGGCCGGGCGCGACGTTGATGTACGTGAACATCGGCCATGCGAGCACCAGAATCAGCAGTGCCGAACCCGACAGGAACGGACGGCGGCCGATGCGATCTGCCAGACGTCCCACGACCGGTGCGAACACGAGAATCATTGCGCCACCGACCATACCGGCGGTGAAGCCGTCCGAGGCCGGCAGGTGCAGCACGCGCTGGGCATACGTCGGCATGTAGAACAGCAGCACGTAGGTGCAGATCGTCCACAGCACGACCATGGAGAAGCTCGCGAGCGTTTCCTTCGGGTACTGCGAGAAGACGTCGCGCAGCGGCGTGTCGGACTTCTCTGCGTGCTGGAACGTCGGCGTTTCGTCGATCTTGTTACGGATGTAGAAGCCGACCGGGCCGATCAGCATGCCCACGATGAACGGCACGCGCCAGCCCCACGATTCGAGCGATGCCTTGTCGAGTTCGGTCGTCACGAACGTGCCCACCGCGGCGCCGAGCAGCACGGCGAAGCCGATGCTCGACTGAATCCATGCGGAGTAGTACGCGCGCTGATTCGGCGGTGCGTATTCGGTCAGGAACGCCGTGGCGCCGCCCATTTCACCGCCGGCCGAGAAGCCTTGCAGCAGACGGGCGAGCACGATGATGAGCGGTGCGGCCAGACCGATCTGGTCGTACGTGGGCGCCAGACCGATCATGGCGGTGCCCGCAGCCATCAGCAGGATGGTGAGCGAGAGCGCTGCCTTGCGGCCCACGCGGTCGGAATAGATGCCGAGCACGATGCCGCCGACCGGGCGCATGAAGAAGCCCACGCCGAAGGTGGCGACCGCCAGCAGGAACGACGACAGGTCGTCGCCGGTGGGGAAGAACTGCTTCGCGATGATGGCTGCGAAGAAGCTATAGACGGTGAAGTCGAACCATTCCAGACCGTTGCCGATCACCGTCGCCACGATCGCGTGACGGCGCTGACGGGCCAGGTTGTCTTGAGGCACTGCGTAGGTCGCCTGCATCTGGGTCTCCCGGAGGATGGGTGGCGTCCGTTGCGTGTCTTGCGTTCACGTCATGCGGTAATACGCCTGCTTTTTTGTCGAATCACGTCTGTCGGCATGGCCGTGCGAGAGAAAGTCGGCCATTCCCGCTGACAAAACGTGCGCGGATAGGACAGAAAGTAGTTCAGACAAAATGACAGGCAAAGCGATAATTCCGCATGTTGCCATGCGTGCAGCGCATGGCAACTTTTGAAACGTCACGTAACCCCTATGATGGGAAACGAGTTTCCGAGTAAATCCAGTTGCGGAAAATTCGCGCTGCGGCATGCTCATGACGCTCGGCAGGCCACACGAGGTAGTAGCCGCCGCCCAGACTTGCCGTCGCATCGCACGCGGGCACGAGCAGGCCGGCGTCGAGACAGGGATCGATCATGTGCCGCCAGCCCATCACCATGCCACCGCCTTCGATGGCCATCTGCACGAGCAGCGGATAGTAGTTCGCGCTGACCATGCGCGGGAACTTGGGAGCGTTCACGCCTTGCAGCTCGAACCAGTCGGGCCACGACATCCACTTGCGCTGACCGTCTTCGATGAAGAGCAGCGTTTCGCTCACGAGATCGGCCGGTGCGAGCTGGCGTCCGTTCAGATAGGCGGGCGAGCAGACGGGGAAGACCTCTTCGTCGAACAGACGCCGCCCGGCGAAGTCGGGCGGCAGATCGTTACGGACGTAGTACACGCCCAGATCGAATTCGGACGCGGAGAGCGACGTGATGCCGTCTTTCACGATCACGCGGATCTTGATGTCCGGATGCGCGGCGCGAAAGCGCATGAGTTGCGGCGTCATCCAGAGCACGGCGACGCCTGATGAGCACGCGACCGTGAGTTCCAGATCGCCACGGCGTTTCATGAGATCGGCCGTGGCTTCGGCGCATTCGCCGAGCAGACGCTGAATCTGCTCGGCGTAGCGTTGTCCGGCCACCGTCAGCCGCAGCGTGCGATGCTCGCGAGTGAAGAGCGCGCGCCCGAGAAACTCTTCGAGCTGCGCGATCTGCCGGCTCACGGCGCTTTGCGTGAGGTTCAGTTCCGCTGCCGCGCGGGTGAAGCTCGCGTGACGCACGGCGGCGTCGAACGCGATCAGGCAGTGCAGCGGCGGCAGGGGCGAGATAGGCATGCGGGCAGACGGTGGTAGTGCGGTGCCGGTTTACCGCTTGCCGACCATCTGCTCGGGACGAACCCACGCGTCGAACTGTTCGGCCGTGACGTGACCGAGTGCGAGGGCGGATGCCTTGAGCGTGGTGCCTTCCTTGTGGGCCTTCTTCGCGATCTGCGCGGCCTTGTCGTAGCCGATGTGCGGGTTGAGCGCGGTCACCAGCATGAGCGACTCTTCGAGCAGCGAGCCGATGCGGGCGCGATTCGGCTCGATACCGATGGCGCAGTTGTCGTTGAAGCTCACGGCGCCGTCGGCGAGCACGCGTACGCTCTGCAGGAAGTTGTGGATGAGCATCGGCTTGAACACGTTCAGCTCGAAGTTGCCCATGGAGCCGCCGACGTTGATCGCCACGTCGTTGCCCAGCACCTGAGCGCACAGCATCGTCATGGCTTCGCATTGGGTCGGGTTGACCTTGCCCGGCATGATCGAGCTGCCCGGTTCGTTTTCCGGGATCTGCAATTCACCGATGCCGCAACGCGGACCGCTGGCGAGCCAGCGCACGTCGTTGGCAATCTTCATGAAGCTGGCGGCCAGCGTCTTGAGCGTGCCGTGCGCATGGACGATGGCGTCGTTGGCGGCCAGCGCCTCGAACTTGTTCGGTGCGGTGACGAACGGCAGGCCGGTGTCGCGTGCGAGCGTGTCGGCGACCTTCTTGGCGAATTCGGGGTGTGCGTTCAGGCCCGTGCCCACGGCCGTGCCGCCGAGCGCGAGTTCTGCCACGTGCGGCAGCGCGTCGTTCACATGCTTCAGACCGTGATCGATCTGTGCGACCCAGCCGGAGATTTCCTGACCGAGCGTGAGCGGGGTGGCGTCCTGCAAGTGCGTGCGGCCGATCTTGACGATGTCGTCGTAGGCGCGCGCTTTCGCGTGCAGAGTGTCGCGCAGCTGATCGACGCTGGGCTTGAGGTGGTTCACGAGGGCGTCGAGTGCGGCCACGCTCATGGCGGTCGGGAAGACGTCGTTCGACGACTGGCCCTTGTTCACGTCGTCGTTCGGATGCACGAGACGCTCTTCGCCACGCACGCCGCCAAGCAGTTCGCTGGCGCGGTTGGCGAGCACTTCGTTCATGTTCATGTTCGACTGCGTGCCCGAGCCCGTCTGCCAGACGGCGAGCGGGAATTCGTCGTCATGCTGGCCGGCGATGACTTCGTCTGCCGCCTTGATGATGGCGTCGGCCTTCTTGGCGTCGAGCACGCCCAGGTCCTTGTTGACCTCGGCGGCGGCGCGCTTCACACGCGCGAGTGCGCGCACGAGTTCGCGCGGCATCTTCTCGGTCGAGATCTTGAAGTTCAGCAGCGAGCGCTGCGTTTGCGCCCCCCACAAACGATCGGCAGGCACCGCAATTTCACCGAACGTATCGCGTTCCATTCGCACATCAGACATGGTCGACTCCTTGAAAGCAGAATTAAATTCTAGAACGTTGACGAAGATCCGACATGGCACGTCGTTGGGGGGACGTGCCACGTCATGGGAATGATTTGCGAGGAAGTGGGCCTTTCTAATGTCTCGACTGCGCTGAATTCGAAGGCCTGAGCAGGCATGGATTATGCGCCGGATTGGTGACGCGAGGGGGGCTGATTCGACGTGGAAACCGGACGAAAGGCGTTGCGCCGCCCTCTATCGGGTGTCTTCGCCCCCGGTAGACGCTCAGGCCCAGACGGCCGCCACCAGTTGCAGGGCCGCCCCAATGGCGGGTTCGTCCCGGCGCGAAGCGAGTGTGACGAACGTGAGTTCGGTCGGCACGCTCACGCTGTCGGCAATCGCCAGACCGTGGGCGCGCGCTTCGCGCAGCGCAATCGAGTCGCGCACCAGCGATAGTCCGATGCCGGACTTCACCAGATCGAGCATGGACGGCTCCTGATCCACTTCCGCCACCTTGACGGGCGAAACCCCGGCCTCGCCGAACACGGCCGAGAGCAGACGGTTGTGGGCCGATTCCGGCGGCGTCCAGATCCACGGCAGCGCGGCGAGTTCGCGCCAACCGCGCCGGGCGACACGTTCGCGCCATCCGGCAGGCGCGAGCACCTGATAGGAGAACGGGGTGAGCGTGATCGCGTGAAATCGCGCCGGGTCGGGCGTGCCGATATAGAAGCCGACGTCCAGCTCGTTGCGCGCCAGCTGGTGCAGCACGTCGCCCGACATGCTGTGCCGCAGCGCCGTCTCGATGTGGGGATACGACTCCACGAGCCGCTTCAGGAAGCCGCCCAGACGCGTGAATTCGGGATCGAGGATGGTGCCGATGCGAAGGCGTCCGCGCACGGTTTCGCGCAGTGCACCGGCGGCTTGCTGGAAGTCGGACAGCGCAGCGAGCATGCGTTCGGCCAGCGGCAGCAGCGCCTGCGCGTCGCGGGTGAGCGCCAGCCCGTGCGCCGTGCGGGTAAAGAGCGTCAGACGCAAGGCTTCCTGTAACGCCTTGACCTGAAGGCTGACCGCCGGTTGCGTCAGATGCAGGCGCTGGGCGGCGCGCGTGAGATTGCCCTCGTGGGCAATGGCGACAAAGGCACGGAGATGGGCGAGTTCCATGGCGGCGCGGTCGGCAGGGTCCGAGGTCCCCGGCGAGGCCGGGGGATCAACATAAGGGAATCTTATATTGCTTTTGATAATTTCTCATTGGATTGCTTCGAGGGGCGGCAGTACGCTTGGGGCTCATCGTCGCGTGTGCCGGTGAGTGCATCGGTGGGGGGATCGGTTTGTGAGCGAGGCAGAAAGTGGGACGGCAGACAGGCGCGACAGGGCGGCAAACGATGACCGAGCGGCGATCCACGTCGCCAAATCCAAAGGAACGAACATGAGCAATGCTGATATTCCCGTCGTGCAGCACGACATCGGTGGCCAGCGAGTGGCCGGTGACGGCGAACGGTTCGCCGACGTCTTCAATCCGGCGCAGGGCACGGTCAGTGCGCGCGTCGCGCTGGCGAGCGTGCAGGACGTGAATGCCGCGGTGGCGGCGGCGAAGGCCGCGCTGCCGTCGTGGTCCGAGACGGCGCCGCTCAAGCGCGCCCGCGTGCTCTTCAAGTTCAAGGCATTGCTCGACGAACATCAGGACGAACTCGCGCGCATCATCACGCGAGAGCACGGCAAGGTGTTCTCCGACGCCCGTGGCGAAGTCACGCGCGGCATCGAGATCGTCGAGTACGCCTGCGGCGCGCCGAACCTGCTCATGGGCAAGCACAGCGACAACATTGGCGGCGGCATCGACAACTGGCATCTGCGTCAGCCGGTCGGTGTGTGCGCGGGCATCACGCCGTTCAACTTCCCGGTGATGGTGCCGATGTGGATGTTCCCGATCGCGCTGGCCTGCGGCAACACGTTCGTGCTCAAGCCGTCCGAGCGCGACCCGTCCGCCAGTCTGCTGATCGCCGATCTGCTGCGCGAAGCCGGATTGCCCGACGGGGTGTTCAACGTGGTGCAGGGCGACAAGGTCGCCGTCGATGCGCTCCTGGCGCACCCCGACGTCGAAGCGCTGTCGTTCGTCGGCTCCACGCCGATTGCCGAGTACATCTACACGGAAGGCACGAAGCGCGGCAAGCGCGTGCAGGCGCTGGGCGGCGCGAAGAACCATCTCGTCGTGATGCCCGACGCGAATCTGGATCAGGCGGTCGACGCGCTGATCGGCGCCGCCTACGGCTCGGCCGGCGAGCGTTGCATGGCGATCTCGGTGGCGGTGGCCGTGGGGCAGGTGGCGGATCGTCTGGTCGATGCACTGGTGCCGCGCGTGAAGGCGCTGCGCGTGGGACCGGGCGTGGACGACGCCTCCGAGATGGGCCCGGTCGTCACGGCGGCCCACAAGGCGAAGATCGAGGACTATATCGGGCAGGGCGTGAGTGCGGGCGCAACGCTTCTCGTCGATGGGCGCGGCCTCAATGTCCCGGGCCACGAGAAGGGCTTCTTCCTCGGCGGCACGCTGTTCGATCACGTTACGCCCGAGATGAGCATTTATCGCGACGAAATCTTCGGACCGGTGCTGGCGGTCGTGCGTGTGCCCGATCTGGCGTCGGCCATCGAGCTGATCAACGCGCACGAGTTCGGCAATGGCGTATCGTGTTTCACGAGCGACGGCGGTGTGGCGCGTGCTTTCTCGCGTCAGGTGAAGATCGGCATGGTGGGCATCAACGTGCCGATTCCTGTGCCCATGGCATGGCAGTCGTTCGGCGGATGGAAGCGCTCGTTGTTCGGCGACCATCACGCTTATGGCGAAGAGGGCATTCGCTTCTACACGCGCTTCAAGAGTGTGATGCAGCGTTGGCCGGACAGCATCGCGAAGGGGGCCGAGTTCACGATGCCGGTGGCGAAGTAAATCAAAAATGAACCCGCGCGGGGTGGCGATGGTCCACCCCACTCGGGTGCCGCACCAGCGCCGGCACCGCACCATGGCGAGTGCCGCGCCATCGACGGAGACATGCGGGAATGAGCAAGCAGGCGTTGCATACAGATAAGCCTTCAGACAAACAGGAGCGCTTCGATTACGTGATCGTCGGCGCCGGATCGGCCGGGTGCGTGCTCGCGAATCGTCTGACGCAGGACCCCGACGTTACCGTGCTGCTGCTCGAAGCGGGCGGCAAGGACGACTATCACTGGATTCACATCCCCGTCGGTTATCTCTACTGCATCGGCAATCCGCGCACGGACTGGCTGTATCGCACGCAGGCGGAAGACGGTCTCAACGGCCGCTCGCTCGCCTATCCACGCGGCCGGGTGCTCGGCGGCAGCTCGTCGATCAACGGCATGATCTACATGCGCGGGCAGCGCGAAGACTACGACGTGTGGGCCGACGCCACGGGCGACGATGGCTGGCGCTGGGACAACGTGTTGCCGCTCTTTCGTCGCAGCGAAGATCACTACAAGGGCAGCACCGAGTTTCACGGCAGCGGCGGCGAATGGCGCGTGGAGCAGCAGCGGCTGTCGTGGCGCGTGCTCGACTCGTTTGCCGACGCCGCCGAGCAGATCGGCATTCCCCGGACAGACGACTTCAATCGCGGCGACAACTTCGGCATTGGCTACTTCGAAGTCAATCAGCGACGCGGCGTGCGTTGGAGTGCGGCGAAGGGCTTTCTGCGTCCGGCGTCGCAGCGTCCGAACCTGACGGTGATCACGGGCGCCAGCGTGAGCCGTCTGCTCTTCAACGGCACGCGCTGCACGGGCGTGGCGTATCGCGGGGGCAACGAAGACTTCACGGCGCTCGCCAACGTCGAGACGATTCTCGCGGCGGGTGCGGTGAATTCGCCGCATCTGCTGGAAGTGTCCGGGATTGGCGACGGCGAACGATTGCGCGGTTTCGGCATCGACGTGGTGTCGCACGTGCCGGGCGTCGGCGAGAATTTGCAGGATCATTTGCAGTTGCGCACGGTGTACAAGCTGCGCGGCGCGAAGACGCTCAATCTCACCGCGAACAGTCTGCTCGGCAAACTGACGATCGGCATGCAGTACGCGTTCACGCAACGTGGACCGATGAGCATGGCGCCGTCGCAACTCGGCGCATTCGCCCGCAGTCGCGACGATGTCGCACGTCCCGATCTGGAGTATCACGTGCAGCCGTTATCGCTGGAGAAGTTCGGCGAGCCATTGCACAAGTTCAATGCGTTCACGGCGTCGGTGTGCAATCTGCGTCCGACGTCGCGCGGTCACGTGCATCTGAGCTCACCCGATGCACGCGTCGCGCCGAGCATCGCGCCGCATTATCTGTCGACGGAAGACGACCTGCGTGTGGCGGCGGATGCGATCAAGCTCACGCGTCGCATCGTCGGTGCGCCGGCGTTCGCCCGTTACGAGCCGCGAGAGTATCTGCCAGGGCCGTCGTTTCAGAGCGATGACGATCTCAGGCGCGCGGCAGGCGACATCGGCACGACGATCTTTCATCCGGTCGGCACCTGCCGCATGGGACGTGATGACGATGCCAACGCGGTCGTCGATTCGCAACTGCGCGTGCGCGGTGTGCAGGGGCTGCGTGTGGTCGATGCATCGGTCATGCCGACCATCACCTCCGGCAACACCAACTCCCCGACGATCATGATTGCGGAGCGCGCCAGCGACATGATTCGTGCCGCTAGGAAGGCGGAGAGTCGGTGAGGGGTTTAACGAAATGAATGGCGGGAATTTCGCTCAAAAAATTAGGAAAAGGAAAGAAAAATCCCGCTTGCATCGTCTCTCCGCTTGCGATCTGGGCGACAGGCGAGCGAAGCTTCGTGATGTCGAATGACGTTGAGCAAGGCGTCTAGTCCTGATTGTGCTACCAGTCGCAATGCTTCTTCCTTTGTCATCAGCCCATAGGTGTCCCACGCGCGTGACAGGCCATCTGTACCCACCAAAATCTGGGCGGGCGTACTGAGCGTTAGGCGAACCCTTTGAGCGTTGAGTGCGCTCATGGGGTTCAACGTGAGTGCAGAACTGAACTCGTTGCGTTGTTGTTGGGACCGTCTTGATCGCAACTGCGAAAGTCTGTCGCCTGTAAATCCTGAGTGGGGTTTCCACTCGTCGAAAGCGTGAGTGAGCGGAGCGGGTCGATTGTGCTTGGGACTTGATGGAATTTTTTCCTGATGAAACAGTTCGAAGCAGTCGGCATAACGATGGATCGTCACAGAAAGTTTCGTGGGGATGTCGGTAGCGATCTCCACAATTGTCGCCGCCGCGACGGGCCAATCATGCATTGGGGTTGTCTTGCCTGAAGCGAGAAAGTATTGCTGCCTTATCGTGCGAAGTTGATTTTGCAATCTCGATGTCGTGAACGAGGGGGAGGCCAGTTGTGGAAGCGCGTCTGAAATTTTTCGCGCGAACCAACCCGCGTCGGAAACATCGCTGAATGTCGTAAATGGAGATTCAGAGAGTGTTGATGCGCCGTCTACAGCCCACACGAGAATAGAGTGAGGGCGACGATAGTATCCAACGACGTCCTCGGCAGGAATTCTCTCGTAAATTCCCTGAGAAATGCACTGAACTTCCGGTGTCATGGCGACACCTCATGCTTCGAGATCGCAACCTGAAGCGTTCGTAATCCGCCGGAGATTACAAGGTCGCTCATGAACTCGTTGTCGAGTGATTGCAGGATGCTTTGTGAGCTCGATGCGTCAAGTATTCCAGCGGAAACGAGGCGTGGGGAAAACTGACTAAAAGAAAGGCTGACTAGTCGCTTGTGCTCTTTTTTCCAGATCGTCGGTTGGCTAAAGCGGGCGTCTTGAATCTTGACGTTCATGTCTGTGATCAGTGACCAAATGTCGTCGATACAGTCGTAGCGGATGCCTTGGGTCCTTCCGTACGCGCTTATTGCGGCGTTGGCGCGTTCAAAGCTGGCTACGTTTGGAATGCAAAAGAGGCTTTCTAAGGATGGTTCTTCGAGAATCAGAACACCAGATGGGGTGAGAAGCTGAACTAGCGCGTCTATTGCAGCCGCGCGGTGCGCGACATGCAATAGTGTGAAGCGACAGGTAATGAGATCGAACGTTGGAGTTGGCGGGAACACGCTGAAGATGTCATTGATGTCGCCGTGTTCGAATGTGATGTTTTTGACGTCCGCTGCTATTGCAACGGACCTCGCCACCGCAAGTTGTTCGGCATTGTTGTCCATGCCGATAACCGTGGCGTCTGGGTGGTTCGTTGCCAGCCATTGCGTGATTTGGCCATGTCCGCATCCGACATCGAGCATGTGCCCGGTCGACGGTGTGAAACGTCGAAGGAATTCGATGCTCGCTGCGTTGTATATCTCGGACGTTATCGAAAGGCGTTGCCGATCATCGTCGCCCGTAAATAACGGGTAATGACTGGCTGCCATCGGGGGGCGGTTCGGTTGCGGCGCTATCTCTTTGGGTTGTGCGCAGGCGATCCAGTAAAAGTTCGGCATGTTGATCGGCTTCCCTGCGGTCACATCGATCCATTCATAGGCCGTATGTTCGTTACTGAGTATCGGGCTGTCCGATGAGATGGAGCACGCAAAGAACACGAGCAATACCCGCTTGCCGGTTACGACCTCGCAGGAACGGCTACCAACATAGGTTGCCGATGTTATTGCGACACCGCATTCCTCTTCGAATTCGCGGGCTAACGCGGTTTCAAGTGATTCGCCAGCTTCCGGGCGCCCTCCAGGTAACTCCAACTCGCCACGAGGATTCGTCAGAAAGAGGACGCTGTTGTGCTTACGAACGATTGCCTTGACGCTAATGGGTTCCATGGGGGTTCAGCTCCTGACCGGTGCGTGTCCCCGAGCGTAGGCGGGCTCGACGACCAATTGTTTCTGTCGGGCCGTGAGCCCACTTGTTGAGAAGACTTGCGCATTTGGTGCTGCGGCGTGATTCGGCGTGGGCGGTAGCGAATTGATCTCGCGCTGTGAGGCGGGTCTTCTGAAATATGAGTGGTTGTTCATGTATCTCGCAAATACGCTTCGTCTGGGGCCCGAGTCTTTTACTTTGAAGGTGCCGTGAACCAGGGCTTCCGAGAAGATGACGGCGTCACCGGCATTTAGGGCGACATGCCGTAATAGCGCATTGTTTGCGAGACTTCGATATGTCTCGGGAACCGGGAAGTTGGCTCGATGGGAGCCCGGGATGCAGCAGAAATGATTTGTCGTTTCAGGTATGTCCGATATCGCGTACTGGACGGCAACCAAGCCGCTATGTATTCGTTTGTTCCGAAGCCAGTAATAGATGCCTTCATCGAACATATCGGCTTGATGGTGCAATTGACCGCCACTGCTAACGAAGCGTTCGTCGGCGCAGAACATGTGATCCAGTCGGAACTTGGATCGATATACGAAATCGAGAAATGAATAGACGGAATCGTGTCCGCGTCGCCGCCGTTGGCTCGACAAAAAACCGTGGCATTTCTACTGTTGGTGGGGCAACGGTTGGCATCGGCAGGCACCAAGTGATCGTTACATGGGGAGTCGATAGTGGGTTTGGAGATATTCTTAAATTTTGGCCGCCCTGGGGCCTTGCGTGCCATCTGACGAAAGCGCGCCGACAAAAAACCGAAGGGTGGGTTGCCTGATCGTCGCCTCGTGTTTCGCAACGTCTGGCCCGCTTTCCCAAAAACTTACGTAGTAATACCTAATGTGCCGGCAGGCGCGCGACGATAGCCGATCGATTCCGGCTATCGCGCGCCCATTTGCGTGTGCCGCAAAAGCCTTGTCGCACAAGGGCTACGCACAGGCTCGCCTCATGTGACCGAACGTTCTGCAATGCGTGTGCGCATGCGTGTTTCGAAGGGTGCGAAGCCTAGTGCAAATCCCAATGATCGCGTTGCAGCAAACCACACACAATAACGATTCCTTATGGGCGACCGAACCAAGAATTCGGCGCCCCATCGGGGAACGCGGGGCCTGCTGCCGACGACGCAAACCATAGCGTCACCGGTCTGCCTTGCGGTTGTCACAGACGATGATGCTCAGGCTTGCGGCATTCGCCCATGCTTCGCACCACCAACCAGGAATGTGGCAGGAGACATGGCGAACAACGATTTCATTCTCGAAACGCGCGGACTCACCAAGGAGTTCCGTGGCTTCACTGCGGTGAACGGGGTCGACCTGCGCGTCGCGCGCGGCACCATTCATGCGTTGATCGGCCCGAACGGCGCCGGCAAGACGACCTGCTTCAACCTGCTGACGAAATTCCTCGTGCCCAGCGCCGGGACCATCACCTTCAACGGTGAAGACATCACCCGCGAAGCGCCCGCGCAAATCGCGCGCCGCGGCATCATCCGCTCATTCCAGATTTCCGCCGTGTTCCCGCACCTCACCGTGCTCGAGAACGTGCGTATCGGCTTGCAACGCAACCTCGGCACCGCGTTCCACTTCTGGAGCAGCAGCCGCACGCTGCGCCAGCTCGACGCCCGTGCGATGGAGCTGCTCGCGGAAGTCGGCCTCACCGAATTCGCGCATACGCTTACCGTGGAATTGCCCTACGGCCGCAAGCGTGCGCTCGAGATCGCGACCACACTTGCTATGGAGCCCGAACTGATGTTGCTCGACGAGCCCACGCAAGGCATGGGGCACGAAGACGTCGATCGCGTCACTGCGCTCATCAAGAAGGTTTCGGCGGGTCGCACGATCCTGATGGTCGAGCACAACATGAACGTGATTGCCGGCATCTCCGACACCATCACCGTGCTTCAGCGCGGCGAGGTGCTTGCCGAAGGGCCGTATCACGAAGTGTCGAAGAATCCGCAAGTGATGGAAGCCTACATGGGCACGGCGGAAGGCGAAATGCAGGGAGCCCACGGGTGAGGACGGCTATGTACGGTAACGGTGGCAATCAGGGTGGCGAGCGCAAGAACGGGACGAACGTTCCGGCGCTGGAAGTCGAAGGGCTTCAGGCCTGGTATGGCGAATCGCACATCCTGCACGGCGTGGATATCACGGTCGGGCGTGGCGAAGTCGTCACGCTGCTCGGTCGCAACGGTGCCGGGCGTACCACCACGCTGCGCGCGATCATGGGCCTGACCGGTCAGCGTCAGGGATCGATTCGCATCGGGGGTGAGGAGACGATTCATCTGCCGACGTACAAGGTCGCGCATCACGGCGTGGGCTATTGCCCCGAAGAGCGCGGCATTTTCGCCAGCCTCTCGTGCGAGGAGAACTTGCTGCTGCCGCCGTACATCGGCATGAGCGGCAATCGTCGCGAAGACGGCGGGCGCGGCATGTCGCTCGACGAGATCTACGACATGTTTCCCAACCTGAAAGAGCGACGCCACAGTCAGGGCACGCGTCTGTCGGGTGGCGAGCAACAGATGCTGGCAGTCGCGCGCATTCTGCGCACCGGCGCCAATCTGCTGTTGCTCGACGAAATCTCCGAAGGCCTCGCGCCGGTGATCGTGCAGACGCTGGCGCGCATGATCACCACGCTCAAGGCGCGGGGCTACACCATCGTGATGGTGGAACAGAATTTCCGTTTTGCGGCTCCGCTGGCCGATCGCTTCTATGTGATGGAGCACGGCAAGATCGTGGAGCGCTTCGGCGCTCCGGAGCTGGAGACGAAGATGCCGGTGCTGCACGAGTTGTTGGGCGTATGAGGTGAGCTACCCGGCGCGCACGCGCAGCGCGCATGCCGGGCGATGGACCCAGGCGATCAAATCCACGAAGGAGACGAAGATGACGATGCGGATGAAGGCGTTGGCCGTTGCGGCTGCGTTCGGTTTTGCGGCAATGGCCTCGCAGGCCCATGCCGATGGCAACACGGTGAAGATCGGTTTCATCACCGATATGTCGGGCCTGTACACCGACATCGACGGGCAGGGCGGTGCCGAAGCCATCAAGATGGCCATCGCCGACTTCGGCGGCAAGGTGCTCGGCAAGCCGGTAGAACTGGTCACGGCCGATCACCAGAACAAGGCCGACGTCGCCGCCTCGAAAGCGCGCGAATGGTTCGACCGTGGTGGCGTTGACATGCTCATCGGCGGTACCAACTCCGGTACCGGTCTCGCGATGAACAAGGTCTCGGCCGAGAAGAAGAAGGTCTACATCAACGTCGGCGCCGGCTCCGACGCGCTCACCAACGACCAGTGCCAGCCGTATGGCGTGCACTACGCGTACGACACCGTTGCGCTCGCGCGCGGCACGGGCTCGGCCGTGGTGAAGGCGGGCGGCAAGTCGTGGTTCTTCCTGACGGCTGACTACGCATTCGGTCACGCGTTGGAGAAGTCCACGTCCGACGTGGTGAAGGCCAACGGCGGTACGGTGGTCGGCCAGGTGCGTCACCCGCTGTCCGCTTCGGACTTCTCGTCCTATCTGCTGCAAGCCGCGAACTCCAAGGCGCAGGTGCTCGGTCTTGCGAACGCCGGCGGCGACACCATCAACGCGATCAAGGCGGCGAAGGAATTCGGGATCAAGGGCAAGATGCAGATCGCCGGTCTGCTCGTGTTCATCAACGACATTCACTCGCTCGGTCTGGATAACACCGAAGGCATGTACCTGACCGACAGCTGGTACTGGGACAAGGACGACAAGACCCGCGCCTTCGCCAAGCGTTACTTCGAGAGGATGAAGAAGATGCCGTCGAGCCTGCAAGCCGGTGACTACTCGGCAACGACGACGTATCTGAAGGCCGTACAGGCCGCCGGCACGACGGACGCCGACAAGGTCATGGAGCAGCTCCACAAGATCAAGATCGACGACATGTTCAGCAAGGGTTACATCCGTAAGGACGGCACGATGGTCCACGACATGTACCTGATGCAGGTGAAGTCGAAGGCCGAGTCGAAGGCGCCGTGGGACTACTACAAGGTGGTTGCCACGATTCCGGGTGAGAAGGCCTTCACCACGGAAGCCGAATCGACCTGCAAGCTCAAGTAAGCGCAGCAACGTCATCGCGTAGTCAACAAGTCACGATGCAACGATAGCGGCGGGACGCCTGTCCCGTCGCGACCTTTCTGCCAGAGAATCGATTTCGATGGAATTACTAGGCATCCCCCTACCGGCGCTGTTGAGCCAACTGCTGCTGGGACTTGTGAACGGCTCGTTCTACGCCATGCTGAGTCTCGGCCTGGCGGTGATTTTCGGCCTGCTCAACGTGATCAACTTCGCGCACGGCGCGTTGTTCATGCTGGGGGCCATGCTCGCCTGGATGGGCGGCAATTATCTCGGCCTCAACTATTGGGTCATGCTGATTCTCGCCCCCGTCGTGGTGGGCGTCATCGGCATTGTCATCGAGCGCACCATGCTGCGCTGGATCTACAAGCTCGATCATCTTTACGGCCTGCTGCTGACGTTCGGCATTACGCTCGTGCTCGAAGGGGTGTTCCGTTCGATCTACGGCGTGTCCGGTCAGCCGTTCGACGCACCCGAAGCGCTGTCCGGCGCGACCAACCTCGGCTTCATGTTCATGCCGAACTATCGCGCCTGGGTGGTCGTCGCCTCGCTCGTGGTGTGTTTCGCGACGTGGTTCATCATCGAGAAGACGAAGATCGGCGCGTACCTGCGCGCGGGCACGGAGAACCCGAAGCTCGTGGAAGCGTTCGGGGTGAACGTGCCGCTGATGATCACGCTCACGTACGGCTTCGGCGTCGCGCTCGCCGCGTTCGCCGGTGTGCTCGCCGCGCCCGTCATCCAGATCTCGCCGCTCATGGGGCAGTCGATGATCATCACCGTATTTGCGGTGGTCGTGATCGGCGGCATGGGCTCCATCATGGGCTCGATCGTCACGGGTCTGATGCTCGGGGTGATCGAAGGCTTCACCAAGGTGTTCTACCCGGAAGCCTCGGCGACCGTGGTGTTCTTCATCATGGTGATCGTGTTGCTGCTGCGCCCGGCTGGGCTGTTCGGCAAACAAAAGTAAGGGGCGGACAATGCAACAACCGATGCAACAACGCGTGCTGTATTCCCTTTTGCTGCTTGCCCTGATCGTGGCGCCGTTCGCCGGCGCCTATCCGGTCTTCGTCATGAAGGTGCTGTGCTTCGCGCTTTTCGCGTGCGCGTTCAATCTGCTGCTGGGCTTCACGGGGCTGCTGTCGTTCGGTCACGCCGCCTTCTTCGGCAGTGCGGGCTACGTCACCGGCTATGCGATTCGCAATCTCGGCTTCACGCCGGAAGTGGGCATTCTTGCAGGCGTGGTGGCAGGAGCCGTGCTGGGACTGGTGATCGGCTTGCTGGCGATCCGGCGTCAGGGCATCTACTTCGCGATGATCACGCTCGCGCTCGCGCAGATGTTCTACTTCTTCTGTCTGCAAGCGCCGTTCACCGGGGGTGAAGACGGCCTGCAAGGCGTGCCGCGCGGCGCACTGTTCGGCCTGTTGCCGCTCGACTCGGACCTGACGCTGTACTACGTGGTGCTGGCGATCTGTGCGCTGGGTTTCCTGCTCATCATGCGTATCGTGCATTCGCCGTTCGGGCAGGTGCTCAAGGCGATCAAGGAGAACGAGCCGCGTGCCATCTCGCTCGGCTACGACGTCGACCGCTTCAAGCTGCTGGCATTCGTGCTCTCGGCGACGCTCGCCGCGCTGGCCGGCTCGACCAAGACCGTGGTGCTCGGCTTCGAGACGCTCACCGACGTTCACTGGACGATGTCGGGCATGGTGATTCTGATGACGCTGGTCGGCGGTCTGGGCACGATGCTCGGGCCGGTGGTCGGTGCCGTAGTCATCATCGTGCTGGAGAACAAGCTCGGCGATATCGGCAACTGGCTGGCGACGGCGACCGGCGTGACGTGGTTCCAGACGCTCGGCGAGTCGGTGACGATCGTCATCGGCGCGATCTTCATCATCTGCGTGCTGTCGTTCCGGCGCGGTCTGGTGGGCGAACTGACGGCCCGTAGCCGGTTCTTCAGAGCGATGTCGCAGCAGTCATAAATGAGAGGTTGGGCGTCCCGAAAAGAGCGAAATCGGGAAGACGTTTGAGCGGAAATGCACCCCTGTGGGGCGTCCGCTCATCACCCTGGCGCATGAATGTCAGAAAAAACCTAATTCGTAGGGGTAAATGCTGACTTGTGGTGCATTGGGTGCTCCTTTATTCTCTCCCTCAGTTCGCGTCACAGCAGGATATAGGGGCGAGGAACGAGGAGACAACAAGCGCGATAACGCGCACCGCCAAAAAAGAAAGCGCTGTTGGAGAAGACTCCAACAGCGCTTTTTATATTGTGCTTCGCGAGTTCGTGAAGCCTTTCCCCCGGCGCCACGCCATGGCCGCCACGGTCGCATCACTCACGATGCCGGCGAGCAGCATCCATCCCTGTCCCTTTCATCGCAGCGTCTGCTTCAGGACGTCTCCGTTGGTATCCGTCAACGAACTCGCTTCGCGCGCTTCTCGTTTCGTTTCTCGTTTCGTTTCCCCGTTTTCCCGCACAAAACTGGCGTTCGGGCCGGCTTTTACGCCGTGTTGCGAGAATCGCACCGCTTTAGTACGCGCAATGCGGAATAAAAACGCTATGCTCGCCGTTTTCGTCTGGCCGGCCGCGCAGCACGGGGCGGGGCGGTGGTTCGGGGTGTCGTGTATGGGGAATGTATGTTGACGAGTTGGGCGCTGAGCGATTTGCTGATGCTCGCGGGCGGAGCTTTCCTGGCCGGACTGGTCGACGCGGTCGTGGGCGGCGGTGGCTTGATTTCCGTGCCGACGCTGTTCGCCGTCTTCCCGAATGCGGCGCCGCCGCTGCTCTTTGGCACCAACAAGATGGCCGGCATCTGGGGCACGGCCTCGGCTGCGCTGCGTTACGCGCGCGGCATTCAGTTGCGCTGGGCCATCGTGCTGCCCGCGACGCTCGCCGCCTTCGTCTTCTCGTTCTGCGGCGCATATGCCGTCACGCATGTCCCGGCCGATGTGTTGCGCAAGGTGTTGCCGTTCGTGCTCGTGGCCGTGGCGGTCTACACCCTGCGTAAAAAGGATTTCGGCACCGTTCACGCCCCTGTGAAGGGCGGCACGGGGGTGACCCTCATGGCAATCGCCGTGGGCGGCACCATCGGCTTTTACGACGGTTTCTTCGGCCCTGGCACGGGCAGCTTCCTGGTGTTCCTGTTCGTACGCCTGTTCGGGCAGGACTTCGTGAACGCGTCGGCGTCCTCGAAGATCGTCAACGTTGCGACCAATCTGGCAGCGCTCCTGCTGTTCGGCATGAGCGGGCACGTGTGGTGGCAGCTCGGCGCGGCCATGGCGGTCATGAACGTGCTGGGCAGCCAGGTCGGCAGCCGTCTCGCGCTCAAGCACGGCGTGGGCTTCGTGCGGCGGATGTTTCTTGCCGTGCTTGCGGTGCTGATCGTGAAGACCGGTTACGACGCCTTTTTGCGCGGTTGATGTTGCGCTCGCGGGGCGGATGACGGCATGCTCGCTGTGGCGGATGCCACACGTGGGGAAACCGCACTTTACGAACTGGCATCCGTGCCCGTAAGATGGGCGACAATTTACCGACTGAGCGGTCGGTTAATGTGGTGGTGGTGATGTCCAAACGCTGTCGCATCCGTCACATCGACCGCAACGACGTATCAAAAAAACGAATTCGAAATTTTTGTGAGGAGACCCAAATGAAACTGAAGTTGCTGTGCATGGCATCGGCCATAATGCTCGTCGCGGGCGTTGCGAACGCTCAGGTGAAGATTGGCGTGTCGCTGTCGGCGACCGGTCCGGCGGCTTCGCTGGGCATTCCCGAAAAGAACACGATTTCACTGATGCCCAAGACCATCGACGGTCAGTCGGTGCAGTACATCGTGCTCGACGACGCGACCGACACCACGACCGCCGTCAAGAACATGCGCAAGCTGATCAGTGAAGATCACGTCGACGCCGTGCTCGGCTCGACCGTCACGCCGAACTCGCTGGCGATGGTCGACGTTGCTGCCGAGACGAAGACCCCGGTGATCTCGATGGCTGCCGGCGCTGCCATCGTCGAGCCGATGGACGAAAAGCGCACGTGGGCCTTCAAGACCCCGCAGAACGACATTCTGATGGCCACGGCGATCGCCGAGCACATGGCCAACAACGGCGTGAAGACCGCCGCGTTCATCGGCTTTGCAGACGCCTACGGCGAAGGCTGGCTCAAGGAATTCCAGAAGGCCGCCGATCTGAAGAAGATCAAGGTCGTGGCAGTCGAGCGCTTCAACCGCGCCGACACGTCGGTGACCGGCCAGACGCTCAAGGTCATGGGCGCGAACCCGGACGCCGTGCTGATCGCCGGTTCGGGCACGCCGGCAGCGCTGCCGCAACGCTCGCTCAAGGAGCGCGGCTACAAGGGCAAGCTGTATCAGACGCACGGTGTGGCGAACAACGACTTCCTGCGCGTTTGCGGTAAGGACTGCGAAGGGACGTTCCTGCCGGCCGGCCCGCTGCTCGTCGTCGAGCAACTGCCGAACGACAATCCGGTGAAGAAGTCGGCTGCCGCCTATAAGGCCGCTTATGAAAAGGCCTATGGCGCCGGTTCGATCTCGACCTTCGGCGGCCACGCCTGGGACGGTGGTCTGCTGCTGCAAAAGACGATTCCGGTCGCACTGAAGAAGGCCAAGCCGGGCACGCCGGAATTCCGCGCTGCGCTGCGCGACGCGCTCGAGAACGTGAAGGACATGCCGGGCACTGCCGGTATCTTCAACATGAGCAAGAACGACCACAACGGTCTGGACCAGCGCTCGCGCGTGATGGTGCAAATCGTCGACGGCAAGTGGAAATTGGCGAACTGATGCGCGTCGGGGCTGCCTATAGCATGCAGGCATGCCCCGCTGTCACATCGAAAATTTCTGCGGTACTAGCGCCCGGTTTGACCAGACGGGCCGAAAGAACGGGCGTTCGCGCCCGTTTTTTTTGAGCGTGGTAGTTTCGCGCATCGCAAAGAGACGGCAGGACATGCGTTTGCGAGCGGCACAAGAGAGGCCGCATTGTCCCAACCTGATCGCCGCAGCCGGGGGGCTGAACGGACGATCCTTTCGAGCGTAAATCCATGACGGGTGAATTCGAACACCGCAACCTATCCCTGGTGTTGCTGCAATCGCGCGAAGCGGTGATGGGCTTATTCCGCCCCTTGCTCAATTGCTACGACATCACGGAACAACAATGGCGTGTCATACGGGCCGTCAACGATAGCGAATCCGGGGAAATGGAGATCGGGCAGGTCGCACGTGAGTGCTGCATCCTGAGCCCCAGTCTGTCGGGCATGCTCGAACGCATGGAGGCTTCCGGGCTCATCATGCGTCGCCGGGTGGCGGCAGACCAGCGTCGCGTGATGGTGTCGCTGACGCCGTCGAGCCGCGCCCTGTGCAAGAAGCTCGGCCCGCTGGTCGAGGAGCGCTATCGCTATCTGGAAGACAAGGTCGGGCGCGACACGCTCGCCGAAATCTACCGGCTGCTCGACGTGGTGCGCGAAGCGTTGCCGCCGGAAGTGCTGGCCGATGCGCCGTCGCTGCCGACCAAGCCGCGACGTCGCCGCAAGACTGCCTGAGTTGTCCTGGTCGCCCGAGTGATCCCGGCAGCCGGCGGGGCTGGATGGGATCGGTCGGCGCGGGCAGGACGCGGTACGGCAAGAAGTCCGTGAGAAGTCTGTGAAAAGGTACGTGAAGTAACGGGTGACCGGCGCACGAAGGCGCCTCCGGAGGAGACCGGGAGGCGTCGGAACGCTCGGACGATTGCGTCATCTCAGTAGTCACCCGGGTTTTACCAATGCATAACGATTTATACAATTCATAATTCGCTGCGCTGCGACACGGGGACCGTGCGAGGTGTATCGAACTGAAGGGGAACGGGGTGGCAGCGCGCTACACCGTGCATCACACCGGCTGTGTCGCCAGCCGGTTCAAGAAGTACTCAAACGAAGTGAGAGGAGCATGGATCTTTCGATTGCAGCCATCCTGGCGCAGGACGGCATCACCACGGGTGCGATTTATGCCTTGCTGGCATTGGCGCTCGTGTTGGTGTTCTCCGTCACCCGCGTCATCTTCATTCCGCAGGGCGAGTTCGTGTCGTATGGCGCGCTCACGCTGGCGGCACTCCAGACCCAGAAGTTTCCGCTGACGAGCTGGCTGCTTCTGGCGATGGGCATCTGCACGTTCATCGTGGAGACGACCAGCCTGCTGCGTCACAGTGAGCGTCGCAAACTGGCGGGTCGCCTTGTGCCGGTGTTTGCGGGCAAATATCTCGTGTTCCCGATTGCCGTGTTCTTCGTGGTCAAGGCGCTTGCGCCGATGACCTTGCCGATGCTCGTGCAGATCGCCGTCACGCTGCTTCTCGTCGTGCCGATGGGACCGATGCTTTACCGCCTGGCGTATCAGCCGCTCGCCGAAGCCAGCACCTTGTTGCTGCTGATCGTCTCGGTCGGCGTGCACTTTGCGCTCACGGGCCTGGGGCTGGTGATGTTCGGTGCCGAGGGTTCGCGCACGCAGGCGTTCTCGGACGCGAGCTTCAACATCGGTTCGGTGATGGTGTCGGGGCAGAGCCTGTGGGTGGTCGGCGTGTCGGTCGTGATGATCCTGGCGCTGTACTTCTACTTCGATCGTTCGCTCTCGGGCAAGGCCTTGCGTGCGACGGCGGTGAACCGTCTGGGCGCGCGTCTGGTCGGTATCGGCACGGTGCAGGCCGGTCGTCTGGCGTTCACGCTGGCGGCGGTGCTCGGGGTGCTGTGCGGCATTCTGATCGCACCGATCACGACCATCTATTACGAATCGGGCTTCCTGATCGGTCTGAAGGGCTTCGTGGGCGCCATCATCGGCGGTCTGGTGAGCTATCCGGTCGCGGCGCTCGGCGCCATTCTCGTGGGCCTGCTGGAGTCGTATTCGTCCTTCTGGGCGAGTGCGTACAAGGAGGTCATCGTCTTCACGCTGATCCTTCCGGTGCTGCTGTGGCTGTCGCTCACGAGCAAGCATGTGGAAGAAGACGAGGAATAAGCCGGGGCGGACCACAGAATGAAAAACAAATACTTCCTGATTTTCCTGGTGCTGCTGGCCGTGTTGCCGGTACTGCCGGCGCCGGTGCGTTTGCCTGAATACTGGGTGACGCTGCTCAACTACATTGGTCTGTACAGCATTGTCGCCATCGGCCTTGTGCTGCTCACCGGCGTGGCCGGCATGACGTCGTTCGGACAGGCGGCGTTCGTCGGTCTGGGCGCTTATGCGACGGCGTATCTGACGACGGCTTACGGCGCTTCGCCGTGGCTGGGTCTGCTCGTGGGTGTGGTGATCACGGCGGGTGCCGCGCTCATCATCGGTGCGATCACGATGCGGCTGTCGGGCCACTTCCTGCCCCTAGGCACGATTGCGTGGGGGCTGGCGCTGTACTACCTGTTCGGCAACCTCGAATTCCTGGGCAAGTACGACGGCCTGAACGACATCCCGACCATCAATCTGTTCGGTCTGGAGTTGGCAAGCGGGCGTCAGATGTACTACCTGATCTGGATCGTGGTCGTGCTGGCGGTGGTGTCGATCAAGAACCTGCTGGATTCGCGTCCCGGCCGTGCCATTCGCGCGCTCAAGGGCGGCGGCGTGATGGCCGAAGCGATGGGCGTGAACACTGCGTGGATGAAGGTCGTTGTCTTCGTTTACGCGGCGGTCCTCGCGGCGATCTCGGGCTGGTTGTACGCGCACTTGCAGCGTGCCGTGAACCCGACGCCGTTCAACCTGAACCACGGCATCGAATATCTGTTCATGGCGGTGGTCGGTGGCGTGTCGCATGTGTGGGGCGCGGTGCTGGGCGCGGCGATCCTGACGGTGCTCAAGGACTACTTGCAGAACATTCTGCCGGTGCTGCTGGGCGCGAACGGCAACTTCGAGACCATCGTTTTCGGCATCTTGCTGGTGTTGCTGCTGCAATATGCGCGCGACGGCGTGTGGCCGTTCTTCGGCAAGATCTTCCCGGCACGTCGTGTCGCGAAGGCGCCGGAGCAGGCGGACGCGCTGGGACATCGTCCGAAGCCGGCCGTGGGCGAAGTGGTGCTCAAGCTTGAAAAGGCGCGCAAGGAGTTCGGCGGTCTGGTGGCCGTGAACGACGTGTCGTTCGAAGTGAAGGCGGGCGAGATCGTCGGTCTGATCGGTCCGAACGGCGCCGGCAAGTCGACGACCTTCAACCTCGTGACCGGCGTGTTGCAGGCCACGCGTGGCGAGATCTCGTTCCTGGGTGAGCGTATCGACCGTCTGCCGTCGCGCGAGATCGTGAAGCGCGGTATTGGCCGGACCTTCCAGCACGTGCGTCTGATGCCGCATATGAGCGTGCTCGAGAACGTGGCGATCGGTGCGTATCTGCGTGACAAGAACGGGCTGCGTCGCCGTCCGCAGGGCGGTGTGTGGTCCAGCGTGTTGCGTCTGGATCGTCACGAAGAAGCCATGCTGTTGCACGAAGCCAAGCTTCAGATCGAACGTGTGGGCCTGGGCGCGCACATGTACGACGAAGCGGGCAGTCTGGCGTTGGGTCAGCAGCGTATTCTGGAAATTGCGCGTGCGTTGGCATGCGATCCGACGTTGCTGCTGCTCGACGAGCCGGCCGCGGGTCTGCGTTACAAAGAGAAGCAGGCGCTGGGCGATCTGCTCAAGAAGCTCAAGGACGAGGGGATGAGCGTGTTGCTGGTCGAGCACGACATGGACTTCGTGATGAATCTGACCGATCACCTGGTGGTGATGGAGTTCGGCACCAAGATTGCAGAGGGTCTGCCGGAAGACGTGCAGAAGAACCCGGCGGTGCTCGAAGCGTACCTTGGAGGAGTGGAGTGATGGCAGACGCGATTCTTGAGGTCAAGGACCTCGCCGTCGCATACGGCAAAGTCGAGGCGGTGCATGGGGCGCATCTGCGGGTTGGCGCGGGGCAGATCGTCACCGTGATCGGTCCGAACGGTGCGGGCAAGTCGTCGATGCTCAACGCCATCATGGGGGCGTTGCCGCACAACGGTTCGAGCAAGGGGAGCGTGGCCTATCTTGGTCAGGAGATGTCGGCGCTGACCATCGAGGCGCGCGTCTCGCGCGGCATGTGTCTGGTGCCGGAGAAGCGCGAGCTGTTCTCCACGATGACTGTCGAGGACAACCTGCTGCTGGGGGCTTATCGTCGCAAGAAGGCGGGGGAGAAGAACTTCCTGGACCAGATGGAAGTGGTCTACGAGCTTTTCCCGCGACTCAAGGAGCGTCGTGTGCAGCAGGCCGGCACGCTGTCGGGCGGTGAGCGTCAGATGCTCGCCGTGGGCCGGGCGTTGATGGCCAAGCCGCAATTGCTGATGCTCGACGAGCCGAGCCTGGGGTTGGCGCCGCTGATCGTGAAGGAAATCTTCCACATCATCAACGATTTGCGTAAGACCGGCGTGGCGACGCTCCTGATCGAGCAGAACGCCCGTGCGGCCTTGCAGGTCGCCGACTATGCCTACGTCATCGAGACGGGCGAACTGGCGCTGGAAGGCCCTGCACAGGAGCTGGCAACCAACCCGAAGGTCATCGAGACTTACCTGGGGTTGGCCAAGAAGGCGGCCTGACGGTTTGGCCGATTTGGCTTCGCGTGGAAGCGATGCAAAAGCCCGCCGTTCGGCGGGCTTTTTCTTTTCCGGCGCCCTCGATGGTTAGCGAACGGTCGTTCGCGTCGGGTATCCGTCCCCAATTATTTTGGGCGGATCGGGAAAGTTATCCCGATTGTGTGCTAGGTCACTTATTCACAGTTGCTTGTGGATATGTGTGGGTAACTCAAATCCATGGCGCACTGCCGCAATAAGGGGTTGCGGGATTTTTTCGAAAATCGAGTGAAATTGACGTGCAGGGTTATCCACAGAAAAGCAAATTCCTGAAAACGGATTTCGTGCGGCGGAGTTGGGATGTGGATAACGCGGTGCGTCGAGGGACGGGGCGTTCTGTGGTGGGGCTTGCTTTGGAGTTTGCGTTGGTGGGTTTTGTTTCTTTGCTTCTGGTGTTTCACGTGGAACCACGTCCTGCTATCACGGTGTCGTTCTCTCATCCATCCGGGCAGTGGGGATCGGCAGCACCCTGACTGCGCTCCAACTTTAAAGTCGCTCCGTCAGGGTGCCGCCGATCCCCACTGATCGGATTTCCGGGGAGTGCGGCTGTGGGATTTCCGAATGTGATCTGGTGGCGTCTCGCTGCTACTGGACGAGCTGCCGTTCGTGCTTCTTTCCGGTTTAAACCACATGCCGGTATCGCGGTGTCGTTCTCTCATCCATCCGGGCAGTGGGGATCGGCGGTACCCTGACTGCGCTCCAACTTTAAAGTCGCTCCGTCAGGGTACCGCCGATCCCCACCAATCAGATTTCCAGGGAATGCGCCCTCGCTATTTCTGGACGTGATCCGGTTTCGTGACTGGCTGTACCGGGGGGGCCGTTCATGCTTCGTCGTTCCAGCTTGAACCACATCCCGCTATTGCGGCGCGATTCTCCCATTCGCCCGGGCAGTGGGGGTTGGGGATGCCCCGACTGCGCTCCAACTTTAAAGTCGCTCCGTCAAGGCATCCCCAATCCCCACTACTCAAATCTCCGGGGTGAGTTGCCTGGCAACTCGGCGAGCTTCAGCCTTCTTGTGAGCGTCATTTCCCGGTAGTGCGCAAACGCTCATCGAAAAGGTCGGATGGGCCGACGTCCACGGTTTCCAAACCTGCATGTCACCCAGTGATGACTGGAAGCGCCGGAACTACATCTTCACGTTCGATGCTTGAACTGTCTGGACTTGTGTTTCACGTGAAACAGGGTTGGGTGGCTCACGCGCTGAGACAGAACTGCGGATTCACAAAGGGCCATGCGTTCGAGCGATCGATGCCTAGTTCAAGGGGCAACGGGGTGTTCTCCAGGTTTTACATCGGGTGATCGTTGAACTCATGTTTCACGTGGACCGGTGCATCGCTGAACGAACGTGTGGGTCGAGTGATTTCTTACTGTATCGACGATCAGGACGGATTGGCTGCGCAGGCGGGGCGAGTGTCACGTAAGCCCACGTTTCACGTGTAACGCGCCCGGCCGATCCTTCTTGAACCAAGTCGCCCGGTACCGGCTCATGCGGTTCTGTCGATGCTGATGCGACCGCATCGTTGAACGTACTTAAGGCGCTCGCGAGCCCCGGTCGGCGTCGTCCAGGACGTAAAGAGGATGCCGGCGATGAGCCATCGTGTTATCGAAGGGCAGTCGGATCATCATCGATCGCTGCGGTCACTTGAGGGGTTATTTGCTTCGAGCACAAGCCACCCCGTAAGCGCCACCGTCTCCTAATGCATCTTCAGGTCAAAGCTTGCATGGGCGGCTTGAGTACGAGAGGGGGCTAGTGGACGTCGATACGTTCGTACTTACGGCAGGGAGGCAAGGGAGCAGCCCGAGTCGACAGCGAGTGGGAAGTGGGGATGGAAGTCTAACGAATCCTCCGATTAGAGATGAGATATCTGCGCTCAACCGGCGCCGAATGTCGAGCAAGGCACGGCAGTCATCCGGCTCGATCGATTTGATGCGAGGTTCGAAAATTGGCGTTTGCGGGCGGCAGACGTTTCACGTGGAACATGAACGGGACCACCGCGTTGGTTGCGCTCGGACGCAAGCTTGGCGGAGATTGCCGGTGCCCTGACGGAGTGACTTTAAGTTGGAACGCAGTCGGGGTACCGGCAATCTTCGCTGCCCGGAGGTGGGTAAGCGCGGGGGAGTGATCTGAGGTTGTGGTTTCGGGGGGGCATCTCACGCTGCGCGCTTGAAAGCATCTCCGCCCATCAAACGTTTCACGTGAAACACGAGCAGGAACATCGCGTTGGTTGCGCTCGGACGCAAGCTTGGCGGAGATTGCCGGTGCCCTGACGGAGTGACTTTAAGTTGGAACGCAGTCGGGGGACCGGCAATCTCCGCTGCCCGGAGGTGGGTAAGCGCGGGGGAGTGATCTGAGGTTGTGGTTTCGGGGGGGCATCTCACGCTGCGCGCTTGAAAGCATCTCCGCCCATCAAACGTTTCACGTGAAACACGAACGGGACCACCGCGTTGGTTGCGCCCGGACGCAAGCTTGGCGGAGATTGCCGGTGCCCTGACGGAGTGACTTTAAGTTGGAACGCAGTCGGGGCACCGGTAATCTTCGCTGCCCGGAGGTGGGTGAGGGCGAGGGAGTGATCTGAGGTTGTGGTTTCGGGGCCGACGTTTCACGTGAAACAGTCCCCAAAACCGTCGCTTTCCACGCACGTTCCACGTGAAACAACTGTGTGGTTACAAATGATGCATCGCAATACCGCTATAATTCCGCAATTACCGAATCCAGAGAGTTTGCCGCTAGCGGCAATATTGCGATGCTTTATCCGACCGAGTTCGACGTGATCGTGGTGGGTGGCGGCCATGCCGGCACCGAGGCTGCGCTCGCCTCGGCCCGCATGGGCTGTAAGACACTTCTGCTCACCCATAATATTGAGACGCTCGGCCAGATGAGCTGCAATCCCTCCATCGGCGGGATCGGCAAAGGCCACCTCGTCAAAGAGGTCGATGCGCTCGGCGGGGCCATGGCCGCCGCGACCGACGAAGGCGGTATTCAGTTTCGTATATTGAATTCGTCCAAAGGACCGGCGGTCCGTGCCACACGTGCACAGGCCGATCGCCTTCTCTATAAGCAGGCCATCCGTCATCGTCTTGAGAATCAGCCGAATTTATGGCTGTTCCAACAAGCCGTCGAAGATCTTATTGTCGAAGGCGAGCGCGTCGTCGGCGCCATCACCCAGGTCGGATTGCGCTTCCGCGCCCGGGCCGTCGTGCTGACCGCCGGAACATTCCTCGACGGCAAGATCCACGTGGGGTTGAACAACTACGTGGGTGGCCGCGCCGGCGATCCGGCAGCCATCACCTTGTCCGCTCGACTCAAAGAGTTGAAGTTGCCGCAAGGGCGGTTGAAAACCGGTACGCCCCCGCGAATTGATGGCCGCTCCATCAATTTCTCCGTCCTCGAAGAGCAGCCGGGGGATCTCGATCCGGTCCCCGTTTTCTCGTTCCTCGGACGTCCCGAGCAGCACCCACGCCAAGTGCCGTGCTGGGTCACGCATACCAACGAGCGCACCCACGACATCATTCGTGGCGGGCTCGACCGGTCGCCGATGTACACCGGCGTCATCGAAGGCGTCGGTCCGCGCTATTGTCCGTCCATCGAAGACAAGATCCACCGCTTCGCCGACAAGACATCGCACCAGATCTATCTTGAACCCGAAGGTCTGACGACCAACGAGTACTACCCGAACGGTATCTCCACCAGCCTGCCTTTCGACGTGCAGCTCGAACTCGTGCGCTCGATGAAGGGGATGGAGAACGCTTACATTCTGCGTCCGGGCTACGCCATCGAGTACGACTACTTCGACCCGCGCGGCCTGCGTAGCTCACTCGAAACCCGTGTCATCTCCGGCCTGTTCTTCGCCGGCCAGATCAACGGGACGACCGGCTACGAAGAGGCTGCCGCACAAGGTCTGCTCGCCGGGATCAACGCCGCGCTGCAAGTGCAGGGCCGCGAGGCATGGTGCCCGCGTCGCGATCAGGCATACCTCGGTGTGCTCGTCGACGATCTGATCACCCGCGGTGTTTCCGAGCCGTATCGCATGTTCACCAGCCGTGCGGAGTATCGCCTCTCGCTGCGGGAAGACAACGCTGATATGCGCCTGACGGAAGCGGGGCGCGAGCTTGGCGTGGTCGACGATATTCGCTGGGAAGCGTTTTGCCGCAAACGCGACGCTGTTTCACGTGAAACAGAACGTCTCAAATCGACGTGGGTGAATCCGAAGACGTTCCCGGCGGAAGATGCCGTGCCGCTACTCGGCAAGGTCATCGATCACGAATACTCGCTGGCCGATTTGCTGCGCCGTCCGGAAGTCGGGTACGACGCGTTGATGGCAGTGCAGGGCGGACGTCTGGCGCCGGAAACGGCATTGGCCGACGATACGCTGCAAGCCGGCCAGATCCGTGAGCAGATCGAGATCGCCGTGAAGTATCAAGGCTACATCGACCGTCAGGCCGATGAAATCGTGCGCAAGGAAGCCAACGAGAACACCGTGCTGCCCGCGAACATCGACTACAACGATGTGCGTGGGCTGTCGATCGAGGTGCGTCAGAAGCTGAACGCGCAACGCCCTGAGACACTGGGTCAGGCATCCCGAATCTCGGGGGTGACACCTGCCGCGATCTCGTTGCTGATGATTCACCTGAAGAAGGGACTCGGTCGCCGTCGTGCGCCGGAGCAAGCGAATGCCGACGCCAGCGTTGCCGCCGATGGCGACGACGGCGGCCAGCACGCTGCCTGACGCGGAGACCTCATGACTGCTTCGCGTCATGCCGCCTCGGGCGGAAACGAACTGGCTACGCTGTTGGCCGATGGGATCGACCGACTCGGTCTGTCGATCGATGCCGAACAACAGGCGCGCCTGCTCGATTATCAGATGCTGCTGGCGAAGTGGAACGCTTCGTTGCAAATGACCTCGATCCGCGACCCGCGACAGATGGTCATCAAGCATCTTCTCGATTCGCTGTCGATCCTGCCGCGCCTGGATCGTGAGCCAATTTCGCATGTGCTCGATGTGGGCTCCGGCGGTGGACTGCCCGGCGTCGTGCTCGCGATCGTGCGTCCCGACTGGCAGGTGACGGTGAACGACATCGTCCATAAGAAGACTGCCTTCCTGACGCAAGCCCGCGCAACGTTCAAGCTGACCAATCTGACGGTCGTGACCGGCCGCGTCGAATCGCTCGTCGTGGGCAAGGAAGTGCCTGCGCCGTTCGACGCCATCGTGTCGCGCGCCTTCGCCGAGCTGTCCGACTTCGTCACCCTCGCTCGCAATTTGCTCGCCCCCGGGGGCAGCTTCTGGGCGATGAAGGGTGTCGCCGCCGAGAGCGAGTTAGCATTGCCCGAAGGCTGTGAGCTCGTCGAACGCCTGGCGTTGCATGTGCCATTTCTCGACGCCGAGCGTCATTTGCTCCGCGTAAAGGTAACGGGATGACCCGAATGACTCGTTGGGCCGGCGCGGTGATGGTCGGATTGTCGGTGGTTGCAGCGGTGGCGTGGGCGCAATCCGGTCAGGAATCGTTGACCACACGCGTGCGTCCCGTACAGAAGATCGATAAAGCGCGCTATGTCGGCACATGGTACGAAATAGCACGCTACCCGAATTTCTTCGAGCGAAAATGTGTGTCGGACGTGACGGCGGAGTACGCCGCGCGACCGGACGGCAGGATCGATGTCACGAACAAATGTCGCAAGGAGGACGGTTCGTGGGCGAGCGATTCCGGTGTTGCGCGCACCGACGGCCAGGGTACCGGCACGGCACGCTTCAAGGTCACGTTCGCGCCGGACTGGCTGCGCTGGATTCCCTGGCTTTGGGCGAACTACTGGGTTATCGTGCTCGACGGTGACTATCAGTATGCCGCTGTCGGAGAGCCGAGCCGCGAGTATCTCTGGATTCTTTCGCGCACGCCGAAGATCGACGACGACACACTGAATCAAATGCGTGCCCAGTTGCGCAAGCAAGGCTACGACACCGACAAACTGGTGTTGACGCCGCAGAAGGCCGCGCCCTGAGCACTTCCGCCGGCGCATCGCACACCGGCCGACACGCAGCATCAGGCAATAACTGAGCTTTGCTCAGATAATCGAATTAGCGGGATGCATCCGCAGCGCACAGCAGGACAGGTTCGCTTTCGCCGGCAGCATCCCGGCATCATCTGCATCAATCGCATCAACACGGCAGCAATCGGAGGACTACATCGGCATGGCGAAAATTTTCTGCGTGGCCAATCAGAAGGGCGGCGTCGGCAAGACGACCACCACGGTGAACCTCGCTGCCGGACTGGCGTCGCACGGGCAGCGTGTCTTGTTGGTCGACCTCGATCCGCAGGGCAACGCGACGATGGGCAGCGGCATCGACAAGGCCGCGCTCGAGACGAGCGTGTACGAAGTGCTGGTCGACGGTATCGATGTGGCCAACAGCGCACAGCGCTCCGAGTCGGGCAATTACGACGTTGTGCCGGCGAACCGCGAACTGGCCGGTGCCGACGTGGAACTCGTCTCGCTGGAGAATCGCGATACGCGCCTGAAGCAGGCACTGGAGAAAGTCGACGGCGACTACGACTTCGTGCTCATCGACTGCCCGCCGACGCTCTCGCTGCTCACCCTGAACGGCCTGTGCGCCGCGCACGGCGTAATCATTCCGATGCAGTGCGAATATTTCGCGCTCGAAGGGCTGTCCGACCTCGTCAACACGATCAAGCAGGTGCACGCGAATCTGAATCGCGACCTTAAGGTGATCGGTCTGTTGCGCGTGATGTTCGATCCGCGCATCACGTTGCAGCAACAAGTGTCGGAGCAACTCAAGTCGCACTTTGGCGACAAGGTTTTCAACGCGATCATTCCACGCAATGTGCGACTCGCCGAAGCGCCGAGTTACGGCATGCCGGGCGTCGTCTTCGATCCCGCCTCGCGCGGCGCGAAGGCGTATCTGGACTTCGGCGCGGAAATGATCGCGCGCATTCAAACTATGTAAGGCGCATTCGCGCAGGAACGCATTGTCATGGCGACCAAGACCAACGCACTGAAAAAAAAGGGCCTGGGCCGCGGCCTCGAAGCGCTGCTGGGCGCACACGCCGATAACCACAACGGTGCAGCAGAGGCGAGTGCCGAAGGCGCACCTTCGGTGATGCCGCTCGAACGCCTTCAGGCAGGCAAGTATCAACCGCGTACCCGTATGGACGAAGGGGCGTTGCAGGAGCTCGCCGCGAGTATTCGCGCGCAGGGGCTGATGCAGCCGATCCTCGTGCGTCGTGTCGATGGTGAGAAGTACGAAATTATTGCGGGCGAACGGCGTTTTCGCGCCGCCCGTATCGCAGGGCTGACCGAAGTTCCGGTCCTCGTGCGCGACGTACCCGATGAAGCCGCCGCCGCAATGGCGCTCATCGAAAACATTCAGCGCGAAGACCTGAATCCGCTCGAAGAAGCGCAGGGCATTCAGCGTCTGCTCGGCGAATTCAACTACACGCACGAGCAGGCCGCAGAATCGCTCGGACGCTCGCGCAGCGCAGTGTCGAACCTGCTGCGTCTGCTCAATCTCGCTCACCCGGTGCAGACGATGCTGCTCGCCGGCGATCTCGATATGGGGCACGCACGCGCGTTGCTCTCCGTCGACGCGGCCACGCAGATCACGCTGGCGAATCAGGTCGTGAACAAGCGCTTGTCGGTGCGTGACACCGAGCGCATCGTGAACGCATCGCTCAAGCCGCAAGGCGATGGCATTCGTCGTCGTTCGGCGGAAGAGGGCGGGCGTGACGTGACGCGACTCGAAGAAGAACTGTCGGACCTGCTCGCGTCGAACGTCAAGATCAAAGTCGGCCGTAAAGGCGCCGGGCAACTGACGATCGATTTCGGCAGCCTCGACGCGCTCGACGGCATTCTCGCGCGCATTCGCGCCGAGTCAATCTAATAATTTCGGTATCCTGATCATCTTGCCGTGAGCGATCCGGGCGATTCTGCCGATACCGTGAGCGCGACTGGCGCCATGTCGAGCATCACGCGTGCGTTGCGCGTAACGTATGAACGTGTGCGCGACGACAGGGTGCTGCTCATTCTGCTCGCGGCATTCGTCGCGCTTCAGATCGCGAAACCGGCGAGCGTTGGCGAACTGTTCGGGCGCATCGATCGGCACACGATCCTGACGCTGGCCGGATTGCTGATGCTCACGCGTGCGATCGATCAGAGCGGCTTTCTCGACTGGCTCGCACAACGGTTGCTGCGCGCGTTTCGCACGGAGCGTCGCCTGGCATTGCTGATGGTGACGTTCGCTGCGGCGTTATCGACGCAGCTCACCAACGATGTCGCGCTGTTTGCCGTCGTGCCGCTCGCGCAGTCGCTCGCGCGGATCGCACCGGTACGCATCGAGCGACTGATCATCTTCCTCGCGCTGGCGGTCAACGCCGGCTCCAGTCTTACGCCGCTCGGCAATCCGCAGAACCTCTTCCTCTGGCAAAGCAGCGGCATGGGATTCGGCGCGTACGTCGTGATGATGACGCCGATTACGTTCGCGCTCATGGCGTTGCTGCTCGCGGTGTGCGCGTTTGCGTTTGATTCACGTGCGTTGCATTTCCAGCGGCAGGGCCCCCGACACGATGTGCGCTGGCCGTTGCTGTGGACGGCGCTGGCGCTGTTCGTCGCTTTCGTCACGCTCGCCGATCACGGCTTCGCCGCGTGGGCGTGTGCAGGGGTGGCCGTGGTGCTGCTGATCGCGCGTCGCAACACGGTGCTCGGCATCGACTGGTTGTTGCTCGCGATCTTCGTGCTGATGTTCGTGGTGCTGCGGGGGGCCGCGGCGTTACCGTTCGTGCGCACCGCACTGGGACATCTGGATTTCACCAGCGGGGCGATGGCCTATGGCGCGGCGGCGGTGTTGTCACAATTCATCAGTAACGTTCCCGCAGCGATCCTGCTCGCGGAGTACACGCAGAACTGGCCGGCGCTGGCTCACGGTGTGGCGGTGGGCGGCTTCGGACTTGCCGTGGGATCGCTGGCGAACCTGATTGCATTGCGCATGGCGAAATCGAAAAAAATCTGGTGGCACTTTCACTACCTTTCGATTCCGTTTTATCTGCTGGCACTGCTCATTGGGTTCGTTGCACTGAAATGGGTTTGATCGCGCGCGGAACGTAGGTCAGTTGCGGGGATTGTGCGGCGTTTGCGCGTAATGCCGCGCTGCACCATGAGGAAAATTGCGCTCCGTGAGAGTTGGCGCCAAATCGAAGCATGCACTGTGCAGTTTCGGCGAATTTGTTGCGCGTTTAGATTGACTGAGCTTCGTAATTTCCCGTAAAATCTCGCGGGTTTAACTGCTTGAAGAGCCCATTCGTTTGCACGAGTCGGGCGGGGAGGCAACGAGATGACCGATAAAACACGGTCGAACTTGGAACCGAAACCGCAAGCGCCGGCACATGCAACATCAGAGGCTTGGGACGACGAGCAGCAGCCAGAAGTCATCGTTCCGCTCACGCGTGCGCAGGCCGAGCGCCTGTTCGGTCCCGATGTGGGGCGCGCATCCCGTGTGACTCCATTCAGGGTGGTGGGAGCCCAGGTGCTGTTGTCGCTGATTGCGGCACTGGCCTGGTGGATACTCTCGGCGTCGCCAAAAAACGCGGCGATATCCGCCCTGCTGGGTGGAACGATAGGTTGGATCCCGGGCGCGTTATTTGCGCTGCGGCTAAGAATTTCAGGTGATCGTCTCTCCGTTGGCGCATTGGTGACGGGAGAGGCGATCAAGGTAGCAACGACGATTGCGTTATTGGTGGCGGTAGCGTTCGCATTTCCCGGGGTTCACTGGGTCGCGCTGCTGGTCACCTTTGTGCTTACGCTCAAGGTCTATTGGCTTGCGATGGCACTGAAGTAGCGGTGGAAATACCGCTCACGCGTCGACACGCTACCGTGTGCGGATTTTCATAATTGGGTGTTTGATCGCTATGTCAGTAGAAGCCGGCCACGCTCCGAACCCGTCGGAGTACATTTCGCACCACCTGCAAAACCTTGCGAGCTCGACTCAGACTAGCATCGTCGATTTCTCGATCATCAACTGGGACACGATGTTCTGGTCGATCGCGATGGGCGTTCTGGGCTGCTTCGTGTTGTGGATGGCCGCACGCAAGGCAACCGCTGGCGTTCCGGGCCGCTTCCAGTCGGCGGTCGAAATGCTCGTGGAAATGGTCGAAGACCAATCGAAGAGCATCGTGCACGGCAATCGTGCCTTCATCGCTCCGCTCGCGCTGACCGTGTTCGTCTGGGTCACGCTCATGAACTCGCTGGACTTGCTGCCGGTCGATCTGCCGTCGAAGGTGATCGAGTGGGTGGGTCTGGGCTCCATCATCACGCATCACCGCATCGTCCCGACGGCCGACCTGAACGGCACGCTCGGTATCTCCGTCGGCGTGCTCATCCTGATGCTGTTCTACAGCTTCAAGATCAAGGGCGCAGGCGGCTTCATGCACGAGCTGTTCACTGCACCGTTCGGTAACCACTTCCTGCTGTGGATCCCGAACCTGCTGCTCAACATCATCGAATTCTGTGCCAAGACCGTGTCGCTCGGTATGCGACTGTTCGGCAATATGTACGCCGGCGAACTGGTGTTCCTGCTGATCGCTCTGCTGGGCGGTATCTGGAGCTTTGGCGCGGATGCGTCGGTGCTGGGTTTTGTCGGTCACGTCATTGCCGGCACCGCATGGGCGATTTTCCACATCCTGATCGTGTTGCTCCAGGCGTTCATCATGATGATGCTGACGCTGGTGTATATCGGCCAGGCGCACGACCATCACTGATCGGTCGTTGCGGAAATTAAGTTTTTCGGTTTTTCCAGTTTTTCAAATTTAAAGTTTCAAGTCTCTAACCAAAAGGAGTAATCATGCAAGCTTTCATCGCCAACATCCAGGGTCTGACCGCCATTGCAATCGGCATCATCATCGGTCTGGGTGCTATCGGCGCCTGTCTGGGTATCGCGTTGATGGGTGGTAAGTACATCGAAGCGTGCGCCCGTCAGCCCGAGCTGATGAACCCGCTGCAAACGAAGATGTTCCTGCTGGCCGGCCTGATCGACGCTGCATTCCTGATCGGTGTGGGCGTTGCCATGCTGTTCGCCTTCGCGAACCCGCTGCTGTCGCGCCTCGCTTAAGTTTCTTTCGGCCGGTCGCGCATTGACCCGCGCGGCCAACTGGACAAGAACGGCGCGCCCAAGCCAGCTGGCACAATGGGGCGCGCTGTTTTGCCAATCGACTCGCATCACCGAAAGGAAACACCGTGAACATAAACGCAACTCTGTTCGCGCAAACCGTCGTGTTTCTGATCCTGGCATGGTTCACGATGAAGTTCGTGTGGCCGCCGCTGATCAAGGCTATCGACGAACGCGCGAAGAAAATCGCTGACGGTCTGGCTGCCGCCGATAAGGGCAAGGCTGAACTCGAAGCCGCCAACAAGCGCTCCACGCAAGCCCTCGCGGAAGCCCGCGACGAAGGCGCGAAGCGTATCGCCGACGCCGAAAAGCGTGCACTGGCAGTGGCTGAAGAGATCAAGGCTCAGGCGCAGGCTGAAGCGGCTCGCATCATCGCTAACGCCAAGGCAGAAGCCGAGAATCAGGCCGTCAAGGTTCGTGAGACGCTGCGCGAAGAAGTTGCCGGTCTGGCCGTCAAGGGCGCCGAGCAGATTCTGAAGCGTGAAGTTGACGCCAAGGCCCACGCCGACCTGCTGAACCAACTCAAGGCAGAGCTCTGATCATGGCCGAACTCGCAACCATCGCTCGTCCGTATGCCGAAGCGTTGTTCCGCGTGGCCAAGTCCGGCGATCTGAATCGCTGGTCGCAGCTCGTGCGCGAACTGGCGCAAGTGGCAGCGCTGCCCGAAGTGGCCAATCTGGCCGACGATCCGAAGGTCTCGCCGTCGCAAGTCGTCGACGTGCTGACCGCCGCCGTGAAATCGACCGACGCCGAAGTGCGCAACTTCGTCGCCGCTGTGGTCGAGAACGGCCGTCTGGCAGCCATGCCGGAAGTCGCCGAACAGTTCGAAGCGTTGAAGAACGCTGCTGCCGGTTCGGCAGACGCCACGATCGAAAGCGCCTTCCCGCTCGAAGGCGAGCAATTGACCTCGCTGGTCAAGGGCCTCGAGCACAAGTTCGGCTGCAAGCTCAACCCGAGCGTGACGGTAGACCCGTCGCTTATCGGTGGCGTGCGTGTGGTGGTTGGCGACGAGGTGCTGGACACTTCGGTGCGCGCCCGCCTGGCGGCTATGCGGACGTCGCTGACGGCCTGAGGCCGGCGCGATACGCCTGCGACGGCAAGAATTGAATATCAGGAGCACATATGCAACTCAATCCCTCTGAAATCAGCGAACTGATCAAGAGCCGGATTCAAGGTCTCGATAGCGGCGCCGAAGTCCGTAACGAAGGCACCGTGATCTCGGTGACTGACGGCATCTGCCGCATTCACGGCCTGTCGGACGTGATGCAGGGCGAAATGCTGGAATTCCCGGGCAACACGTTCGGTCTGGCACTGAACCTCGAGCGCGACTCCGTCGGCGCCGTGATTCTGGGCGAATACGAGCACATCTCGGAAGGCGACACCGTCAAGTGCACGGGCCGCATTCTGGAAGTGCCGGTCGGTCCGGAACTGAAGGGCCGCGTCGTTGACGCACTGGGCCAGCCGATCGACGGCAAGGGTCCGATCAACGCGAAGGAAACCGACGCAATCGAAAAGATTGCTCCGGGCGTGATCTGGCGTAAGTCGGTCTCGCAACCGCTGCAAACCGGTACGAAGGCTATCGACGCCATGGTGCCGATCGGCCGCGGCCAGCGTGAGCTGATCATTGGTGACCGTCAGACGGGTAAGACCGCTGTGGCCATCGACACGATCATTTCGCAGAAGGGCAAGGGCGTGACCTGCGTCTACGTCGCGATCGGCCAGAAGGCTTCGTCGATCATGAACGTGGTGCGCAAGCTCGAAGAGCACGGCGCGATGGAGTACACGATCATCGTGACCGCCACCGCTTCGGACTCGGCCGCCATGCAGTTCATCGCACCGTACTCCGGTTGCACGATGGGCGAATACTTCCGCGATCGCGGCGAAGACGCGCTGATCATTTATGACGACTTGACCAAGCAAGCCTGGGCCTATCGTCAGATCTCGCTGCTGCTGCGCCGCCCGCCGGGCCGTGAAGCTTACCCGGGTGACGTGTTCTATCTGCACTCGCGTCTGCTCGAGCGTGCCGCTCGCGTCTCGGAAGAGTACGTCGAGAAGTTCACGAACGGCGCCGTCAAGGGCCAAAGCGGTTCGCTGACGGCACTGCCGATCATTGAAACGCAAGCCGGTGACGTGACCGCATTCGTTCCGACGAACGTGATCTCGATTACCGACGGCCAGATCTTCCTGGAAACCGACCTGTTCAACGCAGGCATCCGTCCGGCAATTAACGCCGGTATCTCGGTGTCGCGTGTGGGTGGTGCTGCGCAGACGAAGGTCATCAAGAAGCTGTCGGGCGGTATCCGTACCGACCTCGCACAGTACCGTGAGCTGGCTGCGTTCGCGCAGTTCGCTTCGGACCTGGACGAAGCGACCCGCAAGCAGCTCGAGCGCGGCCGCCGCGTGACGGAACTGCTCAAGCAGCCGCAATTCGCGCCGCTGCAAGTGTGGGAACTGGCCGTGTCGCTGTTCGCCGCCAACAACGGTTATCTGGACGATCTCGAAATCGCTCAGGTTCTGCCGTTCGAAAAGGGTCTGCGCGAAGTTCTGAAGACCAGCCACGGCGCGCTGATCGGTCGTATCGAAGAGACCAAAGATCTCTCGAAGGACGACGATGCTGCCCTGCACGCTGCGATCAAGGACTTCAAGAAGACCGGCGCTTACTAATCCGGTTGAATCGGTAACTATTCAACGGACCCGGGAAGGCGCGATGTTCAAGCAACAACGAACGTCGCGCCGAGACAAGGAGTAAGCAATGGCTGGAATGAAGGAAATTCGCGGCAAGATCAAGAGCGTGCAAAACACGCGCAAGATCACCAAGGCCATGGAAATGGTGGCCGCGTCGAAGATGCGCAAGGCGCAGGAACGCATGCGTCATGCCCGGCCGTACGCTGACAAGGTGCGCCAGATCGCGGCGCACATGGGCCAGGCGAATCCGGAATACCACCACCCGTTCATGGTGAAGCATGCCGACGCGAAAGCCGCCGGCATCATCGTGGTGACGACGGACAAGGGCCTGTGCGGCGGCTTGAACACCAACGTGCTGCGTGCCGTGGTGAACAAGCTGAAGGAAATCGAAGCACAGGGTCTGAAGATCGAGGCTACCGCCATCGGTAGCAAAGGCTTCGGCTTCCTGAACCGTATCGGCGCGAAGGTGGTATCGCATGTCGTGCAACTGGGCGACACCCCGCACCTGGACAAGCTGATCGGCGCTGTGAAGTTGCAGCTCGATGCGTATGCCGAAGGCAAGCTGGACGCCGTGTACCTGGCTTATAACCGCTTCGTCAACACGATGAAGCAGGAAGCCGTGGTCGAGCAACTGCTGCCGCTGCCCGAGAAGCTCGAAGGCGAATCGGAAGAAGCGAGCGCGGTGCCGGCACAGCATTCGTGGGACTACATCTACGAACCGGATGCGAAGACGGTCGTCGATGCCCTGCTGGTGCGTTACGTCGAAGCTGTCGTGTATCAGGCAGTCGCAGAGAACATGGCGTCGGAACAGTCCGCCCGCATGGTGGCCATGAAGGCCGCGTCGGACAACGCAAAGACCGTGATCGGTGAATTGCAGATGGTCTACAACAAGGGCCGTCAAGCAGCGATTACGAAGGAACTGTCCGAAATCGTGGGTGGCGCCGCCGCAGTGTAAGCGGTGGCACGGGCCGATGCGCCGTAAGGCGAAATGAATTTGAGTATCTAAAGGAAAAGCGATGAGTACTGCTTTGATTGAAGGCAAGATCGTACAGTGCATCGGCGCCGTTATCGACGTGGAGTTCCCGCGCGACAGCATGCCGAAGATCTACGACGCGCTCACCATGGAAGGTTCGGAACTGACGCTCGAAGTCCAGCAACAGCTGGGCGACGGCGTGGTCCGTACCATCTGTCTGGGTTCCTCCGAAGGCCTGCGCCGCGGTATGACGGTGCAAAACTCGGGTCTGCCGATCACGGTGCCGGTCGGTAAGCCGACGCTGGGCCGCATTATGGACGTGCTGGGCCGTCCGATCGACGAAGCCGGTCCGATCGCCAAGGAACACACCCGTTCGATTCACCAGAAGGCTCCGGCATTCGACGAGCTGTCGCCGTCGACGGAACTGCTCGAAACCGGCATCAAGGTTATCGATCTGATCTGCCCGTTCGCCAAGGGCGGCAAGGTGGGCCTGTTCGGTGGCGCCGGTGTGGGCAAGACCGTGAACATGATGGAACTCATCAATAACATCGCCAAGGAACACGGCGGTTATTCGGTGTTTGCCGGTGTGGGCGAGCGTACCCGTGAAGGGAACGACTTCTACCACGAAATGAAGGACTCGAACGTTCTGGACAAGGTCGCGCTGGTGTACGGCCAGATGAACGAGCCGCCGGGCAACCGTCTGCGCGTGGCGCTGACCGGTCTGACGATGGCCGAGCACTTCCGTGACGAAGGTCGCGACGTGCTGTTCTTCGTGGACAACATCTACCGTTTCACGCTGGCCGGTACCGAAGTGTCGGCACTGCTCGGCCGTATGCCGTCGGCCGTGGGCTATCAGCCGACGCTGGCTGAAGAAATGGGTAAGCTGCAAGAGCGTATTACGTCGACCAAGACCGGCTCGATCACGTCGGTGCAAGCCGTGTACGTGCCTGCCGATGACTTGACCGACCCGTCGCCGGCAACCACCTTCGGTCACTTGGACGCCACCGTCGTGCTCTCGCGTGACATCGCCTCGCTGGGTATCTACCCGGCAGTCGATCCGCTCGACTCGACCTCGCGTCAGATCGACCCGAACGTGATTGGCGAAGAGCACTACACGGTGACCCGTCGCGTGCAATCGACGCTGCAACGTTACAAGGAACTGCGCGACATTATCGCGATTCTGGGTATGGACGAACTGTCGCCGGACGACAAGCTCGCCGTGGCCCGCGCGCGTAAGATCCAGCGTTTCCTGTCGCAGCCGTTCCACGTGGCAGAAGTGTTCACGGGCTCGCCGGGCAAGTACGTTCCGCTCAAGGAAACGATCCGCGGCTTCAAGATGATCGTCGACGGTGAGTGCGACCACCTGCCGGAGCAGGCGTTCTACATGGTTGGCACGATCGACGAAGCGTTCGAAAAAGCCAAGAAGATGCAGTAAACGGTTGAGTGCCGGGCAACGGCGGGGTCTCGCGAGAGACACCACCGAAGTCCGGCAGGTGACTGTTGCGGGGCGGGGTAGCGAAGCGAGGACGGCAACGTCCGGACTGGCGCGCCTGCCGCTTCATCACACTCAACGGGAGCGATTATGGCAACCATTCACGTAGACGTCGTCAGCGCGGAAGAGGAAATCTTCTCGGGTAAGGCGCGCTTTGTGGCGCTGCCCGGCGAAGCCGGCGAGCTGGGTATTCTGCCCGGCCACACGCCGCTGATCACGCGTATCAAGCCGGGTGCGGTGCGCATCGAGGACGAAGCAGGTAACGAAGACTTTGTTTTCGTCGCAGGCGGCATTCTCGAAGTGCAACCGGGCACGGTGACCGTGCTCGCCGACACCGCCATCCGCGGTAAGGATCTGGACGAAGCGAAGGCTAACGAAGCCAAGCGCCGTGCAGAAGAAGCGCTGTCGAACAAGGAATCGAACATCGAGTACGCAACTGCTCAGGCCGAACTGGCCGAAGCGATGGCACAACTCGCTGCGATCTCGAAGCTGCGCTCGAAGAAGTAAATTCCGGCGTTGTACGGCCCGCGCGCCGTGCAATGTCAGTCAAAGCGTTGTGGCAAGCGTTGAAAAAACGTGCGTCGCGACGTCGAGACGGTAAAAGCCTCGGACATGAGAATGTCTGAGGCTTTTGTTTTTGCGCGTCCGCAGCGTTGAACTCACGATCAGCGTCTGGTGCCCCGAGCCCAGAGCCCAGAGCCCAGAGCCCAGAGCCCCGAGCACCCGAGCACCCGAGCACCCGAGCACCCGAGCACCCGAGCACCCGAGCACCCGAGCACCCGAGCACCCGAGCACCCGAGCACACGGCACACGGCACACGGCACACGGCACACGGCACACAGGGGGCGACTGGCTTGAATCAGGGCCATCCCCACTCGATTCGTCACTTAAATTACGTTAACGTAAACGTCAATTCTGTGTGACGCGCTATTGTTACGAAGAGAAGCTTTCCGTCGCTTGAATCAGCGATATCAGCGACAGGCAGGCCCTTCGTCAGCGAGACGTAATCCCCGTCGGCGAGTATTGGCTGAACCCCCGCGGCCGAGGTGCCAAAAGCACCGGAGGTCCCGCCCGCGCCATTCGTGCGACCCGTGCGATCCGTGCCAATCGCGCCGGCAGCGCCAACAGCGTCTGCCACCTCGACCTCACCGCGCGTCACCGGGGCGGACGGCGTCATCGTCGTCACGCGACAGCATTCACCACTTCAGCAGTGCTTCAGGAGACAAAAGCATGGAAAGCCGGGAAGGTGCGGGCGTTGTACCTCGTAATGGACTGTCGTATGTGAAGGGTGATACCACCGTACCGCTGTCGACGTTGACGGTATTCGGACTGCTTGCGGAGACGGCGGCGAAGTTTCCGGAGCGTCAGGCCGTCGTGTTTCGCGAGCAGGGGGTGGACTGGACATGGCGCGAGTTCATCGCACACGTCGATACCTTCGCCGCCGGGCTCATTGCCCTCGGATTGAAGAAGGGCGACCGCGTCGGCATCTGGTCGCCGAATCGCGTAGAGTGGCTGGTGACGCAATTCGCGACCGCGCGTGCCGGGCTGATTCTCGTGAACATCAACCCCGCCTACCGCATGGCCGAGCTGGACTACGCGCTCAACAAGGTCGGCTGCAAGGCGCTCGTCGCGGCGGAGTCGTTCAAGACCTCGCGCTACCTCGACATGCTGAACGTGCTCGCGCCCGAACTGGCGACGTGCGCCCCCGGCCAGTTGCAGTCGGAGAAGTTTCCGACGCTGCGCACCATCATCCGCATGGGGATGGAGACCACCCCCGGCATGATGAATTTCAGCGACGTGGTGACGCTCGGCGCCGATGCCAACCTCGACGCGCTGCGCAAAATCTCCGATGGGCTCGACTGCTTCGAGCCGATCAACATCCAGTTCACGAGCGGCACGACCGGTAATCCGAAAGGCGCGACGCTCACGCACCACAACATCGTCAATAACGGTCGCTACATCGCCATGGCGATGGACTTCTCCGAGCGTGACAGCCTGTGCATTCCGGTGCCGTTCTATCACTGCTTCGGCATGGTGCTCGCCGTGCTCGCCTGCGTGTCGACGGGCGCGACGATGATCTTCCCCAGTGAAGCGTTCGATCCGAAGGCCACGATGGCGGCCGTCTCCGAGGAGAGCTGCACGGCCCTGCACGGCGTGCCGACGATGTTCATCGCGCAGCTCGATCATCCGGACTTCGGCAACTACCACTTCGATACGCTGCGCACAGGCATCATGGCCGGCTCGCCGTGCCCCATCGAGACGATGAAACGCGTGATCGATCAGATGCACATGAGCGAAGTGACGATTGCTTACGGCATGACGGAGACCAGTCCGGTGTCGTTCCAGACCACGACGACCGATCCGCTCGAAAAGCGCGTGACGACGGTCGGGCGTGTGCAGCCGCACCTCGAAGTCAAACTCGTCGATGCCGCAGGGGAGATCGTGCCCGTTGGCGAGAAGGGCGAACTCTGCACCAAGGGGTATTCGGTGATGCAGGGCTACTGGGACGACGAACCCCGCACGCGCGAAGCGATTCGCGACGGCTGGATGCACACCGGCGATCTGGCCACGCTCGACGAAGACGGCTATTGCAACATCGTCGGCCGGGTGAAGGACATGCTCATTCGCGGCGGCGAGAACATCTATCCGCGCGAAATCGAGGAGTTCCTGTTCCGTCACCCCAAGGTGCAGGCGGTGCAGGTGTTCGGCGTGCCGGATGCGAAGTACGGCGAAGAGGTCTGCGCATGGATCGTGCTCAAACCGGGACAGAGCGCGACGGAGGACGATATCCGGGCGTTCTGCAAGGATCAGATTGCGCACTACAAGATCCCGCGCTACATCCGGTTCGTCGACGAAATGCCGATGACGGTGACCGGCAAGGTGCAGAAATTCATCATGCGTGAGCAGATGGTCGAATCGCTGGGCCTTCACGAAGCGAAGACGGCCTGACGCCGACGACCCGCCGGAGGATGCCCGAAGCGCTCGGGCATTCTCTGCTTATTTTTTAAGCGAAGCCGGGGGGAATGCCGTATCATTCGGGATTACCCTAGGTTTCGCTCAATGCCCGCTCAAACTTTCCGCACCGTTTTCGTTCTCGGCATCCTGTCGGCCATCGGCTCGCTGTCGATCGACATGTACCTGCCGGCGTTGCCGAGCATCGCGCGCGAACTGAATACGACGGACGCGGCGGTGCAGTTCTCCCTCGCATCGTTCTTCATCGGGCTGGGCCTCGGCCAGTTGCTGCACGGCCCGCTTGCCGATCGCTACGGTCGCAAGCGTCCGCTGTATGCCGGTCTGGCGCTCTACACGCTCGCGTCGGCGGGCTGCGCACTCGCCCCGAACATCGAGACGCTGATCGTCAGCCGTTTCATTCAGGCGGTCGGCGGGTGCGCCTGCTTCGTGATCGCACGGGCCATGGCGCGCGATCTGTTCGATACGGCGACGGTGGCGCGTGTCCTGTCGCGCATGACGCTCATCATGGGCGCAGCGCCGATTCTCGCGCCGCTCGTTGGCGGGCAAGTCCTCAACTTCGTTGGCTGGCGCTGGATCTTCTGGGGCCTGACGGTGTTCGGGGCGATGTGTTTCGCGATGGCCGTCTATTGGTTGCCCGAGACGCGTCAGGCGGCGAAGCAGGCGCGCAACTGGCTGGCCACGGCGTGGCATAACTACGGGGTGTTGCTGCGCGACCGCGAATTCATGGGCAATGCGTTGGCTGGGGGCGTCTCCCAGGCGGGGATGTTCGCGTACATCACCGGCTCGCCGTTTGTCTTCATCAACCTGTACGGCATCGATCCGGCAAATTACGGCTGGCTCTTCGGGCTGAATGCCTGCGGGATCATCGCGGGTTCGCAAATCAACGCGTACCTGCTGCGCACGCGCCGGCCGGCTGCCGTGTTGCGCCGGACCAACAATCTCGTCGCCATTCTCGGCTTGCTGATGCTGGCCGTGGCGGCGCTGCGGCTCGGCGGACTCATCGGGCTGATGGTGCCGCTGTTCGCCTACGTGACAAGCCTCGGCTTCTCGCAGCCGAACGCCATTGCCGAAGCGCTCAACCGTCAGCAGCAACGCGCGGGCGCCGCATCGGCCTTGCTCGGCGCATTGCAGTTCCTCGCCGCTGCCAGCGCCGGTGCCGCCGTCGGTCTGTTGCACGCACGCTCGGCGGTGCCGATGGCCGCCGTCATGGCGGTGTGCGGCGTGCTGTCGTGGTGCTTCCACACGGTGCTGATCCGCCGTGCCGGACCGGCCCTGCCGCCTGCGGCGGGCACTGCCTGACGGCGGTACCGCGCTCAGTCGTACCGATCGGGTGCGCCCTGCGCAGATGAGGGCAGAGGTTTGACGCCCCGGACCGGGCGGCTGTGGATGTCGACGAGATCCTGCCGCCGGTTTGTCCTACACGTAGGATCCCCGTCCGGTAGTTTTCCTCAACGCATCGTCAAGACGTGACGGCGGGAACGTCGCGGGATATGGGGCGTCAGTACGTATCAACTGACGAAACCGGAATAACGAGACGAGCGCGCCTGGAAGGATTTGTAAGATGGCGCTTCGCGATTCCCTGCAAATCTTCGGGAACCGGAACCAGAGCGCCGCTTCCAAACTTAGAATTCGGCGCGCCCCACTACATCTGTAACACTTTGTAATTGGGCTGTTCCGGTGCCTACGAAATAGGCAAAGTACGAATCAGCCAACCCTCGCAGAAGCCCCCCTGAAATTTTTTGCAAGGATGGCTAAAGTTCGGCAAAAGTCCGCCGAAATACAGTCAAGTAGTAGAGCGTAGCTTCGTGACACTTTCATGAAGCGTTCACACTCTGTCACCGAACGTTCCCCCCGAGCGCGTCGTCGGATCGCTGCGCGCCTCGCGTGTAGGAAAAATTCCTACAAAAAACTTCCGCTTTTCTTGCTCCCTTCTGTAGTTTTTCTCCGATTTCTTTATCTTTCGCCCTTGTCCACAATGCGAGGGAATAGACAGTAGTACCGCCAGATTCATCCATTGCGCCGGGGGGCCGCATGCGAAACAGCGAAACACTGAATGAGATTCGTGAGTTGAATCTCTCCTACCTCGTCCTGGCTCAGCGCCTGATCCGTGAGGATCGCGCGGCGGCAATGTTCCGCCTGGGCATCAGCGACCAGCTTGCCGACGTCCTCGGCAGCCTGACCCTTGCACAACTCGTCAAGTTCGCGGGGTCGAACCAGCTCTTGTGCCGATTTCGATTCGACGACCACGTGATTCTTTCGAGCCTCACGCACGGCGCGAAAGACGTGGGTATGCAGCAGTCGCACGCTTCGATTCTGCTCGCGGGTCAGCCCGTCGAGCAGATCGGCTGAACGTACGACATACGCGACGCACGCCTCGCGCCGTCCCTGTCGTATGAGTGGACTGCGCTTGGCGTGATTTGCCAGGAAGCCTGTATATGCGTACCAAAAGCGTCGTTCTCGAGGCCCGCGAGATTCAGCTGGCCATCGAACTGATCGAACTCGGCGCCCGCCTCCAGTTGCTGGAAGCGGAAACGAGCCTGAGCCGCGACCGGCTCATCAAACTCTATAAAGAACTCAAGGGCGCGTCGCCGCCCAAGGGCATGCTGCCGTTCTCGACCGACTGGTTCGTGACGTGGCTGCCCAACATCCACTCGTCGCTTTTCCACAACATCTACCGCCACCTCGTGCAATACGGCGGCTGCCAGGGGATCGAGGCCATCGTGAAGGCGTACCGCCTGTACCTGGAACACGTGGAATTGCATGGCTGGGAAGCGGTGCTCGGATTTACCCGGGCGTGGACGCTGGTGCGCTTCTTCGACAGCAAGATGTTGCAGATGACGCCGTGCACGCGCTGCGGCGGTCACTTCGTCACGCACGCTCACGAGCCGCATGGTCAGTACGTTTGCGGCCTGTGCCAGCCGCCGTCGCGCGCCGGAAAGACCCGGAAAGCAAAACACGCGCACGCCGCCGATCTGGCGCCGGCCGTGGCATCCGCCGAGCCGGACTCGGACATTTCCCCGTTGGCCGCCTGAACGGGCCGCCCGACGAGAACACCCTGAGGTAATCCCGCCCCTACAGTTTCCCTGCGTGTCTGCCGTTAAGCCCTCTGAACAGGAAGGACATTTTTCCGTAGACGTATTTTTGCGAGAGGTATCCGGCAGTGCTTGTCGTCATTGGTTACATCATCGTTCTGGCATCGGTCTTTGGCGGCTTCGTCATTGGCGGAGGCCACTTGGGCGCGCTGTTTCAGCCGACCGAGCTGCTGATCATCGGTGGCGCGGGCGTCGGCTCGTTCGTGGTGGGCAACAACAGCAAGGCGATCAAGGCGACGATGAAAGCGCTGCCGATGCTGTTCAAGGGCTCGAAATACACCAAAGAGCTGTACATGGAGCTGATGGCGCTCCTGTACGTGCTGCTCGCGAAAGCGCGTAAGGACGGCATGCTCGCCATCGAAGGGGACGTCGAAGATCCGGCATCGAGCCCGGTGTTCTCGCAATACCCGCGCATTCTGGGCGAGCCGCGCATCATGGAATTCCTGACCGACTATCTGCGACTGATGGTCAGCGGCAACATGAACGCGTTCGAGATCGAGAACCTGATGGATCACGAAATCGAAACTTACCGCCATGAGGGCGAAGTGCCTGCCCACTGTCTGCAAAAGACGGGCGACGCCATGCCGGCCTTCGGGATCGTGGCGGCCGTGATGGGCGTGGTGCATACGATGGCGTCTGCCGACCAGCCGCCGGCCGTGCTCGGCGCGCTCATCGCGCAGGCGCTCGTGGGTACCTTCCTCGGCATTCTGCTCGCCTACGGCTTCATCTCGCCGCTGGCGCAACTCATCGAACACCGCATCAACGAGTCGGTGAAGCTCTACGAGTGCATCAAGGTCACGCTGCTCGCCAGCCTGAACGGTTACGCACCGGCCCTGTCGGTCGAGTTCGGCCGCAAGGTGCTGTATTCCACCGTACGTCCGTCGTTCGCCGAGCTCGAAGAGCACGTGCGACAGGTCAAGGCACGTTGACGGGCGAGCGCAATGAGCGAGAAAGAAGAGCGGCCCATCATCGTCAAGCGCCGCAAAGCCGGCGGGCACGGCCATCACGGCGGCGCGTGGAAGATTGCGTACGCCGACTTCATGACGGCCATGATGGCGTTCTTTCTGCTGATGTGGCTGCTCAGCTCCGTGAGCAGCAAGGAACTCACCGGTATCGCGGAATACTTCCGCACGCCGCTCAAGGTCGCCCTCACCGGCGGACGTAACGCCGCCGACAACAGCGGCGTGATCCCGGGCGGCGGCACGGACACCACGCGCACCGACGGCCAGAAGGCGCGCGGCGATCAGGCACGCGCGCGTAACGCGACCACGGCCGAGATGGCCGAGCGTGCCGACGCACAACGTTTGCGCGATCTCAAGGCGCGCATCGAGAAAGCGATCGAAAGTAACCCCACGCTCAAGCAGTTCCGCAAGCAACTGCTCATCGACGTGACGACGGAAGGGCTGCGCATCCAGATCGTGGACGACCAGAACCGTCCGATGTTCGCCAATGCGAGCGCGCAGGTGCAGCCGTACATGCGCGACATCCTGCGCGAGATCGGCAAGTCGCTCAACGGCGTGCCGAACAGCATCAGCCTGTCCGGTCACACCGACGCCACGGCGTACGCGCAAGGTGACAAGAGCTACAGCAACTGGGAATTGTCGGCAGATCGCGCGAACGCGTCGCGTCGCGAACTGATTGCGGGCGGTCTCGATGGCGAGAAGGTACTGCGTGTGGTCGGACTGGCGTCCACCGTGCCGCTCGATCGCGACGATGCCTACAACCCGATCAACCGCCGCATCAGCATCATCGTGCTCAACCGCCGCGCCGAGCAGTCGGTCAAGCACGAAGTCGATCAACCGACCATCGACGCCGCGAACGCACGCGGCGCAGGCAGTAACGCGGTGAGCGCAGCCATGAGCGGCGAGCGTCCGGCCGTGCCGGGTGTGCCGAATCTGCCCGCGCCCCCCGCACCGCCGACAGCCCCCACGGCGCCGGGCGCGAGTCCGCGATAACCGACAAGAGGAGACGCATGCAGGCCATTCGCAACACGATTCTCGCCGTCGACGATTCCGCGTCGATGCGTCAGATTCTGGCGGCAACGCTCGACGAAGCCGGCTACGCCGTGACGACCGCCCGCGACGGGCAGGAAGCGCTGGCGCTGGCGTCGAACGCGAGCTTCGATCTGGTGCTGACCGATCAGCACATGCCCGGCATGGACGGTTTGTCGCTCATCCGCGCGCTGCGCGAGCTCGACACGTTCGCCCAAACGCCCATTCTGGTACTGACGACCGAAGTCGACAGCGCCTACAAGACGGCTGCCCGCGATGCGGGCGCCAGCGGCTGGCTGATCAAGCCGGTCGACCCTGAAGCATTGCTCGACGTGGTCGGTTCGCTCGTCGGCGAAGGCGCTTGACGATGAAGTCGACGGCGTCGATGGCACAACCAAGTTAGGACGAGGAAACCGGTGGATATCACCCAGTTCTACCAGACCTTTTTCGATGAAGCGGAAGAGTTGCTCGCTGAGATGGAGCACCTCCTGCTTGCGCTCGACGTCAGCGCGCCCGATAACGAGCAACTGAACGCGATCTTCCGGGCGGCGCACTCGATCAAGGGCGGCGCTGCGACGTTCGGTTTCACCGCGCTGACCGAAACCACACACCTGCTGGAAAACTTGCTCGATCGCGCACGTCGAGGTGAATTGCAGTTGCGCACCGAGATGGTCGATACCTTCCTGGAAACCAAAGACGTGTTGCATCAACAGTTGAATGCCTACCGCGCCTCCAGTGAGCCCGATGCCGAGGCAATGAAGCGCATCTGCGCCGTACTCCAGCAACTGGCCGCCGAAGGTGAGGGCGCACCGGTTTCCGCGGCTCCCACGTCGCCGTTCACGCAAGCCGCAGCCCCCGCACCCGTGGCGGCGCCTGCTGCACCGGTCGAAGCGGCTGAGCCTGCAACGGACGCCAGCGGTGCGCCGAGCGGCGCCATCCCGCCGGGCCAGACGCGTCTGAAGGTCACGCTCACCGGCGTAGGCGAAAAGGATCAGACGCTGCTCGCGGAAGAACTGGGCAACCTCGGTACCGTGGCCGGTCGACAGTCGGTCGGCGACGCGCTGCACCTGTGGCTCGACACCACCTGCGACGCCGACGACATCCTCGCCGTGTGCTGCTTCGTGATCGAACCGTCGCAGATCGACGTGCAGGACGCGTCGGCAGTGGCCGCGCCTGCCCCTGCACCGGAACCGGCTGCCGCCCCGGTGCAGACGTCCGAAATCTTCACGCCGGCCCCGGCCCCGGCCGCGTCCGCACCGATCGAAGTGCCCGCCGCCATGGCGCCGGTCGCTGCTGCACCGGTTGCGCCCGAAGCCGTTGTACCGCCGCCGGCGGCCGAACCGATCGTCGTGCCGTCTGCGGCACCGCCGGCCGCCGCCTCCGGTGGCGGAAACGGCGCGCATCATCCGCCGGAAAAGCGTGCCGCGGCGCCCGCCGCCGGCGGCGCTGCCGGTCACGAGAACAGCTCGATTCGCGTGGGCGTGGAAAAGGTCGACCAGCTCATCAACCTCGTGGGCGAACTGGTGATCACGCAGGCCATGCTCGCCCAGACGGCCAGCAGCCTCGATCCGATGCTGCACGACCGCCTGTTCAACGGCATGGGGCAGCTCGAACGCAACGCGCGCGACTTGCAGGAAGCCGTGATGTCCATCCGCATGATGCCGATGGATTACGTGTTCTCGCGCTTCCCGCGTCTGGTGCGCGATCTCGCGACCAAGCTCGGCAAGCAGATCGAACTCGTCACGTTCGGTCAGGCGACCGAACTCGACAAGAGCCTGATCGAGCGCATCATCGATCCGCTCACGCACCTGGTGCGTAACAGCCTCGACCACGGTATCGAGACGACCGAACTGCGCGTGGCCTCGGGCAAGGACCCGGTGGGCCAGCTCGTGCTGTCCGCCGCGCACCAGGGCGGCAACATCGTCATCGAAGTGAGCGATGACGGCGCGGGGCTGCGTCGCGAGAAGATTCTCGCCAAGGCGCAGCAGCAGGGCATGAACGTGTCCGACTCGATGGCCGACGAGGAAGTCTGGCAACTGATCTTCGCGCCGGGCTTCTCCACCGCCGAAGCCGTGACCGACGTGTCGGGCCGTGGCGTGGGCATGGACGTCGTCAAGCGAAACATCCAGCAGATGGGCGGCCACGTGGAGATTCTCTCCACGCGCGGCAAGGGCACCACGATCCGCATCGTGCTGCCGCTCACGCTCGCCATTCTCGACGGCATGTCCGTCAAGGTCGGCCCGGAGATCTTCATCCTGCCGCTGAACTTCGTAATGGAGTCGCTGCAACCGCGTCGCGACGACATCCGTGCGGTGACCGGCGAAGGCCAGGTCGTGCTGGTGCGCGGCGAGTACCTGCCGCTCGTCGAGCTGTACCGCGCGTTCGACGTGCCCGAGGCGCGTCTCGATCCGACGCAGGGGATCATCGTCATTCTGCAAGCCGAAGGGCGCCGCTTCGCGTTGCTCGTCGACGAGCTGGTCGGTCAGCAGCAAGTCGTGGTGAAGAACCTCGAAACCAATTACCGCCGTATTCACGGTATTTCCGCCGCCACCATTATGGGTGACGGCAGTGTGGCATTGATCGTCGACGTGGCGGCGCTCCAGCGCGGTCAACGGTCGGCCGCCGCCACCATCTTCAACTGAAGTCGGAGACGCGTTAGATGGACAACCTTTCGCAAGAGCAGGCCGTGTCGCGCCACGCAGGCGCCATGCAGACCGATGGCGACGGCCAGGAATTTCTCGTCTTCACGCTCGGTGAAGAGGAGTACGGCATCGACATTCTGAAGGTGCAGGAAATTCGCGGCTACGACGCGGTCACGCGCATCGCCAACGCCCCCGACTTCATCAAGGGCGTGATCAACCTGCGCGGCATCATCGTGCCGATCGTCGACATGCGCATCAAGTTCCGTCTGGGCCGCGTCGAATACGACACGCAGACGGTCGTGATCATTCTGAACGTGGCGGGTCGCGTGGTCGGCATGGTGGTCGACGGCGTGTCCGACGTGCTGACGCTCGCACGCGGCGAAATCAAGCCGGCGCCCGAGTTCGGCGCGCAACTGGCCACCGAGTACATCACGGGGCTGGGCACGGTCGAAGGCCGCATGCTGATCCTGATGGACATCGAGAAGTTGATGACCAGCGACGACATGGCGCTCATCGAGCGTCTGGCGAGCTAAGTCAGACCGACGCCGGAAACGGCAGCGAGACGCCAAAGTGCCAATCAGCAGGCGGGCCGAGACACCCGCCGCGTCACCCTTACAGACATAACCCACTCACCCCAGTCCACGGAGACCGAGCACGTGCGCGATAACCAGCCCGTTACCCAGAACGAATTCGTCATCGGCGAGCATCAGTACCTGATCTCTCGGACGGATCTGAAGGGGCGGATCACGTACGCCAATCCCGCCTTCGTGGAGGTGAGCGGCTATTCGCGCGACGAACTGCTGGGGTCGCCGCACAACATCGTTCGCCATCCCGACATGCCCGCCGAGGCCTTCGGCGATCTGTGGGAGACGATCAAGCGCGGCGACACGTGGACCGGGCTGGTCAAGAACCGCCGCAAGAACGGCGACTTCTACTGGGTGCTGGCCACCGTCACGCCGACGCTGGAAAACAACGCGGTGGTGGGCTATACGTCTGTGCGTGTGCGCCCGGCCGCAGGCGCCGCCGCGCAAGCCGAAGACCTCTACGCGCGCTTTCGCAACGGACAGGCTGGCAGCCTGCGCATTCGCGGCGGCCAGGTCGAGCGTGGCGGCATTGCGGCGCTCGCGCGTCGCGTGCGTCTGGACACGCTGCGCGCACGGCTGACCGGCATCATCGTGCTCGGCGCGGTCCTGCTTGCGATCGTCGGCGGGCTGGGCCTGTGGGGCGTGTCGAGCAGCAACACCAAGCTGTTGCAGGTGTATCAGAACGGCATGGTGCCGGTGAGCACGCTGGGCACGATCGGACAGAAGCTCGATCGCGACGTGTGGCTCGTGGCCGAGGCCGTCGGCAGCCCGAACCTCGACACGATGAAGCGCGCGGGTGACGAGATCGCAGGCAGTCTCGACGACATCAACCGCCAGTGGGCGGAGTACATGAAGACGGTCGACGCCAACACGCGGGCGCAGGCCGAGCGCTTCGACGTGATTCGTCAGCGTTTCACCAGCGACGGTCTGCAAAAGACGGTCGAGATGCTGCGGGTCGGTTCGGCCGAGGGCGCGCAGCAGACATATCTGGAAAAAGTGAAGCCGGCCTACGGCCCGATGCGCGACGAGCTGAACGCGCTCACGCGCCTCGAACTCACGCAGGCCACCGATCTGTATCAGCAGGCGCAGAAGGAACACACGCTGGTGCGCGCGGCGACGGCGGTGGCGGTGATCGGCGGCATCATCGTGCTGTTCGTGCTCGGCAGCATTTTGCGCCGCGCGATCAATCATCCGCTGCGCGTGGCGCTGGCCATGTCGAAGCAGATCGCGGCGGGCGACCTGACGGGCAAGGCCGAAGGCACGGGGCGCGACGAGATCGGGCAGTTGTTGTTCGGCCTGACCGTGATGAAGAACAGCTTGCTGTCCATCGTCTCGGACGTGCGTGAAGGCATCGAATCGATCAACATCGCCTCGCGCGAAATCGCAGCGGGCAACACCGATCTGTCGGCGCGTACCGAGCAGCAGGCGGCGTCGCTGGAGCAGACCGCGTCGTCGATGGAAGAGCTGACGGCGACCGTCAAGCAGAACGCCGACAACGCCAAACAGGCGAGCGTGCTGGCCGTGAACGCTTCGGAGATCGCCGCGCGCGGCGGTCAGGTCGTGGGTAACGTCGTCGACACGATGCAGGGCATTTCGACGAGCTCGCACAAGATCGTCGACATCATCAGCGTGATCGAAGGCATCGCGTTCCAGACGAACATCCTGGCGCTCAATGCGGCCGTGGAAGCCGCCCGCGCGGGTGAGCAGGGTCGTGGCTTCGCCGTGGTCGCAGGCGAAGTGCGCACGCTGGCGCAGCGCAGTGCCGCCGCCGCGAAGGAAATCAAGGTCCTCATCGAAGACTCGGTCGGGCGCGTGGAGAATGGCTCGGCGCTGGTGGCGCAGGCCGGTCACACCACGATGGACGAGATCGTGCAGGCCGTGCAGCGCGTGACGGACATCATGGGCGAGATCTCGGCGGCGTCTGCCGAGCAGTCGAGCGGTATCGAGCAGGTCAACCGCGCTGTCACCCAGATGGACGAAGTCACGCAGCAGAACGCGGCGCTGGTCGAAGAAGCGGCGGCTGCGGCCGGATCGCTGGAAGATCAGGCACACCGTCTGCGCGACGCCGTGTCCGTCTTCCGGGTCGGCGACGCGTTCCAGGCGGCCGGCGCACCGAGCGCCCGTCACGTGATCGCCCAAACCAGCACGATGACCACGCGCCAGCCGGTATCGAAGCCGGTGGCGACGACGGCAGCAGCACAGGCAACGCACGCCGCATCCGTGGCGCAGACCGCTCAGGCGGCTCAGGTGGGTGTGGCACCGGCGCGCGCGAGCGCAGGCGGCGCGGCGACGCGAACGGCGACACGTCGCCCGCAGGCCACGACGCCCGCTGCGACGGACACACAGGAAGATGCACAGGTGCTGCAACTGGCAGCACGTCGGGGCAAGCCCCCGGCCGGCGGATCGACGGGCACAACGTCGACGGCAAAGACCAGTGACCCGGGCGACTGGGAAGAGTTTTGACGGTACGTGGATGCAAAGCGTCGGCCAAGAGTCGAGATTGTTGTGATGGCTATACCGGTCAATGACCGGTCTTCACGGGGTAGAGGTCGTTATGTTTAAGAATGTCACCATCCGGGCACGGCTTACGCTGGCGCTTGGACTCTTCATGGTGCTGCTGATTGTCGGCGCAGCGGTGGGACTTATCTCGCTGCGACAGAGCAACGCATCGCTACAAGAGATCTATACGAACGACATGGCGTCGGCGCGCTCGCTCGCGCAGACGACGATCTCGACGTTGGGCGCGCGCGTGACGCTGTCGCGTATCGAGTTCATTGCCGATCCGACCGAGATCAAGTCGGCCATCGAGAGCGTACGTGCCAATCTCAAGAAAGCGGACGACGCCTGGGCATCCTACGCAGCGCTGCCGATGAGCGATCAGGAGAAGGGCTTGGCCGACGCCGTGGTTGCGGCACGCGGCAAGGTGAACAACGACGGCATTCTGCCCGCGCTCAAGGCCATCGAATCGGGTGACATTCCCGACTTCCACGCGAAGACGGTCATGGACGTGCCGCGCCTGTTCGCCGATTACACCAAGGCGATGACGACCCTCGCCGACATGCAGGTCACGAACGCCGAGACCCGTTACGCTCAGGCGCAAGCCCGCTACACGATGGTGATGTGGATGGTCGGTATCGGTCTGGCGGTCGGTCTGCTGGTCGGCATCGTGACGCAGATCACCCTCACGCGCGCCATCGTCGGCCCGATCGACGACGCCATCAAGCACTTCGAGAAGATCGCCGGCGGCGACCTCACGCAACGCATCGATGTGTGGAACGACACCGAGACGGGTCGTCTGTTCAAGGGCGTGAAGCACATGCAGGACAGCCTCGTGCGCACCGTCGCCGAGGTCCGCTCGGGCACTGAGTCGATTACGTCCGCCGCGCAGCAGATCGCCGCAGGCAACACCGACCTGTCGGCCCGCACCGAACAACAGGCTGCATCGCTCGAAGAGACCGCATCGTCGATGGAGCAACTGACGGCCACCGTGCGTCAGAACGCCGACAACGCCCGTCAGGCCAGCCAGCTTGCCGTGAACGCTTCGGAAATCGCCACACGTGGCGGTCAGGTGTCCGGTCAGGTCGGCGAAACGATGGACGGCATCTCGACGAGCTCCAGCAAGATCGTCGACATCATCAGCGTGATCGACGGCATTGCGTTCCAGACGAACATTCTGGCGCTGAACGCCGCGGTGGAAGCCGCGCGTGCCGGTGAGCAGGGCCGCGGCTTCGCCGTGGTTGCCGGTGAGGTGCGCACGCTGGCCCAGCGTAGCGCTGCCGCCGCGAAGGAAATCAAGGCGCTGATCGAAGACTCGTCGCGTCGCGTGCAGGACGGCACGGCGCTCGTCGCCCAGCAGGGCCACACGATGAACGAGATCGTGCAGGCCGTGAAGCGCGTGACCGACATCATGGGTGAGATTTCGGCAGCCTCTGCCGAACAGTCGAGCGGCATCGAGCAGGTCAACCGCGCGATCACGCAGATGGACGAAGTCACGCAGCAGAACGCGGCGCTGGTCGAGGAAGCGGCGGCTGCCGCCGGCTCGCTCGAAGAGCAGGCCAACCGTCTGAAGACGACGGTGTCGGTGTTCCGTGTCGACGCCAGCCAGGCGGCTGCAAGCCATGTCGCCCCGGCGCTGGCGGCGCTGCCCGTCGCGCGTCCGGCGGCCGTGAAGAAGGCGGCGGCGCCCGCAGCGCCGGCACCGGCGGCTGCGCCCAAGGCCACGCCCGCACCGGCCCCGTTGCGCAAGCCTGCCCCCGCGGCGGCACCGGCAGCATCGGCTGCTGCGCGCACCGGCACGGACGACGCGAACGGCGACTGGGAAACGTTCTGATCGGCTAACGACGGCGCATTAACGCAGTCACGCAACAACTTACAGGAACGGTGCACGCGTCTCTCCCCGCACAGCAAGATCGTGGGGAAGCCAGAGGCGCGTGTCGGCAAGTGGCAACAATCGGCAAGACAAAAGCCGTCGTGCGCGCCGCGCCTCAGTGCAGCGTCCCGGCAGGCGGGTGGTGGAGGGTCACATCATGATGCAGTTGAGTCTCAAGGCAAAACTCTGGTCGGCGCTCGCGCTGATGTGGCTGGGTCTTTTGATTCTCGGCGGCTGGGCTGCGTGGCATGAGCGCGGCACGATGACGTCGGAGCGTCGCGCGTCGGTCGAGAACATCGTCACGAGCGCTGATGGCATCGTGCGCGAATACGCCGCGCAGGCGGCGGCGGGCAAGATTACCGTCGACGAAGCGAAGCAGCAGGCGATGGCGCGCCTGAAAGCCATGCGCTACGGCGAGGGCGGCAACGGCTACGTGGTCATCTTCGATACCAGGCCGACCGTGCTCATGCATCCGACGCTCGCCGATCTGGTGAACAAGGACGTCTCCACCTACAAGGATTCGAACGGCAAGCTGCTCTATGTCGAAATGGCGCGCGTGGCCAAGGACAAGGGCGCGGGCTTCGTCGATTACTTCGGGCGTGTTGCCGGCAGCGACAAGCGTCTCGCCAAACTCTCGTTCGTGAAGTACTACGCGCCGTGGGACTGGGGAATGATGAGCGGCGTGTATGTGCAGGATATCGACGAGGCCTTCTACGCCACGCTCGCACGCTTCGGCATCGCCTTGCTCGTCATCGGCGCCATCGTCACGGCCGCGATGATCATGATCATCCGTAACGTCCATCGCAGCCTCGGCGGCGAACCCGAATATGCGGCCGAGATCGCGCATCGCATCGCGAGCGGCGATCTGCATAGCCATGTGAACGTGGCGCAGGGCGATACACAGAGCCTGCTGTATGCCATGCAACGCATGCAGCACACGCTCGCCGGCACCATCTCGCAGATCCGCGAGGGCACCGAGTCGATCACGACTGCTGCGCACGAAATCGCGGCGGGCAACACCGATCTGTCGGCGCGCACCGAGCAGCAGGCGGCGTCGCTCGAAGAGACCGCATCGTCGATGGAACAGCTCACCGCCACCGTGCGCCAGAACGCCGACAACGCGCGTCAGGCGAGCCAGTTGGCCGTGAACGCGTCCGAGATCGCCACGCGCGGCGGGGAAGTCTCCGGGCAGGTCGGTGCGACCATGGACGGCATTTCGACCAGCTCGACCAAGATCGTCGACATCATCGGTGTGATCGACGGCATTGCGTTCCAGACAAACATTCTCGCGCTGAACGCGGCGGTGGAAGCCGCCCGCGCGGGTGAGCAGGGACGTGGCTTCGCCGTGGTGGCCGGCGAAGTGCGCACGCTGGCCCAGCGCAGTGCGGCGGCGGCGAAGGAAATCAAGGCGCTGATCGAAGATTCGTCGCGTCGTGTGCAGGACGGCACGGCGCTGGTGGCGCGTCAGCGTCAGACGATGGAAGAGATCGTGCAGGCCGTCAAACGCGTGACGGACATCATGGGCGAGATCTCGGCGGCGTCTGCCGAACAGTCCGGCGGCATCGAGCAGGTCAACCGCGCCGTGACCCAGATGGACGAAGTCACGCAGCAGAATGCGGCGCTGGTGGAACAGGCGGCTGCGGCTGCGGGGGCGCTGGAATCGCAGGCGCACGAGTTGCGTGCGGCGGTGTCGGTGTTCCAGACCGGCGGCATGGGAAGTGCCGCAGCGGCAGGCAGCGTGCACGCGCTCGGGACGCCGCGTCGCGACAGCGCACCGCGACCGATGGCACGCGCGGCATGAGCCGGGCAGGGCAGCGCAAGGGCACCGCTGGTTTAGCAGTAATGACGTCGGCAGTTTAGTAGTGGAAATGGGGATCGGCGGGTACATGACGCCGTGACAAAGTGAGACACCATGACTGATTCGCGCAACACCTCGCATCTGACGCGTCGCGGTGCCTCCGGCACCGACGGCGACGCTGGCTCGCGCAGCGCGGATTTCGCGCGCGCAAGCGGTGCCGCCCTCTCGGGCGAGCGCGACTTCGCCTTCTCGCTGGCCGACTTCGGCCGCATTCGCAACCTGATCTACCAGCGTGCCGGGATCGCGCTGGCCGAACACAAGCGCGAGATGGTGTACAGCCGCATCGCCCGGCGCCTGCGTGCGCTCGGCATGACGAGCTTCACCGAATACCTCGACATGCTCGAAGCCGATACCGGCGACAGCGAATGGGAGTCGTTCACCAACGCGCTGACGACGAACCTCACATCGTTCTTCCGCGAATCGCACCACTTCCCGCTGCTGGCCGACTTCGTGCGCAACCGCGCCAAACCGATTTCCGTATGGTGCTGTGCGGCATCGACGGGCGAAGAACCGTATTCGATCGCGATGACGCTGGTCGACACGCTCGGCTCGCGTCCCAATGCGAGCGTGATTGCCACCGACGTCGACACCCAGGTGCTCGCGCGCGCGTCCGCCGCCGTCTACAACGGCGAGCAGACCGGCAAGCTCTCGCAGGAACAACTGCGTCGGCACTTCCTGCGCGGCACGGGAGCGAACTCGGGGAAGATCAAGGTGCGTCCCGAATTGCAGCAACTGGTGACGTTCGAGCCGCTCAACCTGCTCGCGCCGTCGTGGCAGATCGGCGGACCGTTCGACGTCATCTTCTGCCGCAACGTGATGATCTACTTCGACAAGGCCACGCAGGCGCGCATTCTGGAGCGCTTCGTGCCCTTGCTCAAGCCGGATGGCCTGCTCTTCGCGGGCCACTCGGAGAACTTTACGTATGTGAGCCGGGCGTTCCGTCTGCGCGGGCAGACGGTGTACGAACTGGCCGGTGCAGGCGCACGGGGAGCCTGAGATGGCACAGCCACTGGCCGAAGCGCTGGCGACCAACCACTACTTCGACAATGCGTTCAACACGCAGGCGGTGAAGTTGCTGCCCTCGGAGTATTACGTCACGACCGAAGACATCATGCTCGTGACGGTGCTCGGTTCCTGTGTCGCCGCGTGTGTGCGCGACAGCGTCACGGGCATCGGCGGCATGAACCATTTCATGCTGCCCGACGATGGCGAAAGCGAGCGCGACCGGTTACTCTCGGCGTCCATGCGTTACGGCGCCTACGCGATGGAAATGCTCATCAACGAGCTGATCAAGCTCGGCGCGCGGCGCGAGCGTCTGGAGGCGAAGGTCTTCGGCGGCGGCGCGGTGCTCGCGGGCATGACCACATTGAATATCGGCGATCGCAATGCGAATTTCGTGTTGCGCTATCTCGAGATGGAGCAGATTCGCGTGACTGCGCAGGATCTGCTCGGACCGCATCCGCGCAAGGTGTGCTTTTTGCCGCGCACCGGGCGGGTGATGGTCAAGAAGCTGGGCGACCGGGGCGATCCGGCCATCGTCCAGCGGGAACAGGCGTACGCGCAGCGTTTGCGTGCACGCGAAGTACGGGGCTCCGTAGAACTCTTTGCGCCACCGGCCAGAAATGCCAAGCCTCGGCCGGGGCCTGACAACCGAAAAATGGAGGAGGCTTGAGCGAACCAATCAAAGTCCTGTGCGTGGACGATTCCGCACTTGTGCGCAGCCTGATGACGGAGATCATCAATGCGCATCCGGACATGACCGTCGTGGCGACCGCACCCGATCCGCTCGTGGCGCGTGACCTGATCAAGCAACACAACCCGGACGTGCTCACGCTCGACGTCGAAATGCCGCGCATGGACGGGCTGGACTTCCTCGAGAAGCTCATGCGCCTGCGTCCGATGCCGGTGCTCATGGTGTCGTCGCTGACCGAGCGTGGCTCGGAAGTCACGATGCGCGCGCTCGAACTCGGGGCGGTGGACTTCGTGACGAAGCCGCGTCTGGGGATTCGTGACGGCATGCTCGAATACGGCGAGATGATCGCCGACAAGATTCGTGCCGCCGCGCGTGCCCGCGTGCGCAGCGCACCGCCCAAGAGTGCCGCGCCGGCACCGGTGGAAGCCGCGCCGATGCTGCGTAACCCGCTGGTCTCGACGGAAAAGCTGATCATCATCGGCGCGTCGACGGGCGGCACGGAGGCGATTCGTGAAGTGCTCGTGCCGATGCCGCCGGACGCGCCGGCGATTCTGATCACGCAGCACATGCCGGCGGGCTTCACCAAGTCGTTCGCGCAGCGCCTGAACGGGCTTTGCCGCATCACGGTGAAGGAAGCCGAGCATGGCGAACGTGTGTTGCCGGGGCACGCGTACATCGCGCCGGGCGGCGACACCCACCTGCAACTCTCGCGCAGCGGCGCGAACTACGTGGCGCTGCTCGATCCGGCGCCGCCCGTGAATCGACATCGGCCGTCGGTCGATGTATTGTTTCGCTCCGCAGCCGTGCACGCGGGACGTAACGCCATCGGGGTGATTCTCACGGGCATGGGCCGCGACGGTGCGGCCGGCCTCGTGGAGATGCGCCGCGCCGGTGCGCACACGTTCGCGCAGGACGAAGCGAGCTGCATCGTGTTCGGCATGCCGCGCGAGGCCATTGCGATGGGCGGCGCGGAAGAGGTGGTGCCGTTGCACGAGATGGCCCGAAAAGTGCTTCATCAGGTCGCGAAATTCGGCGAACGCACGCAACGGGTATAGTTCGGTTTTTGGCGTTTTTTCGCCGTATGGTCCGCAGCGATTTGCGTCCACACTCAGGGCACTGAGTGACGGCGGAATTTGCCCATGAATATCGTCGGCCCCCCGAGGGGGACCGGCAGAATTGGAGTGATGATGGTTGATAAGAACATGAAGTTCCTGGTCGTCGACGACTTCCCGACGATGCGTCGCATTGTGCGAAACCTGCTCAAGGAGCTGGGTTTCTCGAATGTCGACGAGGCGGAAGACGGCGCGGCGGCGCTCGCCAAGCTGCGCGGCGGCAGCTTCGAATTCGTGGTGTCGGACTGGAACATGCCGAACATGGACGGCCTGACGATGCTCCAGCAAATCCGCGCCGATCCCAACCTCTCGAAGCTGCCCGTGCTGATGGTGACGGCCGAAGCCAAGAAGGAAAACATCATCGCCGCCGCCCAGGCCGGTGCGAGCGGGTATGTGGTCAAGCCGTTCACGGCCGCGACCCTCGATGAGAAGCTGGGCAAGATCTTCGAGAAAATGGAAAAAACGGGGGCCTGAACGTGACCCACGAGTCGAGCACTGAATGGCCGGGTGAGCCCAGCGGCGCTTACGTGACCGGCGAGGCGGATCCGGCCGAGCGCATGCTCATGCGCATCGGGCAGTTGACGCGCATGTTGCGCGACAACCTGCGTGAACTCGGTCTGGACAAGCAACTGGAACAGGCCGCCGAGGCCATTCCGGATGCACGCGACCGCCTGAACTACGTCGCCACCATGACCGAACAGGCGGCGGTGCGGGCGTTGACGGCGATCGAGCTGGCCAAGCCCATTCAGGACCGTCTCGAAGCGGACGCCAACGCGCTCGACGAGCGCTGGGCCAAGTGGTTCGACCAGCCTCTCGAACTCGACGACGCCCGCAAGCTCGTCACCGAGACCCGCACCTACCTGCGTCGCGTGCCGGACGACACCCGCGCGACCAACAACCATCTGATGGAAATCATGATGGCGCAGGACTTCCAGGATCTGACCGGGCAGGTCATCAAGAAGATCATGGACGTGGTGCAGGAGATCGAGAAGCATCTGCTCCAGACGCTGCTCGAGAACATGCCGCCCGAAAAGCGCAAGGAAGCGGAAGATTCCCTGCTCAACGGGCCGCAGATCAAGAAGGAAGGGCGCACCGACATCGTGTCGGATCAGGGTCAGGTCGACGACCTGCTCGCGAGCCTCGGTTTCTGACGTCTGCCGGATCGTCGCGGGCGGCTGAGCCCGTGATTGCGGCGTCGATGCCAAACCTCCGCCAGCCCCTCAACCGGCTGGCGGAATCCCGTCTGGTGAGGGCTTTTCCCTACATTCGCGCCCCCGATCCCGACGTTCTCGCGACGTCTGCCCCAATATACCGCCCAATCCCGCCTCTATTCCCCCCTTTGTGACTTGACGGTTACCGCGATAATCAGTCGCGATAGGGTGGGTTCGTCCGCCCGCTGTGGATAGGGCATGGCTGAGGAAAGCGATCTCGAAAAGTCGGAATCACCGACCCCCCGGCGCCTTGAGAAGGCGCGCGAGGAGGGTCAGGTCGCGCGTTCGCGCGAGCTTTCGACGTTCGCTTTGCTGGCCGCTGGCGTGGCCGGCATGTGGATGACGGCCGACCGTATCTCGCAGGGTTTCGCACAGTTGATGCGCCACGGCATGCAGTTCGAGCCGGGCACGGCGATGGACACCCGTCGCATGCTGTCGTACGCCGCCCACTCGGGCGCCGACGCGCTCATGGCCATCGCGCCGCTGCTCGGTCTGCTGGTGATCGCGGCCATCGTGGCGCCGATGGCGCTCGGCGGCTGGCTCTTCACGACCAAGTCGCTCGCCCCCAACTTCGGCCGTCTGAACCCGCTCAAGGGGCTGGGCCGCATGTTCTCCACGCAGGGACTGGTCGAGCTGATCAAGGCGGTGGCAAAGACCATTCTGGTGGGCGCCGTGGCGTACTGGGCGATTGCCCGCGACAAAGACGCCGTGATGGGCCTGATGACCCAGCCGCCGCGCGCCGCGCTGCCGTACGTGGGCGAGATGATCGTGGTGTGCTGCGCGTTCATCGTGGCGTCGTTGCTGCTGGTGGCGGCCATCGATGTGCCGTTCCAGATCTGGCAGCACTACAAGAAGCTGCGCATGACCAAAGAGGAAGTGCGTCAGGAGAACAAGGAAACCGAGGGCGATCCGCACGTCAAGGCGCACATCCGGCAGTTGCAGCGTCAGGCGGCGCGCCGTCGCATGATGCAGGACGTGCCCAAGGCCGACGTGATCGTGACGAACCCGACGCACTTTGCCGTCGCCCTCGAATACAAGGACAACATGCGCGCGCCGCGCGTGCTCGCCAAGGGCACCGATCTGGTCGCGCAGCGTATCCGCGAGATGGCTGCGGAGCACCGCATTCCGATCCTCGAAGCCCCGCCGCTGGCGCGTGCCCTGCACCGTCACGTGGAAATCGGTCACGAAATCCCGGCCACGCTGTACACGGCCGTGGCCGAGGTGCTGGCGTGGGTCTTCCAGCTTCGCCGCTGGCGTACCGAAGGGGGCGTCGAGCCGATGACCCCGTCGGACCTGCCGGTGCCGGCAGAACTCGATGCGCCCCGGCGCCTCGGGTCGAAACGAGTGTAACGAATGAACCTCAATCCACGCGCGAACCAGCTGCTGCGTACGTCGCAAATGCTCCTCGGCGGCAATTTGAAGTCGCTCGCCGCGCCGGTGCTGATCATCATGATTCTGGGCATGATGATCCTCCCGCTGCCGCCGTTCATCCTGGATCTGCTGTTCACGTTCAACATCGCGCTGGCGGTGATGGTGCTGCTCGTGAGCATGTACACGCAAAAGCCGCTCGACTTCGCGGCGTTCCCGAGCGTGCTGCTGTTCTCCACGCTGCTGCGCCTGTCGCTGAACGTGGCATCCACCCGCGTGGTGCTGCTCGAAGGCCACACCGGCCCGGACGCCGCCGGCAAGGTGATCGAGGCCTTCGGCCACTTCCTCGTCGGTGGCAACTACGCCGTCGGTATCGTGGTGTTCATCATCCTCGTGGTCATCAACTTCATGGTGATCACGAAGGGCGCCGGCCGTATCGCCGAAGTGGGCGCGCGTTTTACCCTCGACGCCATGCCCGGCAAGCAGATGGCCATCGACGCCGACCTGAACGCGGGTCTCATCGGCGAAGAGGAGGCCCGTAAGCGCCGCGCCGTGATCGCGCAGGAAGCCGACTTCTACGGCTCGATGGACGGCGCCTCCAAGTTCGTGCGCGGCGACGCGGTCGCGGGCTTGCTGATCATGCTCATCAACATCATCGGCGGGCTGATCGTCGGTGTGGTCCAGCACAATCTGGACCTGGCGACCGCCGCCAAGAACTACACGCTGCTGACCATCGGTGACGGTCTCGTCGCGCAGATCCCGGCGCTGGTGATCTCGACGGCCGCCGGTGTGGTCGTCTCGCGGGTGGCGACGGACGAAGACGTCGGCCAGCAGGTCGTCTCGCAACTGTTCAGCAACCCGCAGGTGCTGGGTATCACGGCGGCGATTCTCGGCCTGATGGGGCTAATCCCGGGCATGCCGCACTTTGCCTTCCTGCTGCTCGCACTGGGGCTCGGCGCGCTCGCCCGCTGGCAGTTCCGCAAGGCCGCAGCAGCCAAGGTGCAGGCGACGCGCCCGGCGCCCGTGGCCGCGCAGGCGCCGGCCGAAGTGGCCGAAGCCTCGTGGGACGACGTGGCCCTGGTCGACCCGCTGGGACTGGAAGTCGGCTACCGTCTGATCCCGCTCGTCGACCGCAATCAGGATGGCGAACTGCTCAAACGGATCAAGGGCATCCGCAAGAAGTTCGCGCAGGAAATCGGCTTTCTCGCGCCGGTGGTGCACATTCGCGACAACCTGGAGCTTCGGCCGAACCAGTACCGCATCACGCTCAAGGGTGTGATCATCGGCGAGGGCGAAGCGTATCCGGGCCAGTTGCTGGCCATTGATCCGGGACAGGTCAGCGCGCCGCTTCAAGGCACGCCGACGCGCGATCCGGCGTTCGGGCTGCCGGCCACGTGGATCGACGTCGGTCAGCGAGATCAGGCCCAGGCGTACGGCTACACCGTGGTCGATGCCGGAACGGTGGTCGCTACGCACCTGAATCACCTGATCAACGCCCACGCGCACGAATTGCTGGGACGTCAGGAAGTGCAGCAGCTCATCGAGCGCATCGGCAAGGACGCGCCGAAGCTCATCGAAGACCTGGTGCCGAAGACCATCGCGCTCACTACGTTGCAGAAGGTGCTGCAAAACCTGCTCGAAGAGCAGGTGCCGATTCGCGACATGCGCACCATCATCGACACCATCGCCGAGCATGGCGCGCGCGTGCAGGACCCGTACGACCTCACGGCGCTGGTGCGTCTGTCGCTGGGTCGCGCGATCACGCAAAGCGTGTTTCCGGGCAGCGGCGATCTGGAAGTGGTGGGGCTCGACGCCAATCTCGAACGAATTCTCACGCAGGCGTTGTCGGCCGGCGGCGGTACCGGCCTCGAGCCGGGCCTCGCGGACACGTTGTTGCGTGAAACCCAGGCGGCTGTGACGCGTCAGGAGCGTCAGGGCTTGCCGACGGTATTGCTGGTTCAACATCCGCTGCGTTCGCTGCTCTCGCGCTTCTTGCGTCGCAGCCTGCCGCAGCTCAAGGTTTTGTCGTATGCGGAAGTGCCAGATACCCGTAATGTGAAAATGACGGCACTCATCGGAGGTCAAGCGTGAAGATTCGGAAATTCTTTGCGGGCACGTGCCGCGACGCACTGCGCCAGATTCGCGAGGAAATCGGACCCGATGCGGTCGTGTTGTCCAATCGTTCGGTCGCTAACGGCGTCGAGATCGTGGCGTTGGCGGAAGAAGATCTGGACGCACTGGCCGGCGGCGACATGCCGACACATCGGCCACGTCCGCGCCCGGCTGCGCCTCCGGTCTCTGCCCCCCAGGCGAGCGCGGCGAACGACATCGCAGCGACGAGCGCGTTTGCGCAGTCGATGATGGGCGAGTTGCAAAGTATGCGCGGGCTGCTCGAAGAGCAGGTCGCCGGACTGGTGTGGAACGACAAGCAACGTCGCTCGCCGGCACAGGGCGAGATTCTGCGCACCTTGCTCGCGGCGGGCTTCTCGGCGCAGTTGGGCCGCGCGTTGCTCGAACATCTGCCCGAAGGCAGCGACCGCGAAAGCGGTCTGGACTGGGTGAAGAATGCGCTCAAGCGCAACCTGCCCATTATGCCGAACGAAGACGAACTGATGGATCGCGGCGGCGTGTACGCGCTGATGGGGCCAACGGGCGTGGGCAAGACCACGACCACGGCCAAGCTGGCGGCGCGTTGTGTTATGCGTCACGGCGCCGAGAAGCTCGCGCTGCTCACGACTGACAGCTATCGTATCGGCGGTCACGAGCAGTTGCGCATCTACGGCAAGATTCTCGGCGTGACGGTGCACGCGGTGAAAGATGCGACGGACCTGCGTCTGGCGCTGACCGAGCTGCGCAACAAGCACATGGTGCTGATCGACACGGTTGGCATGAGCCAGCGCGATCGCACGGTGCCGGAGCAGGTGGCGATGCTGTGCGGGGCGGAGACGCCGGTGCAGCGTCTGCTGTTGCTCAATGCGACGAGCCACGGCGACACGCTCAACGAAGTGGTGCATGCGTACCGCAGTGCCAGCGCCGAGGGCGGTGGCGATCTGGCCGGGTGTATTCTGACGAAACTCGACGAGACGACCAATCTCGGGTCGGTGCTCGATACGGTGATTCGCCACCGTTTGCCGGTGCATTACGTTTCCACAGGACAGCGCGTGCCGGAGAACCTGCACGTGGCCGACCGGCAGTTCCTGATCGACACGGCGTTGTCGGCGCCGGTGACGGGTTCGCCGTTCGTACCGTCCGAGGAAGATTTGCCGGCCGTGGTGCGCGGGGTCGATCCCAATTACAGCGGGCTGTTCGCGCCTGCTCAACCTTCAGGCGAGGCCTGCTTTGGTTAAACTCGTACTCGATCAAGCTGAGGGGCTGCGCCGTCTGGTGGCGCGTCATACCACGCGTATCGTCGCGGTGGTGGGGAGTGCGCCTGAAGCCGGTCAGACGAGTGTTGCGTTGAATCTGGCCAGTGCGCTGGCCCATCACGGTCAGGATGTCGTACTGGCCGACGAGAGCGGCCATGCGGCGCCTGCGCTCGGTCTGCCGCTGCGCGGCGACATCCATGACGTGATTGCCGGACGCGTGTCGTCCGATGCGATTCGCGTACACACGCGCGACAACGTGGTGCTGGTGCCCGTGGCGCATCGTCATCCGGAGCGTATCGATCCGCAGCACTCGTTGCCGATGTTGACGGCGGGCGAGCCCGACGTCGTGGTCGTCGACTGCACCCACACCGGCGGTGTGCTGAGCCCGCTCGCGGCGCATGCGCACGACGTGCTGGTGGTGCTGGGGTGTGAGCCGGCGGCGATCACGGGGGCGTATTCGTGGATCAAGCAGGCGCATTTCGAGTATGCGCTGGCGCAATTCCGGGTGTTGGTGAATCGGGCCGAGGATATGGAGGCACGGGTGGTGTGCCGCAATCTGGCCACGACGGCGAGCCGGTATCTGGCGGTGTCGCTGGAGCTGGCGGGACATGTGCCGTTGGATCGGCAGGTCATGCGTGCGCGTCATCTGACGCGCACCGTGGTGGATGCCTTCCCGATGGCGCCGGCGGCGGTGGCGTATCGTCAATTGGCGTCGCAGGTGACGCATTGGCCGCTCGCCATGCGAGAGACGGGTCCGACGGGGATCGGTGATATCGGCGGCGATCGCGGTGGCGAGATGACGCATGGCGTGGGCGCGGCGAGCGCGCACACGGCCTGAGCGTCACGGCACGCGTCGAGAGGAAGCGGAGGGAAACATGTATACCGCGCGCGGGAAGGTCGACACGAACGACACGCTGACCCAATACGCGCCGTTGGTGCGCCGTCTGGCGCTGCAATTGATGGCGAAGCTGCCGGCCAGCGTGGAGTTGGAAGATCTGATTCAGGCCGGCATGCTGGGGCTGCTCGATGCGGCGAACCGGTACCAGGAGACGCAGGGCGCGCAGTTCGAGACGTACGCGAGCCAGCGCATTCGCGGGGCGATGCTCGACGAGTTGCGCGAACTGGACTGGGCGTCGCGCGGCATTCGCAAGACGGCGCGTGAGATCGAGAAGGCGGTGCAGCGTCTGGAGCAGCGTCTTGGACGGGGACCGTCCGAGAGCGAGATTGCGGGCGAGATGTCGATCGGTCTGACCGAGTATCAGCAGATGTTGCAGGACGTGCACGGCTGCCAGCTGATCTATTACGAAGATTTCGAGTCGGCGGACGAAGAGCCGTTCATCGATCGCATCTGCGCCGATCCGGGCGCGGATCCGCTGACGATGTTGCTCGACGAAGGCTTGCGCGGCGGTGTGGTCGACGCCATCGACCGCTTGCCCGATCGCGAGAAGTTGCTGATGAGCCTGTACTACGAACAGGGCCTGAACCTGCGCGAAATCGGCGCGGTGCTCGAAGTCAGCGAGTCCCGCGTCTGCCAGTTGCACAGTCAGGCGATCTCGCGTCTTCGCGCGACGTTGCGCGAGAAGGCGTGGACGTCGGCGAACTAAGCCTGCTTATATTTTGAAAGGGCACGGTCGACGCATTCGACAATATGCGCTGGTGTGGCCATAGCGGCGGGGCCGAAATCTCCGCCCGCTAGCCACTTCTCCCTCGGCGGTATCACGCCAACCTCCCACGTTCTGAGTAGCGCAAGATGATTGGCCGTTTGCGGATGTTCCCACATGAACTTGTTCATGGAAGGGGCTGCCAGCAGCGGCTTTGTCTTGATTTGCCACGCACGATATACCGTCGTGAGCAAGTTGTCGCAGATACCTGAAGCCAGCTTTCCCAAGGTGTTTGCGGTCATTGGCGCAATGACGAATAGGTCTGCCCAGTTCCTGAGGGCGATGTGCAGGACCTGGTCCCCACGTTTGCGCCATACATACCAGTCGTCTTCGTCCGTGTGAATTTGGGCACGTTGTCTCGCTGCGCTCAGATCGAAGAAGGCAAGCGATGGTGTTGAAGCCACCACCTGAACCTCGTGGGCAGCACCAAGCATCTCGATGAGTCTGAGCGTGTCCTTGGCGCCAATACTGCCGGTCGTACCTAGAAGCACTCGACTTCCCATTACCTTGCCCTCCTGTTTCTGTAAGACTTGAGTAACCCGTAGACGCTGATTGAAGCCCAAAAGACTTCAATGAGCATCGAGGCAGGATTGGGGTTGTGAATGAGCGAATAAACGATCATCAATGACCCCACGAGGTTAAACGCCGAGTACCGGTATGCGGCTGTTGGAAGTGTTCCGTGGAGATTGAGGAAGTACGCCGCGACGACGGTGAGTGCGCCCGCGATGCCAATAAGATCGGGGATGTCTATCGATGTCATGTCAGACGGATAATGCGGCCCGCTTATCGGGGATCGGCGTTGGAGCGAGCGGGACGCGAATTGCGTCAGTCCAGCCACGTGAGGCGTGAATCGTCACACTCGCACAGCCTGACAATTCGTTCTGAATTGTCGGATCGCATTGAATGGGTTCGATTGACTCGAAAAAATCGTCAACAATCGACCAACACGCTTGCTCGAGTGTCATAGCGAGAGTCGAGTACTTTGCGAGATATTGCTGAAAAGAAAAGAACTCTACGAGCTGCTTGCGCGGGTGATATCGGAACCTTAAGCGGGCGACGTTGACTTCTGTCGGATGAAGGTGCTCATTCGTACGAAATGCGGGTACATCAAAAGTAACTTCGTAAGCACGCATCCGTTCCTACTGTTTTATGGCATTGGGAATTGCGACGAACTCATGGTCGACGTTCATGGCGGATCTCGGGCGAGTGGGATGTTCACCGGAAGCATGAGTTTGCCGTCGCTGGGGAGGGGGCCGATTGGCCGGTGGCGGGATCGTCGGCGCAGCATGTTATTGGCGCAGTTGACTGATGCGACGCTTCGTCGATTCCGTGCCGATTGGCATTCGTTGGATTTTCGGATGACGCCCAAAGCGAGCACGTGCGCATGGAGCGAAGCGCGATCCTGCGCGACTCAAAGATTAAGCGTCTGAGCATACCTGACGCAGTGAACCAAGATTCAACGGAAATTTCCTCACGTTGCGCTAGTTCGCCGAGCGCTATCCTCCCTGACGGGGTTTGACGACCATTCGCTCAAGCCGACATTCAGCCAACGGGGGGAGAAAATACAAAGCCGAGCAAGCGTCAATCTTCTCGGGGGCATTGCGACATCTGTCCTGATTCATCTGATCGCGATCTCCCAATTTCCATATCGAGGTGACTCAATTGAGCGACCCCCTTGGGCTGCTGGTTTATCTGTTGTCCTGACGCACTCACATCCCAAGGAGATAAGCGAAATATCTGCGGGTGTGGGGGTGTCGCCACTCGAGGCCAAGCATTTCGCTGGGGCGCGTGTGCAGCGTGATCTTGCGGGCGAGGGCGGGCGAAAGCCCTTGTTATCTCTCGATGAAGAGTCTCAGCGCGTTGAATCGGAGTCTGTGCCGGCACTAAATGACTGGAGGCAGTCGGTTGCGTCGTTGGTGCGATCTGCGGGAGGGGCCCGTGTGCGCGGTGCAAGCGAGACGGCAGTTACGAGCCAGTCGAGCTTGGCCAACGTCCAGGTGCCAACACGTGGCGCAGACCTCCAGAGCGGTGTTACCAAGGTTTTTGACAAAGCGCTTGGCAAGGGTTGGGTACCGGTGGGAAGTGTGGCTAGCGACCTGAGACCCGATGGATCGAGAGTCGAACGGGTTCAGATAGGGGATGGCATGTTCTGCGTGCGCGTTCCCGGTCGAGTCGCGAGCATCGATCCGTTTGAGAGGCGCGACCGGCCGCTTGCCGTTGTGCGGTGCTGAGAGCTTTTGCAGGCGAACGGCGAAGCCGTGCCCGATGGTGGTTGGTGAAAACCTCGCCGATCAGGCCGTCACGCTGCCCCCGCTCGAGCGCGGGGTGGTGCGGCCGTCGGGGCCGTAGAGTGGGGCGTTGTTGCTCGGGCCGTAGAGGACGTTCAGCGCCTGTTGCGTGTAGGTCAGGCGCGTATTGATGAGCAGGCCGTTCGTGTCGTTGGCGCGCTTGGCTTCGGCCGCTGCGGCAAGCAGTGCGTTCCATGCCGTGGCGATGCGAGCGTCGGTCGCTGCCGCCGCCGTCGCGCCGGCTTCATCCGGCGTAAAGCCCAACGCCTGCAACTGCGCATCGCGCTCGCGACCGAGCGCCGAGAGTTCCACGACCGCGCGCGTCTTGCGCTCGGTCAGCTCCGGCAGCGCGTCCAGCGTGCCGCTCACCAATGCCTGCTGTTCTTCCCCGAGCAATGCCGAAAACGTACCGATAGCGGTCGTCTCGACAGACAGGGCGTTCAGCAGAGCTTCGGTTGTCATGACTTCGATTGCGCAGAGAGCAAATCGCGTGCGGTCGCAATGAGACCGTCCGCAATCCTGGATGTGTCGATGGCCAACTGGCCGTTGGCGATCGCCGCCTTGATCGCTTCTACCTTCGCCACGTCGATATCCGCCGTGCCCGTTTTCGCCAGCCCGTCCTGCAACGCACGCATCTCCGACGACAACGCGCTCGTGCTCACGTTCGCGCCGCCGCCGACGTTCGCCGAAGGCGCAGCCGTCGCATCAGCATTCACAGTGCCGGTCGTCGTCCGATCGGTCGTCGCCTTGCCTGCGCCGACACCAGTCAACGGATTGGCGGGTGGTTCGATTTTCATGTGCTTTCCCCAGAAACCTGCCTGTGTAACGGCATTATCCGCCATAACTTTAGGCAAGTAACATCCTGTTACCAGTTCAAGTGCCCGGGTGATTTCAGCGAATACTTAATGATAGTGAGCGATCACTTATAGAGCAACTTCGACTTCGACGTTGCCATTTTTTCCTGTCTTTACCGTGCCGCTGACGACTTGTCCGGCGCGGGTGCGCACCTGTACGGGATCGCCCGCGCTGGCACGCGTGAGCACCTGACCTTCCGTGCTCACTTCGAATCCTGAGCCACGCGAGACCACGCGCACGGTTTGTCCCTGCTGGACGGCAATCGCACTGCGCAGCAGGTCCGAGCGAATCGGCAGACCGGACGTGATCCGGTTCACCGCCACCGTGCCGACGATCTGGCCGGCATCGGTCGCGACCGTACGCGGCAGCAACGTGAGATCGCCCTGACGCGGGGAGAGGTCGTTCGGCCCGATCGTCTCGCCCGGATTGATCTGACGGGCGGCGACGAAGTACGTGGCGTTGATGCTCACGCGGGCTTGCAGATACAGCGTCCATGGACGCTCCCCCGCACAGCGCACGCCGACGCTCGTCGTTCCCCACAGGCGCGCACCGGGCGGCAGGAAGGGTTCGAGCGCCATGCATGCGGGCATGTGGTCCGAGACCGACTCGCCCACGGTGATGCTCACCTGACCGGGCAGGCCGGTCGTCTGCTCGCGCAGAAACCGCTCGGCGGTCTGGCGGATGACCTGGGTGTTCTGGTATTGGGATGGTTGCGGCTGCGCGACTTGCGGCGCTTGCACCGCGACGGCTTGCGGCTGTGCGGGCGCGGCGTTCGCCGTCACCGGACGCACCATGCTCGGCACGTTCGACGCGACACCGCCTGCGGCGGCATTGTTACCGGGGATGACGATGGCGCCGGGACCGAGCGTACTGCCGAGGTTCTGCGCGGCAGGGTCGGTGGCGACACCGGGGTTCACCGCGTTCTGAGCGGCGGCGCAAACCGGGCTGACCATGATGCCGAAGGCTGTTAAGCCGAGCGTCGCAGTCATCAAGCCCGACAGGACCGATCGAAGGCGCGCGCGCTGGCCGCCCCGTTCGCCTTGCGGGCGCGGGGCACGGGCGAGACCGTCGCCGGATTTGCCTGCCATGCTCACTCTCCTTGCGGCCGCTGCCCGAGATGATTTCGGGGCATCCGGCACTCAACCCACTTCAAGCTGTGAAGCCGACGACACCGGGCAGTGTCCCTGTGCCTGGGGGGCGAACCCCGCCCGATGCCGTCAGGAAGCCATTCTAGAGATGTCCCGCGACAGGGCATGGCTCGAAATGGCGGTCAATCTCCTTCCTATTCCTCCGATTGAATCCCAGGGGGTACGCATACGATGCGAAGCATGCCAAAAGGTCCGTATTTTTTCCGGACCCGGCAGGACATCCCGTCTGCGCAGCGCATGACCGCTCATTGCTTGCTGTATCGGCCCGCCACATCAAGCCGTACACGGCCGGGCAGGCACCGCGAGCGCGACGGCAAGGTTTCTTTTGCATCACCCAAGTACCCAGCATCAAGGCAAGCATCAGGCGAGACGAGATCATGGACAAACTGGACGCGGCATTGCGATTCTCCCAGCAGGCGCTGTCGATGCGCGCCTATCGCCAGGAGGTGATCTCGTCGAACATCGCCAACGCCGACACGCCCGGATACAAGGCCCGCGACGTCGACTTCAATAACGCGTTGAGTCAGGCCGTCGAGCGCGGCGCGCAGCAGCAGCTCGCCACCGAGTCGAGCGTGTCGCTCTCGCGTACGTCTTCGCGCCACATCGCCGGGCGCGCCGTCACGAGCGCCCCGCCCATGGGCGGCCCCGAGCTGCTCTACCGCGTGCCTTACCAGCAAAGCGTTGACGGCAACACCGTCGAACTCGATGCCGAGCGTGTGAACTTCGCCGACAACGCCGTGCATTACCAGACGGGCCTCACGGTCCTGACGGGCCAGATCAAGACGATGCTGGCCGCCATCACGAATCAAGGGTAAGCGCCATGCCACTCATGAGCATCTTCGACGTCGCCGGCTCGGCCATGACTGCGCAGTCGCAGCGCATGAACGTGACGGCCAGCAACCTGGCCAACGCCGAATCGGTCACCGGCCCGGACGGCCAGCCGTACCGCGCCAAACAGGTCGTGTTTCAGGTCAACCCGGTTACGGGCACCGATGTGGGCGGGGTGAAGGTCGCCGGCGTGGTAGACGACCCGTCGCCGCTCAAGACCGTGTACGACCCGAAGAATCCGGCAGCGAATGCCCAGGGCTACGTCACCATGCCCAACGTGAATCCGGTGGAAGAGATGGTCAACATGATCTCCGCTTCCCGCTCCTACCAAGCCAACGTCGAAGCGCTGAACACGGCCAAGACGCTCATGCTCAAAACCCTCACGGTCGGCCAGTAAGGGGCCGCGCGGAGACCAGAAAGATGGCCAGCATCAATACGTCGAACACCGGCAACTTCTCGCAGAACTTCCTCGACTCGATCAACGGGACGGCGAACAGCAGCAGCTCGAAGTCGTCGGCCGGCAGCGCAGACGATCTGCAAAACAGCTTCCTCAAGTTGCTCGTCGCCCAGATGAACAACCAGGATCCGCTCAACCCGATGGACAACTCGCAGGTGACGTCCCAGCTCGCGCAGATCAGCACGGTCTCGGGCATCACCCAGTTGAACACCACGCTCTCGTCGGTCACCTCGCAACTGAACTCGACACAGAGCCTGCAAGCGGCGGCGCTGGTCGGCAAGGGCGTGCTGATTCCGGGCACCAACATCGGTGTGGGCAGCACCAAGGCCGACGACGGCACGGTCACGAAGACCGCCACGCCGTTCGGCTTCGAGCTGCCGAGCGACGCCGACACCGTCAAGATCGAGATCAAGGACAGCACCGGCAAGACCATCCGCACCGTGAACGCGGGCGCGCTGGACGCCGGCGTGCAGGCCCTGACGTGGGATGCCAAGGACGATGCCGGCGTGGACGTGGCCGACGGCAAGTACACGCTGAGCGTGACGGCAACGGCCAACGGCAAGGCCGTTACGCCGACGCTGCTCTCGTACGCCCAGGTGCAAAGCGTGGTGGCCAGCACGACCGGCGCACCGCTGCTCAACGTGGGCACGGGCTCGAACATCAAGCTCTCCGACGTACGCGAAATTTTGTAACCGACTCCATCACGACGTAAGTCTTTCACCGAACTCAACGATTGCGTCGCGACACCCGTCGTCGACAACCGAATTTCAGGAGTAACACATGGCCTTTTCGACCGGATTGAGCGGCCTGAACGCCGCTTCCAAGGACCTGGACGTCATCGGCAACAACGTTGCCAACGCGGCCACTGTCGGCTTCAAGCAGGGGCAGGCGCAATTCGCCGACATCTACGCGAACTCGCTGTTCGGCGCGGGTAACAACACCGTCGGTATCGGTACGCGTGTGGCGGCCATCGCGCAGCAGTTCACGCAGGGCGACATCACGGTCACGAACCGTCAGCTCGACCTGGCGATCTCGGGTAACGGCTTCTTCCGCGTGTCGAACAACGGCACCATCGCCTACACGCGCAACGGCCAGTTCTCGCTCGACAAGAACGGCTTCATCGTCGATTCGAACGGCGATCACCTGACCGGTTATCTGGCCGGCCCGAACGGCATCATCAACAGCGTCTCGCCGGTCGATCTGCAAATCCCGACGGGCGATCTGGCCCCGACGGCCACCAAGAAGATCACGGGTCAGTTCAACCTCGACTCGCGCAGCGCCGTCAACACCACGCCGTTCTCGATCACCGATCCAAACTCGTACACCAACGCCACGTCGCTCAAGGTCTACGACTCGCTGGGCAATTCGCACGACGTCAACCTGTACTTCAAGAAGACGGGCGTCGACGCCACGACCAACAACGCCACGTGGACCGTGTACGCCTCGGTCGACGGCACGACGCAGGTCGGCACCGGCGCGATCGGCACGCTGACGTTCAACTCGTCGGGCAGCCTGATCTCGCAGACGGATTCGACCGGCGCTACCGTGACTGGCCCGATCACCCTGCCGACGATCACCTACGGCAACGGCGCGGCACAGGGCAACCTGACGCTGAACCTCACGGGTACCACGCAGTTCGGTAACAGCTACACGCCGAACACGCTCACGCAGGACGGTTACTCGTCGGGTCGCCTGACCGGCTTCACGTTCAACGCCGACGGCACCATCGTCGGTACGTACTCGAACACGCAGTCGATGGTGCTCGGTCAGGTCGCGCTGGCGAACTTCAACAACGTGAACGGCCTGATCCCGCTGGGCAACAACCTCTGGTCGGAATCGGCTGCCTCGGGCATTCCGATCGTGGGCGTGCCGGGCGGCACGAACCTCGGCAAGCTTCAGGCGGGCGCCGTCGAAGCCTCGAACGTCGACCTGACGGCCGAACTGGTCCACATGATCACCGCGCAGCGCAACTATCAGGCTAACGCGCAGACGATCAAGACGGAAGACCAGTTGATGCAGACGATGGTCAACCTGTAAGACGGAGCGAGCGCGTATGCGTAACTTGCAGGAGGGGCGTCGATGGATCGTCTGATCTATGTGGCCATGACCGGTGCGAAGCAGGCGATGGAGCAGCAATCGACCACCGCCAACAATCTGGCGAACGTCTCGACGCCGGGCTTCCGCGCCCAGCTCTCGGCGTTTCGTCAGGCGCCGGTGCGCGCCGCCGACGGCTCGACGGGTACGCGCACGTTCGTCACGACGTCCACGCCGGGCACCGATTTCACGCCCGGCGCCATGCAGCAGACCGGTCGCGCGCTCGACGTGGCGATTCAGGGACAGGGCTGGCTGGCCGTGCGCGACGCGCAGGGCCGCGAAGCCTACACCCGTGGCGGTAACCTCGAAATGACGGCCGACGGCCAGATCACGCTGCACGGCCTGCCGGTCATGACCGACGCCGGGCCTGCGGCGGTGCCGCCGGGCGCGTCGGTGACCGTGGGGACCGACGGCACGATCTCGGCGCTGGGGCAGGGCGATCCGCCCAACTCCATCGCCGTGATGGGGCAGTTGAAGCTGGTCAATCCGCCGGAAGGCAATCTGGTGCGCGGTGACGACGGGCTGTTCCGTCAGGCCAATAACGCACCGGCGCAGGTCGATCCGAATGTCGTGGTGGTCGCGGGCTCGATCGAGACCAGCAACGTCAATCCGGTGAGCGGTCTCGTGAACATGATTTCGCAGTCGCGGGCCTTCGAGATGCAGATGAAGATGCTGCAGACGGCCGATACCAACGAACAATCCGCCAACCAGTTGCTGAACTTCAGCTAACCGGCGTCGGATGCACCGGACTCGCCAGCGGCGAGAACGCGCACCGCCACCGTACACGGGGAGAAACATCCAATGATCCGTTCGCTCTACATCGCTGCCACCGGCATGAATGCCCAGCAGACGAACATGGACGTGATTTCGAACAACCTCGCCAACACCAGCACGAACGGCTTCAAGAAAGGCCGCGCGGTGTTCGAGGATCTGCTGTATCAGACGATCCGCCAGCCGGGCGCGCAGTCGTCGCAACAGACGCTGCTGCCGTCGGGCCTGCAACTGGGCACGGGCGTGCGTCCGGCCGCGACCGAGCGCATCTTCACGCAGGGCAACCTGACGTCGACGAACAACGCGAAGGACGTGGCCATCAACGGCGACGGCTTCTTCCAGGTGCTCATGCCGGACGGCACGACCGCCTACACGCGCGACGGCTCGTTCCAGGTCGACAACAACGGCCAGCTCGTGACGGCGTCGGGCTATCCGATTCAGCCGGCGATCACGATTCCCGCCAACGCCCTGTCGCTGACCATCGCGCGCGACGGTACGGTGTCGGTCACGCAGCCGGGCAACACGGCCAACGTGCAGATCGGTACGTTCCAGCTCGCCACGTTCATCAACAACGCCGGCCTGCAAAGCATGGGCGAGAACCTGTACGCCGAGACGGCGGCATCGGGCGCGCCGAACGTGGCGCAACCGGGCACCAACGGCGCGGGCGTGCTCAACCAGAACTACGTCGAAACGTCGAACGTGAACGTGGTCGAAGAGCTCGTGAACATGATTTCCGCGCAGCGCGCTTACGAAATCAACTCGAAGGCCGTGACGGCATCCGACCAGATGCTGCAACGTCTGACGCAGATGTAAGCGGCGGCCCGGCATGCCGGGCCATTGCACCACCGCGTCATTGCGCCGCAAACGTAGTCAGTACTTGGGAATGAACGTCGATATGTCCGCACGAAAGACCGAAAAGCAACGCAGCGCAGGCCTGGCGCGGTTTCTTGCGCTCGTGGCCGCCACTGCGCTGACCGGTCTCGCGGGCTGCGCCTACGTGCCGCAGGAGCCGGTCGTCAACGGACCGACGACCACGCGTCCGCCGCCCCCGCCGGTGGCGGCCGATCCGGAAGGCTCGATCTACCGTCCGCTGTACTCGAACCGTCCGCTGTTCGAGGATCGCCGTCCGCGTAATGTGGGCGACATCCTCACGATCGTCATCAACGAAAACACGGCGGCGAGCAAGAACTCGGCAGCCAACACCACGCGCGCCGGCAGCGGCAATCTGACGCTGAACCAGACGCCCGGGGTGATCGGCGGCGTGCTCAACAATCAGGCGCTCGACGCCAGCGGCGCGAACAAGTTCGACGCCAAGGGTGCCGCCAACGCCAACAACGTGTTCTCCGGTCAGATCACCGTGACCGTGATGGAAGTGCTGTCCAACGGCAACCTTGCGGTCGCCGGGGAAAAGCAGATCGCCATCAACCAGGGCACGGAGTACATCAAGTTTTCGGGCATCGTCAGCCCGCAGACGATTTCGGGCGCGAATACCGTGCCTTCGACGCAGGTGGCCGATGCGCGCATCGAATACCGTGGCAAGGGCTACATCAACGAAGCCGAAACCATGGGCTGGCTGCAACGCTTCTTCCTTAACGTTTCGCCCTTCTGATGTCGATCATGCCGTTCCCGTCGCGCCGCGCGCCCAACCTTCGCCCTCTGCGTCAGTCGCGCCAATCGCTTGGCCGCAGCGTCTGCACGCTGGCCGTGGCGGCAGCCGTGAGCGTGGCCGGCGCAGCCGCCATGCTCGCACCCGGCGTGGCGCATGCCGAGCGTCTGAAGGAGCTGGCGTCGATTCAGGGCGTGCGCGACAACCAGTTGATCGGCTACGGCCTCGTCGCCGGTCTCGACAACTCGGGCGACCAGACGACCCAGACACCGTTCACGGTGCAGAGCATGACGAACATGCTCTCGCAGTTGGGGATTACCGTCGCGCCCGGCACCAACATGCAGTTGAAGAACGTGGCCGCCGTGATGGTGACGGCCACGCTGCCGGCATTCACGCGTCCCGGTCAGGCGATCGACGTGGTGGTCTCGTCGATGGGTAACGCCAAGAGCCTGCGCGGCGGCACGCTGCTGATGACGCCGCTCAAGGGCCCGGACGGACAGGTCTACGCGCTGGCGCAGGGCAACCTGCTGATCGGCGGCGCGGGCGCATCGGCCAATGGGTCGAGCGTGACCATCAACCAACTGGCCTCGGGCCGGATTCCGAGCGGGGCCATCGTGGAGCGGGCCGTGCCGACCGCCATGGGCGGCCAGCCGGGCACCGTGCAGATGGAGCTCAATGCCACCGACTTCTCGACCGCGCAGCGCGTGGTCGATGCCGTGAACCGGCGCTTTGGCTACGGCACGGCGCAGGCGCTCGACGGCCGCGTGATCCTGTTGCGCACGCCGACCGATCCGTCGTCGCGCGTGCAATTCCTCGCGCAGCTCGAAAGTCTGGAAGTGCGCCCGGACAACACGGCTGCGCGCGTCATCATCAACGCCCGTACCGGTTCGGTGGTGATGAACCAGAACGTGACGATCCAGCAATGCGCCGTGGCGCACGGCAACCTGTCGGTCGTCATCGATACGCAGAACAATGTGAGCCAGCCGGCGCCGTTCTCGGGCGGTCAGACGGTCGTGGCCCCGAATTCGCAAATCTCCGTCCAACAGGAGAACAACGCGCTCAAGATGGTCAAAGCGGGCGCCAACCTCGCCGACGTCGTCAAGGCGCTGAACTCGCTGGGAGCGAGTCCGGCAGACCTGATGTCGATTCTGCAGGCCATGAAGGCCTCGGGCGCCCTGCGCGCCGATCTGGAGATCATCTGATATGGCCGACGGCAACCGCCTGAGCGGTGCGGCAGGCAACAACCTGCCCGATCTGACGCAACGCGCAGCCTACGAAATGCAAGGCCTCACGGCCCTGCGTGCCGCTGCGCACCAGCAAACGCCGCAGGCCACGCAGCAGGCGGCCAAGCAGTTCGAGGCTGTCTTCACGCAGATGATGGTCAAGAGCATGCGCGACGCCACCATGTCCGGCGGCCTGCTCGGCAGCGATCAGGAAAAGATGTTCAACGGCATGCTCGACGATCAGCTCGCGCAGCAGTTGGCGTCGCACAAGGGCATCGGCCTGGCCGACCTCATGCTCAAGCAGCTTGCCAAGACGGGTACCACGCTGCCGCCGGCGGCCACGGGCCGTCAGCAGTCGCTGGCCGGTCGTGCGTACAACGCCGCGGATGCGATCGGTGTGGCCGACGGCGCCCCGGCGGCCGCCGGCGAGTTCGTCGACCGTATGGCCAGCGCGGCACAGAACGCCAGCGCGAACAGCGGCATTCCGGCGCGTTTCATGCTGAGTCAGGCGGCGCTGGAGTCCGGTTGGGGCAAGCGCGAGATCCGTCGTGCGGACGGCAGCACCAGCCATAACGTGTTCGGTATCAAGGCGGGCAAGAACTGGAACGGCCCGACCGTGGAAGTGGCGACGACCGAGTACGTGAACGGCCAGCCGCGCAAAGTCATGGCCAAGTTCCGCGCCTACGGCTCGTACGACGAGGCGTTCGCCGACTACGCCAACCTCATTTCGAACAACCCGCGTTATTCGTCGGTCGTGGCGAGCGCCAACGACGCCGCCAGCTTTGCCAACAATCTGCAACGGGCGGGCTACGCGACCGATCCGCAGTACGCCAACAAGCTGATGAAGGTCATGAAGCACTTCACCTGAGGGTGAGGCCGCGCCGGATGGCGTGGGGGCAGGACTGGCGGGATCCGTGGGATCAACGGGATCTGCCGGGGATGGCGCCGGTTCCCGCCGGAAGCTGACGGAAAACGGGACGAAAACAAGGCGGGCGTCGGCCTCAATTTTGTCGCCGGGCTGCCGTAAACACATCGGTAACGGTGCGCATCGGACTTTTTGCCGCAGGGCGCGCCCCCAACTCAAGCCGCGAGATCATGAGCCTAATCAATATTGGCATGAGCGGGCTGAACGCCGCCCAGTTCGCCCTCAGCACCACCGGCAACAACGTCGCCAACTCGGGCACGGCCGGCTATAACCGTCAGATCGTCGACTACTCTCAGGCGGCCAGTCAGTACGCCGGTGTCGGCTATCTGGGCTCGGGCGTGCTGGTCAACGACGTCTCGCGCGTGTACAGCCAGTTCCTGTCGAACCAGACGAACCAGGCGCAGACCCAGTACAGCCAGCTCAATACGTACTACCAGCAGATCTCGCAGATCAACAACGCGCTGGGCAGCTCGACGACCGGCCTTTCGGCCACGATGAGCCAGTTCTTCACGAACTTGCAGAACATCGTGTCGGCCCCGGCCAACTCGGCAACGCGCGCGACGGTCGTGTCGTCGGCACAGACGCTCGCCAGCATGTTCCAGTCGCTCTCGGGCACGCTGTCCACCCTGCGCAGCAGCACGAACGCCAGCATTGCCCAGTCGACCGACCAGATCAACGTCTACGCCAAGCAGATCGCCGAGCTCAACGACGCCATCGTGCAGGCGCAGGCCAATGGCGGCGGCGCCACGCCGAACGACCTGCTCGACCAGCGGGATCTGGCCGTCTCCCAGCTCAACGCCATCATCCAGACCAACGTGGTCAAGGCGCAAGACGGCACGTACAACGTCTATGTCGGTAACGGGCAATCGCTCGTAACGGGCAATTCCGCGTACCAGCTCACGACGATGGCGTCGACCAACGACCCGTCGGAACTCACCATCGCGTACGTCACGCCCAGCGGCACGAAGGTGCCGGTGCCAGAATCGTCGATCACCGGCGGCTCGCTCGCCGGCTTGCTGTCGTTCCGCAGCGGCGCACTGACGCAGGCCCAGAACTCGCTCGGCCAGATCGGCCTGTCGCTCGCCGGCACGTTCAACGCGCAGAACCAGTTGGGGCTCGACCTCTACGGCCAGCTCGGCGGGAATGTCTTTACCGTGCCGAACCCGACCATCGTCGCCAACGCGAATAACTCGAATAACGCCGTACTCAATTCGAAGATCACCGACGCGTCGAAGGTCACGGCCAGCGACTACACGGTGACGTACGACGGCACAAACTACACCATGACCCGCCAGACGGACGGCGCGAAGTGGACCGCACCGGCCCCCGCCACGCCGGGTGCTCCGCTGACCTTCACGGACAGCGGCGGCAAGGCGTTCGACGACGGCTTCAACGTCACGGTCGGCAACATGGTGGCCGGCGACAGCTTCACCATCGAGCCGACGCGCAACGCCGCCGGCAACATCAGCGTGGCGATCACCGACCCGGGCAAGATTGCGCTGGCCGCACCGATTCTCGCGTCCACGCCGTCGACCAACACCGGTTCGCTCAAGACCGATCAGGGCACGGTCGATGCCAACTATCTGGCCGCGCCGCTGACGTCGCCCGTCACGTTCACGTTCAGCAAGAACGCGACGACGGGAGCGATCACGCTGGTGGCGCCGTCGCCGATGACGGTGACCGTGAACGGCACGACGACGACCTACGCTGCCGGCGACACGGTGCCTTACGACGCCGCGAGCGGCGCGAAGATCACGCTCGGCGGCATGACCGTGAACGTCAGCGGTACTCCGGCAGACGGCGACAAGCTGACCATCGCCCCGAACGCCTCGGGGGCGACGACGGACAACCGCAACGGGCTGGCACTCTCGGCGTTGCAAAACGACAAGACGAAGGTCGGCGGCAAGGACAGCTACGCCAGCGCCTACGCCAATCTGGTCTCGTTTGTCGGTTCCACCACGAACACGTACAAGGCGACGAGCGCTGCGCAGCAAACGCTGCTCAAGCAGGCGCAGACCGCCCAGCAGTCCAATTCCGGCGTGAGCCTCGACGAAGAAGCCGCCAACCTGATCAAGTTCCAACAGCTCTATCAGGCCAACTCGAAGGTCATCCAGACCGCGTCGCAGCTGTTCGACACGATTCTGCAGATGGTCAACTAAGGCTGAGGAGACGAAAAATGCGCATCAGCACCAGCATGATTTTCGATCAGGGAGCGTCGGCCATGAGCCGCAACACTTCCGATCTGCTCAACACGCAGGCGCAGCTCTCGTCGGGCAAGCGCGTGACCACGCCGAGCGACGATCCGCTCGCGTCGGCGCAGGCCGTGGCCGTGTCGCAGGACAAGGACATGAACGCGCAGTACGCGACGAACCGCAATTCGGCGACGACCGCGTTCCAGCTCGAAGACCAGACCTTCGGCAGCATCGTCAACACGTTGCAGCACGTCATGTCGCAGGTCGTGGCGGCCGGTAGCGCTTCGCTCAACGACAACGATCGCTCGGCGATCGCGACCGATCTGCAATCGAGCTTCCAGCAGTTGCTCTCGCTCGCCAACACGACCGACGCGAACGGCCAGTACCTGTTCTCGGGCTTCATGGGCAATTCGGCGGCTTACGTCGCCACGCCGACCGGCGCGAGCTACGCGGGCGACACGGGTATCCGGTATGTTCAGGTCGGCCCGAACCGCCAGATCCCGATCAACGACATCGGCTCGAACATCTTCCAGGCGATCCAGCCGGCCACGGCGAGCACGGTGATCAGCGGCAGCCTGTCGAACACGGGCACGGCGACGTATACGCCGGTTTCGACGACCGATGTGACCAATGCGGGCGCCAACCATCAGTTCTCGATCAACTTCGCGATCGACAACACGACCACGCCGCCGACCACGAACTACACGATCAAGGATCTGACGAACACGACGACGCCGGACGTCACGGGCGTGTACACATCGGGCCAGCCGATCACGTTCGCCGGCAAGTCGGTGACGTTCACGGGCGATCCCGGAAATGGCGACACCTTCAAGGTGGATCCCCCGGGCAAGTCCAGCACGAACGTGTTCGACAACCTGCAAGCCTTGATCAACACGCTCAAGACGCCGATCAGCGCACAGGGTCCGTCGGGCTCGGCCAACATGACGAACGCGCTGACGACGTTCAACCAGATGTTCAGCAACAGCTACGACAACGTGACGACGGTGCGCACGACGGTCGGCTCGCGCATGAACGAGGTGTCGACGCTCAACGACATCGGCAGCGCCAACGATCTGGCGTACACGTCGCAGTTGCAGGATCTGCTCGACGTGGACATCATCTCGGCGACGAGCCAGTTCGCGCAGCAGCAGGCGTCGCTGCAAGCCTCGCAGCAGACCTTCATTCAGACGCAGAAGCTGTCGCTGTTCAGCCTGCTCTGATCCTGACGCTGCAATGATGGACCGGCCACCCGCGCGGGTGGCCTGTTTCTTTTTGTGCAACGAAAACGGTGACGTCGACCGGACTGAAAGCCCCGCCGCTCAGGGCTTGGGTACGAACGCGGCGGTCGCGCGGATCATCATGTCGATGCCGATGGCGTTGAAGTGGTCCATCACGGGCGCGATGCGCGGCATCATCAGTTCGAGTACCACCAGACCCACGCCCAGCGTGAGCGGGAAGCCCACCGCGAAGATGTTCAGCTGCGGCGCGGCGCGGTTCAGAATGCCCAGCGCCAGATTACAGATCAGCAGCGCCGCGACGAGCGGCAGCGAGAGCATCAGCGCCAGGGTGAACAACTGGCCCCCCAGCATCGCGAGGTAATGCCAGCCGCCGACCGATAGCGGTGTGCTCGAGATCGGCAACACGTCGAAACTCTGGACCAGCGTCGCGTACATCACCAGATGCCCGTTGGTCGCGAGGAACACGAGCATGATGACCACGTTGAGCAACATGCCGAGCACGGCAGTGCTGCCGTCGGCGTTGGGGTTGAGCAGCGTGGCGAAGGACAACCCCATTTGCAGGCCGACGAAGTCGCCCGCCATGCTCACGGCAGAGAACACGATCTGCATGCACCAGCCGAGCGCCGCACCGATGATCATCTGCTGGACGAGTATCCACAGGCCTTCCCACGAGAACGGCGAGACGGCCGGCGCCGGGCCGATCACCGGCGCAAGCGTGAGCGCGACGATGCCCGCCAGACCGATCTTGACCGTACCCGGCACCCGCGAGTCGCCGAACAGCGGCGCGGTCATGGACAGTGCCAGCAGACGCACGAACGGGAAGAGGAACGTCGCGATGACGCCCGAGAGCTGGTCGTAGGTGAAGCTGATCAAGGCCGGACGGCTTACCCGACGAGGCCGGGAATGCCGGTGAGCAACTGGCGCATGTAGTCGACCATCAGGTTGAGCATCCACGGCCCGGCAATCACGAGCGTGATGAACACGGCGAGCAGCTTGGGAATGAACGACAGCGTCATTTCATTGATCTGCGTGGCCGCCTGAAACAGGCTCACGAGCAGACCGGAGACGAGCGCGACGATCAGCAGCGGGGCCGCGAGCAGCAGACACACCTGCATGGCTTGATGGGCCAGCGCCATGACGGTTTCCGGAGTCATCTCGGTGGCCTCCCCGCTACATCGTGAAGCTCTGGGCCAGCGAGCCCAGCAGCAATTGCCAGCCGTCGACCACCACGAACAGCATCAGCTTGAACGGCAGCGACACGGTGGAGGGCGAGACCATCATCATCCCCATGGCCATCAGCACGCTCGCAACCACCAGATCGATGATCAGGAACGGGATGAAGATCGTGAAGCCGATCTGGAATGCCGTCTTGAGCTCGCTCGTGGCGAAGGCGGGCACGAGAATGCGCATCGGCACGTCCTCGGGACCGTTCATCGGCGGGGTCTTGGCAAGCTTGGCGAAGAGCGCGAGGTCCGCTTCGCGGGTCTGCTTGAGCATGAACGAATGGAACGGCCTGGCGCCGGTGTCGATCGCCTGCTCGAAGCTGATCTTGTTCGCGGCGAACGGCTGATAGGCGTTCGTGTAGACCTGATCGAAGACCGGCGACATGACGAAGAACGTCAGGAACAGCGCGAGTCCGATGAGGATCTGGTTCGGCGGCGAGGTCGTCACGCCGATGGCATGGCGCAGCAACGAGAGCACGATGATGATGCGCGTGAAGGCCGTCATCATCAGCAACATCGCGGGCAGGAAGCCCAGCGACGTGAGCAGCAGCATCGTCTGCACGGACAGCGAATACGTCTGTCCGCCGCCGGGGGCCGGTGTCGTGGTGAATGCCGGTAAGGTGGCCTGCGCGAACGCCGTGCCCGGCCATGCCAGACAGAGCACGCAGGCGAGGCAAGCGAGACCGAGGAGCGCCAGACCGGACAGAGCGGACGGGAGCCGGGATCGGCCCGAAGCCCGGTCGGGCGTGCCCCGATGGGACGGCGTCGCATCGTGCGTCGCGGCCCAGCCGGTCATTTGCCCCAACGACATGCCGCGCGACATCAGGTGTCCTTCTTCATGGATTCGCGCAGTTTTTGCGCAAAGGCTTGCGCGGCGCGATTGGCCTGAGCCCCCGGATGGGCGACAGCGGGGGCGGCGGGCAGATCGGCGACGCGATCAGCGTCGATGACGTGCAGGCTGCGGACCTGTCCCGGCGCCACGCCGAGCACGACCCAGTCGCCCGCGACTTCCACGACCACCACGCGCTCGCGTTGTCCCACAGCGGCGCTACCTACGATACGTACGTTGCCGCCACCCAGCGGTCGTTGCAGCCCGAAGCGTTTGGCCAGCCACGCCAGCCCGAACAGCAGTGCGAGCACGAGCACGAGACCGAAGCCCGTCTGTACGATGCCTGCGCCGCCAAGGCTCGGTACGGCCGCCGCCTGCGATGCGGCACCCTGAGCGTGGGCGCTGGAGACGAACAGACCGCCGAAGCCGGCGAAGACCGCGCCGGCGATCAGACGGGCCGGGCGGATGGGAGAGGGCAGGCGCCGCGCCATGGCTTGAACGGCGTGAGCGACGGTACGAGCGGACGCCGCCGTCGTGGCGGTGCTTGCCGCAGCACGCCGCACGGGCTTGCCGCGGACTTTCGTTGCAATCATCGGTTGAGCTTACGGATGCGTTCGGATGGCGTGATGATATCAGTCAGGCGGATGCCGAACTTGTCGTTCACGACCACCACTTCGCCCTGGGCGATGAGGCATCCGTTGACCAGCACGTCCATCGGCTCGCCGGCCATGCCGTCGAGCTCCACCACCGAACCCTGTGCCAGTTGCAGCAGGTTCTTGATGGCGATCTTGGTGCGGCCCAGCTCCACGGTCATCTGGACCGGGATGTCGAGGATCAGATCGATGTCGTTGTGTGTCGCCGTTGCAGGGTTACCCGCAGTGGCGGCCAGCGGCTGGAACACGGGGGCGGCAGCCGGTTGGGGGGCTGCGGCGGGCTGCGGCTCGGCAGCGGTCTGCTCCGCCATGGCACTGGCCCACTCGTCCGCCATGGCCTGGGCGTCGTCACCGGGCGTTTGAGGGGTATCGCTCATCACTCGTTGTCCTTCGTGTAATCGCTGTGCGAATGGTTGATCATCTGGTTCACGCGCAGCGCGTATTGACCATTGAAGACGCCGTAATTGCAGTGCATCACGGGCACGCCGTCGACCTTGGCTTCAAGCACCTCTGGTACGTCGAGCGGAATCACGTCGCCCACGCGCATGTTGAGCAACTGCGAGAGCGTCATGTCGATCTGGGCCAGATTCGTCACGATCTCCACATCGGCGGCCTGCACCTGTTGCGAGAGCAGACGCACCCAGCGCTTGTCGACTTCGAGCGTTTCGCCTTGCAGCGGGCTCGAGAGCTGATCGCGCAGCGGCTCGATCATCGAGTAGGGCATGCAGATGTGGAATTCGCCGCCGGCCGAGCCGAACTCGATGTCGAACGTGGTCGTGACCACGACCTCGTTGGGCGTGGCGACGTTCGCGAACTGCGTGTGCATTTCGGCGCGCACGTACTCGAATTCGACCGGATGCACCGGCTTCCAAGAGGCACCATAGTTCTCGAACACCAGATCGAGCAGGCGCGCGATGATGCGCTGCTCGGTCTGCGTGAAGTCGCGCCCTTCGACGCGCGTATGGAACCGGCCGTCGCCGCCGAACAGGTTGTCCACCACGAGGAACACGAGGTTCGGATCGAACACGAACAGCGCCGTGCCGCGCAGCGGTTTGATGTGGACCAGGTTGAGGTTGGTCGGGACAGGCAGGTTGCGAATGAACTCGCTGTACTTCTGTACACGCACCGGGCTCACCGAGATTTCGGCGCTACGGCGCATGAAGTTGAACAGCGCAATGCGGAACAGTCGCGAGAAGCGGTCGTTGATGATTTCGAGCGTGGGCATGCGCCCGCGCACGATGCGCTCTTGCGTCGCGATGTTGTATGGCCTGATGCCGGAATGATCTTCCGACTCCGACCGGTCATCCTGTTCGCCGGTGACACCCTTCAGAAGGGCATCGACTTCTTCCTGCGACAGGAACTCCTCATGCGCCATGAATCACTCACTGAATTACGAACGCGGTGAACAGGACGTCGCCCACGGCTTGCTGCGGCATGTTGGCGGCAAACGGCTGCGCGACCAACGTACGAATCTCGCTAGCCAGACGGCGCTTGCCGTCGATCGTCGCCAGATCCTGCGGCTGCTTCGACGACAGCAACAACAACACGCGGCTACGCACTTCGGGCATGTGCTGCGTGATGCGGGCTTGCGTTTCGGCGTCGGCTACCTTGAGCGACAGGCCGATGTGCAGATAACGTTCGCCGTCGTCGCCCTGGAGATTCACCGTGAACGGATCCATGCTCACAAAGACGGGCGGCGGAGGCGGCGGCGGTGCTTTTGCCGTTTCGTGACGTCCGGTCAGCAAATACACGGCCGTTGCCGCGCCAGCCGCTGCCATCAGCGCAACCGCCACGATCAACAGAATCCATTTGCGCATGCCCCCTCCGGAGGGAGCCGCGGCTTGCGTCGGTGCGGGATTTGCCATGTATTCGCCTGCTATTGGGTAATGATTGTCGGCCAACCCGCCAGGGGGTGATCGGCCGAAAAGAAGGGACAATCGCGTCTAACTCGCGTCTTTGTCTTAACGGCAGAAAAACCCGCTTGCTTTAGGGCACCGTGATGCGCTGCGTCACGCGGTCGCGGCCTGTCGGGGCCGACGGCACGGACGTACAACCTCACGGATGCCGGTACTTGTGCCTGTTTTCGGGACGCATGGACGCCGTGCCGTGCGAGGCGACGTCGGTGATGTCGGTGACGTCGCCGTCACCGGTATCCCGGACAGGCTTACGCGAACGTGTCGACGAAACCGTTGCTGGCGCGCACCGGCACGCTCACCGTCGTGGCGATCGGGCCGTCGTCGGTCTGGCCGAAGCCCGACGTGCCACGGCCATTTCCACCATTGCCGCCATTCCCGTTGCCGTTACCGTTCGCGCTTTGCTGAGCGAAGGCCTGTTGCTGCGAGCTGTCGCTGCTCACGGTCGCATTGCCCAGCGCGATGCCGTTGTTGGCAAGGCTGTCGCGCAGTTGCGGCAGCGCGGCTTGCACGGCGTCGCGCACGGCGGCGTGCTGGGAGACGAACATCGCCTGCGCCGAGTCGTTCGCTACGTTCAGCACCACGTGCAGCGGACCGAGATCCGGCGGATTCAGGCTCAGTTGCGCCGTCTGGGCGTGCGCGCTGGACAGCCACACGACCTGTTGCGAGAGCTGGTTGTTCCAGTCCTGCGTGCCGACGCGTGCGTTCAGGGCGAGCGCGGCGGGCAAATTGGCCTGCGCCTGTAGTTGCGGCTGGGCGTCGACGGCAGGGGTTGCGGCTTGCGCCGCCTGTGCCGCTGCCTGCGTTGCGGCTGTGGCAGCTTGAGTCGCGCTGTCGCGGTTGCCTTGCGCCTGTGCGAGGGCATCGGCCATGCGTTGAGCCGTCTGCGCGTCGGTGCTCACCAGCGGGGCGGCCTTGGGGTCCGTGGCGGCCGGCTGCGCGGTGGTCGCGGTTTGTGCGGACGTGGCGTTCTTCGCCAGCGTGTCGAGCGAGATACCGCCCGTCGGGCTGGTCGTGGCGGCCGCGGGCGTGACCGTGCCCTTCACGGGCGCAGCGGGCGCGGCTGCCGTGGTCGTTGCCTTGGCGTCGGTATCGGTGCCTGCCGGCGGCTGGCCCGTCAACTGCGCAGCACCTGCGGCCTGCATCGCACCGGTTACGGCGGCGGTGATGGCCGCACCCACGCCGGGCTTGCCGTCGGTGATCGTCGCGTCCGTGGTTGTCGTCGCGGCGGCGGGCGGCGTCGTGACTTGCAGCGGTGCGTTGTTCATCGCGGCGAGCGCAACGGCCAGTGCAGCGGCCGGATCGCCCGGGGCGGCGGCCTGTGCGTCGTCTTCGTCATCCTTGCCGTCATCGGTATTCGACTTCGACGGTTTGTTCGAAGCGGTCGTTTGGCCCGATTGCGCCGTCTGGCCAGCCTGGGTGTTCGACGCGTTATCCGTCGATTTGGTGCTGGTGTTTGCGGCGTCGGACGCATTCGTCTGATTGGCCTGCGCAGCGTTGTTGTTCGTACTGGCGGCGCTCGGCTGAACGCTCTGACGCGTCTGTTGCGAGAGCACGGTGGCGAACGGCAATGCGCTGGCGTCGTCGCTGTTCGACGATCCGGCACGATTGTTACCGCTCACGGCCTGCCTGGCTGCGCCAGCGGCATCGGTCAGGAAGCTCAGAATCGACATAGTGGGCTCACCTATTCCTTCAAATCGGGGATTCGGCACGACGGCGCAGGCTGCGCGCGGCGTACTCGTCGTTTTCCTTCTGCTCGCGACGCGCCACACGCAACGCGGTGCGGGCTTCTTCGCGCGAAGCGAGCGTGCCAAAGGAGTTCAGGCGGCGCTGCTGCGCCTGCCATTCGCGGCGCGCGGCCGCCAGACGCTCTTCCGCCTGCTGGAGCAGCATGGCCTGCTGTCCGATGGCGGTATCGAGCGTATCGATGAATTGCTGGAAGTTGCGCCAGTCGCAGCCCGCCATGCCCTGAATCGTCGCCGTCTGCATGCGCGTGCGGTATTCGTGACGATACTGACGCAGCGCTTCGAGCTGACGCTCGACCTCGGCGCGTTGCGTCTGACGCTCGCCAAGCAGGCGCGCGGCTTCGTCCACGTCCTTCTGGGCGAGTTCGATGAGCAACTTGAGGGGCAGGGTGGAATTCATGGCCGCCTCCAATTAATGGAACAGACCGCGCAACTGCTGCACGGCGTCCGGATAACTGGCCCGCTCGCGCATTCCCTGTTGCAGGAAGCCTTCGAGACGGGGATAGAGCTCGATCGCCTGATCGAGCATCGGGTCGCTGCCCGGCGCATACGCGCCCACATTGATGAGGTCGCGGTTGCGCTGGTAGCGCGAAAGCATCTGCTTGAAGCGGCGCACCGTGTCGAACTGCGCGTCGTCGATGAGTGCGGCCATGGCCCGGCTGATCGATTGTTCGATGTCGATGGCGGGGTAATGACCCGACTCGGCGAGCTGACGCGACAACACGATGTGCCCGTCGAGAATGGCGCGCGCGGAGTCGGCGATCGGGTCCTGCTGGTCGTCGCCTTCGGTCAGCACGGTGTAGAACGCCGTGATCGAGCCGCCGCCGTCGGGGCCGTTACCGGCGCGCTCGACCAGCGCGGGCAGCTTGGCGAACACGGAAGGCGGATAACCCTTCGTGGCAGGCGGTTCACCGATGGCGAGCGCGATTTCACGCTGGGCCATGGCGTAACGGGTGAGCGAATCCATGATCAGCAGCACGTCTTTGCCCTGATCGCGGAAGTACTCGGCCAGCGTGGTGGCGTACGCCGCGCCCTGCAAACGCAGCAGCGGCGAGACGTCGGCCGGTGCGGCCACGACCACGGAGCGCGCCAGACCGTCCGGTCCGAGAATGTTCTCGATGAAGTCCTTCACTTCGCGGCCGCGTTCGCCGATCAGACCCACGACGATGACTTCTGCCTGCGTGAAGCGGGCCATCATGCCGAGCAGCACGCTCTTGCCCACGCCCGAACCCGCGAAAAGGCCCATGCGCTGACCGCGTCCTACGGTGAGCAGGGAGTTGATGGCGCGCACGCCGACGTCGAGCACCGATTCGATGGGCGCGCGGCCCAGCGGGTTGATCGGCACCGAGGCGAGTGAGGCGCTGTCGGTCATGCCGAGCGGACCGAAGTCGTCGAGCGGACGACCCGCGGCATCGACCACACGACCGAGCAGCGCCTCGCCCACGGGCAGGCGCTTTCCATTGTGGCGTTGCGACGGCAGCGGGCCGTCGGCGGCGGGCTCCATCGGAAACACGCGAGCGCCGGGCAGCAGACCTGCGACTTCCGTCTGGGGCATGAGAAAGAGGCGATCGCCGCCAAAGCCGACGACTTCGGCTTCGGCCGTGGCCGGTTCGCGCGAGGCGTCGTGCACCGGCAGTTCGATGAGGCAACCGGCACCGACCGGCAGACGCAGGCCGACGGCTTCGAGCACCAGACCGGCCGCTCGGGTGAGGCGGCCGCATCGGCGCGTCGGCTCGATGGCGTGCACGTGGGCGATGCGCTCGCGTAGCGTGTTCTGCCAGCGGCGCAGATGCGCGTCGCGTGCGATCTCGCGGGGATTCAGGGCGTTGTGTTGCGTGGACCCGGCGGTCTTCGGCGCGGACGCGGCTGCATCGGCATCGCTATCGGCAGCGGTGTCGTCAGCATCCAGTGACGGATCGACGACATCGCTGTCGTCGTGATCGTCGGGTTGCAGCGCACCGGCCTGCGCCGCGTGCGTGGTCGTGTCGATCTCATCCCACAGTCGCACCGAAGGCGTGGTGCCGTCGTTCGCCGGGGTGGGCGACGGCATCGCCGGGTCCTGCGTATTCTCGGTGCTGGGCAGCACCGGCGCATGCGCGGCGAGTGGGGTGAGTTCGACGTTTACCATGGCAGATCCTTGCCCAGGGCGGCCATCACGCGCTGCCAGCGGGTGGCGATGGTGGCGTCGACTTCGCCGCTGGCCGCTTCGGCCTTGCAGCCGCCGCGCTCGATCGTGGGGTCGGCGCGTACGGTCCAGCCGGCGGCACGCAGTTCCACGCCGACATGCGATTCGACGAGTTCGACGTCTTCCGGATTCAGCAGCAAACGGGGCGAGCCCGTCAGCGGATCGTTGGCCAGCAGGTCGCGCACGATCGGCAGCAGCGTTTCCGGGCGGATCGTGAGCGTTTGATGCAGGGCCTGACGCGCAATGTCGAGCGCCAGCCCGAGCAGCGGCTCGGCCACTTCGCGGTCGATGGCGTTCACCGCGTCGCCGAAACCGTGGGCGATGTCAGCGAGTTGGGCGGCGCGCGTGTCGACTTCGTGCTGGCCGTCGGCCTGACCTGCGGCATACCCTTCGGCGTGGCCGGCGGCGTAGCCCTGTGCGTGACCTTCGGCGCGGGCTTCCTCGCGCCACGCGGCGATCTGTTCGACGAGCGCGGGGTCGTCGAGCGGGCTGGGCGGTTTGGGTTGCGGCGGTGGCGGGGGCGGCGGCGGGTCGAACGATGCCATCTCCCAGCGTTGCCAGGCGGAGAGGCGTTCTTTCGGGATGATGGTCGACATACGCGTGGGCCCCGTTGCGTTACACGTACGCGTCGTCGCCGCGGCCGCCGATCATGATGGCGCCTTGATCGGCCAGGCGCCGCACCACTTGCAGCACCTTCTTCTGTTCGGACTCGACTTCCGAGACTCGCACCGGGCCGCGCGATTCGAGGTCTTCGCGCAACAGTTCGGCCGCGCGGGCCGACATGTTCTTGAAGAACTTCTCGCGCAGCTCGGCCGGCGCGCCCTTGAGCGCGATGATGAGCGACTCTGACTCGATTTCCTTGAGCAGTACCTGAATGCTGCGGTCTTCCACGTCGAGCAGGTTCTCGAACACGAACATCTCTTCGACGATCTTCGCCGCGAGGTCCGAGTCGTAGTTACGCACGGCTTCGATGACCGACTCTTCGTGCACGCCGCCCAGATAGTTGAGAATTTCCGCCGCGGTGCGTACGCCGCCCATCGGGCTGCGCTTGATGTTTTCGCTGCCCGAGAGCAGCTTCGTCAGCACGTCGTTCAGCTCGCGCAGCGCAGCCGGCTGAATACCGTCGAGCGTGGCGATACGCAGCACCACGTCGTTACGCAGACGTTCCGTGAAGAGCGCGAGCACTTCCGATGCCTGATCGCGATCGAGGTGCACGAGAATCGTGGCGATGATCTGCGGGTGCTCGTGGCGGATCAGCTCGGCCACGGCGGTGGAGTCCATCCACTTCAGGCCTTCGATGCCGCTGGTGTCGCCGCCTTGCAGAATGCGCTCGATCAGGCCCGCGGCCTTGTCGTTGCCGAGCGCCTTGTTGAGCACCGAGCGAATGTATTCCGACGAGTCCAGTGAGAGCGCCGAATGCTGTTCGGCTTCGAGCACGAAGTCCTGCAACACGTCCGCGATCTGGTCGCGCGTGACCTGGCGCAGCGAGGCCATCGCCGCGCCGAGCTTCTGAACTTCACGCGGGGCGAGGTACTTGAAGACCTCGGCCGCTTCATCTTCGCCCAGCGACATCAGGAGGATGGCGCTGCGTTGGAGTCCCTCAGCCGCGCTCATCGCCACCACCCACCCATGCTTTGACTACCGTTGCCACGATCTTCGGATCCTGTCGCGCCACCTGGCGCGCGTACTGCAAATTACGCTCGTAGGCGCTGATTTCGCCGCGTTTGCCGCCTTCACCGTCGGCGCTCTCGCCATCGCCGCCTTCGGCACCGGCCGCGCCACCACCACCGGCACCGGCCAGCGTCGGCTCGGCGGGCGGCGGCGGGGTCAGGTGCTTGCGGATGGCCGGACGAATCACGCCGAACCACAGATACAGTCCGATCAGGCCGATGAGCACCCACTTGCCGACCTGCTTGGCCAGTTCGATGTTCTGACGCTGGCGCCACCACGGCAGGTTGGCTTCCGGATCTTCCTCGACCGTGAAGGCGCTGTTGACGATGTTGATCGTGTCGCCGCGCTGGCCCGAGAAGCCGATGGCTTCCTTCGACAGATTCTGGATCTGGTCGAGCTGCGCCTGCGTGAGCGCCACCATGGCGGGCTTGCCCTTCGCATCCGTGCCCGGACGATAGTTCACGACAATCGCCGCCGACAGACGCTTGAGGCCGCCGGTTGCCTGTTGTACGTGACGAATCGTGCGGTCGATTTCGTAGTTGGTCGTGGCGTCCTTGCGATCGCTGCGCGGCCCTTGCGGCGCGCTGGCGGCACCCGGCGTTGCGGCGCCTTGCTGGGCGAGCTGCTGCTGTTGCGGCTGCGTGATCGGCGCGGTGGCCTGCCCCGGCGGCTGGTTCGACAAGGCGCCCGGCACGCCGCCTGCGGCGTTCGCGCCGATCTGCGACGCTTCGCTGCTTTGCTGGCTGCGCACCGCCTGATCACCCGAGTTCGGCTTGTAGTTCTCCGACGTCTGCTCGACCTGATTGAAGTCGACGTCTGCCGTGACCTGCGCGTGCACGTTGCCCGGGCCGACGATCGGGTTCAGGATCGCTTCGATGCGGCGGGCATACGATTGTTCGAGCTCGCGAACGTACTTGAGCTGGCTGGCGTCCAGGCCCAGGGCGTTGCCGCTTTGGGCGGAGAGCAAATTGCCGTTCTGGTCGAGCACCGTGACATTCTTGACGGGCAGTTCCGGCACGCTCGACGCGACCATGTGCACGATGGCGCTGACCTGCGCATCGTCGAGCACGCGACCCGGGTAGAGCGTGACGAGCACCGAGGCGCTCGGCTTTTGCTGTTCACGCACAAAGACCGACGGCTTCGGGATCGCGAGGTGCACGCGGGCGGCCTGCACGGCGGAGAGCGATTCGACCGAACGCGCGAGTTCGCCCTCGAGGGCGCGCTGGTAATTGACCTGTTCGGCAAACTGGCTGATGCCGAACTTTTGGTTGTCCATCAACTCGAATCCGACCAGACCGCCCTTGGGCAGGCCTTGTGAGGCCAGACGCAGACGTACGTCGTGCACCTGTTCGGCCGGCACCAGAATGGCCCCGCCGCCCTCGGCGAACTTGTACGGCACATTCATCTGTTGCAGCGACGTGATGATGGCGCCACCGTCGCGATCGCTCAGGTTGCTATACAGCACCTTGTAATCGGGGGCACGACTCCACAGGAAGACGGCGATCAGCAAGGCGACGAGCGCCGCGCCGCCGATCAGCAGCGGCAGGCGCTCACGCGAGCGCAGCTGCGCGAGCAGGGGCGGCTTGGCGGCGACGTCCGCCGTCTGGGTGGCGGCATTCATGCGCGGCTCCACGCCAGAGGCGTTGACATGACGTTCATCGCGGTGGAAGTGCTCACTAACATGCGACAGAATTCTCCGGGTACGCTTGGCATTGCGCTCACGTCCCTGGGGGCTTAAGGATTGGAAAGAATCCTGTTGCCGGTGCGCACGATGCCGATGGTCCTGATTATTCGTTGACGAATGTGGAATCGTTCTGAGGATTAGGCGGGTCTTTTCCCGTTAATTAGGCTATTGAGGGCTTGCCAAGCGGTGGTAAGCTCCGACGTGACTGATAAAAGGCATACCGGTGGGGTTGGCGCGAATTCGAACCCATTCGCGTGACTGGCTGGGTGCCGACGGCGTTTTTACCGCTTCAGGCATCTTCATCGCATCGTCGACGAGACAAGCAAGGACAAGGATCATGGCCATTCCGGGGATCGAATCGGTACTGCAAAAGCTGGGCGGCGTAGCGTCGCAGGCGGCGGGCTCGATCATGGGCACGACCAGTGCCGGCGCGGGTTCCGTGTCGAAGACGGGCGGTTTTGCCTCCGAACTCGAAGCGTCGCTCAAGCGCGTGTCGGCTTCCCAGCAGGGCGCCGAAGCGCAGGCGCAGGCGTTTGAAATGGGCACACCGGGCGTGGCGCTCAACGATGTCATGGTCGATATGCAAAAAGCCAACATCGGCTTCCAGATGAGCCTGCAAGTTCGCAATAAGCTCGTTTCGGCCTACACAACCGTGATGAACATGCAGGTCTGATACCGAGCCTGCTGTGGCGGTACCCAGAAGCCCCGTCCGATGACGGGGCTTTTTGTTGCTTGGTGTGAATGGTGTCTAAAACCAGTTCCGTGCACCATGTAAAAGACGCATGATCTCGATATGCGGTGGATCCCCGCGATGACGATAAATCGCGAGATAGGGCGTGCGTCGAACAAGGAATTCGCGAGTTCCCGTTACTCGGCCGAGACGGCCCAGGCTCGGATAGCGTTGCAGCCAGCAAATTTGTGCGGAAATCTCCTGAGATTGCCGCTTCGCCGCGGAAGCGTTTTTCAGGAGAAGGTATCTGAGCGCGTCATAACGCTCGCTTGCCGCGCGACGTGTCCAAAAAATCGGGATCACGCGTCACCGCCCCGAATCAGATCCTTCGCAGCCGTTTCAACGTCCTCATTCGATACCCATTCCGTCGCAGGGTCGTCTGCTTCCAACAGGGCATCCTGAATGGTTTCCAGTACCCAGTTGTCATAGTCGATAGCGCTCCTCGGTGTTGGTCCGGGAATGACTGAAAAGGTCAATACGCCCAAGGCATGCAGAAAATCCGAGGCGTCGCCAAGCGAAGAAAAGACCCGGCCGGTAGAAGATGCACCGTCGGTCAGTAATCGAAGCTCGTCTGCAATGAACATTTCAATACGCCAGAACTCACCTTCCGATACGACGAAGACACCGGAGCGGTCCCCGGTAACTCGATCAACAAAATCGTTACAGGAAGGTGTTGGCATGAGCGGGGCAGTGATATGTGACGTGCGGGAATGCGCGGGCGGCAGACGGGTGTCTGCTAAGGCAGTGTGGTGCATGGTGGTCTGCAACGTAGGGGTCAATGGGCGGGTGTTTCCGAAGAAACCCTGCAGACCATGCTATTGATCCCTTTATTGGATGCGTACTGACGCCGAACGCTGCCGCGAGCGTGGCTATCAAAAGTACTGAAAATTCAATTCACTAGAGAAAGCGCGCCCATAGTCGAAATCGGAAACTTCACGCCGCGCGTGCGCTGAAAGACCTAGCGCCTGCGTTGTCAGGTCGACGGCGTTGGCGCTGGCGGTGTGGCGGACGCCGGGGCGTCGGTCGGGACTTCAGGCGGGAGCACGCCCGGTGGCAGCGGGGGCGGCTTGCCGCCACGGCCCGCTTCGAGCTTGTATAGCCAGGCCAGCAGCTCGGCGACCGCCTGATAAAGCTGCGCCGGAATGCGCTGGTCGAGATCGACCTGCATCAGAAGACTTACCAGCTCAGGCGATTCGTGCACGTACAGGCCATGCTCACGCGCTGTGCGCACGATCGTCTCGGCAAGCAGGCCGTACCCCTTCGCCACGACACGCGGGGCCGAATCCTTCGCGCCGTAGGCGAGCGCGACGGCCGTGCGACGCTCCGGTGGCAACGTCATGCGTTACCTCCGGCATTCGGTACGTTGGGGGTCTCATCGCCGACCGGCACCGGCAAACCGGCAACCTCGGTATCGGACATCGGCGCTTGCGCATTCGCACTCGTCATCGCACCGACCGCCGACGCGGCATCCGACGCCTGCGTCGCGTCATCGGCTTCGCTGAGCGCGCCGAACGACAACTGACTCGCAATCAGACCGACGGACGCCAACCGCTGACGCAAGTCTTCGCCTTCGTTGGACAGTACATCCGTGGACGCGGTCGAATCCGTCAGCAGCTTCGCCTGCAACTGCTGGCCTGACAAACCGAGCGTGACGTCGATGGTGCCCAGCGACGGCAACGTCAGACGCAAATGCGTGTGCCATGTGGACGGCGCAGCCGCTTCGCCCGGCGCCTGCTGGCCCGCGCGCTCCTCGACCTGCCACTCCATCGGCGCACCCGGCCACGCCATGCCGTTCCACTGAAACTGGGGATTGACCAGCATATCGAGCTGCTGACGCACGAGCGTCACGCTCTCCGCGGGCGTGTTCGCCACGGCGGCGATTGCCCCGGCGGCACCGTGTTGCTGCGGATTCGTCGCGGCATTGGCACCCAGCGAAGGGTCCCCGCCATCATGCCCTGTCGGCAGCACGCCGCTGGTCGTATGCGCCACGCTCGCGGCATGCGCCAGCGCGGTCGCGGTGTTGGGGAGATTGGCGCTAGCCCGCAGGCCCCCATCGGCAGCATCGGCATTCGCAGCCTGCGCCGGTGCACCGGGCGGGGGAGTCGCAGGATTCGCAGTCGCCGTCGGCAACGTCAGTGCCGATGACATGGTAGATGGACCCAATGCGGGCCATCCTGTCGCCAAAGCCGCTTCGCCGCCCGCCGGTCCGAGCAGGCGCGTGAGCGGCCCCGGGCCCGGCAACGTGGCGTCGGCGCCAGCGGCACGCAACTGTGCCGCCAGATTGGCCGAAGCCGGCCAACGCAACTGCGGCTCGGCCTGCAATTGTTCGAACGAACGGCTGCCCGACGCCCATTGCGACAGATGCGATTCGTAGAACAGCCCGCTCGTCGACAGCGCTTCCTTGAGCGCTGCGGCGACCAGCGGCGCGAGCGCCGGGGCGCCGGTGCCGGGGGCCGCCGGCCACACCGGCGCGCTCGCCTGCACGGGGCCGGGTGAGTCGGGGGCGAGACGCAGAATGGTATCGATGGTGCGCGCGGCCGCCGAGAGCGTCGCCTGCTGGATTGGCGTTGGCGCGCGCGCCGCGGCTTGCGACGTCGCATTGCCCAGGGCAACCGCAGTGGGTGAGGTCTTGGTGGCGAGATCGCCGAGCGCGGAGGTGGCGTCGCCGGACGGCTGCGAGCCGGCAATGGCGTTGGGGGCCGTCGTCGAGGAGACACCTTGCCCCATACCGAGCAACGAGTCGAGCCGCCGGGCGAGCGTCGTGGCCAGAACCGAGTCGAGACCGGCCATGCCTTACTCCGAGATGCGGACGACGTGACGCGCGTCGCGCGTCAGGCGCCCAGGTTCAGGCCGTAGACTTCGTGCAGGGCACGTTGACGGCGCGTGCTGTTGATCATGGCGTCGAGGTGCGCCAGGTGCGGTACCGCGAGATCGCGAATGGCGGCGTCGTCGGCCAGAATACGGCGGATGATCGCATGCTTGCGCGAGCGCTCGTCCTCCGAGAGCGGCAGATCGGCGTCGAGCTGCTTGATCGAATCGACCTGCGCACGATACTGCGTCTCGAGGTCGATGAGGGCGTCCCAGTCGCCGTCGCGCGCCACGCCGAGCATACGCTCCGTGAGGCCGGCAATACTTTCGTAGCAGTTCAGCAAAGTCGTCGCTTCATTCATAGCGCACTCCGGTGCCCGCCTGAACGGCGGGGGCACCCGTGCCGGTGCTCGGCGCGATCGCTCGCCAGGCCGATGCAATCGTCTCAAGCAGGGTGTCGACTTCTTGTACCTTGGCGACGTCGTTCTCGAGATTCGCTTCGAGCAGACGTCGTCCCATGTAGTCGTAGAGATCACGCAAGTTGCGCGACAGTTCCCCGCCGACTTCCATATTCAATCCGTCCCGCAGTCCGCCGATGATCTCGATCGCTTTCGAGATGGCCTGGCCGCGTTCGACGATGTGGCCGGCCTCGAAGTGGATACGAGCTTTGGTGAGCGCAGCCTTGGCACCATCGAACAGCATCACGATGAGCTGATGGGGGCTCGCGGCGACGACGCCGGTTTCGAGCCCGACCTTGCGATACGCATTGGCGGCGTTCTGACCGTACATGTCTGTCTCCGCCGCTTACTTCGAGGACGACGACGAGGAGCCGCCGCCAAGCACCTGCTTCAGATAGTCACTGGTGTTCTGCAGCTTGGCCATCGTGGCGTCCAGTGCCGTGAACTGGGCCAGATAACGGTTCTGCATCTGCGTCATCTGATCTTGCCAGTCCGATTCCTGCTGCTTGATCTGCTTGATCGAGGAATTCAGGTTGTTCGTCGCGCTGGTGACGGCGCCCTTGGCGCTCAGGAAATCCGTGACCTGCGTGTTGAGCAGTGAGGCGAAGCCTTGCGAGAAACCGATATTGCCGCGGCTGCCGGTGGCGGTGCCCGAGACCGTGAGCTTCAGCCCTTCGACCGGCGTGCCCGAATTGCCGGTCAAGGTCTGACCGCTGCCGGTCGCGCCAAAGCCGCCGATCGTGCCCACGACGTCTTTACCCGTCGTCGTGTTGTTGCCGTTGAACAGCTGGTTGTACGCCGAGCCGCCCGTGACGACGACCTTCGAGGCCGAGCCGTAACGGTTCGACGTGATCGTCAGAATGCCGTTGTTCGAGGCGACCGAAACGCCGGACTCGGCGGTGGTGAACTTGCTGTTGCCGTTGATCGCAGCCTGAATGGCGGACGCCAGCTTGTCTTGCGTGTAGGTGCCCGGCGGAATCAGCACGCTGGCGATGTTGCCGTCGAGCGAGACCTGGAGTTCGTTGCTGCCGGCGGCAATCGTGGTCGTCGCGCCCAGCGTGATCGCGCCGGTCGTCGTGCCTTGCGTGGCCGCCTGCGAGATGTTGATGGCGTACTGGCCCGGCTGCGTGGCGTTCGACGAACTGGTGAAGCTCACCAGAGAGTCCGTCGTCTGGCCGTTGGTCGCGAACAACGAGGCGAGCGCGTTGAAGCCGTTCGGCGAGGACATCGCCTTGTTCAGCGCCGTCGTGTCGACGGAGAGCGTGCCGTCCTTGTTGAAGCCCACGCCGACCTGCGCCAGCGATGCGAGGCCCGTCGAGCCGACGCCCGGCAGCTTGCCGTTGAGAATCTGGGTCAGACGGTTCTGCACGAGCTGAACCGTCGAGTCGCCGATCAGCGGACCGTTGTTCGCGCCGTTACCGGCCGAATCGAACGCGGTCAGCTTGCCGATCGTCGTTTGCAGCGTGTTGTAAGCCGTGGCGAACGACTGCACGGCCTGGGTGACGGCCGAGGTGTTACGGCTCGTCGTGACCGTGGTCGAACCGGTCTTCGAGAGCGTGAGCGTGACACCGGTGACCGACTTGGTCACGGTGTTCGTCGCACTGGTGACCGCCAGACCGTTGATGGTCAGGTTGGCGTTCTGCGCCGCGCTCGTTTGCGTGAGGTTCTGCGTGCCGGTCGGATCGTTGGCGAGCAGGTTGGTGACCGTGGGGTCGCCGCCGGCGGCCACATCGATCTTCATGCTCATGTTCTGACCCGTGGTCTTCGAGGTCAGCACGAGACGGTAAGGCGTGCCGCTGCCGTCGTTGACGATCGTTGCCACGGCATCGCCGTTCTGGGCGTTGATCGCATCGCGAATGCCGGTCAGCGAGTTGTTGCTGCTGTTGATCGTCAGGTTGATCGGCGAGGAACTCGCGTTGGCTGCGAAGCTCGCGCCCGTGTACTTGCCGTCGGTGAGGGTGCCACCCGTGATCGTGCCGAGGGTAATCGTCACCTTGGTCGATGCGCCCGTGCCGATCGTGCTCGTCTGGCTCGAGAACCCGGTCGTGGTCAGGCTTTGCGCCTGCGCCAACTGCGTGACGTTGACGCTGTACTGACTGACGTTCGCCGTCGAGTCCGCCGTAGCTTGCAGAATCGTGTTGTCGCCGACCGCTGCCGCCACTTGCAGGAACTGGGCGGCGCTGGAGAGCGTGCCGAGCGACGTCTGGAAGGCGGAGAGCGCCGATTGCAACTGGCCGATGGCCGAAAGCTTCGTGTTGTACGCCGCTTCCTGGTTTTGCAGCAGAGTGAGCTTGTTCGTGGCAGGCGTCATCAGACTCTTGACGAGTGCATTGACGTCCAGCCCGGACCCAATCCCAGGGGAGGAAATAGTGCCCGGTCCGTTAGAAGTTGCCATGATTTGCTCTCACTCCGTTGAATTGATCGTTACTACCTGGCCCGCTGGAAAACACGATGGCCTGTAAAACAGGCGGCGGCGGCACCGTTTCGCAGTGACGCCGCCGTCGACCCGGCGAGCTTGCGCTCACCGGGAGTGCCAAGCACTACTCCGCTATTACTGGAGGAGCTTGAGCACTTGTTGCGGCAGCTGGTTGGCTTGCGACAGCATCGAGATACCGGCTTGTTGCAGGATCTGCGAGCGGGTCATGTTGGCCGTTTCCGCTGCGTAGTCCGTGTCCTGAACGCCCGAACGTGCCGAGGTCAGGTTTTGCGTCGTGGCCGACAGGTTGCTCACTGCGGACTGGAAGCGGTTCTGAATGGCGCCCAGCGTTGCGTTGAACGAGTCAGCCGTGCCGATGGCGGCGTCGATCTGCGCGACCAGCTTCGTTGCCGAGTCAGCCGTCAGTGCGTTAGCCGTCGAGAGGCTGCCGCTGACTGCCGAGCTGCCTGCTGCCACACCGATCTGGGTCAGCTTCGCTGCCGTGCCCGACACCGTGAAGTTCTGGCTCGACACCAGGTTCAGCTTGCCGGTCGAGTCGACGAATGCCGTCACGCCGCTGCCGCTGGCGCTGATGGCGTCAGCCAGTTCGCCAACCGACTTGAACGTGCCGGTGATCGACGTCGCGGTGGCCGCACCGGCCGCCTTGATTTGCAGGTCCGTGCCCGACAGGGTCAGCGGCGACAGGGCCGTCTTCACACCCGTCGACGAACCCGTACCCGTCGTTGCTGCCAGCGTGGCCGGCACGGTGATGCCGGTCAGACCCGTCGTCGTCATGTTGATGGCGGCGGCGGTCGTGTTCGTGAAGTCGATTTCACCGGTCGTCGCGTTGGCGGCGGCGATGTTCGTGCCAGCGGCGGTGTTGATCGCAGCGGCCAGGTCGGCAGCCGTGTTGTACGTGCCGCTTGCCACTGCCGTGCCACCGACCGAGATCGTGTTGGCAGCGTCGAGCGTGATCGAGCCGAACTTGGCAGCCGTCGTCGCCGTTGCCAGGGCAACGCCACCGATCGAGCTGGCCGACATGTTCTGCGTCAGGCTGACCGAGATGTTCTGGCCGGCGTTGGCGCCAACCTGGAAGTTCGCCGTACCCATCGAGCCGTTGAGCACCGACAGACCGTTGAACTGGGTTTGCTGCGCCGTACGGGTGATTTCCGACAGACGTTGCTGAACTTCCTGGTCGATAGCAGCACGGTCCGACGCCGAGTTCGTGGCGTTCGTGGCTTGCACTGCGAGCGTACGGATACGTTGCAGGTTGTCCGAGATCGACGACAGGCCGCCAGCAGCGGTCTGCACCAGCGAGATGCCGTCGTTGGCGTTGCGCTGTGCTTGCGTCAGACCGTTGATCTGCGACGTCATACGGTCGGTAATGGCCAGACCGGCGGCATCGTCAGCGGCGCTGTTGATGCGCAGACCCGACGACAGACGCGTGATCGACGTTTGCAGGCTGGACTGCGACGTGCTCAGGTTACGCTGGGCAATCGTCGAGAAGATGTTGGTATTGATGACAGATGACATTTAGCCACTCCTTTCCCAAAATTTTTTGGCTCCGGCTTAAGCGCCGTAACTTTGGCTCACCAGCCAATCGCCGAAAGCCGCCGTTGTAGGGGATATCGGACGCCCTTTGGGAAAATTTAGGGTGGTTTTGCAAAATGCTTCGACCGCCCCCTTCGACTTGGCAGGTCGATGTCGGAAAAACGCTATCGGGCCAGTCTACGAAATTCCTCCACGATTGATCCGTCAAGGAAAGGGGCAATCTACCGCCTATTCTTGTCCTGTAAGGCTCTGAGAGGTCAGGGCGTCGTCATCGCGCCCGGTCGGACGGCGCAGAATTCTCAAGCCGCGACGCCCGTCGGCTGGCGTCGAAAATATTTTTTCGATGCTGTGAAAATTCTTCGCAAGCGCGGTGAGCGGTGAGCGAAATGCAAGTGGCCCGCATCGGCGGGCCACGAAGTGAGCACTTAGTTCTGATGATCCCCGGGGGAATCTGGCAGGAAATGTGGTGATGCCGTGCCGTGAGCGTTCAGACGCTCAGGCGCAGACCGGACCCATCTCGGCGCTGACCAGACCGTGTTGCATGACGTAATACGTCAGCTCGGCGTTGTTGTTCAGGCGCATCTTTTCCAGCAGGCGCGTGCGATACACGCTCACCGTCTTGACAGAGAGCGACAAGGCGTTGGCAATGTCGGTCAGGCGTTTGCCCGAGCCGATCATGCACAGCGTCTGGTATTCGCGGTCGGACAGGCGTTCGTGCGGCGGCTGATCGGCGTCCGGGCCGAGATAGTCGGCGAGCGTCTCGGCGACCATCGGGCTCACGTACTTGCGACCTGCCGCCACCTGACGAACGGCCGAGACCAGTTGCTGGGCGTTCGAGCGCTTGCTCAGGTAACCGGCGGCGCCGGCCTTGAGGGCGCGCAGGGCAAACTGACCTTCGCCGTACATGCTGAAGATCATGATCGGCAGGCGCGGGTGTTTGCGCCGCAAGGTCTTGAGAATCTCCAGACCGTTCGTGTCGGGCAGCGAGATGTCGAGCAGGACGATGTCCCACTGGGCTGCGTCGGTCATCTCCAGCGCTTCTGCGCCGCAGTCGGCTTCACCGATGACGGCGATGCTGCCGCTATCGGAGAGCAATTGCCGGACGCCCTGGCGCACGATGGCGTGGTCGTCGACGATGAGCACTCTAAGCGTCATGATGCGTATCCAAGAAGAGCAAGCGATTCCGGGCCGTGCTGGCCGGTCGGGGCAGGCAGGATCTGATGCCAGGGAAGTCGTGCGCTCACGAGCGTCCCCGATCCTTGAACACTGCCGATACGGAGCATGCCGCCGAGCGCCGTGCAGCGCTCGCGCATGCCAACCAATCCGAAATGTCCCTGCTTGCGACGCGCGCCGCGAGCGAGCCCGCAACCGTCGTCGGAAATCGTGAGTTTGAGTGAACGGTGGCTGCCATCGAGCGCCACCACCACGCGCGTGGCGCGGGCATGGCGGGCGACGTTGGTCAGCGCTTCCTGTGCGATGCGGTACAAAGCGAGCACCGCGTCGGGTGTGAGGTTCGCGACGCGCTCGCGCGTCACGTCTTCGCAACGCCAGATGCACGTGAGACCGCTTTGCTCGCCGAAGCTGCGCAACCAGGCGCGCAGCGAGACGACGAGGCCCGCGTCGAGCGCGGGCGGGCGGTTGCGGCCGACGAGTTCGTCGGCGGCATCCTGTGCGGCATTGGCGACATGCTGAATCTGGGTGCAGAAGGATTGCCATTCGGCGGCGTCGGCCGGCGCGCGGGTCGCCAGTCGTGCCACGACCATCTGCAATGCGGTGAGATGCGCGCCGAGGCCGTCGTGCACTTCCTGCGCGAGACGCGTGCGCTCGGCTTCGCGGGCCGCGTCGATCTTGCGGGCCACCGATTGGGCGAGCGGCCGGGGCGAAGTCTTGGCGGGCGCACGTGCGGCGCGCGAGGCGGGCTCTGCCGGGAGCGCACCTTCGCAGGCGGCGGGCTGATCCATGACCGATGTCTGCGGCGTCGTGGCGCGCGTATGCAGCGCGTCGTCAAGCGACACGCGACGTCTCGCAGCCTGTGCGGCAGGATCGACGAGAAACGGCATGGAGGCAAATCCCTGAGAGAAAAAGTCCCGTGCCGCAACCCACGCGGCGAGACCCAGATTCAATTTAACAAACTTTACATTTCGTCACAATTACACGCGGCGGGTACCCGCATGGTTGACAGAGATGCGTAACTATTTGATTTGGATCAAGAAGTTTTCGCTTGCTTGAGGGGATTTCTATGAAGACCCCGAATATATCAGGGTTTGTCCTAGCGCATCCAGTCGAGCGTATGTTTCAAACGACATTCTCGGTCCAAAACGGTCATAACGCCTGAATCCACGGCGTTATTTCATACGATTGTTATTTTCTTTCAGACGAGAGCGCGGGTATACCACGCGCTTCATCGGTGAACTGCTTCTCGTGACGTGCCCGATGAGACGTTGCTTTCGGTCTCCGAATCTACGGGGAGCGTCACGGTGACGATGAGTCCGGGGCCACCGGTCTCACTGTCACCCGGCGCGAGCGTGACCGTGCCATGACTGGCCGCCACGATCTCCTTCACGATGGCCAGTCCCAGACCCGTGCCGGGCTGACCGGGCGGCGCGTTGCGATAGAAGCGTTCGAACACGCGCGCACGCGCCTCGGCCTGAATGCCGGGCCCGTCGTCGATGACGCGCAGGCGGGCAGTGCTGTCGTGACGATCGATAGCAACCGTCACGCGTCCACCCTCGTGGATATAGCGGATCGCATTGTCGACAAGATTCATGACCATCGCATGAAACAATTCGCCATTGCCCGCCACCCACACGTGCGCCTCGGTGGTTTCCAGTCCCAGATCGATATCGCGTCGCTGCGCCAGCGCAACGAGTTCTTCCAGCACCCCGGCCGCTACGGCCACCAGATCCACGCGCGAGCGCGAGAACGCCGGGGTGTCCGCTGCCTCGGCCTGCGAGAGCAGCAACAACTTGTTCGTCAGATCGGCCAGCCCCCGGCTGCTCGTCTGCATGGCCGCGAGCACGTCGGCCAGCGCGGCACGGTCGTCGAGCTGCGCGGCGAACTGCAACTGCGTGTCGAGCAGCGTGAGCGGCGTGCGCAACTGATGCGCCGCATCCGCCACGAAACGTCGCTGTTGCTGCGCCTGCACCGACAACCGTTGAATACACAGGTTGATGGCGTCGACGATGGGCCGCAACTCGGTCTGCAACTGTCCCGCGCGAATCGGCACCAGCTCCTGCGGCGCGCGTCCGGCGACTTCGTCCTTGAGTCGGATGAGCGGATGCAGCTCGACCGTAAGTCCAATGAGCACCAACACTGCGGCCAGCGCTGCCATGGCGATCTGCCGGTGCAGCGACGGCTCCCACAACTGCGCGAGCATCTCGTCTCGGGCATGCATCGTCTCCGCGACGATCACCGCGACCCGATGCGGCTTGCCCGAGTCATACATCGTACGCACGAAACTGATCGCGCGCAGCGGCTCTCCATTCACTGTCACGTTCGAATAAGTCGGCACTATCGCCGGAAAGAGCGGCGGATGCGGGAAGTCGGGCGGGCCGGCCAGCAGCCGGCCGTCTTCGGTAATGACCTGATAGAACACCCGGTCGCGCGCCGGCGATGCGAACAGCTCCAGCGCCGAAGGCGGCACGACCGCGCGCAACGCGCCGTCCACCCAGGCGAGTTCGCCGGCGATCACCTGCGCGGACGTGAGCAACGCCCGGTCCTGAACGAGTTCCGCCGTGTCGTGGGCGCTCCGGTAGGCCAGCCACGCGCTCGCGCCGATATACAGCGAGAGCGGCAGCATCAGCCACATCAGCAACCTGACGCGAAGGCTAAGCATCTTTCTCGCGCAGCAGATACCCGAGTCCGCGCAGGGTCATGATCGCGGCCCGGCTCGGTTCGAGTTTCTTGCGAAGACGATGGATGTAGATTTCGATGGCATCGGCGCTCGGTTCGTCGTCGAGGCCGAAGACGCCGTCGACCAGCGCGCTCTTGGCCACGGTCTTGCCCTGCTTGCGCATCAGGATTTCAAGCACCGCGTGTTCGCGCGACGGCAGCGCCAGCGGCGCGCCGCCGATCGTGAACTGTCGCGTGCCCGTGTGATAGCTCAGATCGGCGCAGACGAGGTCGGCGCTCTGTTCGGGCGCGTGACGCCGTGCGAGCGCCTTGACCCGCGCGATCAGCTCGCGCACCTCGAAGGGTTTCACGAGGTAGTCATCGGCCCCGGCGCCCAGGCAGTCGACCTTCTCGTCGACCGAGCCGCTGGCCGTCAGGATGATGACGGGCACGTTGTTGCGCCGCTCGCGCAGCCGTCGCAGCACATGTTTGCCGCCGAGCTTGGGCAGCATGAGATCGAGCAGCACCACGTCGTACGTTTCCGTTTGCAGCAGACGATCGGCAGCGTCGCCGTCGCGCGCGGCATCGACGGTGAAGTTGTCGTCGCGCAGCATGCGGGCGAGCCAGTGGGCCAGAGTCTCGTTGTCTTCGATCAGCAGCAGTTTCATAGCGGGAAAGCAGAATGCGACGGCGAGTGTGCCCGCGTAATGCAAGCGCGCCAACAGTGAGCGCGCCAACAGCGGGTAAACACCCATGAGCGGGGGATCAAAACCTGCATGTCGCGAAAGCTTGATGAAAGCTTCGCTTTTCTACAATTCGTGGCAAGGCAGAGGAAACCGTACCCAACACCATGGACCGCTGCCCGGGCCGCGTGTATCGCTCACGTCAGGCCGGCCGGCGCCGCCAACGGCAGCTCGAGCCATTATCCCTAAAACGATGGAGACACCACAATGCGAGCAAGCCTTGGCGTGCGTGCGCCGAAAGCCTTCGTGAAACCCCTTCTGGCCGCTGTCGTCGGCGCGTCGCTGGCGCTGGCCGCTGCGCCGGGTTTCGCCGCCGATAACGGCAAGATCACGATCATGGTGGGCGGCATCACGAAGATGATCTATCTACCGGCCAAGCTTGCCGAGCAACTGGGCTACTTCAAGGAAGAAGGGCTGAACGTCGAACTGTTGTCGCAGCCCGCCGGTGTCGACGCCGAGAACGAACTGCTCGCCGGCGCCGTACAGGCCGTGGTCGGCTTCTACGACCACTCCATCGACTTGCAGAGCAAGGGCAAGGAGATTCAGTCGATCGTCGTCTTCGGTCAGGTGCCGGGTGAGGTCGAACTGGTCAATGCCAAGAGCAAAGACACCATCAAGAGCATGGCCGACGTGAAGGGCAAGACCCTTGGCGTGACGGGGCTGGGCTCGTCGACGAACTTCCTCACGCAGTATCTGGCGGCCAAGCACGGCCTGACCTCGGCGCAGTACTCGGTGCTGCCGGTCGGGGCGGACAACACGTTCATCGCCGCCATCAAGCAGAACCGCATCGACGCCGGCATGACCACCGAGCCGACCGCATCGCAACTGATCAAGACGGGCGACGCTGCGGTGCTCGTCGACATGCGCACGATGGAAGGCACGGTGGCCGCGCTCGGCGGCGCTTACCCGGCGTCGAGCCTGTACGTGCAACGCGCGTGGCTCGACAAGCACAAGCCGGAAGCCGCGAAGCTTGCCCGCGCTTTCGTGAAGACGCTCAAGTACATCAACACGCATTCGGCAGCCGAAATCACCGAGAAGATGCCGAAGGATTACTACGGCAGCAACAAGGCGCTGTACGTGCAGGCGTTGCAGAACTCGCTGCCGATGTACTCGCCGGACGGCCGCATGCCGAAGGACGGTCCGGAGACCGTGCTCAAGGTGCTCGCCGCGTTCAACCCGAACGTGAAGGGCAAGCACATCGATCTGTCGAAGACGTACACCAACGAGTTCGTCGATCAGGTGAAGTGATTCGCCTGCGCCGCGACCCGGATGATCCAGTTGACCCTGTAGTACCGGCGCGCGGTCCCCACGACGCGCAGCCCTTGATCCGTCCCTAAGCCAAGTACGACGCGACGCTGCCCGCACCCGACGACTGTCCGGTGTGCGGGAGCGTGTCGCCTCAAGAAACCGTAACGACCGTTCCGACGTCACCCAGGAGCCGGGCATGACCCAGACCATTACCCCCACGGCACCGGCACGCGCAGCAAGCGCCGTGTCGCGTGATACGCCCGCCATCGAATTCGACAATGTGTCGTGCCGCTTCATTTCGCCGGACGGTAAAGCCACCGTCGCGCTGCGCAATTTCAGCATGTCGGTCGCGCGTGGCGAGTTCGTCGCCATCGTCGGGCCGACCGGTTGCGGCAAGTCGACCACGCTGTCGATGATCACCGGGCTGCTGCGTCCGACCGCCGGCAGCGTGCGTGTCATGGGGCAGCCGGTCAACGGCATCGACCCGCGCATCGGCTTCGTCTTCCAGAACGACGCCGTCTTCCCGTGGCGCAGCGTGCGCGAGAACGTCGCCGCCGGTCCGCTGTTTCGCGGTCAGTCGAAAGACGCCGCCTATGCGCAGGCCGACGAATGGATCAAGCGTGTGGGGCTCGACAAGTTCGGCAGCCACTATCCGCACCAGCTCTCGGGCGGCATGCGCAAGCGCGTGGCGCTCGCGCAGACGTTCATCAACAACCCTGAAATCCTGCTGATGGACGAGCCGTTCTCCGCGCTCGACATGCAGACCCGCACGCTCATGCAGGACGAGCTGCTGCAACTGTGGTCGTCGACGTCGGGCTCGGTGGTGTTCGTCACCCACGATCTCGAAGAAGCGATTGCGCTGGCCGACCGGGTGTTCGTGCTCACGGCGCGCCCGGCCACGTTGAAGAACACGTACACGATCGATCTGCCGCGTCCGCGCGTGATGTCCGAGATTCGCTACGAACAGCGCTTCATCGACATCTCCCGCGAAATCTGGGCGGACCTGCGTGAAGAAGTGAAGATCGGTTGAACCTTGGAGATGAACATGAGTGAACAGGCCGTGGTGGCAGGCATGGCGGGCATTGGCGACGCCGATCTCGCACGCGAGGAAGCGGCGGCGCAACGCCGCATCAAACAACGTCGGGCGCTGGTGGTATTCCTGCGCGTGGCGATTCTGGTGATCGGGCTCGGCGGCTGGGAAGTGGCCGCACGCGTGGGCTGGATCGATCCGTTCTTTTTCTCGCAGCCGACGCTGATCGTTCAGCAGATCTATGACTGGTGTGTCGAGGGGACGTCGCAAGGACCGTTGTGGACGCAGGTGCTCGTCACGCTCGAAGAAACGGTGCTGGGCTTCCTGATCGGTGGGGTGGCCGGGGTGATCTGCGGCATCGTGCTCGGCCGTAACAAGCTGCTCTCGGATGTCTTCAGTCTTTACATCCAGATCGCCAACTCGATTCCGCGCGTGGTGCTGGGCTCCATCTTCGTGATCGCGTTCGGTCTGGGTATGGCGTCGAAGGTGGCGCTTGCCGTGGTGATGGTGTTCTTCGTGGTGTTCGCCAACGCGTTCCAGGGCGTGCGTGAAGCGGACCGCTACATGATCGCGAATGCACAGATTCTCGGGGCGTCGCGCCGTCAGGTGACGATGTCGGTGGTGATTCCGTCGGCGCTGTCGTGGATTCTCGCGAGCTTGCACGTGAGCTTCGGCTTCGCGCTGGTGGGGGCCGTGGTCGGTGAATTCCTCGGCTCGAAGCAGGGCATCGGTCTGCTGATCTCGACCGCGCAGGGCGCGTTCAACGCGAGCGGCGTGTTCGCTGCGATGATCGTGCTGGCCGTGGTGGCGCTCGGGGCCGACTGGCTGCTGACGTCGCTGGAGAAGCGATTGTTGAAGTGGCGTCCGGCGGCCTTCTCGAACGAGTGACGATCGGCGTGAACGGGATGGCCGAGGCATCGCGTCGGCCCCCTGTTGCGGCAAAAACAAAGCGGCGCCTCCTGTTGAGGGAGGCGCCGCTTGTCCTTTGGAGACGACGGTACTGCGCGGGCGTCAGATCTTGAGCTTCGTGACCTTCGTGCCTTCGATATTCAGGTTGGCCATCAGACCGGCGTTGGTCATCACGATCACTTCCACCGGCGAGGTGGCGGTATTCAGGTCGACAGCGCCGTTCGCACCGATCTTGACCACGGCGACCGAAGCGTCGGCCCCGGCCGTCCAGCCATCCGTGCGCTGGAATTTGTCGAGCGCGTCCTGCGTCATGAACAGGAAGATCACGGCCTTCGACTGAGCGCCGATCTGCAAACCGAACGACGCGGTCACGGTGTTGTAGTAGCCCTGCGTGGCGCCGCCCACGCGCAGCGCGCCTTCGCCGTACTCGCCTCCCACCACGAAGCCGGCTTGCAGCACCGACGGGAACACGAGCACGCCGCGCGCCTTGCTGACCAGTTCGCGCGAGCCCTTTACGGACGCATACATCTTGTCGAGCGCCCCATTCACGGCGGCGTCGATCTCACGACGCTTGTTGACATTGGCGCCTGCGGAATTGTCGCTCTTGTCGGCTTGCGACGGGGTCGTCGTCGTGCAACCGGCCAGCGCGAAGGCGGCAGCGGCAACAGCGACGGAAGTTTTCATCAGGAATTCGCGTTTTTGCATTTTCTCCCTCCGGAAAGCGTGTGCCGAGTGCAGCGATATTGCTGCCATACGGCGAACGGTGTGGATGCGGATAAAACGTCAGGCCGATGAGATCGCCTCTGAGGAGGCGGGGACCAGCGGCAGCTAAACGGACAATGAAGCGGACCATGAAGCGAATGCTGAGGACGGTCGTTCGGCATCCGATGGATGCCGGTGATTGCGGGTGGCAACGCGCGATGTCGATGTTGCGACATCGGCGACGGCTTCCTGATCGACCGGCCAGAGGGCGTAGCGTGTCGTTCACTTCGCGATTTCGCGGGGTCGCGAGCGCGGACGACTTCGCATCGGCGTGACGTCGATTATGCGGTCTCTATCGGTATTGTCAAGAAAATAGCGAGATAAATTTCGTTAACTTGCCGCTATCTTTCGTCAAATTGTAGGCATCCGCCTACGTGCACTCGCGCATGTATTGCTCCTTGAGCGCTTTGCGCGGGTTCGTGCGTGTAGGAATGTCGACGCGATTGCCTGCGGGCGAATCGACACGTTGATCGCGCTTGTAAACGGGTTTGTCAGGTGTGCTGGCGATCTTGTCGGCGAGCGCCTTGCAATGCTCGCGCTTCGAGGGCTCCGCCGCGCTGGCGGTCGCCTGTTGTGCGGCGGCCTGATCGCGGGCGGCTTGCGAGCATTGTTCGGTAGGAAGGGCGCGACCGACGCTGTCGAAGCACACCGGGGTTTGCGCCATGGCGAAGCCGCTGGCGCCGAGAAGTGCGCTTGCGACGGTGGCGTTGAGCAGAGATCTGAAGTGCGTGAGCTGTGAGCGGCGGCTCGGGGACATCGGGAACATCGGGGGTGGCGTGGCGGTGCGGCGTGGCATCGACATTCTCCTCAATGGATCCCCGCTGTGGCGCGGGTGCGCCTATTCTGGCATCGCCGCTGCCGGATTGTCGATAGCCGCGGCGACTTGCCGCGTGGCCGGCATCGCCGTGCCCGGACGATCCGTGCGCAACTCCAGCCGATAGCCCACGCCGTAGATCGAGCGCACGATCTCCTCGTCGGGCCGGATCGCCTGCAACTTTCGCCGCAGGTTCTTGATATGGCTGTCGACGGTGCGATCCGCGACCACACGGTGATCGTCGTACATCCGGTCGAGCAGATGCGCGCGCGGGAAGGTCTTGTCGGGATGGCTGGCCAGCGTGGCGAGCAGGCGCAGTTCGACCGGCGTGAGCGGCAGCTCGTGACCGTCGAGTTTCGCGTGGTGACGCACGGCGTCGATCACCAGCGCTGGCGTTTGCGGGGCAACTGCGGTGTTGGCGGTCGTGGCCACCGGCGCGGCGGTACCCCGCACGCGTCGCAGAATGGCCTTGACGCGCGCGACCACCTCGCGAGGGCTGAACGGCTTGCAGATGTAATCGTCGGCACCGAGCTCCAGACCCAGCAGACGATCCGTCTCCGCAGCGCGTGCGGTCAGCATCACGATCGGCACTTCGGAGACTTCGCGCACTGCGCGGCACACTTCGAGGCCATCCATACCCGGCAGCATCAGATCGAGCAGCACGAGGCGCGGCTGCGTCACGCGCACCGCGGGCAGCACGTCGCGTCCGTCGGTGAGAATGCGGCAGGGCATGCCTGCCACGCGCAGGTACTCGGCGAGCAGCGCGGCGAGCTTCGGCTCGTCTTCGACGATCAGGATCGGCGCGCTGTCGGCCAGTGCCGTCGCGGGCGGCGCCGACGTCATCGACGTGATCGACGTCATGGGTGCGGCGATGGGCGACGCCGTCGACGACAGGGATACCGGCCCGGATGCGACCGCCGGGGACGTAACGGGCTGCGTGTGCGTAAGGCTCTGCATAGGGATCGATGGAGGGCAGGCTTAACTCAAAGTCGTCAGGGTCGTCAGGGCTTGGGTACTGAAACAGCTCGAGACCGCGCTCAGTGCGCAGGTCGATGAAGGGGTAGGGATGGCCGCGTCGTGATGACGCGGCAACGTGATCGACAGCGCCAGGCCCCCCAGGGGCGAGTGCCGCGCGACGATCTGGCCGCCGTGCGCTTCGACGATGTGCTTGCACAGCGCCAGCCCCAGACCGGCGCCGCCGCTGCGTCGGCTGCGCGACGCTTCCACGCGGAACAGCCGTTCGAACAGACGGGGCAGCGCATCGTCGGGCACGCCGGGCGCGGAGTCTTCGATCTCCAGCCGCAACTGTGCCTGCGTCGACGACAAATAGACACGCACTGCGCCGCCGCCGTCGGTATAGCGCAACGAATTCTCAAACAGGTTGCCGATGAGTTGCGTGAGACGGTGCAGATCGCCGTCCACGAAAAGCGTGTCGTCGGGAAGGTGCACGTTCAGTCCGATGCCCTTGGCCTCGAACCAGTCGCGGAAGGCGGCCACCGACGTCGCCACGCGCTCTGTCATATCCACTGGCGCGAACTCGTAGGTCAGCGCGCCCACGTCAGAGAGCGAGAGTTCGTAGAGATCGTCGATCAGCTTGGACAGTTGAGAAATTTCGACGCGTAGCGACGCCAGGGCGTCCTGCGTGAGCGGGCGCACGCCATCTTCCATCGCTTCGATCTCGCCGCGCAGAATCGAGAGCGGCGTGCGCAATTCGTGGGAGATGTCGGCGAGCAGGTTGCGGCGCACCTGATCGTTGCGCGCGAGCGTGTCGGACAGACGGTTCAGGTCGACGGCCAGCCGGGCGAGTTCGTCTGCGCCGGCCGTGGGTGCACGCACGCTGTAATCGCCCATCGCCATACGGTGGGTGGCTTCCAGTAACGGTGTGACGGGCACGAGCAGACGTTGCGCCACGCGCAACGCAATGGCGCCGAGCAGTGCGATGCCGAGAATCGTCAGATACATCAGGTTGTCGCCGCGCAGCCAGCCGTGGCCGGTCATGGCGGCGCGCACGACGACCGTCGTGGCCGCCATCGTGACCAGACCCGTCGCGAAGATCGCGAGGAACAGCTTGCGGGTGATGCCTGAGTTCATGCGTTCGGTGAGTCTCGTTAAGTCTCGCTAAGTGCAACGCCGGACAGCCGGGCCGGACGCGCGGGTAACGACAGGGGAAACGGGGCTGATCTGGCGGGCGCGGACGCCCCTGCCAAGGTCGGCGCGCCATTCTCTCAGCTTCGGAGCCCGGCGCGTCGTGCCTCCACAAATTTTCCTCTATTTGTGCGCAGTGGCTGCACGCCCGGTTCTTACTATCCATCACGAGACTGGCCGCCGAGCCGTTCTCCTCCGACGCTTCGTGCCGCTGTGCGTCGGGCCGCTCATCGTTCCTCTCTTTCGAAAGACATCCGGATACGGCATCCGGGACCGGCGCGGGGGCGCCTCACCATGTCGAAACCGTCGATCCTTGCGCGCTCGCTCGCGCGTGTCGTGCGCCTGCGTGCCGTTCTCGTCCCTGTCATGACCGGGGTGACCCGCGCGCGAGCGCGGCAGGCGACGTGCGTGGCCATCGCGAGCCTCCTTGGCGCGAGTGCCGTCCTCTCGGGATGCGCCAGCACGCAGGTCACGGCCACGCCGATGGCCGTCATGCCAATGCCGCGTGTGGCCAACGTCCAGACGGCCGGCTCGATCTACCAGCCGACCACGGCGACGAACTGGTTCGAGACGCCCGTGGCGCACCGTGTCGGCGATCTGCTGACGATTGCGGTGTCGGAGAACTCGACCGGCAGCAGCAAATCGCAGAGCGATACCTCGCGAAGCGCGAGCGCGACGGCCAAGAGCGCCAAGGCCGACGGCGCCGACTCGGTGCTCGAGCGCTGGTTCAACATCGGCCAGCAGGCCAGCAGCTTCAAGGGCAACGGCACGAACACGTCGAGTTCGGCGCTGACCGGCACGATTGCCGTGGCGATCGTGGAGGTGCTGCCTAACGGGGCCTACGTCGTCGGTGGAGAAAAGCAGGTCATGCAGGGCCGCAACATGGAGACGTTCCGCTTCACCGGGGTGGTCAACAAGTTCGACATCTCGCCGGCCAACGTGGTGGCGTCGAGCAAGGTCGGGCAGGCCAAAGTGGCGCGCGTGGATGCGGGTCAGGCTGCCGATGGCAGCAACGGCGGCTGGTTGCAATCGATTCTGCTCGACGTTTCGCCATTCTGATGAAGCGCCTCGCGATGGTGCTGGCGCTGGCGGCTGTGGCCAGCGTGACCCTGGGCGGCTGCCTTTTTGCCACCCCGGCCCCGGTAATCGCCGCGCAGGTGGCCGCCACGATGGTCTCGACGGGCGTGGTGCTCTCGGACCAGTTGCCGTCGATCTCCCCGCCGACGCAGGCGGCCGCGCCGGAATTACTCTCGCACAACATGTGCATCGAACTGCCGTCGGACGGCATCTCCGATCTGTTGCCGGCGATTCAGGGACGGTTGCGGGCATACGGCATCGTGAGCACGATCTACAGTCCGGGCACATGGCCCACGGGCTGCGTCGTGCTCAATTACAACGTGCGTCGCGCGTGGCGTAATTCCTTGTGGGGCAACGCGCCCAGCGAATACCTGGCCTACGCGACGCTCACCCTCAGCCAGAACGGCTCTGTCATCAACACGGTGTATTTCGATGGGCGCTCGTCGACGGTGGAGTCATGGTCGGCGTCGAACTCGCGCATGGCGCAGCTTGTGGATCGGTTGGTGGTGTTCTGACGGGCACGGCGTATTCGATATGTGCGTTGGCGCTGCCCGGATACAGTGGAGAGTGAAGGTGCCGGACAGGCGAGGGTGTTGGTGCGCTGCCGGGTAAGGTCAGCGTGGCCCGGGCGGGGTGACCTCGCCCGCTCCGCTCATATGGGGCCGTTGAACGCCTGATGATGCCGCACACGTTACTGACGTCCAGTCCCGTGAGCTTCGCGATCTGCGTGGGGGTAAGGGTCGGATGCTTTAGACGCAGTTGACGCGCGTGATCGGATTTCGTCTCGTAGGGTTGACGTGGCGTTGTCGTGAGCACTTTTTGCAACTCGGGGGTGAGCGTGAAGTATCTTGGGTCGCTGCGGAGATTTGCCTCATGCGTTCCGACAAGCTTCGCGAGTCGGGCGAGTGGGATGTGGGGATTGGCCGTCAAGATGCGAAAGGCGTGTTCACGATAGCTCTCGCCTTCCTTTTTGGGGGGAATCGCTGCGATCGATGGCGGCCTGCTCTGCGAGACGAGCTTGGGAAAGCGATATCTCAACGAGTGGATACTGCAACCGACCAGATGGGCGAGTGCTTCGCAGGTCAGGTCGGCGTGGTTCGCACTGATGCGATTGGCGTGCGCCTGCGCGCTCTCTTTCGGAAGACGCGGAAAGGCGTTACGGATGGCCGCCAACTGATTGCGCGTCTTTTGAAACACCGGATGACTATCCATCTGCCATCGCGTAGCACCGGATAGCGCTCCAATCTGTGTTCGCGTCAGTTCCGGATGCGTCAGATACAGGCGCGCTGCAAATCGGATATTGCTCTCCAGCTTATAGCGGCTGACAGGCGGCGCCGATGTGCCGACATCAGAATCGGTGCCGGGGAGCGTCGAAATGGCCTGCGTCGTTGGGGGCTCGTCAACCGTCTGCGCAGCGGATGACGGTGGCGCTAAGGGAATCAATGCGTCTGACGTGGTCGACAGGCGCGGCGCCACGTGAGCGACCGGCGGCGCGCTTACGTGATGCGTCGGCGAAAGGACCGGGGATGTGCTGACACGATCGGCAACGGACGCCGTCGTCGGTGCCTGAAACACGGTGCGAAGATCCAGCGCCATGTCCTCGCTGCATGACGGGCCCGTGATCCGCGCAATACGTCTCGCGTCGGCCACCGGGTCGCTGGGGCACCACAGCACGCCCGTATGGGCGGGGGGCGGTAAGGGAAACATAGGCTTGCTCCGGCACGGCGCAGCGTGCGCCGCGCGTCATCGTCAATGATCGTCAATGGATCGCGCACACCGAACTACCGGCCGGCATTCGGTCGTGCGATACGCGTACGTTCATGTCGTTTGAGATTCGTCCATGGGGCTGCCCGCAGGAGGATTGGGCGGCGGCGCTTGTCGAAGCGCGGCGTTCAACGCCGGTTCGTCGTCCTCCCGACGCATCGTCAGCCTGGGCTCCTCCCGGAGCACATATCGGGCCACATTCGTTTGATTGACACCGGAGACGATGGCGAGGTCTTCTACCGTGAACTCAGGGAAGCTGGCATGAACGCGCCGGGCATATTTGGTGTTGTCTTCGTGGGGCCATCGTGGCAATTGCGCGCGCACCTGTTTCTGTCGGGGCGTCAATTCGTAGAACATGGGGGCGGCGCGCATGTTCGAGGCGGTTGCCCCCGAGAGTTGTGCGATTTGTCCCAGGGTGAGCTTGCCGTCGTACCGATGCAAACGACGTGCGTAATGCAGCACTGCTTCGTTGGGTAACTTCGGGACAGCCTGGGCGACACGTTGCAGGTCGTCCGATAACGCAGCATGGTCCACTCGCTTCGGATTGGGGGTTCGTGCCATCGCGAGCCATTCGATTTCTTCGTTCCGGAGGTCGGGGTACGCCTTACCCAGGCGATCGGAGAATTGTTGGTAGGACTCGCGCGATCGTGGCGGAAACGCCAGCAGGATGCGGGTCAATTCAGGGGTGAGCTGCTGACGCGCAAATTCACGCTTGATGTCGCGTGACGGCATACCCACCAGGCAGGCGATGCCGTCGATCCCGAGATGAGGCGACGTCGTCAGAAGACGTTGTGCCCATCGGATTCTCGCTTCACCGGGGCGGCGATCCACACCGGGCGTTGTGGCGACCGGCGCAGTCGCTTCGATCATCGTCAGGAAGACCTCGCCCTCGTGGGCTTTTTGTAAGGGACCGACGTTCACTAGCGCAAAAGGTACGGCGGCGCTGATCGACGGCGCCACGAGGGCAATCGGCCGGACGGCGACGTCAGGTGCGGACTGAGGCAGGAAGGGGGAGGCTTGAGATGTGGTGCCGGGGAACGGGCTTTCCAGGGCGGCAGAGGAAGGCAGGGGGCGCACGACGCGCAGGTCCAGGGCCATCTCCTGGGGGGCGGCGCGCGTGACAGTGTCGGATGCGGGGGCAATGGGTTGCGAGACCCGGCCGTCGGCCGGTGCTGACAAGACGCCCGGGGAGAAATTCAGGAGGTTCGAACGGATATCCATGCGCCACATGGGTCGGAAGCGGATGGCGCGCTACACGTTGTCGTCGAAGCATCATGACGATCGGGATCGCCCCCCGGGCCATCGACCGGATGCCAGATCGTGGCACGCACGGGCGTCGACAGCCTTCGAAATTCGCCCAATGGCCGACAAGGTTGGGGGGAACCGGTGAGGGGGAACGTATGATGCAGATTGGCGCGCCCGACTGGAATCGAACCAGTGACCCTCGGCTTCGGAGGCCGATACTCTATCCCCTGAGCTACGGGCGCTAAGCTGACCACCGGTGGGAATGCGCGAGCGCGCGTACCGGCAGGCAAAGAGGTAGAAGCATAGCGGTTTTGCCGCGTGACGTCCATGCCCCGTGCATTCCCATGCCCCACAATGCGGCAATTCTCTATCGGAAGCCCGTCGGGCGCGGTTTTGCTGTGCATGCAACGCGGCCGCATTTTGCGCAGAAAGCACGCGGAACACCGCTTTGGCTTTCGCGTAAGTTAGGGAAAATACGGGACTTTTGCGGCGTCTGCGCACCGCCTTGGCATGTCATCGGCCGAGGGTTTGTTGCTACAATGGTTCGTTATTTTGACTGGATGGTGCCAGCTTCCCATGCGAGCTATCCGGTGTGATGCACTCGGTTTCCACAAAAACTATTGAGAGATCCCGCATGAGTGAAGCACATAACGAGCACGAGTCCCTGATCAAAACACCCAAGCAGCTCATCGCCGCCATCATTGCCGGTTTTCTCGTTCCCATCGTCATCATCGTCTTGCTGGTCAATTACGTGGGCAACAACGCCCTGACCGGTGCCGGCAGTTCCGCCATGACCGAAAAAGCCATCGCCGAGCGCATCGCGCCCGTGGCCCACGTCGAGATCAAGGATGCCAACGCACCGCGCGTCTACCAGACCGGGGAACAACTCTATAAAGCGGTTTGCGCGGCCTGCCACGCCTCCGGGGCCGCAGGCGCGCCCAAAGTCGGCTCTACCGAAGACTGGGCGCCTCGCATCAAGCCCGGTTACGACGAAATGCTCAAGATCGCGCTGGCCGGCAAAGGCGCCATGCCCGCGCGCGGGGGCACCAGCCCGGACGACGTGACGGACTACGAGATCGGCCGCGCCATCGTCTATATGGCGAACGCCTCGGGCGGCAAGCTGCCGGAACCGGCGCAGCCGGCCCAACCGACGCCTGGCGCTGCCGCGCCCGCCTCGGGGGCGCCGGCCGCGGCTTCGGGCGCGGACGCCGGTAGTGCGGCTGCGGCCGCCGCCGCCATGGCGTCGCTCAAGACGGCGGCGCCCGCAGCGGCCAGCGCCGGTGGCAATCTCGACGCCGGCAAGAAGCTCTACGACACCGTCTGTATGGCCTGTCACGCCAGCGGCGTGATGAACGCGCCGAAGTTCGGCGACAAGGCCGCCTGGGCGCCGCGCATCGCCACCGGTATCGAGACGCTGCACAACGCGGCCATCAAGGGCCTGAACGCCATGCCGCCCAAGGGTGGTGCGGCAGGTGCGTCGGATGACGACGTCAAGGCTGCCGTCGACTACATGGTGAGCGCCGCGAAGTAAGCGCCGCGCCTGCCGTCGCCGATCCCGCAATAAAAAATCCCCGCTTCGGCGGGGATTTTCGTTTCGACGCCGACTCACGTTTTCGGCGTACCTAACGTTCGACGGCCAGACCGACAGCCGGGGCCGTGGCCTGTCCGGGCCACCGTCCGGGCGCGCAATGCGTGTCTCATACGAACACTCAGACGAACACTCAGACGCGCACGATCATCTGCGGATCGAACGCCGGATTCTCCACACGTCCCTCGAAGCAATAGCCACGCGGATTGCACAGCACCCGGGTGTGCCCAACGCGATAATCGAACGAATCATGCGTATGGCCGTGCACCCATAGCGCGGCATCGGACTGGTCGATGAGCGAGGTCAAATCCGAAATGAATGCCGGATTCACGAGCGATCCCGCAAAGCGCGGATGAATGCTCTGGGGTGTCGGCGCGTGATGGGTGACGACCACCGTCGGGCCGTCGTGCGGCGTGGCCAGCGTTCGGGTGAGCCAGGCGACGTTCTCGCGACACAGCGCCGCGCAATCGTCCGGCGTGAAGAAGGGCAGATCGGACCACGGCGCGGCCGGGTCGCCGATGCGAATCCGCGTGAAGTCGCGCACGAACTTCTGCGACTCCTCGATCACGGCGTCATGCTTGCCCTCGGCGTCGTACAGCGCGAAATCGGACCACAACGTCGTCCCCACGAAGCGCACGCCGCCCAACGTCAACGCACTGCGCTCAAGCAGATGGACGTTGCTTCCCACCGTCAGACGTCGCAATTCGGTCAGCGTGCCGGCGAGCGTCGCGCCGTAGAACTCGTGATTGCCGGGAACGTAGATGACGGGCCGCGGCAATTGCTTCGCCCATTCGATCGCTTGCGCCGGACGGCTGATGTCGCCGGCAAGAATCGTCACATCGGCTTCGACGTCGGGAATGGCCAGCGGCGCCACGGACAAATGCAGGTCGGACAGGATATGCAGTCTCACGCACCACGCTCCACAAAACTTGGGGATCGGTGCCGCACACGCGTCGCCGCGGTGAGCGTCGGGCATCGGATGGCCGGACGCGGCAGGAAGGTGTGGGCATTGGGCCGAAATCAACGCGATTTGCGTTATGTTTCGCCCGTTTTTTACCGACTATCACCCGCGCTGCGTCGATGGTCAAGATATCTTTGTCTTCGAAAGGATGCGCTCCTATAGTGAAACTTCAACTGATTTCATCCGACGAGAGGAGGCGAGCCTATGCGAAAACTGATGGTGGCAGTCCTGCTTTGTTTGACCGGTCTTGCGGGCGTTGTCGTGGCGTCGAGCCCGGCCACCGCGTGTGACCAGACGTCTTCGGGTAGTGGCAAGTAGCGTTTCCAGCAGCAAGCCAGCATTGGCTTCACGGCGCGCCTGCTGCCGCCGACAGCCCCGGTAAGGACGTCGCCGTTCCTCAGACCAGCCCCCGTACGCGGGGGCTATTCGTTTGTGCGCAGAGGCGGGCGCCGGGCGCTCGGAGACTCAGGCGCCGGACGACGACGGTGTCTTGTTCGCGCCGCCGGCGAGCATCGCCTTCAGACTGGCGAGACGGTCCTTGGGCGACATCGGGGCGTCTTCGGGCGGCGGGGGCGGCGCTTCGTCGAGTTGCATCTCTGGCACGAAGCGCGACACTTCGCAGGAGTACGTCTCGCGGGCACGCTTACGCTTCTTGCACCACGACAGTTGCAGCGTGCGTTGCGCGCGCGTGATGCCGACATACATCAGCCGACGTTCTTCCTCGATCTTCTCGGCGGTGACTTCCTCGTCCTCACGAAGGTGCGGCAGGATACCTTCCTCCACGCCGACGAGAAACACGTGCGGGTATTCCAGTCCCTTCGATGCATGCAGTGTCGACAGACGCACGGCGTCGGGATCGTCGCCGTCGCGCCCTTCGAGCATCGACATCAACGCGATGGTCTGCGTGAGTTCCATCAGACTCTTGGCGTCGTCGTCCGCCTCGTCCGCGTCGAGCGAATCGAGCCCTTCGGCGGTGGCCGACGTCTCGCTGCGGGTGCCCTTGCGCTTCATCCATTCGAGGAATTCGAGCACGGTGGTCCAGCGCGACTGCGCCTGACGCTCGTCGAACGTGTCGTACAGATACGCCTCGTAGTGAATGCCTTCCATCAGGTCGTCGATGACCTCGTTGGCCGGGTCGCGCGCCGCCCGCGCCGCAATGCGCTGGATGAAGTCGCAGAATGCACGCAGCGGGTCGAGCTGACGCGGTTGCAAACGCGCTTCGACCGCCCCCATATAGACGGCTTCGAACAGCGACACCTTGGCCTGCCCCGCGAAGCTGCCGAGCACTTCGAGCGTGGTGCTGCCCACACCGCGTCTCGGTGTCGTCACGGCGCGGATGAAGGCCGGGTCGTCGTCCGGATTGGCGAGCAGGCGCAGATACGCGCACAAGTCCTTGATTTCGGCCTTGTCGAAGAACGACTGACCGCCGGAGAGCACATAGGGAATGCGCTCGCGCCGCAGCACCTGCTCGAAGATGCGCGCCTGATGGTTGCCGCGATAGAGGATCGCGTAATCGCGAAACTCGGCGCGTCGCTCGAACTTGTGAGCGGACAGACGAAAGACGACCGACTCGGCTTCGTGCTCTTCGTCGTTCATTGCGGTGACGGTGATCGGATCGCCGAGACCGTGTTCGCTCCAGAGCTTCTTCTCGAAGATTTTCGGATTCTTCGCAATCACATTGTTCGCCGCCGTCAGAATGCGCGACGTCGAACGGTAGTTCTGTTCGAGCTTGATGACTTTGAGTGTCGGGAAGTCGACCTGCAACTGCTTGAGGTTTTCCAGCGTGGCGCCGCGCCAGCCGTAGATCGCCTGATCGTCGTCGCCCACGGCGGTGAACGCGGCACGCGGCCCGGCAAGCAGTTTGAGCAGCAGATACTGGCAGGTGTTGGTGTCCTGGTACTCGTCGATCAGCAGGTAGCGCAGCTTGTTCTGCCAGCGATCGCGCACTTCCTCGTCGCGCTCGAACAGCTCGGCGGGCAGCCGGATCAGATCGTCGAAATCGACCGCCTGATACGCCTGCAACGTCGCCATGTAGTTGCGATAGACGAGGGCGGCCTGATGCTCGTCGGCCGTCTCGGCAGCGGCCAGCGCGACTTCCGGGGTGACGAGGCCGTTCTTCCAGAGCGAGATCGCCGTCTGCACGCCGCGAATCATCGCCTTGTCGGTGGTGCCGAGCTGCTCCTGAATCAGGCCGAAGCAGTCGTCGGCGTCGAGAATCGAGAACTGCGGCTTCAGTCCGACGTTCTCGGCTTCGCGTCGCAGAATCTGCACGCCCAGCGAGTGGAACGTACAGATGGTGAGCTGATTGACGGGAACCTTGCGGCCCTCTTTACCCGGCGTGGTGAGTGTCTTGCCTTCGAGCTGCTTGGCCACACGCTCGCGCATTTCGGCGGCGGCCTTGTTCGTGAAGGTCACGGCGGCGATGTGCTTCGGCTCGAAACCCTTCGCTTCGATGAGCCACGCGATCTTTTGCGTAATCACACGTGTCTTGCCGCTGCCCGCGCCGGCCAGCACGAGGCAGGGGCCGTCGAAATAATGCGTGGCTTCGTTCTGGGCAGGGTTGAGCGGAAAGGACGACATGGTGTGACGCGATGGGAACGAGGAGTGACAACGAAAGCGATGGCCGCGTGCGGCATGCCTGATGGGGACCCGCGACCTCGACGTCTTCCGAACGTCCAGCCGCTTCATGGGAAGCGGCTCATGTGCTCGGGGGCAAGGGCTCACGGGCGACTGACGGGCATGCGCCGGGTGGTGGGCAAGTCTATCACGCAGGTGGCACGCCGCCGTGACACGCCGAGGGCGTTGCCAGCGTGTGTCATCTGTGTGGTGTCGACTGTGGGGCCGACGCGACGGGCGGCCGCCGACGTCATGGGACGTGCTGGCGTCGACGCCGACCGGGTGCCTATAATGAATAACGTTGCCATCGTGGTGAGGTCGCCGTGCAATGCCCAACCTGCGGGACGAACAATGCGACGCGCGCGCTGCACTGTGTGAAGTGCGGCGCAACACTCATGGACGCCGAACCCGGCTTTCGGGATGACGGTCTGGGTGCCGCTGCGGCGGCCGGCGTCACCGGCGCCGCGGCCGGCACTGCTGGCGCGGTCGGGGCCATCGGCGTGATCGATTCGCTGGGTGCGCCGTCGCCCGGTGCCGACGATGGAGCGGCCGACACCTCGTCGTCGGCGTCGCCTGCTGCCAGGCGCGCGAGGCATCGCAGCGGCAAGACGAACAAGGCGAACGAAGAGCCCGGCTGGCTCAATAGCGCACTCGTCATCGGGACGGCCATCTTCGCGGCCATCGCCCTGCTCGGGATCTGGTGGAATCTGCGCGCCCCCTACGTCGACCCTGTACCCAAACCGCCCGGCGGGCTCGCCGTCACACCCTTCAATTCCGGTAACGACGCGCCGGTCGTGACGCCGCAGCAGGGCGGCCCGTCCAATCAGACCAGTCAGTCATCCGCCGCGACCGCGCGTGCACAGGCGCTCGCCGCCGTGGACGCCGCCGCTTCCGACGCGGCCGCCGAGGTGGCTGCCACGGCCAGCGCGGTCAGTCCGCCGCCGCTCTCGGCATCTGCCGCCACGGCTGCCCTGACCGCTGCCGCGACCACGCTGTCTGCGCCGCCCGCGACGAAACCGGCGCCCGACGAAATGATGCAATTGCTCAGCCGGCGCGAAGGCACCGACACCACCGCACGCCCCACCGCGAATGCCGATCTGCCCGCGCATTACGACGGCGGCGACATCGGCCCGATCGCGGCGGCCGAGGTGCCGCCGCCAACGTCTGCGCCGGTCGCCTCCGCGCCGTCCGCCGTCACCACGATCGCGGCAGCGCTCGCGCAATGCGAACGCTATCGCTGGTTCGAGGTGATACCGAAGCAGCGCTGCATCTGGGCCGTGTGCAACGGGCGTTGGGGCAAGGACGGTTGCCCGGCGGGTACGAATCCCGGCGAATCGCGCTGACGGCATGACGCCAAAGGTATGGAAAACCGGGCCGTATTTACGGCAAATTGACAGCCTTTGGCTTTCCCCGTAAAGTGCGCGAGCGTGGTCGGGAGAGCGCGCCGGGAAGCACATGCCGGCGCCGCCGAAGGGGTAATACCCATAAACTCTCAGGCATCAAGGACCGGCCGCGCCGAGGGCATCGCCTTCGATCTCTGGAGAGCGGTTGCCGTGTGCGAGACACGCGGGCAACCCACCGAAGGGGCCGGTCAGTACGTACCGGGCAATCTCTCAGGTACCAAGGACAGAGGGGTCATCTCGCCAACTGGCATTGCGCAGGGCAAGTGCATCAGCACGCGCCGTATGAGTTGTCTGCGCCAAGTGCCGGTCGTCGAGATGACCCCTTTTTGCATTTTCGGACGGTGCGTCGCGCGTGGCTTTCGCGGTTCGCGGGGCGACATCTTCCGGAATTCATGAACCTTGATGCCTGACGGCCAGATGCCCCGATGACCGAACTCAAACGTACCCCGCTTAACGATACGCACCGCGCTGCCGGCGCCCGCATGGTCGATTTCGGCGGCTGGGACATGCCCGTGAACTACGGCTCCCAGATCGAAGAGCACAACGCCGTTCGCACCGACGCCGGCATGTTCGACGTCTCGCACATGTGCGTGGTCGACCTGCACGGCCCGAGCTGCCGCGAATTCCTGCGCTTCGCCGTGGCCAACAACGTCGACAAGCTGCAAACCCCGGGCAAGGCGCTCTACACCTGCATGCTCAACCCGAGCGGCGGCGTGATCGACGACCTCATCATCTATTACATCGCCGAAGACTGGTTCCGCATCGTCGTGAACGCCGGTACGGCCGACAAGGATCTCGCGTGGATCGGTCAGCTCAACGCGCACGGCGACTACAGCCTGACGATCACCCCGCGCCGCGATCTGTCGATCGTGGCCGTGCAGGGGCCGAACGCCCGCGCCAAAGTCTGGCAGGCCGTGCCGGGCAGCCAGGCCGCGAGCGAAGCCCTCAAGCCGTTCAACGCCGCGTTCGCCAAAGACACCGCCTTCGGTGAGCTGATGATCGCGCGCACCGGTTACACGGGGGAAGACGGCTTCGAAGTCATCGTGAATGCCGACCACGTGGCGGCGCTGTGGAAGGCGCTGGTTGCAGTCGGCGTGCGTCCGGCCGGTCTGGGCGCGCGTGACACGCTGCGTCTGGAAGCTGGCATGAACCTCTACGGTCAGGACATGGACGACGACGTGTCGCCGCTCGACGCCGGCCTGGCCTGGACCGTCGAGAAGGAGAGCGAGCGTACGTTCGTCGGCAAGGATTCGCTGCTCTCGCGCGGCCAGACGTGGCGCTTCGCGGGCCTCGTGCTCGACGGCAAGGGCGGCGTGCTGCGCGCGCATCAGGTCGTGGTGACGGACGCGGGCGACGGTGAAATCACCAGCGGCACCTTCAGCCCGAGCCTCCAGCAATCGATCGCTTTCGCCCGTCTGCCCAAGGGCGTGCCGGACGGTGCGACCGTGCATGTGCAAATTCGTGACAAGCAATTGCCCGCACGTGTGGTCAAATTACCGTTCGTGCGTCACGGCAAGGCCGTGGTGGCCTGAGATCGGCGCCACGGTGCGGCGACACGAATTACCGAAAACCGAATACCCCAAACACTGAATTCCGGAGCGTCAACATGGCGAACATCCCCGATAACCTCAAGTACACCAAGTCCGACGAATGGGCCCGCCTCGAAGCCGACGGCACCGTGACGGTCGGCATTACCGATTTCGCACAGGAATCCCTGGGCGACATCGTTTTCGTCGAGATGCCGACGGTTGGCAACACGGTCGCGTTCAATGACGGCGTCGCCGTGGTCGAGTCGGTCAAGGCGGCCGCCGACATTCACGCGCCGATCGGCGGCGAGATCCTCGAAATCAACGAGGAAGTGCGAGGCTCGCCGGAACTGGTCAACGGCGATGCGTACGGCAACTGGCTGTTCCGCGTGAAGCCGTCGAACGCGGCCGAACTGGACAAGCTGCTGAACGCCGAGCAATACGCGGCGAAGATCGGCAACTGATGCCGGTGCGCGACGCCGGGAGGGCTTCGGTCCCCCCGGTGCCGCTGACTTACCGATCTTACCGATGTTGCCCCGCCGTCACTTGCCGTGATCGAACGAGAGATCTGACCCATGAATGCTTTGAACGACCTGCATGCCTCGCGCCGCTCGCTTGCCGAGCTTGAGCAGCGCGACAACTTCTCCGCGCGCCATATCGGCCCGGATACCCCCGAACAACAGGCCATGCTCTCCGAGCTTGGCTACGCGTCGCGCGCCGCGCTGATCGACGCCGTCGTGCCCGCCTCGATTCGTCGCGACGGTACGCAATTCTCGGCATCGCTCGGCGAGTTTGCCGCCGCGAAGACCGAAACGCAGGCGCTGGCGCAACTGCGCGCGCTCGCCGACCAGAATCAGGTCTTCAAATCGTTCATTGGTCAGGGCTACTACAACACGTTCACGCCGGGCGTGATCCTGCGCAACGTGCTCGAGAACCCCGCCTGGTACACGGCTTACACGCCGTATCAGCCGGAAATCTCGCAGGGCCGCCTCGAAGCGCTGCTCAACTACCAGCAGATGATCATCGACATGACGGGTCTGGCGATCGCCAACGCGTCGATGCTCGACGAAGCGACCGCCGCCGCCGAAGCGATGACGCTGGTCAAGCGCACCGGCAAGTCGAAGTCGAACACGTTCTTCGTGGCCGATGACGTGCTGCCGCAGACCATCGAAGTGGTGCAGACGCGCGCCAGGCCGCTCGGCATCGAAGTGCAGGTCGGCCCGGCTGCGGCTGCGGCCGAAGTCGATGCGTTCGGCGTGCTGGTGCAATACCCGGGTGTCGGCGGCGACGTGCGCGACTATCGCGCGCTGGCCGACGCCATCCATGCCAAGGGCGGCATGCTGATCGCTGCCGCCGACCTGCTCTCGCTCACGCTGCTCACGCCGCCGGGCGAGTGGGGTGCGGACGTGGCCGTCGGTAACAGCCAGCGCTTCGGCGTGCCGATGGGCTTCGGTGGCCCGCACGCCGCCTATCTGGCCACGCGCGACGAGCTCAAGCGCTCGATGCCGGGCCGTCTGGTCGGCGTGTCGGTCGATTCGCAAGGCAAGCCGGCGCTGCGTCTCGCGCTGCAAACGCGCGAGCAGCACATTCGCCGCGAGAAGGCCACGTCGAACATCTGTACCGCGCAGGCGCTGCTCGCCATCATGGCCAGCATGTACGCCGCGTATCACGGCCCGCAAGGCCTGCGCATCATCGCCGAGCGTGTGCATCGTCTGACGGCCGTGCTGGCTGCCGGTCTCACCGCGCTGGGCGCCGCGCCGCGTAACGCGACGTTCTTCGACACGCTGACGGTGCCCGTCGCCGGTCGTGCAGACACCGTCCACACCGTGGCCGCTGCGCGTCGCTTCAATCTGCGTCGCGAAGATGCCGACACCGTGGGTCTGTCGCTCGACGAAACCAGCACGCGCGCCGATGTGATCGCGCTGTGGGAAGTGGTCGCCGAAGGCCTGGGCAAGAGCGCAGTCTCGCTGGACTTCGACGCCATCGAAGCCACCGTCACGAACGGTTTCCCGTTGACGCTCACGCGTCAGAGCGCCTACCTCACGCACCCGGTGTTCAACCGTTATCACTCCGAGCACGAAATGCTGCGTTACCTGCGCAGCCTGTCGGACAAGGACCTGGCGCTCGACCGCACGATGATCCCGCTGGGTTCGTGCACGATGAAGCTCAACGCCACCTCGGAAATGCTGCCGGTGACGTGGCCGGAGTTCGGTCAGATCCACCCGTTCGCACCGACCACGCAAACCGTCGGCTATCGTTCGATGATCGATCAGCTCGAACAGATGCTGGTGGCCGCCACGGGCTACGCCGCCGTCTCGCTGCAACCGAATGCCGGTTCGCAGGGCGAGTACGCGGGTCTGCTCATCATTCAGGCGTATCACGCGTCGCGCGGCGAAGCGCATCGCGACATCTGCCTGATTCCGGCGTCGGCACACGGCACCAACCCGGCATCGGCACAGATGGCCGGCATGCAGGTCGTGGTGGTCGCGTGCGACGCGAACGGCAACGTCGATCTGGCCGACCTGCAAGCGAAGGCCGAGCAGCATCGCGAGCGTCTGGCCGCGATCATGATGACGTACCCGTCCACGCACGGCGTGTTCGAAGCCGGCGCGCGTCAGATTTGCGAAATCGTGCACGCCAACGGCGGTCAGGTGTATGTCGACGGCGCGAACATGAATGCCATGGTCGGCCTGTGTGCGCCGGGTGAATTCGGCGGCGACGTCTCGCACCTGAACCTGCACAAGACGTTCTGCATTCCGCACGGCGGTGGCGGCCCGGGCGTCGGCCCGGTCGCGGTGGGCGCGCATCTGGCGCAATTCCTGCCGAACCAGCGTTCGACGGGCTACTCACGTGATGCGCACGGCATCGGTGCCGTGTCGGCGGCGCCGTACGGCTCGGCGTCGATTCTGCCGATCTCGTGGATGTACGTTGCCATGATGGGCGCACAGGGCCTGACGGCGGCGACCGAGACGGCCATCCTGAACGCCAACTACCTCGCCAAAAAGCTCGCGCCGCACTACCCGGTGCTGTACTCGGGACCGGGCGGACTGGTGGCGCACGAGTGCATTCTGGATCTGCGTCCGCTCAAGGACACCAGCGGCATCACGGTGGACGACGTGGCCAAGCGCCTGATGGACTTCGGTTTCCACGCACCGACGATGAGCTTCCCGGTGCCGGGCACGCTGATGGTCGAGCCGACCGAGTCGGAATCGAAGCACGAACTGGATCGTTTCATCGAAGCGATGGTCGCGATTCGCGAGGAAATTCGTGCGGTGGAAGAAGGCCGCGCCGATCGCGAAGACAACCCGCTCAAGCATGCACCGCACACGGCCGCCGTGGTGACCGCCGACGAATGGACGCACGCGTATGCGCGCAGCCAGGCGGCGTACCCGGTGGCGGCGTTGCGCGAGCGCAAGTACTGGCCGCCGGTCGGACGTGCCGATAACGTCTACGGCGACCGGAACCTGTTCTGTGCCTGCGTACCGATGAGCGACTACGAGTAACAGACGTCGCGAAGATTCGACAAACGGGGGCCGGCAGAAACATTGCTGGCCCCTTTTTGTCTCTATGGATGTCACGCGAATGCGCCAGACTGGTGGCATTCGAGGCGTCACAAAAACGTTTCAGAACTTCAGGAAAGCGTCATGGCCGTTTCAGTTTTCGATTTGTTCAAGATCGGTATCGGACCGTCGAGTTCGCATACCGTGGGGCCGATGCGCGCAGCGCTGATGTTCGTGCAGGGATTGGAGCGCGACGGATTGCTGCCGCAGGTGGCGACGTTGCGCGCCGAGTTGTACGGCTCGCTCGGGGCCACCGGAAAGGGCCACGGCACCGACAAGGGCGTGCTGCTCGGTTTCATGGGCGAGGCGCCCGATACCGTCGATCCGTCGACGATTGCCGCGCGTCTGGCGACGCTGCGCAAGGAAAAGGCACTCTCGATTCTCGGCAAGCACGACGTGCCTTTCGTCGAGAAGGAACACATGGTGTTCTACCGTCGTGAGGCGATGGCCGAGCACCCGAACGGCATGAAATTCCATGCGTTCGACGGCGCGGGCAACAAGCTGCGTGAAGGGCGCTATCTGTCGGTGGGCGGCGGCTTCGTCGTGACGGCGGGCGCGTCGAATGCGCAGGTGCTCTCCGCACACGATCAGTTGCCGTACCCGTTCCGCACGGGCAAGGAATTGCTGGAGATGTGCCGCGCGAGCGGCAAGACCATCGCGCAGTTGATGTGGGAAAACGAGCTGGTCTGGCATCACGGTGAGAATGCGGAAGACGATATCCGTCGTGGCTTGCTCAACATCTGGAGCGTGATGCAGTCGTGCGTGACGCGCGGGTGCGGTATTGGCAACGACGAAGCCGACGGCGAACTGCCGGGGCCGTTGCACGTGCGACGTCGCGCGCCGGAGTTGTACCGTCAACTGACGCAACGCGCAGAGCGCACGCTGTCCGACCCGCTGTCGGTGATGGACTGGGTGAACCTGTACGCGATCGCCGTCAACGAAGAGAACGCCGCAGGCGGGCGCGTGGTGACCGCGCCGACGAACGGTGCCGCGGGCATCATCCCCTCGGTGCTGCATTACTACGACCGGTTTGTCCACGGCGCGAACGAACAGGGCGTGATCGACTTTCTGCTCACCGCCGGTGCCATCGGCATCCTGTACAAGCTCAATGCGTCGATTTCCGGCGCGGAAGTGGGCTGTCAGGGGGAAGTCGGCGTGGCGTGTTCGATGGCAGCGGGCGCACTCGCGGCGGTGCTCGGCGGCACGGTCGAGCAGGTTGAGAACGCGGCCGAGATCGGCATGGAGCACAACCTCGGTCTGACGTGCGACCCGGTCGGCGGCCTCGTGCAGATTCCGTGCATCGAGCGCAACGCGATGGCGTCGGTCAAGGCGGTGAACGCGGCCCGTATGGCGCTGCGCGGCGACGGCGCGCACTATGTGTCGCTCGATTCCGTCATCAAGACGATGCGCGAAACCGGCGCCGACATGAAGACGAAGTACAAGGAAACGGCGCGTGGCGGGCTGGCGGTGAATATCGTCGAGTGCTGATGGTCTGACGTCGATACCGACGAAAGCCGCGTGACGAAAGTCCCGCGGCTTTTGTTTTTTGCGATTCGGCTTTCGAATTGGTGACATGGCAAGACGCTCGCCGCACAAATGCCAAAGCTTGCCGGAGTGCCCTCACAGAGAATGTCGGGATTTTTCAGCCGCCGTCGTCACCGGTGTTCATGGTGGCGGCGGCGGCCGTTCTCAAAGGGGGTGGTCAATGCGAAGGAAACAATCCGGCATTTTCCTGGTGTCTGCCGCGATTGCGGTGGCTGTCGTGGGTGCGCTGATTACGTTCTGGGGTGTGCAGCAGGCACGCCAGATGCGCATCGAGCGGGCAGAGCGGATCGGGGAATCGCTCAAAGCCATCGGCAATGCCGTCGAGACGTTCACGGTCAAGCATCACGGGGAAATCGACAAGTTGCTGTCGGGCAAGGGAGGGGATGCGCTCCAGATCAACGGCGTCGAGTTCCGGCGCAAAGTGCTGCCGGATAACAGCGTCCGCCTCGAGAACCTGAACGCGACAACGTTGATTCAGGCGTTGCGGCTGCCGGGCGTCTCGGACAAACCGCCGCCCGGTGTGGGGCAGTACGAGATTCACGTCGACCGCGTGTGCGAAGTGAAGGACGCCTGTCGGATCGAAACGCTGACATTCCTGACCGAACCGATACGGCAGACGTACTCGTCCGACGCGGACATCAACATGTCCAGCATTGCAGCACGCAAGATCGGGACATACGGTGGTCTGTCCACGTCCGGTAACCCGGGCCAGATCCGATTCATCGATCAGGCCGAGGGCGTGTTGCCGATCGTCAATCCGAAGGCGGGCGTTGCGGGGTTGCTCGCCATGCGCGGCGGTTCACAGACCAAGGACCTCAACAATACGGTCTCACGCGACGGATCACGCGCCATGTCGGGCGATCTGAATTTTGCGGATGCGGAGGCGAAAGACGCATCCAACGATCCGATAAGGCACAACATCGCGGGAGTGGGGAATATCGAGGGCAACGGCAATCTGAGGATGGGCTCGCTGGATGTTGGGGCTGACGCAAATTTTAATGGCACGCTGAATCTGCAATCCAAGAGCGACATCGTCGGTGCGAAAGACATCGAAGGCTCGGGGAAACTCTCCATGCAGACGGTGACCGCGAAAAGCGCGACGGTCGGTGCTTTATCCGCTGACGAGAAGGGGGCCATGGTGAGCGGCCAGTTGCAGATGGCGGGCAACGACATTGACGATGCGAAGAAGGTTTCTGCGGAGGAGGTGTTGGCGGACTCTGTCCGGTCAGAAAAACTCAAGGCGATGGGAGGCATCGTCGAGTTCGACAAAGATAACCTCGCGATCGAGGGCGGCGGTTGCAGCGTCAATGGGATCAGTCTGGATACGTCCGGCAGAGTGCTGTCGTGCCAGTTCCGCAACAATGCCTGGGTGTGGCAACTCGCGAGCATGCCCCGGAGCGTGACGGACGTGCCGACCAAACTGGTGGAGGAGATCACCGACGTGGCCCGTCAAGGCAACCAGCTCTGGCTGGCCGAAATCCCGGTTGACGGGTCAAGGCTCGATAGCAGTGGTCGGAACCGCGTACACGCCGACAACCTCGCACTCATCGAAATCAAAGGGGCGCTTGGCTGTTCGGATTCTCGCCACCCCGAGAACTCAGACCAATGGGAGAGGCGTGGTCACCTTTATACGGACAGGTATTGGAGCGACGGACGCATCCAGTTCTCCAACTACTTCGATGGTGTCTCGTTCGCTAAAGACGCGCGCGCGCTCATCAACACCAGTGCCAACCGGTCACGGAAGATCCTGTGTCTGGTCACCCGGCAGGAAAATCTTTCCGTGTTCGCCTACGAGCCGAAACACATCTCCCAATTCTCCATCGGCTGGATCAGTCACCCCGGAGGCCAAACGAAGCAACGCGCTATCGAAGGGATTCGCAGCGGTGACTCGGGAGTGAAGGTTATTCCGACGTTCCACGGTAGCAGTAGTCCGGATTTCATGCGTCAGATCAACACCATGTTCGCCGGCAGTCCGAGCGAGATATGGGACAGGAAGGACGTCATCAAGTGAGTCTGCTCGGCGCGTTGCCTGAGCGTCATATGACAGTCACATTCCCCCGCTAATCTACGTATTGATGTCTCCTTGCCTTGTCTTTGAGCCGCCCGGCGAATGCCGAGCGGCTTTTTTATTGTTCGTCGTCCAGGCATGATCCGCAGATAGGAAAAAGCGCAAAGTGCCGCGTCTATCTGTCGAATCTGCTCGATTCTTGCGATTCTCCGTCCCTTGCCTCCTGTTCCCCAACGGGACAGAGGCTGTTCGAAATGACGACAGGAGACGATCGCTATGGAGAGTTGGCTCAAATCGATGGTCGATGCCATCGGGGGGGTGTTGTCCGGTTACCCGCTTGTCATCGCGTTGCTCGGCGCAGGTCTGTACTTCACTTTGCGGTTCGGCGGCATACAGTTCCGCGCGTTGGCGCACAGCGTTTGCCTGCTGCGTAAGTCGGGCAGCACCGGCGGCATCTCGCCGTTTCAGGCCTTCGCGACAGGGCTGGCGAGTCGTGTCGGTACCGGAAATATTGCCGGGGTTGCCGTCGCGCTGACCATTGGCGGTCCCGGGGCGATTTTCTGGATGTGGATGACGGCGTTGCTCGGTATGGCGTCGGCGTTCGTCGAGTCGACACTCGCGCAAATCTTCAAGGTGCCGCATCGCGACGACACCTTCCGGGGCGGTCCGGCGTACTACATCCAGCTCGGCCTCGGATCGCGCAAGTTCGGGATCGTGTTCGCCATCGCACTGCTCTACACATTCGGCTTTGCGCTCAACTCCGTGCAGTCGCACTCGATTGCGGAAGCGCTGGAAGCGTCGTTTGGCTGGGAGCGTCAGTGGATCGGTATCTCGCTGGTGTTGCTCACAGCGCCGATCATCTACGGTGGCGTGCGACGTGTCGCACGAATGGCGCAATGGATCGTGCCCGTGATGGCCGTCGCCTATCTGAGCCTTGCGGCGTTCGTCTGCATCGTGCATATCCACGAGATCCCGGACATGATCGCGATGATCTGGCGTCATGCTTTCGGGCTGGAACCTGCGGCGGGTGGCATCGCCGGATATGCCGTCAGTCAGGCGGTGCTGATGGGGGTCAAGCGCGGACTCTTCTCGAACGAGGCGGGAATGGGCAGTGCGCCGAATGCGGCGGCGGTGGCGACGACGAAGCATCCGGTTCAGCAGGGGTTGATGCAGATGCTCGGCGTGTTTTTCGACACGATCGTGGTGTGCTCCGCCACAGCTTTCATGATCCTGCTTTCGGGGCAGTTCGTGCCGGGCGCCGCGCCGGAAGGATCGGTGCTGACACAGCGCGCACTTGCCACGCATTTCGGCGAGTGGGCGGTCGTCTTCACCGGCATTACCGTGTTTTTCCTTGCCTACTCCAGCGTGCTCGGCAATTACGCGTATGCGGAGGTGAACATGGACTACATGACGCAACGCCCCTGGCTGCTCAACATCTTCCGCGCTTTCGTGTTGCTGGCGGTCATGCTGGGCTCGGTCGCGAGCTTGCCGATGGTATGGAGTCTGGCCGATGTCGGCACCGCGTTGATGGCGTTCATCAACCTCGTGGCGATCGGATTGCTGATGAAGTACGCGCGGGTCGCGTGGCACGACTATCAGCGTCAACGTAAGGCGGGTGTCGCGGAGCCCGTCTTCACGCGCGACGCCATGCCGCCCGAACTGCGTGAGCGGTTGCCCAAGGACGTCTGGTGAAGTGAAAAAAAGGCCGGTGAGTCATCCTCACCGGCCTATGTGCGTCTTGCGTGGCTTAACGCGCTATCGCAAGCCCGTGATGGCGTGACTTACTTGCCACCGACCGTTTCCAGCACGGTCCACTTGCCGTCGACGACCTTGTACAGCGTGATCGAGCCGTACTTCAGGTCACCCTGCGGGTCGTAAGCCAGTTCACGCGTGGTGACGCCGGGCATGCTCGTCTTGGCCAGCACCGGCAGGTACTTCGCCGGATCCGTCGAGTTGGCCTTCTTCATGGCCGACATCATGGCCATCGCGCCGTCATAGGCGTACGGCGAGTACGTTTCCGGACCGGCGCCGAACTTGGCCTTGTAGCGCGACTCGTAAGCGGCGCCGCCGGGCATCTTGTCGAGCGGCAGACCCGCCAGCGAGACGACCGAACCGTTGGAGGCGTCGCCGGCGATCTTCAGGAAGGCGTCCGACTTGACCATCTCGCCTGCCATCAGCGTGGCCTTGATGCCCAGTTCGCGCATTTGCTTGGCGAGCGGGCCGGCTTGCGCATCGGCGCCGCCGTAGAACACCACGTCCGGGTTGGAGCGCTTGAGGTTGGTCAGAATGGCGCGGAAGTCCACGGCCTTGTCGTTGGCGAACTCGCGGCGCACGATCTTGCCGCCGGCAGCCTTCGCGGCCTTCTCGAACTCGTCGGCCAGCCCCTGACCGTACGCGGTGCGGTCGTCGACGATGGCGATGTTCTTGAAGCCCAGCTTCTTGACGGCGAACGTACCGACAACCGAACCCTGCTGGATGTCCGACGTCATCATGCGGAAGGTCGTCTTGAAGCCTTGCTTGGTGTATTCCGGTGCCGTCGCCATGGCGATTTGGGGGATGCCGGCCTGTGCGTAGATACGCGAGGCGGGAATCGTCGTGCCGGAGTTGAAGTGGCCGAGCATGCCCTTGATGCCGTTGTCGACCAGCTTCTGCGCAACCAGCGAACCCTGACGCGGGTCAGCCTGATCGTCTTCGGCCTGCAACACGAACTTCACCGGCTTGCCTTCGATGGTCGGCTTGGTGGCGTTGTACTCGTCGACAGCCAGCTGGATGCCGTTCTGCATGTCCTTGCCGTAGTGGGCCTGTGCGCCCGTGAGCGGTGCGGCAAAACCCAGCTTCACTTCCTGCGCCTGTTGCGCATTGGCTGCGCCGGACGCGACCAATCCGGCAAGCAGTCCCGCGACTGCGACGGCGCTAGCCGTAAGCTTCGATTGCATCAACCCTCTCCTTGCATGTGTTTGTCGTTGAGTGGCGTGTCCGCGGGATCGCCGCGGCACGCCTTTCTTGAAACGTCGTCAGTACCAGGCCGGTTGACCCGGGACGGCATTCATCGCAATCAAACGCAAAATGCGTCCGACGCGGCAGTATTGGATGGCTGCTCGCGCCGGTCAAGAGGGAGAAATTCCGATAGAAGGTGCTACCGGGTTATGGCGACGGTTGCGCCGCCGGGGCCTGGGTGCCACCCGACCCGTCTACCGCATCGGTGTCGGACGTCTTGCCGTCGCGGATTTCCTGCAACCGGGTCTCGGCGGCGGCGTAGCGGGCCAGCACGGCGGCGCTCGGTGCGCGGTCCAGTCGGCTTACGACGAACAGCGCCAGCCCGCCCAACGTGAAGCCCGGCACGATCTCGTAGAGGTCGAACCAGCCGAACTGCTTCCAGATCAGCACCGTTGCCGCGCCCACGACAATGCCCGCGAGCGCGCCGTTGCGCGTGACGCGCGGCCACAGCAGCGTGGCGAGTACCAACGGACCGAACGCGGCGCCGAAGCCCGCCCACGCGTAGCTCACCATGCCGAGCACGCGGCTTTCCGGGTCGAGCGCGAGCAGCACGGCGATCACGGCCACGGCCAGCACCATCGCGCGACCGATCCACACGAGGCGGCGCTGACTCACCGGGCCGCGCGCGAACGTCTTGTACAGGTCTTCCGTCAGCGCGCTGGAGCACACCAGCAATTGGCAGGACAACGTGCTCATCACCGCCGCGAGGATGGCCGCGAGCAGCACGCCCGCGAGCCACGGTGTGAAGAGTTGCTGCGTCAGCGCGATGAAGATCGTTTCCGAGTTGGCGTTCACGCCGGCGCCGAGTTCCGGGCGTGCGCTGTAGAACGCCAGTCCGAAAAAGCCCACGGCGACGGCACCGGTCAGGCACAACACCATCCATGTCATGCAGATGCGGCGTGCCTTCGGAATCGCGGCGGCCGAGCGCGCGGCCATGAAGCGCACGAGGATGTGCGGCTGGCCGAAGTAGCCGAGGCCCCACGCGAGCAGCGACAGCACGCCGACGGGGGCGAGGTCGCCGAGCAGGTCCGTGTGGGCCGGGTGGACGGCGGTCACGGCGTCGATGGCGGTAAACGGGCCGCCGTCGATGCTGATCACGGCAATCGGCGTGACGACCAGCGCCGCGAACATCAGCGACGCCTGCACCGTGTCCGTCCAGCTAACCGCCAGAAAGCCGCCGATGAAAACGTACGCGATGGTGGCCACGGCGCCGATCCACAGCGCGGTGTGATAGTCGAGGCCGAACATCGTCTCGAACAGACGGGCGCCGGCCACGACGCCCGACGCGCAGTAGATCGTGAAGAAAATGAGAATCACGAGCGCCGTGACGATGCGCAGCACATGGCTACGGTCGTCGAAGCGTTGCGTCAGATACTCGGGCAGCGTGAGCGCATTGCCGCAGACTTCGGTGTGCACACGCAGCCGTGCGGCCACGAGACGCCAGTTGGCCCACGCACCGATCGCCAGACCGATGGCGATCCACACGCCGGACAGACCGCCTACGTAGATGGCGCCGGGCAGGCCGAGCAGCAGCCAGCCGCTCATGTCGGACGCCCCGGCGGAGAGTGCGGTGACGAAGCTGCCGAGGCGGCGTCCGCCGAGGATGTAGTCGGACAGATTGTTGGTGGAGCGGTAACCGAGCCAGCCGATGACCAGCATCAATATCAAATAGACGGTGAACGACACCGCCGTGGGGTTCCAAACAGACACGTTGGACATGTTGCCTCCTTGTACGGCGCGCAAGCGCGTTGCGCCTCTTCCGGCATGACGAAAGAGGTGCTACGCGTACTGACGGCCGCGGTGGCCGGCGATACGTGTCGCCGGCACGGGTTAACCGCGCTGAAGCGGTGAGACGCGTTATATGTCGGGGGCGGGCGCGACGATACCCCGAAATCGCTCAAATTGCGCATCTACGCATTTAGCGGTGCGTCACTTGTGCATCCGGAAATGTGACGTCAAACATTCCCCGCAGCGCGCCGCATAACCGCGCGATTCGTTGCGGGTCGATCGTCAACGAAGCGGTGACTGGGCACGGGAAGGCGGAGGAGAAGTCGGTAAAACCGGGGGAGGCGGGCGAGGCGGGGTAGCCGGGGAGAGGCAGCGGCGAAGTGGTGAGAGGGGACGAGAAGCGCGAGAGTAGCGGGAGAGAAGCGGGCGAGAAGCGGAGGAAACGCGAAGACGAACGAAGAAGACGTAGGCGAGTGGATCGCCAGATTTAGGACGAATCCGGGAGGAGACGTCGCTAAATCCGGCGGACAACCCGCGATTAGCCGATGGTCATGAGGTTGGCATTACCGCCCGCTGCGGCCGTATTGACGGACACCGAGCGTTCGCACAGCAGACGCTCCAGCGCGTAATCGTCGCCAGCGGCCAGGGCTTCCGGCGCCAGACCCTGCATCGAGAGGATGGGGCCGTTGCGCGTTGCGATGCGACGGTTCAGCGCGCGCAGTTCGTCGCTATCGCCTTCGAACAGCACGGCGGCGAGGGCGGCTTCGCTGGCGGCGTCCACCCCGGCAGCGAGCACCGACGCCCGGCCCTTGAGGGCGGCGGGCAACGCACTCACCAGTTCGCGGGCGGCAGCGCTGTCCGCGAACACGGCGTTGTTACCCGTGGCCAGCACGGCGGCCAGTTGCGTGCGTGCGCCGAGCACCGTTGCTGCCACACACAGCACCGGGCCGCGCGGCTCCAGACCGTACGTGTTGCGCTCGCCGGTCGGGCCCGGCAGCACCGCCGTGGCGTCGAGGGCAGACGTCGACAGATAGCGGTCGACGCGATCGACGGCGGCGGCGCTCTCCGGTTGCTGACGCAGCCAGTCGCGATAGCTCACCAGCGGCGAGAGGGCGGCTTCGTTGCGATTCAGTTCCGGGGCGAGTGCCGCCGGACGCGTTGCCAGCAGACGCGGCAGATACATCGGACCCCCGGCCTTCGGACCCGTGCCGGAGAGGCCTTCGCCGCCGAACGGCTGCACGCCGACCACGGCGCCGATCACGTTACGGTTCACGTAGACGTTACCGACATGCGCCCGCTCCGTCACGTAAGCGATGGTTTCGTCGATACGCGTATGCACGCCGAACGTCAGGCCATAGCCGGTGCCGTTGATCTGATCGAGCAGCTTGTCGAGCTGCGCGCGCTTGAAGCGGATCACGTGCAACACCGGGCCGAAGACTTCGCGTTGCAGCGCCTTCAGGTCGGTCAGCTCGATGAGCGTCGGCGGCACGAAGGTGCCGTGACGGGCGGCGTCCGGCAGCGTCAGTTGCTCGACCGGGAAGCCCTTGCCGCGCATCTGTTCGATGTGACGGTTGATGCCATTCTGCGCTTCGGCGTCGATCACCGGGCCGACGTCGATCGACAGACGGTCCGGGTTGCCGATGGCCAGCTCCTGCATCGCGCCCTTGAGCATGTGCAGCGTCTTGTCGGCGATGTCGTCTTGCAGGCACAGCACGCGCAGTGCCGAGCAGCGCTGACCCGCCGAATCGAAAGCGGAGGCGAGCACGTCGTACACGACCTGTTCGGGCAACGCCGACGAGTCCACGATCATCGCGTTCTGGCCGCCGGTCTCGGCGATCAGCGGAATCGGTCGGCCGTTGGCGTCCAGGCGATCGGCCAGCGTGCGCGCGATGATGCGTGCGACTTCGGTCGAGCCGGTGAACATCACGGCCTTGGTGCGAGCGTCGGCCACCAGCGCAGCGCCCACGGTTTCGCCCGTGCCCGGCAGCAGTTGCAGCGCGCCGGACGGAATGCCTGCGGCCTGCATCAGACGCACGGCTTCGGCTGCGATGAGCGGCGTTTGCTCGGCGGGCTTCGCGATGACCGGGTTGCCTGCGGCCAGCGCGGCGGCGACCTGACCGACGAAGATGGCGAGCGGGAAATTCCACGGGCTGATGCAAAGCACCGGGCCAAGCGGGCGGTGGGTGTCGTTGGAGAAGCCCTGACGGATCTGCGCGGCGTAGTAGCGCAGGAAGTCGACGGCCTCGCGCACTTCGGCCACGGCGTTCGGCAGCGACTTGCCCGCTTCGCGTACGCACAGCCCCATCAGCGTGGGCATGTGGGCTTCGAGCAGATCGGCGCCGCGCATCAGGCAGTCGGCACGCTCTTCGACCGGCGTGGCTTGCCAGATCGGTGCGGCGGCCACGGCGTGCGCGAGTGCGGCTTCGACGTCGGCGGACGTCGCTTCGATGACCTGACCCACGATGTCGCGCAGATCGGCGGGGTTGCGCACAGCACGCGGCGTGCCTTCGGTACGTTCGCCGTCGGCCAGCATCGGGGCGGCGCGCCACGGCGTGCCTGCGCTGGCCAGCAAGGCCGACGACAGCGACGCGAGGCGGTGTTCGTTCGAGAGATCGAAGCCCGACGAGTTGGCGCGCGATACGCCGTACAGGTCACGCGGCAGCGGAATCTTGGCATGCGGCGCGCCGAGCGGTTGCACCTTCTCGGCTTCCGAAATCGGGTCGGCGATCAGTTCGTCGACGCTGACGGTCTCGTCGGCGATGCGGTTCACGAACGACGTGTTGGCGCCGTTTTCCAGCAGACGTCGCACGAGGTAGGCGAGCAGCGTTTCATGCGTGCCGACCGGTGCGTACACACGGCACGGGCGCGCCAGCTTGCCTGCGGCGATCGGCCCAACGACTTCCTCGTACAGCGGTTCGCCCATGCCGTGAAGGCATTGGAACTCGTACTGACCGGGGTAGTAGTTGTTGCCTGCGAGGTGATAGATCGCGGAGAGCGTGTAGGCGTTGTGCGTGGCGAATTGCGGGTAGATGGCATCCGGCACGGCCAGCAGCTTCTTCGCGCAGGCGAGGTACGAGACATCCGTATAGATCTTGCGCGTGTAGACCGGATAGCCTTCCAGGCCGTCGACCTGCGCACGCTTGATTTCCGTATCCCAGTAAGCGCCCTTGACCAGACGCACCATGATGCGGTGACGGCTGCGACGCGCCAGATCGATGATGAAATCGATCACGAACGGGCAGCGCTTCTGATACGCCTGCACCACGAAGCCGATACCGTTCCAGCCGGCCAGTTCCGGGTCGAAGCACAGGGCTTCGAGCAGATCGAGCGAGATTTCGAGGCGGTCGGCTTCTTCGGCGTCGATGTTCAGGCCGATGTCATACGAGCGGGCCAGCTTGGCGAGCGACTGCACGCGCGGCAGCAGTTCCGAGACGGTGCGCTCGTGCTGGCTGCGCGAGTAGCGTGGGTGCAGCGCCGAGAGCTTGATCGAGATGCCGGGGCCTTCATAGATGCCGCGACCGGCCGAGGCCTTGCCGATAGCGTGGATGGCCTGCTCGTAGCTCGCGTAGTAGCGCTGCGCATCTTCTTCGGTCGTCGCCGCTTCGCCGAGCATGTCGTACGAATAGCGGAAGCCCTGCGCTTCGTACTTGCGGCTGTTGGCCAGCGCTTCGGAAATGGTTTCACCCGTGACGAACTGTTCGCCCATCAGACGCATGGCGATGTCCACGCCCTTGCGGATCAGCGGTTCGCCGCCACGGCCGATCAGGCGCGTGAGGGCCTTCGTGAGACCGGCTTCGCTGGTGGTGGTGACGAGCTTGCCGGTGATCATCAGGCCCCAGGTGGCGGCGTTGACGAACATCGACGGCGAGTTGCCCATGTGGGCGTGCCAGTCGCCCTTGCTGATCTTGTCGCGAATCAGGGCGTCGCGCGTGGCCTTGTCGGGAATGCGCAGCAGCGCTTCGGCCAGACACATCAGCGCCACGCCTTCCTGGCTGGACAGCGAGAACTCGTGAATCAGTCCCTCGACACCCCCGCCGGTGCTCTTGCCGCGCAGGGCGACGACGAGCTTGCGCGCGAGGTCCGATGCCAGCGTGGCCGTGGCCGGTGCGAGCTTCGCCTGACCGACCAGCACGGGCACGCACTCCGGCTCGGGACGGCGATACGCCGCCGTGATCGCCGCACGCAGCACCGATTGCGGTTGCACGTTCTGGGCGAATTCGAGGAACGGGTGCGGCACGGTGTCGTCGCCGGCATGGCCGTCGATCACCTCGGTACCCGACTGGGTTGCACCACTGAGTTCAGGGGGCAGCGCGCCGCTCTCGATGCGCTCCAGATAGGCGAAGATGGCCTGTTTGATGAGCCAGTGCGGGGTGCGCTCGATTTGCTGGGCAGCCGTCTTGAGCCGCGTGCGCAGGATGTCGTCGACTTTGACGCCGAGGGTGGTGTTAGCCATGAGAGGGTTACCTGATGACGCAAAAACGTGACACCCATAGCGGGTGAATTGCGGCATCGTAACCGGGTTTCGAAAGAGGTGCAACCAGAGTCAAAAATGCGGTTGCACCATCGGGGTCGCTTCGGGGTTGCGCCCCCCGCGCGGCTACTTCTGGTCGCTGCCGTACGCCTTGCCGAGGTACTCGGAAATCAGCTTGACCTGATCTTCGGGAATCGGCGCGCCGTAGACCTTCACCATCTTCGTGACTTCGGCGCTCCAGAAGGCCGACGGCATTGGCGGCTGCGAGTTGATGTAGTCGACGGAGTGGCACATCACGCACCAGGCGCTGGCCGCCTGATGGCCCGCGAGCGTCGAGGCCTTGAGTTGCGCCGTTTCCTGCGGCAGCTTGATGTCGAGCGCGTGGGCAGGTGTTCCTGCGAATACACCTGCCAATACGCCGGCCAGACCGAGCGCCCGCGCTGCTGCGCGCGTCAGATCAGGCGTGAATTTCAGATTTTTCATGATCGTCCCCCGCCTTAAGCCGCAACCACGCGTACGGATTCCACGCCGTTACGCAGATAGCCCGCCGGATTCCACAACGATTGCAGTGGTTGTGTCACCCCGGCACGATTCGTCGCCCTGACTTTCAGGACGTACTCGCCGGCCTGCGGTGGCGTGAACGACGCGATCCACTCTCGGAACGAATACTTCGACAACTCGCTACCCAGCTTCGCCGTTTGCCACGTCTGGCCGCCGTCGGCGGAGAACTGCACGTCGCGGATCCCTTCACCGCCGTCGAACGCAATGCCTCGCACGCGCATCGCGCGGCCCGCCGCGACTTGCTGACCGTCGCTGTGGCTGGTGACGAAGGAGCGCACGGTGAAGCGGCCGATCGGTTTCGTCTTTTCCGGCGCTTTGCCCGGCTCGACGCAGTTGCAGTCGTTATCCGGAATGCGATAGGCCGTGGCCATCCAGAAGCCGTCGAAGACTTTGTCGATGACGTTGATGTCGGCCAGATGCTTGACCCAATAGGTGCCGTAGTAGCCGGGCACGACCAGCCGTACCGGAAAGCCGTTGAGCATCGGTAAATCCTTACCGTTCATGGCGAAGGCGACCATCACTTCGCCGTCCATCGCGTGATCGAGGTCGAGGGCCTTCACGAACTCGGGGGTGGCAGGGACGATGGGCCGGTCAAGGCCTTCGAACGTCACCTGCTTCGCCCCGGCCGACACGCCCGCCCGCTCGAGAATGCGCTTGAGCGGTATGCCGCGCCACTGCGCGTTGCCCATCGCCCCGTTGGCGATCTGCCCGCCGCCGACACGCGGCTCGAAGAATCCCCGGCTGTTGCCCGAACACTGGTGCACGGCAACGATTTCCACGGGCGGGCCGAAGTCCTTCTTCAGCGACGCGAGCGAGATGTCGAGCGGCTTGGCGACGCTGCCGCCCACGCGGATGCGATGTTTCGCCGGATCGATGTCGGTCGGAATCCCGGCGAGGTGATAGCGCACGAAGAACGCGTCGTTCGGCGTGATCAGGCCGTCGTTGAAGACTTCGAAGGGGGTTTCCAGTTGCGGCGGACGTGCCGTGAGCCGGATCAGCGGGCGCTTTTGCGGATACGCCACGAGTTCGCGCTCGCCGTTCGCGAACGGCAGCGTGACCGTTTGCGGCGCGGCGGTTGCCGCGAGTACGTCGAGGGCGCGTCCCGCGAGGCTGGCGCCGATACCTAGCGCACCGGCACGGCGCAGAAAGCGACGCCGCGAGACTTCCGCCGTGGCGGTTTCGAGTGGTGATTCGGAAAACGCGTATTCGGGAGGAACGAGAGGGGATGCAACAGCTTGCGGCGCCGTGGGGGCGGCGCTCCGGTCGTGCGACTTCATCGGATGTCTCCTGTAGGACGAACTTATCTTGCAGATGACGTGAACCGTTCGACGTGCAGCGTTCTTCTTATCGTGGGGTTACGGCTGCATCGTCGGAGATTCTTCCGATGTTGTCAAATTTTCGGAACGCTATATACCGTTTTATATTTCGAGAGGGTCGACTTCGAGATGCCAGCGCACCGGTGCCTTGAGCGCGCGCAGTTCGCTCATCCATTGCGTGAGGAAACGCTGGAGCGCCCCGCGATGCGGGCTTTCGACCACCAGTTGGGCGCGGTCGGTGCCGGCGATCCGGACCATCGTCATCGGCACCGGGTCCCACAGCGAGATACGCGAGTCGTGCAACGCTGGCGTCGCGGCGATCTCGCGGGCTTGTTTGAGGAACGTCATGGCGTCATCGAGCTTGCGGGCTTCAGCGCGTAACAACGCCTGATGCGTATATGGCGGCAGCAGTGCGACACGACGCTCTTCCAGTTGCTGCGCCGCGAAGCCTGCATAGTCGTGCCGCATGAGCGACGCGAATAGCGGGTGCGAGGCGTAGCGGGTCTGAATCAGCACGTCGCCGGGGCCATCGGCACGCGCCGCGCGTCCGGCGCGACCGGCCACCTGCATCAACTGGGCGAAGAGACGTTCGGCCGCGCGGAAATCGTGGGAAAAGAGGGCGCTGTCGGCGTTGACTACGCCCACGAGCGTGACGTTACGGAAATCGTGTCCCTTGGCCACCATCTGCGTGCCGATCAGGATGTCGACTTCGCCCGCGTGCACCTGCGCGAAAAGCGCCTGAGCGCTGCCTTTACGGCGGGTGCTGTCGGCGTCGATACGCGCGAGCCGCGCGTCGGGGAAGTGCTCGGCGAGGGCTTCTTCGATGCGTTGCGTGCCGCGTCCGAGCGGGGCGAGGTCGAGGTTGCCGCAGTCGGGACACGCGTGAGGAATACGCGCCTCGGCGCCACAGTGATGGCAGCGCAGCCGCCGCTCGGGCTTGTGCAGCACCATGTGTGCGCTGCATCGGCGACAATCGCTGATCCAGCCGCAGGCGTCGCAGTTGAGCACCGGCGCGTAACCACGGCGATTGAGGAATAGCAGGCTTTGTTCACCCGCTTCCATGCGTGCGCGAATGGCGGCGAGCAGCGGCTGCGAGAGGCCTTCGTGCACCACACGCTGGCGTTTGCGTTCGATCTCCATGTCGATGAGCGATACGCGCGGCAGCACGGCGTCGGGCGTGGCGCGCTCGGGCATGGCGAGACGCACGTAGCGGCCCTGTTCGGCGCGGTTCCAGCTGTCGAGCGAGGGGGTGGCCGAGCCGAGCACGACCGGAATGCGCAGCCGGTTCGCGCGCCAGATGGCAAGGTCGCGGGCCGAATAGCGCAGACCTTCCTGTTGCTTATAGGACGGGTCGTGTTCTTCGTCGACGACGATGAGACGCAGGTGCGGCATCGACGCCATCACGGCCAGACGCGTACCGAGCACGATCCGCGCTTCGCCGCGATGCGCGGCCAGCCAGTGCCGTGCGCGTTCACCCTCGGCCAGCCCGCTGTGCAGCGTGACAAGGGTCTCGTCGGGGAAGCGCGCACGGAAGACGCCTTCGAGTTGCGGCGTCAGATTGATTTCCGGGACGAGCACGAGCACCTGGGCGTCTCGCGACGCCCGCGTGTGCAGCGCTTCGGCCACGGCGCGCAAATAGACTTCCGTCTTGCCGCTGCCGGTCACGCCATAGAGCAGGAAGGGCGCGCACGCCGGTGTGTCCTTATCCGGCTCGGCGCCGGGCGTTTCGAGCGACTGAGCGCCTGCGGCGAGCAGCGCGTCATGGATGGCGGCGACGGCGTCGGCTTGTCCGGTCGTCAGCGTTTTCGTCTCGTTCGTGCCGCTGAGGGTGGCATTGCTGTCGTCCAGCACATCGGCCATGCCGTCGACGGATGCTGCCGGTTCGTCATCCTCATCCCCATCGGTGTCGTCTGCGTCCCGAACGGCTTCATGAAACGGCACCGTCTCCACGACGACCCAGCCCGCGGCGGCCCATTGCTTGAGCACGTCCGCCGCCTTCGAGCACAGGGCGCGGGCTTCGTCGGCATCGAGTGTGCCTGCCTGTGCGAGTCCTTCGGCGAGTCGGCGCTGTGCCCGCAGACGGGCGGGCACGTTCTCCATCAACGTGCCAAGCGCGCCGTCGGCGATCCGGTAGCGCTGCACGCCGCGTTGGGCGAGCAGTCGCGGCCAGCGCATCGGCGTGCGCAGATGGCCGGGAATGGCAGGCAATGCGACTTCACCAACGCCGCGCTGATAGTAACGTGACGCGAATTGCATCAGGTCGCGCCAATCGTCGCCGAGCGGGGGCAATTCGTGCCAGACGGATGTCACTTCCCGCAGCTTTTTCGGGTCGACTTCGCTGCGCTGCGTCAATTCCCAGACAACGCCCACGACCTGTCGCCGTCCGAACGGGACTTGCACCAGTTGGCCGGGGCTCGCGGCCTGATCGAGACGGTAATCGAACAGGGTGAGCAGCGGCGTGTCGAGCGCGACACGTGCGATGGCGGGTGCCGGGCCGCGCGGCCCGGTCACCGGGAACAGCGTGTCGTGCGCGTCGTCGGACGAAGCGGTTGACGCAGGAGCGGAGAGATCGTCGGCGCGGGTCAAACTTAAAGTGAATCCTGAGAAGTGCCGGTAAACCCCGGATTTGAGTCGGCTTTCCAGTGCGTTCGAAACGCTTGTGGATAACTATGTTGAGAACTGTGGGGATTCTCTCCCGTCAGCCTCGTCGCACGGTCTTTGCGTCGCGCGGCGTCCCGACTTTGCCAGATTCAAAAATGCTTTTTGATCAATAGCTTATGAATGACGTCGACGACCCCTTCCATTCGTCTCTCACTTGCGGCGGCGCAGCGAGAATTTGTGCATAAGTCTTCGGGACAACTCTGAAAATTGGAGGGGTTATTCGACCGCTTTTCGCTTGACATTCCCCGCTTGAAACGGCGGTTGGGTTTGCAGAGCGAAATGCCCCGCGAACCCGCATCACCGCTTGTGCGGAGAAGTGCCGACGACTATCCACGCCTGTTTACGCCGTTTGGCGAAGCTTCCGGCTATAGCTGTGAACCTCGTCGACGAGTGCCGCGACGTGTTCCGGGTTGGTGAACTGCGAGATGCCGTGCCCGAGGTTGAATACGTGACCCGGCGCATTACCGTACGCGTCGAGCAGACGTCGCACTTCGGTGCGGATGGCGTCGGGGGCCGCAAATAGCGCGGTCGGATCAAAATTGCCTTGCAGTGCACAACGATCGCCCACGCGACGACGTGCTGCGGCGAGATCCACGGTCCAGTCGAGCCCGATGGCATCGGGACCCGTGTCGGCGATGGCTTCGAGCCACTGGCCGCCGCCCTTGGTGAAGACGATGTGCGGAATGCGCACGCCGTTCCACTCGCGATGCACGCCTTCGAGCGCCTGCTTCATGTACGCCAGCGAGAAGCGCTGATACAGGCCGTCGGCCAGTGCGCCGCCCCAGGTGTCGAACACCATGATGGCTTGCGCACCCGCTTCGATCTGCGCATTCAGATAGGCGGCGACGGCACGCGCGTTCGTCTCGAGAATGTGCGTCATCAGGTCGGGACGCTCATACATCATCGTCTTGACGGTACGGAAGTCGGCCGACCCGGCGCCCTCGACCATGTAGCACGCGAGTGTCCACGGGCTGCCCGAGAAGCCGATGAGCGGCACGCGGCCGTTCAGTGCGCGGCGGATTTCGGCGACGGCGTCGAACACGTAGCGCAGGCTGTCGAGGTCGGGGGCACGCAGGCGGCGCACGTCGTCTTCGGTGCGCAGCGGATGCGCGAAGCGCGGGCCTTCACCGGCTTCGAACGACAGGCCGAGGCCCATGGCGTCGGGAATGGTGAGAATGTCCGAGAACAGAATCGCGGCGTCGAGCGGAAAGCGTTCGAGCGGTTGAAGCGTCACTTCGGTGGCGTAGGCGGGATTCTTCGCCAGCGCGAGGAAGCTACCGGCCTTGGCTCGGGTCGCGTTGTATTCGGGCAGGTACCGGCCCGCCTGGCGCATCAGCCAGATCGGCGTGTACTCGGTCGGCTGGCGCAGCAGCGCGCGCAGGAAAGTATCGTTTTGCAGAGCTTGGGACACGTCGCAGCGGGGGTAGGAAGGGGTTGGGCAAGCGGCCATTTTACTCGGGTATCCCGGGGCCGGTCGCGTGGCGGGCTGTTATGCCGCAGATAAGTGCTTGAACCGGACGGTGAATCCGGCGCGCTGCGCTCGGAAACTTCGCATTTTTGCGACGGTTGGCGCGGGCGCAGCCGAACAGTAGTATGAAGCCCCACGAGTCGCGTCAGACGACTCGGAACGTCAGGGCGTCACTACGCCGACAGAACAATACGGAGACAAGCATGACAGTCATGAAGACGGCCGCCCGCGCGGCCTTCGTGACGGGGACGGCGCTCGCCGCTTCCGCCACGACCCTCGTTGCTACAATTCTCACCACCGCCACCGTCGCTACCGTCACCACTGCCGCTCACGCGCAAACGGCAACGACCGCGGCCCCCGTCGCCGTCCACTCCCGGCTCGACGACATCGTGAAGTCCGGCACGCTGCGCGCCTGCGCTACCGGCGACTACAAACCCTATTCGTACCGCCGCCCCGACGGACAGTTCGAAGGCATCGACGTGGATCTCGTCGCCTCACTGGCCAAGTCGCTCGGCGTGAAACCCGTGATCGTCCCGACGACCTGGAAAGGCCTGATGGACGATTTCACCGCCGGGAAGTGCGACATCGTCGTCGGCGGCGTGTCCGTCACGCTCGATCGCGCCGCGCGCGCCTACTACAGCAAGGTGGTCATGGTCGACGGCAAGTCACCCATTGTTCGCTGCGCCGACGTGGCGAAGTACCAGACGCTCGCCGATCTGAATAAACCCAGCACCCGCGCTATCGCCAACCCCGGCGGCACCAACGAACGCTTCGCCCGCCAATACCTGCCGAACGCCACGCTGACGATTTATCCGGACAACGTCACGATCTTCCAGCAAATCGCCGACGGCAAAGCCGATGTCATGGTCACGGACTCCTCCGAAACCCTCCTCCAGCACAAGCTCAACCCCGCACTCTGTCCCGTCAATCCCGATAAACCGCTTCAGTTCGGCGAGAAGGCCTATCTGCTGCCCCGTGGCGACGATGTCTTCAAGCATTACGTCGACCAATGGCTGAATCTCGCTCAGAAAACCGGTGAGTATCAGAGCGTTGTCGATAAATGGCTGAAGTGATTCGCTGATTCACCGCTGCATTGTTCTCCCCAAACGCAGCGACACCGAAACAAGGGGGACGCTTCCCTCCGCTCCAACTTTAAAGTCGCTGCGGCAAGCGTCCCCCTTGTTCCGGCCTGTGTTGCCCAGGGTTTTAACCCCCCTAAACCCTAAACCTCCTCGGCCATCTGCATCCTCGCCAACGGCGCAAACGCCTTCGGGTCGTCCGCTTCCGCGGCCTCGACTCGAATCCGTTCGGACATGCGGGGTTCGAGCGCTCTCAGGCCGTCCTGTACACGACCCGGTTTATCCCAGCCATTCGCGCAGACGCTGCGCGGCGTCGTGCATCACCATCCTCGCTTGCGGCACGAACGGCTGCAATCGCGCGAAGCTATGCGTCAAACCCGCCGCCTCGATGACCTCCGCCCGCGATCCCGTACGCGCAACGAACTGCGCATACGCCACCGCTTCGTCATGCAACGGATCGTATTCCGCAGCAATCACCAAACTGTTCGGCAACGGATGACGCGGCGCTTCCGCCATCAAATTGACCCGCACATCACTCTCCGCCGGCTCCACGCCACCCAGAAATTCCTTCCAGTACCAACGCATTTCGTCTCGCGTCAGTCCAATGCCATCCGCCAGACGCTCGTAACTCGGCGTGTCGAACCGATACTGCACGACCGGATAGATGAGCAACTGCGCACCCACCATGCCCGGGTGCTTGTCGTTGAACCACGCCGCCGCCTGTGCCGCCAGATGTCCGCCCGCACTGTCGCCCGCCACCGCCAACCGGTCCAGACTCACGCCCAGCCGGGCACGCTGTTCCGCCGCCCACGCCAACGCCTCACGCGCGTCGTCGACCGGCACCGGGAACGGATGCTCCGGAGCCAGCCGGTAATCGACACTGAGTACCGCGACGTCGGCATCCTGCGCGAGCAGGGCCGCGACCGTTCCGTGCGTGTCGACATCGCCAACGACCCAGCCGCCACCATGGAAGTACACGACCAGCGGGACGACGCGACCCTCCGGTCGATAGAGCCTCGCCCGCAGATTGCGACCCGGCAGCGGAATCTCGAACGTCTCGCTTTTCAATCCCGCCGGCAACGGACGCAGCGCCTCGACGGCGACGGCGGCGAATTTGGCGCGCACGTCCTGCGGCGTCGGCGCGGGGGCGTTTTCGGGAGTGGGGTACTTGCGCGCCATCAAGTCGTAATAGGCGAGCAGATCGGCGTCGATGGTCATGGCAGCGAGATGTTGACGTTAGAGGGAGTCGGATGCCGACGTTGAACCGTCGGCTTTTTCTATTTTCGGGACGACGTTCGGCACAAGCGTTTGACGTGTCAGCGGCCGGTGGCCTGTTGGCCACCCGGTTCGGACAACCCGCCGCCTTGCATCAACCAACGCTGATGCTCGATCTTGACGCAGCGGTCCATGACGACGTCCAGCCCTGCCGCCAATGCCTCGGCCGCCGCTTCGTCGTTCTCGATGCCCAACTGCATCCACAAACTGTTTGCACCGATGGCGACAGCCTCGGTCGCGATCGGCGGAATGTCGCCGCTGCGGCGAAAGCAGTCGACCATGTGAATGCGCAGACCTTCGGCGCGAAGGGCTTCTGCTGCGTCGGTCAAGCTGGCGTAGACGGTCTCGCCCAGAATCTTTTCGCCGGAATCGGCGGCCTGCGGGTTGATCGGCACGATCCGATACCCATGCTGCTGCATGTATCGCGAGGTGGTGAAGCTCGGCCTGTCGGGCCGCGGCGATAAGCCCACAACCGCGATCACCCGGTCACGCGCCAGGATCTGCCCCAAACGTTCAATGGTTTCCATTGCTCACTTTGTTGCCACGCACAAAGTTTGAACTTAGCACATTGCCGACACCTGCGTTCGGGACGCCAGGATGCGGTGCGTTTGTCGACGATGACTGAAGATGGCCGCTAGTGGAGCGGCCGCGACGCTATCACCGACTCTCAGCCGGGATTGGCGTGTCGATAGTGGTGAGGTATCGATGGCGAAGAGGGATTGCCTTACCGGGGTCGGATGGATGTCGAACGGATGGCTCGGGTGGCGAGTTATTCAGGATGACGAACAAAATATGGAAAGTTGTGTCTCAGCGAAGCGCCTTGTGCCGCAAGGCGCAGGCGCGATTCACAGAGGCAGTGAAACGCGCTAGGTGTTACAACCTGAAACACTTTGTTACCCCTCCCTCCATACGTTTCCACCACAATGCATCTCAACGCTGAAGTGCTTATCCCCCGGTAACACAGCAGCGCGACTGTATCGGCAAAAACGCGTCCCCCGGCGCAATTTGCAAGGTGGTTCGATACAGTGCTCCGAATCTGGTCTCCTCGCGCTAACCCCGTAGCGTGTGGTTTTGGCGGGCCCGTGTGTCCCGCCATTTTTTTGCCTGATTCGTCCTACATCTTTCCTAAGACTTTCTCCGACTCTGTCTCGGATATATCGCTGCGCAGCGCACAATGCTTCGACCTCCGATTGATTTTCGGAAATCGATTCACGTCTGCGTAATCCCCCGGAACGTGACGCAAACGTGACGTCGACGTGACGCGAAAGTGCGTCGGGATGGTCGCGATCTATCGGTTCGCCGTCGCTCTGAGCCACGGCTTGAGCCAGCCAAGTCCCGCGCGCGTCGCCCCCTGTGGGCGGTATTCACACCCGATCCACCCGGCATACCCCAGTTCGTCGAGCAGACGGAACAGGAAGGGATAGTTGACCTCGCCGGTATCGGGCTCGTGTCGGGCCGGCACGCCGGCGACCTGCACGTGGCCGATATGGTCGATGGACTGGCGTATTTTCATCGCCAGATCGCCCTCGACGATCTGGCAGTGGTACGCATCGAACTGGACTTTGAGGTTGCTCGCACCGACTTCGCTACGAATGGCGTGCGCCTGATCCTGGCGCGTGAGGAAATAGCGCGGAAAGTCGCGCGGATTGATCGGTTCGATCAGTACGGTCACACCGTGTGCCGCCGCCTGACCGCTCGCGTAGGCGAGATTCTCGAGGTAGCTTGCGCGGCATCGCTCGGGCGACTCGGCGGCGTCGGGGCAACCGGCCATGACATGCAACTGCCGGCAACCTAGCGCATCGGCGTAGTCCAGTGCGAGTTCGATCCCGTCGCGAAATTGTGCCTCGCGGCCGGGCAACGCCGCGATGCCGCGCTCTCCGCTCGCCCAGTCGCCCGCCGGACCGTTGAACAGGACTTGCGTCAGCCCGGCGTCATCCAGTCGCTTGCGGATTTCCTGTGCGGGATGCTCGTACGGAAACAGGAATTCGACACCTCTGAAGCCATCGCTCGCCGCTTCCTGAAAACGATCGAGAAACGGGACTTCCTGATAGAGCAGGGTCAGGTTGGCAGCAAATCGCGGCATGAGCATCTCCGTCGCCCCCTATCCGTTGCCCCGAGCGGGCCGGGCAAAGCGGGCGGATGCCTGTCACGATATCACTGCCCGTCGATCTGCGGCGCGGCCACGCTGCGCAGCTGATACCGGCCGTCGTTGTTGAAGAGCCAGGTCTCGACGGCACGCACACGTCCGCTGCTGTCCACCAGCGCCCGGCTCGGTGCCGGCAAGGGGCTCGCCCGTCGCAAGCTGGCGATGGCGATTCGCTCGGCTTCATGATCGCCGTTGCTGCGATAGAGGGCCACGCGCGTGACATTGCCACCGCGATCGACCCAGTATTCGAGCGAGACGACCGAGCGCAACATCGGCTGCGGATTGCCGGGTGTGATCTCCCGGGCATTGACCTCGGTCACACGCTGCGCCGCCGCCACCTTGTATTGATCGAGGCCCGACAGGGGCGGCTGGCCGAGCGGGAAATTGAGGACGAGCGGCTTCTTGGGCTCGAAATCGGGATTCGCACAACCGGTCACCATCAACATGCCGGAGAGGATGGCGAACCATCCGGTGAATGCGACGCGGCGTGCATGGCGCGCATGACGAACATGACGCGCACACGCGCGCTGAGAAGGTTGCGTATTCATGACTTGTCTCCCGCAACGTTCGCGACACTTTTTCTTGTTGTAACTGCCTGTGCTGCGCGGCGTCCGTCCCCTCGCCGGGGAGGGACGACCGCTTCACTGCAACGCCGGCGCTCGCCGGCGGTCAATCTACTGCGCCTTGGTGCCGAACGACCAGTTCGGCATCAAGCTGTTGGACGCCAGATTCTCGTCCTGCAACTTGCGCGCGGTCTCCACGCCGGCGACCGGCAACCCTGTCGGATCGAGCAGACCGATCTGCACGAGTACGCTCGCCTGATCCCAATATATGTGTTCGTGCTCCAGTTTGTCTCCCCGGAATCGTACGATGGCCACCAACGGAATCTCGACACGGCGTCCCGTCGGCGCCACGCCCGGCAGCATCCAGTCCACCGGCGTCGTATGGGTGAAGCAGAACAGCAGTTCGTCGACGAGTTGGGTCGCGCCGATCGTGCGCGATATCGGAATCAGCTTCGTGTCGGGCGGGTTGCTGTTGACGAAGTGATTCCGGTAGAAATGCGCTAACTGCTGATGGCCGACACCGCCCGTCATCGTCGGAATGTGATTGACGTAGGGCTCCGCCACCATCGTCTTCATCAACGGATCGATCTCGCGGATGGCAAATTCGTACGCGCAATGCGTTTCCCACAGCGACGCGAAGTCGAAGTGCGGCCCGATGACGCGGCGCACCGCACCAATGGTGCGCTGATGGGCGAGCTGGGTGGCGGCGCGGTTGAAGTGGTCGCCGGGACGCGCAAAAGCATGATCGGCGTCCGGGTACAGATACAGGGTGACGTTGGGATGCTTGCCGAGTCGCTCGGTCAGCGTGTCGCGCACTTCGACAGGCGCGTATTTGTCGAGCTCGGCGACGTGCAGCACGAGGGGCGGATGCTCGCCCGCGAGTTCGTCGATGTGCTGCTCCAGCCCCACGCCGTAGTAACCGACGGCCACATCCGCACTCGTGCGCGTGACCGACAGCGCGGCCAGCTTGCCGCCGAGGCAATAGCCGACCACGCCCACGCCGCCTACGCATTCCGGCAAGGCACGCAGCGTGTCGACGGTAGCGCCCACGTCTTCCATGCCGAGATCGACGTCGAAACTCTGGAACAAGGCGAACGCGCGCTGCCAGTCGCCGGACGAATAACCGAGTTCGATGCCGGGCTCGATGCGCCAGAACAGGTCGGGCGCGAGGACAACGTAGCCCTCTTCGGCATAGCGGTCCGCCAGTTCGCGAATGTAGGCATTTACGCCGAAGATTTCCTGACACAGCACCAGTCCGGGGCCCTTGCCCTCGCTAACGCCTTTGCTGTCCGGCGTCGCCAGATATGCCTGAAACGTCTTGCCGTCGCGCGACTTGATGCTGATGAAGCGTCCTGCCATGTCACTTTCTCCTGAGTTGCCGGATCAGATGTCCGTGGTGGCCGTAGCTAGCGGCATCCGACGATACCATGCATACTCGGAGCGCACGTCCCAGGCGTGACGCGGGGATGCGAGGGCATCGTTGCTGCATCGAGCGATTGCTGACCCCTCGTTGTCCTGTCACGCCGGACGCTTTTTGGACGCATTGGAGTGACCATGATTACCGTGTATCACAACCCGCGCTGCTCGAAGTCGCGCGAGGCGCTGGCGCTCGTCGAGGGTTCGCCGGCGGGTGGCGACCTGCAAGTCGTCGAATATTTGAAGATGCCGCCGACGCTGGCGGATCTGAAACGTCTGCACAAGCTGCTGGATGTGCCCGTGCGCGACATGATCCGCAGCAACGAGACGGAGTTCGCGGAACTGGGGCTGGCCGACGAGGCACTGGGCGACGACGATCTGCTCGCGGCCGTGGCTGCCCATCCGAAGCTGTTGCAGCGTCCCATCGTCGTGAACGGCAAGAAGGCAGTGATCGCCCGCCCGCCGGAACTCGTGAACGACGTGCTGTAAGCCGTCTGCCGGGGCTGGAAAAATAGAAGGGGGGGGGGGGGGGCAGGGGGGGCCCCGGAGCGTGGTGTTGATGAGGGAAGAAAAGAAGAGGGCGGGGGGTGAAGGACGAGAGCGGGGGGGGGGGGGGGGGGGAGGTGGGGGCGGGTGGTTGGGGGGTGATGGGGGTAGAGGTGGTCCAGGGGGGGGGAGGGGGGGGCGGGGGGGGGGGGGGGGGCGGGAGAGGGGGGGGGGGGTGG